>JAIXKS010000030.1:16075-25488 GCA_026928325.1 Chitinophagales bacterium | reverse complement strand
AAAAAGAACCCGATTTTGTCTGTCGGGTTGTGTCGTCATAGCCTTGCCCATAACGTTTTGGCGGCTTGACGCAGGGCGAATTTACCGACAAATGTTGATACGAAGATAATACTTTTTTCTTACCGAAAATGCTCAATCGAAGCGATTAACCCGCCTTGCGTTCAAACCGCTTGTTATCGGCATCTCATTGGTGTTAGCTGTACTATGGTCATGGAATAATTTTCACACTCACCCCTTTTAAAGTTTGCCATCCTGCTTTATCCGTAACTTTAATCATAAAATGATAATCACCTGTATCAATATCATTTGGAACATCTACAAACACACTAGCCTCGTACGATTGCAATCCTGTTGGAATTTCATAATTTTTTAATAGTACAAAAGGGTTGACAGGCGTTTTTATAGTTCCCAAATCACATTCTCCTGCCTCTGTACTATGATTGTGATGGTCAAAATTATGGTGAATATCAATACCGAAAGACCCTAACTCAATATCATCGGTAAATCTTGCTTTAAATGTAAATGTTTCCCCCCTTTTTATTTCACTACATTGAATAGGAAACGAATTAAAATTTGAATCAATTTCAGGTGGAGTGTTGTCGATTTCTTCTTTCTTACAACCTATAAAAAGGATTGTTAATACGAGTATAATACTTAATTTTCTCATCGTTTTAAATTTAAAATAACGGAACACCGAGTTTCGATGTCCCGTTAATGATATTAGTTTATTTATTAAAATGCTCTTCAAACTCTATATTCTTCCCATCTTGATCAGTTATTCCTAAATGCACATGGTAATGCCCCGATGGTGCATTAGAAATATCAATATGCTTTGAGAAAAGATACGAAATTTGTCCAACCATTGCTACATCGTCATATTCAAATTCCTCTTCCCAAGGTCCGTGAATTTCTACTTCCACTTCAGCAATTTTATTTGGTGCTGTTATATGAGCTTCAACATGTAGGGTATTTCCACCATCTTCAACATGAACGGAATAATTAGCGACTGACGGTAAACTTGGGTCGTTTATAATTTGAATATGTGCTTCTTCCGATGTTTGTTTACCATTTTTGTCGGTAACAGTAAAATGAAGATGATATTCTCCCGGTTGAGCGTCCTCCGAAATTTGGATATGCTTATGGAATGTCGCATTTAATAAACCTTCAAAATCGGTTTTAAAGACTTCGCTATATTCCCAACCGCTTCCGCTTTCTGGGTGTAGTTCAACTTTGATGTTGTCTACCTTGCCAGGGGCAGATATATCAGCCTCCACATGCAAATCAGCTCCAACATAAGCAGTTTTGTTATTGTCGTGACCGAATTCAACATTACTGATAGTCGGTGCATTCGGTTCTACTTTATCCTTTTTACAGCTGGTTATAGCCATCGCCAATACTGCTGTAAGCATAAAAATTCTTATTATATTTTTCATTGTATTCTTATTTTAATTTTATTATTTAATTGTGATTGGTTAAGTTGTTTTTTGAGAATAATCTTATTGGCGGACCTCTCACAAATAGATGCTCAAAACGAGTTTCTTTTTTGAAAAAAATGTTAGTTCTTGAAATAACTTTTGACGGTAAGATGATTTGAAGTTCAGCCATTTCAAGAGCGGGTGAAGGCTCTATCATCACTTGATGACATAATACACAATAATGGTTTCGACCATTTGATAAGCCGTCATGATGTTCTATTAAATTATGGAGGGATATGAGTAGCACAATCCCTATGAAAAACAGAGAAACACTTTTATTAAATATGTCCTTACTCCTTTTCATTATTTCTTAAAATCAAAAGGTATTTTAATGGATAAAACAAAATTTCTCCCCTGTTCGGGTAGCTCTATTAAGCGATAAAAACTGGTGTGATTCAAATATTTTTGATTCAATAAATTATATACATTTAAACTCAAGTCAATTGCATTTTTCTTTATCTTTATTGAAGTACCTATTGAGATTCCCAAAACATTATAAGCAGGCGTTGTTTTTTCAGGTGGAACGATTCTATTTTGAGCTGTTGCAACTCTCCAATTGATTTTAAAGAATGTATTTTCTAAATGCCTTTCCCATAAGTTGGGTTCATACGAAACGGATATAATACAAGAAGCTGGAGGCGAAAAAGGTAATGGGTAGTACTTCTTAGTTCCTGATAATTGAATACTATATAAATATTCTAATCCTGTTTGGAAACGTAATTGTTGAATTGGTTTAAATTCTCCCTGTAATTCAAATCCAGTCCTAAAAATTTTTGCCTGTGTATATTCAAATATTTGATTTCCTGCACCATAATACGTATCATAATTAGAAGTCGGATTCAAAAAGATATAATTAGAGAAATAATTCACAAATGGAGTAAGTCCAATATTCCACTTTTGCTTTTTAAAATGAACACCCAAGTCCAATTGATAGGACTGCTCGGGAGAAAGTTGATTATTCCCTTTTTCGTATCTGAAATAGTGATAGTTAATTCCATTAGCTGCCAATTCTTTTGAAATAGGCATTCTAAAACTTTTACCTAAATTGACGTTAAACCTCCAATCGTTTATATTATAATCCATACCGATTGACCAACTCAAATTGTTAAAGTTTTTCGAAAAACCCTCTGCTTTTTGTAGTTTCTCTTTATGTGTAATTCCATCTTCTATTACATCACTTTCGAACCAATCATAATAAGATTCAACTTGAGTGTGTCCAAAATCATATCGCAATGCTCCAAGTAATTTCAAATGTTCGCTGATAGAAAATCTATCGAAAACAAAAATCCCAAAATTATAGGCGTTGTATTTTGGGATTAAAAAACCCCATCCTCCAATTTTATTATTTTCATAACTGGCATTCACTCCATAACTCAATTGATGATTTTTAAGCATTAACTTATCTGTAGCATTAAAGCTGATTGTACTTTTATTATATTCTCTTTCCAAATCGGGGGAGAAATCTAAATCTTCAGGAAAAACAGCAGGCATATATCCGTGTGCTACGTATTTGCTGTATTCTGTTCTGAAATTATTTTGAACCCCAATCTCAAAAATGAGTTGATGTTTTTTTAAATAAATATTCGTTTGATTACTTACTTTAACATGATTAACTTTCTGAAAAGGAAGGAGAATATCTCTATTCGAGGCATCATATATAGTTTTGTCAATATTTATAGGAGTGATACCATGCGCATTGGCAAAAAAACCACTTTTGGAAAAATTATTACTTATAGAAAAAACACTTTTTACTTTGTTGTTAATGTACCCAAAATGAAGGCTATTGCTCCATTCTTTACCAGCTGTATTACGGACAAAGCGTTTATCTAAATCAACGGCATAACTATAAATATAAACGGTATCGGAAGGAACTCTATAATCAGCATAATCCATATACGTAGAACGGAAATTGAAAAACCATTTATCCTTTCTACCAAAAATATTTAAAGAACCTCCAAAATGAAGGTTATTGCTTTTTCCTACTAAATCTATATTTCCTCCTAAAGTATGTTTAGAAGGTGCTGTGTTAGAGTTTACATTAATAACACCACCTAAAGCATCGGAACCATATAAGAATGAAGAAGGACCTTTAATAATTTCTAACTTGTTTATGGAATATTGGTCGATTTCCAAGCCGTGGTCTGCACCCCATTCTTGTCCTTCGTGTTTGATTCCATTTTCAATAACTGCCACTTGATTAAATCCTAATCCTCTAATCAAAGGTTTTGAGTTTGACGAGCCAATACCCATGCTTTTAATACCAGGATTTTTTTCAAGTGTTTGAATTAGACTTCCTCCAATTTCACTTCTGATATCAGATGCATTTACTTCTAGAACAGGTAAACTTTCAATTGGAGTACCAATAGGTTGCTTACTTACAATCACCACTTCATCTAATTCTACAATATTTTCTTTTACAACTATCGGATTAGGTAAAATGGTGTCCTTATCCAATATGAGTTCAAGGGAAACTTTATTTTGACTATATAGATTCACTATAAGCGTATGTTCCCCTTTTGGAATACTGTCAATAATAAAATATCCTTCTCTATCTGTAAAGAAGATTCTATTTGTATATTTTATGGCTACTGCAATATCTTCTAATGGCTTTCCTTTTTCATTTATTACTGCCCCCCTTAGTTCAATGTCTTGACTAAAACTATACAGATGAAAGAAAGTCATTAGTAGTGTTGCTACTATAATTTTCTTAATCAAAATGGATTTTTTTCAATAAAAACAATTCCCATGACACATAAATATCTTAGGATTAAATATGAACACACTTATTGCAAGTGTTCAGAAATGTTTAAATGAAAAAAGGAGGGTCTTTATTAGAACTTCCAGTTAATTCGATGGAATGGAAGCTTTTGTAATAGGTTGAATATTCAGTAGAAATTTCAAAGTTTAGAAGCTCAAATTCATTTTCCACAAGAATTTGTAAAGGCATAGTATGATGATCGCAAAACCAGCAATCTTCGAGCGTTTTACTAATGTGCTCTTTGTGTTCATCATGAATACCGTAATAAATCGATTTTTCACAGGAGTCAGCTTCAGAAAAGGCTACAACTTCTTCATGATGATGGTGATGCATTACAATTGATGGTAGCATAGTAAATGCATAAACCAAAAGTAAGGCAATTCCTAAAAAATTGATATGTCTTTTCTTCTTCAAATTAATTGTTTAGAATTAATCTAAGCTACAATATTAATACATTATTTTCAGCTGACAAATTTTCGGTTAGATAAATTGATTTTTTGAGATTGGAACTGTTTACTTTGAGTTGCCGATAACGTTTTGGCGGCTTGATGCAGGGCGGTTTTTACCAATAAATGTTGATACGAAGATAATGCTTTTTCTTACCGAAAATGTTCAATCGAAGCGATTTACCCGCCTTGCGTTCAAACCGCTTGTTACAGGCTGGCGTATTGTCTTACGTGTTGTTAATTCTTGTATGTTCTGTATTTTGCTGTTGTGTCGGCTGAGAGGTGCAGGTTTTAAATTTTTTAGAAAGGGAAGAAAAAATAATTTTTTAGGGTAGGTAGTGTAAGCTCTTCTCGCATTTTGGCTTTAGCGTGGCTTTGTGCGAATACGAGATGTGCTTACACGGTGTGTTGGTTTACATTCAAATATCACTCTTTCTTTAATTGTATCACTCTAGGTATTCTATTGCTAAATTTTTCTTTCACACTATCTACCACATCATAAACCATTGGAACT
This sequence comes from Chitinophagales bacterium, assembly GCA_026928325.1. Lineage (GTDB taxonomy): Bacteria > Bacteroidota > Bacteroidia > Chitinophagales > Saprospiraceae > OLB9. The sequence goes on along the minus strand of JAIXKS010000030.1, from coordinate 20,295 downwards.
AAATAAACGGTTAAAGCCAATGACGAAAGCAAACCGCCAATAATTACCCAAGCCAATCCGTTTTTCCATTCGGCTGATGTTCCTGTTGCTAATGCAATAGGTAACATTCCGATAGCCATTGATAAAGTAGTCATCAAAATAGGTCGCATTCTTCCTTTACTTGCCAAAACAATGGCTTCTTTGTAGTGCTTTCCTTCTGCTTTCATTTGGTTGGTAAAGTCCACGATTAAAATTGAATTTTTGGTCACTAATCCCATCAGCATAATTAAACCTAACAGAGCAAATAAGCTAAGGTGGCTCAATGATAAATTCAGTGCTAAAAATGCTCCGATTGCCGCAACTGGAATAGCAAATAAGGCTACAAACGGATAAATATAGCTATCGTATAATGCAACCATAATCAGATAGATTAGCACAAAGGAAATCAACAAAACAGAACCTAATGCACCAAAACTGTCATTTTGCCTTTTAATATCACTTCCCCAAGTCATTTGTATGCCGTCTGGCAAAGGATTTTTGTTGATATAAGCCACCACATCATCGGCTACTGTTCCTGACGGACGACCTAAGGCATCGGCAGTTAGTGTAACGGCAGGTTGACGGTCTTTACGCTCTAAAAGTGAGGGCGAATTGTCTTTTTCTATACTTGCAATTTGTGATACTTCAATGGGAACGCCCATTGGGTTGATAATATTCAATTGCTTGATGTCGTCTTCATTTTGGCGACTAAATTTATCTAACCATATACGAACGGGATATTCTGTTCCGTCTTCAGTTAAAGTGGCATCGTCATTTCCTGTAAAAGCGGTTCGTAAATTTATACCCAAATAAGCCGTATTTAACCCTAAGCGTTGCATTTTATCTTTGTCGGGGATAATTTTAAGTTCAGGACTTCCAGCTTCTACGGAAAGACGAACATTATCCGCTCCCGGAATTTTCTCGATAATGTCTTTTAAATCATTCCCTGTTTGCATTACTTTATTTAAATCGCTTCCGCTTAATGTAATTTCAATCGGTGCGGTTCGTGGAATTAATCCCAATGCCATTATAGAATAATTTACTCCCGAAAAATCACTTTGTAAATCATCACGTAGTTTTCGCATAAAAACTTCCGTTGAAAGGTTGTTGGTTTCTTTCTTTGATTTTAATTGAATTGTAAATTCCGTTTTATTTGCTGCTCCAACTCCCAAACTTCCAATTCCCGTACTTGGTCCGCCAACATTACTAAATACACTTTCCACCTCGGGTTGCTGTAAAATGTATGTTTCTATCTTTTCAGAAACTTTATTGTTTTGTTCAATGGAAACATTTTTATCAAATTCTAATGCTAAACGAAATTTTCCTTGGTCGCCTGTTGCAATTAATTCTTTTCCGATAATTCCTTGTTTCATCATAACGGCAGTTCCTACAAAAAGTAAAAGAACAAAGCCTGTAAAAATGAGTTTATGTTTTAAAACCCAGTTCAATGTATTGCCATACCAAATGATAAAACGTTCTAATTGTCTTTCAAACCGCAATAAAAAGCGGTTGAAAAAGTTGCTTGGTTTTAAATTTTCTTTTTCTCCAATTCGTGAAGCTAACCAAGGCGTTAAAGTAAAACCAACTAATAAACTTGTTAAAACAGTTACGATAATAACTACCGAAAATTGTTTGAGCATATCGGCAACAAACACTTGTAAAAATAGTATTGGTACAAAAACAACCACATCTACCAAAGTAATCGAAACAGCAGAATAGCCAATTTCCATTCGTCCGTCCAAAGCTGCTTTTCGCTTGTCTTTACCCATATCCAAATGACGTTGGATATTTTCTAAAACTACCGTAGCATCATCTACCAAAACTCCGATAACTAAAGACATTGCCAAGAGTGTCATTAAGTTGAGTGTGTAACCCAATAGCCACATTGTTCCAAAAGCGGTGATTAAAGAAGTTGGAATGGCAACGGCAACAATCAGTGAATTTCGATAACTTCTAAGGAATAATAACATTACCAGAGATACTAGGATAACTGCTAAAATTAAATCAAACACCACCGAATTAACGGCTGCAATGGTGTTGTCTGTACTATCGTCTGTTGCTACAAATTTCACATCAGAATTAGCGTTGTGTTCTTCAATGAATTTAAACTTTTCTTTAATCAATTTAGAAACATCTACTGCATTGGCATCGCCTTGTTTTTTGATCATTAAACCAATTCCTGTTTTCCCGTTAAAACGGCTGTAAGAAGTAATTTCTTTGATACCGTCTGTTACTTCGGCAACATCTTTTACATAGACAGGACTTCCCGGCAATGGCATTGCTATTTGAACTTTCTGTATGTCTGTAATAGCAGTGTATTTTCCAACCAATCGAACAGAATTGTTGTTTGTTTCAGTTTGTATTTTACCTGCTGGTAAATCAATACCCGAACGGTTGATGGATTCTACAATTTGATATAAGGAAATTTTATACAATTTCAATTTCTCTTTATCTACTTTTACTTGTATTTCTCTTTCTTCTCCACCCAAAATAGTAATCTCTGCTACGCCTTTTATTTGTTGAATTTGTGGCAGATAATCGTCTTTCATTTTCTGATAAAACTCAGTTGGTTTTAAATTGCTCGTTGCACTTACAGACATTATCGGCAAATCATTAGGCGATACTTTGCTCATTACAGGGCTCAAAATATCTTTTGGTAAATCCTTACGAATGTTATCAATATAGCGTTGAGCATCTTGCATCGTTTTATCTAAATCGGTTCCATATTTCAGATTAACGATGATAACCGAGGCATTGGGCAATGATTTTGTAACCAAATAATCTACACCTTCCAAATTGGATAGTGCATCTTCAATTTTTCGGGAAACGGAAGTTTCTACTTCATTCGGCTCGGCACCAGGATAAACTGTTTTAATCACCACAACCGGTTGGTTGAAATCGGGCATTAATTCATAGCTCAAATTTTTAAAGCCGATAATTCCTAAAAGTGCAAATACGCTGAAAAGAACAATTATCAGCGAAGGTCGTTTTATTGATATTTCTGTAATATTCATAGTCCGCTGATTTTATTTTACATTGATATTTGCTCCATCAAAAAGATTGATAAAGCCATTTGTTACGATGATGTCGCCAACATTTAAACCACCTGAAACAATAGTTTTATTTCCGATATTTTTTGAAATTGTAATGGTTTTTAAAATAGCTTTACCGTTTTTTATTACATAAACTTGTGTTTGATTTTCACTGTTTATAATTGCAGAAGATGGAATAATAATACCTTGCTTTGTTTTGTTTTTGGTTAATGAAACCTTTCCGAACATTCCAGATTTTATAGTTGTTTGTTTGGTGTTTCCTACTTGGAATTGTATAGGGAAACTATTTCCCATATTTGCTTTGCTTCCAATCATTGTTAGTTTTCCGTACAAGGGAATTTCAGGAAAAATAGCTGCTGAAATACTATAATTTTGATTGGACTGAAATAGTTTTAAATCACTTTCGGGTACGTTTACTGTAAATTTAAGTGTGCTTATATCTGTGATTTGTAACAATGGAACTCCCGGTGCTGCAAAAGCTCCAATTTCACTTAATTTTGCAGTTACGACACCGCTAAATGGAGCATTGATGGTTGTTTTATTGATTTGCTCCTGCAAAGTTGCTTTTTGAACTTTTGCAGATTTTAAACCCAATTTTGCTTTTTCCAATTGAATGCCTTGAACGGCATCGGCTTCCGCTAAAATGGTGTAACGATTTACATCATCTTGCAAACCTTCTATTTGCACCTCAATGGTTTGTAATTGTAGTTTCAACAAAGAATCATCCAATTGAATGAGCGTTTGTCCTTGCTGAACAGAGCTTCCAACATCTACTAAAACGGCATTGATTTTACCTTGGGTTTCAGCACTTATTTTCACTTCTCGATTAGGTTCAAAAGTCCCTGTAAAAACGCCTTCTTCATTGATGTTTTTCAATTGAATAGTATCCACATCAACTAATATTGGTTTTTCTTTATCAAATTGATAAACCTTACTTTCAGTTGTTTTTTTATTACTTGTCAATTTGAATATTACCAAACCAACAATTGCAATACCTGCTATTATCCAGATTATTTTTTTCATCTTACTTATTTTTAATCGTTCCTGTTAATTTTTTGAATTCCAAATCAGCTTTTAAAAAGTCAATAATTGCATTTAAATAATTTTGTTGTGCTTCACGCAAAGCATTGTCAGCCAATAAAACATCGG
>JAIXKS010000030.1:11522-15443 GCA_026928325.1 Chitinophagales bacterium | reverse complement strand
TGACTTTTTAGCAATTCCATATTTTGCAACAATCTGTTTGAGTTAATCAGATTGCTATCCATAAAATCCAATTGATGTTTTAGAATTTGTGCGTTGTAATAAAGTGTTGTTATATCAAATAACACTTGTTCTTCTGTTTTCTGATATTGTAATTGAGTGAATTCATTAGCAATTATTGTATTCTCAATCGCTCCATAAATTTGTGGATTATACAAAGGCATAGCCAATTGAATATTTGCATTTATGTTGTGCGGAACGCCAAATTGTAAATCCCTAAACTGTCCTTCGGGTGCTTGCGGATTAAGTGCATTCATTGGCATTAGTTGCGTAGGCAACTCCATAAAATACTTGTAATCTGCATTGGCAGTGATTTTCGGGATTAGGTTGGCTTTTGCTTCCCTTTCTCTTTGTTTGCTAATGCTGATGTTGTTACGATTAATTTGCAAGTTTTTATTATACACTTGTGCCGTGTCAATACATTGCTTTAGTGTCCAGACCTCTTGTGCCTGAACGGTATTCCACCCAATAAAAAGTATTGAGATGAAAATGAGTTTGTGAGTATTCGCTAACATAATTAGATAAATTTTTTTGTTTTACTTTTCTTTAATTAAATTTCTCTTTTTTAAATTCAGCCAACCAACACCGGCCATTATCGCAGTAAATACAATTCTGAATAGCATCGCTTTTACCGTTTTTTCTTCGTGTATTCCGCCATTGTGTATATAAAATTGAAATGCAACAAATGCGATAATCAGTAGGGACAATGAAACGAGTAAGGTTTTAAAACTCAATTTTGGTTCTGTCCAAGTGGTATAAGCAGCCAACAAATACAGAATACCACATATCAAATTGGTGTAAACGATAAACAAGACATAGTTACCTTCTTTTTCCCGAATACCGAATAAATCAAAAATGACAGACGAAGCCATAAATACGGTTAATAAGCCAAAGAAACTTAACAAAACAGTCTGTATTATTTTAAGTGCTTTCATTTATCAATGTTGTTTTTTGATTTCATTTTTAAATTTAAAAAAGCTAAACCCGGCAATAAAAACAGAAGCTGTCATAGATAGTGCACCAATCAAAACAAAAATCGGAGGTAAGCCCAAATACAATTCAGCCCAAATACCTATTGGCATCAGCAACCCGATTATAGCCAACCAAGAAATGGCTTTTGAATAGTGTATATTCTCTTTGAAATGCAAAAGCAAAAAGCCGATGACGATATTTAGAAAGGCAAATAAATTACCGTGTACGTGTGCCAATCGTGCTTCAAAATGCTTGCCGTTGCTATACGAATTTGCCCATTCCTCGGCATTGGGTGCAAAATCTCTGAGGTAAATCAGCAAAAAACCATAGAGCATAAATGCTCCCATAGTGATAAAACCGATTGCGATATTGTGTTTTCCGTTCATTTTTACAGCATATCAATTATTATCATCTTTAATCATTGTCAGTAACATTTTAAAACGCTCAGTTGCCATAAGAGAATGAGGCACATTGGCAGGCATAATAATAAAATTGCCTTTCACTAAGTGAAAAACTTCACCTCCAATTGTGATTTCAGCTTCGCCATCTAATAACTGCACAACGGCATCATAAGGAGTTGTATGTTCCGATAGCCCTTCTCCTTTATCGAAAGAAAACAGCGTGATGTTTCCCGCTTTACTTTTAGTTACTTGTTTGCTGATTACGCCACCTTCGGAGTATTCGATTGCTAATTCCAGATTGAAAATCTTCTTTTTATCAAATGTTGCCATACTGTTCACTTTTAGTTTATTTAATGTTAGTTAGTATTCACTCACAAAGGTAAATAAACTTTTTAATAGTGCAAGTATTTTTTTGAAAAAATTATTTTCTCCTCTTCAACCATTTATACCCTTCAAACCACAAAACAGACACGCTAGCAATCAAAAACGAAGTGCCTAATTCGTTTATATTCAAGCTATCCAAATGGAAAAACTGAGCAAATACAGGCACATACAATATTGCAAAAAGTAAAACTAAAGTTGCACCGATAACGATAGGGAAGAGTTTGTTTTTGTTTTTAGAGGTTTCTAAAATACTGTAGGTAAAAGAGCGATTGGTTAGGCTCAATAAGATGTTGGCAAAAATTAAAGTGGTAAAAACCATCGCTCTCGTGGTTTCTTCATCTCCGCCTTGCTGAACGGTCAATTGATAAGCAAATAACACCCCTGCGGTAATCATTAATCCCTGAATGATACTGATGCTTAATTCTTTCCAATTTAAGAAAGTATCGGTCATTTTCCGTGGTTTTTGGCTCATCGTTCCTTTTTCCATCGGCTCGTTTTCATATACAATAGAACAAGTAGGTCCCATAATTAATTCTAAGAAAATAACGTGAACAGGTGTAAAAATATGCGGAAAAACCCAACCTAAAAACAAAGGCAAGGAAACAGTTAGAATAATCGGTATATGAATGGAAATAATGTATTGAATTGCTTTTTTGATGTTGGTGTAAATTCTTCTTCCTGCTGCAATTCCAACGACCAATTTATCCAAATCATCATTGATAATCACCAAAGAAGCCGCTGCTTTGGCTATTTCCGTGCCTTTATTTCCCATCGCTACGCCAATATGTGCTGCCTTGAGTGCGGGAGCATCGTTTACGCCATCGCCCAACATCGCTACCACTTCTTCGTCTTTCTTAAAAGCATTGACCATTTTTAATTTGGCTTCGGGAAACATTCTGGTAAACAAAGTAGTTTTTCTTGAAAGTTCAATCAATTCAGTCTCGGAATGATGGACGATTTTAGCACCGTTTACAGCAGGTGTATTGTTTTTAATTCCGGCTTGTCGTGCAATGGCATTTGTCGTGTCTTCATTATCTCCCGTAATCACTTTTACCTTAATTCCTGCATCGTAAATATGTTGAAACACTTCTTGAATACCTTGTTTGGGTGGATCATAAAACACAGTAAATCCTAAGAATTCAAAGTTGAAATCTTGCTGCTTTTTTGGGAAATGATTTCCTTCAAAATGAGCTTTGGCAACACCCAATAAACGATAGCCTTGTTTTCCTAAATCTTTGATACGCTGACGCAACTTGTCTTTTTCATTTTCAGATAAATTAGAAACTGCCAATATCGCTTCGGGAGCACCTTTGGCAGCAATAACTCGTTCGATATTTTCATTTTCAAAAATGTGGGTCATCATCGGTGGTTTGCCTTCCAACGGATATTCGTGTATCATTTGAAAACCGAGTCGTTTGTCCTCTTTTTGGGTTTCTTCATACACTTTGTGCAAGGTTTTTTCCATCGGGTCAAAAGGTACAGGTTCACTGCTCCACATTGCAAATTGTATCAATTCAGAAAGTGAATTATTCGTCAATTGTTCCTCTTCATAAAGTTGATTGGTTTTATAGTCAAAAAGTGCTTTTAACTGCATCGAATTTTCGGTAATTGTTCCGGTTTTATCGGTGCAAATCACGGTTGTACTTCCCAAGGTTTCTACTACGCTACTTCGTTTGATAATAATGCCTTCTTTCATCAATTTCCAAGCTCCCAATGCCATAAAAGTGGTAAAAGCAACTGGGATTTCTTCGGGTAAAATGGACATAGCCAAGGTTAGCCCTGCCAATAAACTTTCAATCCAATCTCCGGATTTCCAAAAACTATATCCCCAAACCATCAAGAAAACGACAATACCAATGACAGCCATCCATTTCACGAAGTTTGTGATTTGAATTTGCAAAGGAGAGCGTTCTTCTTGAATTTCTTGAATGGATTTCCCGATTTTCCCTAATTTCGTTTCATCGCCAATTTTTTCTACTTCAAAAACTGCCAAACCCGAAACGACCAAGGTCCCGCTATATACATTTCTATCCTCCGTTTCTTGACTTTTAAAAACCGAAAATGTTTCGCCCGTAAGTGATGCTTCATTGACCGAAAAATCGTTGCT
>JAIXKS010000030.1:0-11512 GCA_026928325.1 Chitinophagales bacterium | reverse complement strand
AAACCGAAAATGTTTCGCCCGTAAGTGATGCTTCATTGACCGAAAAATCGTTGCTGTGTACAATTTTTCCATCGGCATTGATCATTTTCCCTTCTTCAATAATACACAAATCACCCACCGCAATTTCGTGTGTTGGAATTTGGATTACTTTTGAATTTCGGATGACTGTACTCAAAGGTTCATTGAGTTTTTCCAATGCTTCCAACGCCTTTTTACTACGATTATCCTGATAAAAAGAAATTCCTGAAACAGCAACAATCGCCCCAAACATAAAAATAGCTTCACCATAATCACCCACAATCAAGTAAATAATTGCCACGGCAATCAGCAATAGCAACATCGGCTCTTTTAAAATATCTAAGAGTAACGAAACCCAAGAACTTTTTTGAGCGGCATTTATTTTGTTGAAGCCGTGTTTTTTCTGAGAAGCTAAAACTTCATCAGAAGTGAGACCTGTGAGATGAGAAGGGATGTTGAATGTCATAGAATTAAGAATTAAGAATTAAGAATTAAGGTTTTTTTAGAGCTTTGAGCTAAACTCTCCTATATTCTAATTATTTCTTCATCATTTCCTTTGCCCAATCCACCAAAAGTTTTTTGTCAGCTGGACTAAGTTTAGCATTTTTATGTATCAAGGTATAGGAAGTCATTGGCATTTCGCCCTCTTCAATTTCTTCTGCTATTTCTTTGAATTTCTTTTGTTTTTTTTCGGCAGAATAAGTATTAAATTCATCAAAATTCAGATGTTTTTTTCCATCACGGATATGATCATCTAACCATAAAGCTACTGGTTGAACATTGCTATACCAAGGGTACACCGTATTGTTGGAATGACAATCGTAGCAACTGGTTCTTAGCAATTTATCAACGGGTTCTGGAACATCATAATGTTGCCCGATAGCATTAACAGAAACTTCTGTAGAAATATTTTTTGTCGGACGATACAATTGAAGTAGTGCCAAAACGACAATTAGTACGATAAGTACTTTTTTTAGGATTGATTTTACTGGATATTTCATTGTTTTTATTTTTAAAATTTTTAAACTAATATTTTTTGTTTCACTTTATTCTTCATCGGTGTTTTTCAGCACCATCAAAAGATGATATGCTCCTTTAACAACGATGTTTTTATTGGCTAATTTTTCAGCAGATATAATTTCTGTAAATCCATTTTCTGCATTGCCAATTTGTATCTCTGTCATTTCAAACTGTCTGTTTCCTTTTTCAATAAACACATAGTTTTTATTTTCAAAACGAACAATGGCATCATCGGGTAAAACAGTTGCATTGCCACCTGACAATTCAATTATTGCATTCATAAACATCCCAGGCAATAAAGTTTTGTCGTATTCTTTAAAGTAGCAATGTACCTGTGTAGCGTTGTCGTTGCTTAGGTTTTTGCTGATTAATATGATTTCACATTCATATTTTTTATCGGGATTACTGTTGGAAAACGCAATCACTTTTTGTCCGATAGCCAATTTGTTTACATCTTTATCAAACACGGTTAATGCCAAATGAATGTCATTTGGATTGACTAACTCAAACAGTACATCGCTTGGGGTTACATATTTACCGATATTCACATTTACGGCAGAAACAAAGCCATTGATAGGCGAATAGATGTTGATGCTTTTTGTAATCGTATTGGCAGTAACAGTATTTGGATTTAATCCGATTAATTTCAACTTTTGTTCCAATGATTTTATCAATATGTTTTGGGTTTGATAAGTTGTTCTTGCCTGCTCAAATACTTTATCACTTACTGCTTTACTTTCGTTGAGTTCTTTTTGACGCAAATATTCACTTTCATTGTATGCAAATTGGGCTTTGGCAGTTAAATAATCTTGTTGTAATTGAATGTATTGAGGATCTTCCATTACAGCAATTACTTCTCCTTTGCTAATGTGCATACCGGGTAATAATTTTGTGGATTTCAGATAACCACCCAACGGCACACTGACAGACACTATGTTTTGGGGCGGAACATCAATTTTCCCGTTCAATTTTAAAACAGAAAAAACATTTTTCATTTCTATTTTACCAATTTCTATTCCGGCATTTTTATATTGTGCATCGGTAAGACTGGCAACATTTTCTTGTGTTGGTACATTTACTTGTTCTTCGCTTGTTTGTTTATTGGTACAAGCGGTAAACAATAAAAATATATTTATGATGATAATTAAGTTCTTCATTTTTTAGACTATTTATTTAGATAATAATTAATTTCTGCTACGGCATTATTTCTGTTTCGTACGGCTTCAATATAATCGCTTTGAATACTTATCGCTTGGTTCATTAGCAACACCCATTCTAAATAATTGATTTCACCATTTAAAAATTGCTGATTAGCGGTCGTTTTAAGTATTTCAGCATTTTTTAAAGCCGTATTTTCAAAATATAAAACAGCATCTTGATACTTTTGATAGTACTTCATTGCTTGTGCAAAATTTGTTTCGAGATTTCTCAAATTCACTTCGTATTCATTGGCGGCTACTTGTTCATTTATTTTTGAAGCATTTATTTTTGATTTTTGACTACCGCTAAAAATAGGAATACCCAAACCAATCTGAGCCGAATGAAAACGAAGACTACTGTTGTATTCCACATTGTTTGCACCCATACCTTTCATTCCCATTATATTATAGCCAAAAGTAATGTCTGGTAACAGTTTTGATTTTTCAACTTTTGTATTGGCAACAGCGATGTTTTGTTGTTGTTTCCAATACTGAACTAAAGGATGAGAAATAAACTCTGCGTTTTCCAATGAAGATATATTTTGAAACAAGATTTCACTTTCATCAGGAACAAAAACTGTAGTTGTGTTGAGTAGATACTGAAACTGCAATTGTAGGATTTCCCAATCTTGTTCTAATTGTGAAAGTTGAAGTGCAATTTGTCCTTGTTGATTTTCGGCTGTTGTTTTTTCTAAAATATTGCTTTCTCCTTTTTGAAAACGAAGAATGGATTTACTTAGAAATTCTGAAAACAAGCTGTCATTTTCCAGTAACAATCTTCTCTTTTGTTGAATATAAAGCAGATTGAAATAAGCCTCTGTAACTAATTTTTTTAGTTCTGTTTCTTTTATTTTTAAATTCAAAACACTGCTTTTCCATTCTTCGGTCAGCAAATCTTTTTGTCTTGAATAAACAGTTGGAAAACTGAGTGTTTGTGAAATACCTAAACTCAAATCAGGATAGAAACTATTGATTTGTCCATATTGTCCACCAATATTTGTAGCCGGAATAGTCGCACCGGATTTGATGAGTTTTTGATGATACTCTGTTCGCAATTTTTCATTTTTAACGGTAAGATTATTGACTAAAGCGGTATCAATAGCTTGTTGGAGCGTGATAGGGGTTTGAGCGTTTGCATTCATTGAAATAAATAACAATATAAAAGCCGCCAATCCCTTGATTGATTTATGTTTCATAGTAAGTCCTTTATTGAAAATAATATATAAAATAGGCAGTACAAAAAGTGTCAGCAAGGTGGCTAAAAACAAGCCTCCAATGACTACAGTCGCCAATGGTCTTTGTACTTCAGCACCTTCGCCCAGACTGGTTGCCATGGGAAGAAAGCCCAAAGAAGCAACGGCAGCGGTCATTAAAACTGGTCGAATTCTTGATTTTGCACCTCGAATGACATTTCGAACAATATCGGTATGTCCTTCTTTTTTGAGTCGGTTAAATTCTGCAATTAATATGATACCATTCAATACCGCCACCCCAAAAAGTGCAATAAATCCAATGCCGGCACTGATGCTGAAAGGCATATCTCGAATAGTAAGTGCGAAGACACCTCCAATGGTTGATAAAGGAATCGCTGTATAAATCAGGATGCCCAATTTAATGGATTTAAATGCGAAGTAAAGCAATACAAAAATCAGAAGAAGAGCTATGGGTACAGCAACAAGTAATCGGTCTTTGGCTGCCTCCAAATTTTCAAATTCTCCGCCATAATCAATATAATATCCGGCAGGTAATTTTAATTCTTGAGCTATTTTTTCCTGTAATTCATGAACCGTACTTTGTATATCTCGTCCCCGAACATTAAAACCGACTATGATTCTTCTTCTTGAGTTTTCGCGCTGAATTTGGTTAGGTCCTTCTATAATAGTCACATCTGCAACTGCGCTTAATGGTACTTGAACTCCCGAAGGTGTAGGTATCAATAGGTTTTGGACATCTGTAAGGTCTTTTCTTTTTTCATTGGATAGTCGAACAACCATATCAAATCGTTTTTCGCCTTCGTAAACCATTCCTGTTTTTTTACCGGCAAAAGCAGTGTTAATCGCTTGATTTACATCTTGAATATTCAATCCATATTGAGCGATTGTTGCACGGTTATAATTCACGGTGATTTGCGGTACACCTGTCACAGTTTCAATATATAGGGCTTCACTTCCTTCTATGTTTGCAGATATTTGCCCCAGCTTATTGGCATAGTAGGCCAAGGTATCCAAATCATCTCCAAATATTTTGCAGACCACATCCTGTTTTGCTCCGGACATCAGTTCGTTAAATCGCATTGCTACCGGATATTGAAATCCAAAATAAACTCCCGGCACAGCTTCTAAGGCTTTGGACATTTTAGCTTCTAAATCGTCATAATTAGTGGCAGAAACCCATTCTTTTCGCGGCTTCAGAATAATCATCATATCCGATTCATTCATGGCCATAGGGTCGGTTGGCACCTCACTGTCACCTGTTTTACTGACTACTTTTTCTACTTCTGGAAATTCATCCAAAAGTATTCTCGAAGCCTTGGAAACAGCTTCAATAGATGTACTTAAACTACTCCCTGAAAGCACCACGGTTTCTACGGCAAAATCGCCTTCCGGCAAAGAAGGTATAAACTCTCCTCCCAGGCGGGAAAACATAAATAATGCCACCAAAAACAGAGCCAGCACGCCACCCAGAATTATTTTTTGCAGTCGAAGTGATTTAATAAGAACTCTTTGGTATAAATCCTCCATTTTATCCATCATTCTGTCAGAAAAAGAAGCTTTTTGTTCTCTCTTTTTGCTGAGAATCCAGCTGCTCATCATTGGAATGTAAGTCAGTGAAAGTATAAATGCACCAATCAATGCAAAGGTAACTGTCTGAGCCATTGGTTTAAACATTTTCCCTTCAATGCCCTGTAAGGTAAGAATGGGTAAATAAACAATGAGAATAATAATCTGTCCGAATACGGCACTATTCATCATTTTAGTTGCTGATTTGCCTACAGCGGCATCCATTTCCGCCTGTGAAATGTATGCCGAATCCTGATTACTCGCAATTGCTTGGGCTTCTCCTTTAGCCAATGAACTTTTCCCAACATTGAACCGCTTATGGAAACCGTGTAAAACAGCTTCTACAATGATAACTGCACCATCTACAATCAATCCGAAATCCAGTGCCCCCAAACTCATCAGGTTTCCGCTGACACCAAAAATATTCATCATGATAACGGCAAATAACATCGCAAGCGGTATCACAGAAGCAACCAATAATCCTGCTCTGAAATTTCCTAAAAACAAGACAAGAATAAAGACCACTATTAATGCTCCTTCGGCTAAGTTTTTTGTCACTGTATTAATGGCATTGTTAACCATTTTTGTTCGATCTAAAAATGGTTCAATAACCACCCCTTCAGGAAGTGTTTTTTGAATTTCTTCAATTCTTTCTTTAATGCTTTTGATAACTTCGTTACTGTTGGCACCTTTCAGCATCATCACAATCGCACCCGCCACTTGTTCCCCGTCATTATAGGTCATCGCTCCATAACGAGTTGCACTTCCTATCTGTACTTTTCCAACATCTTTAATTAGTAAAGGAGTTCCATCTGGCAGGCGTTTTACCGGAATCTGTTCTATATCACTCAGAGTACCGACTAAGCCTTCGCTTTTAATAAACAAGACTGTTGGTCCTTTTTCAATATATGTACCACCGGTGTTTTGATTATTGCTTTCAAGAGCTTCAAAAACATCAACGATGCTGATATTGTGAGCGAGTAATCTTTCCGGCTCTACGGCTATTTCGTATTGTTTTAAGAACCCGCCAAAACTGCTGACCTCAGCTACTCCTTTTACGCTAATCAATTGCCGCCTGACATCCCAGTCCTGAATAGTACGCAAAGTCATAGCATCATACTTGTCTTCATAACCCGGTAGAGGTCGGAGTACATATTGATATATTTCACCTAATCCAGTGGTGACGGGCGCTAATTCAGGAGTCCCAAATTCACTCGGGATATCCTCCTGTACTTGAATCAGTCGTTCACTTACTTGTTGTCGTGCCCAATAAATATCCGTTTTTTCATCAAAGACAATGGTTACAACAGAGAGACCAAAGCGGGAAAAACTGCGGATTTCTTCAATTCCTGGAATATTATTGTTGACTTCCTCAATGGGGAAAGTAATTAATCTTTCAATATCGGTGGCTCCCAAGTCGGGAGCAGTGGTGATGATTTGCACCTGATTATCCGTAATATCAGGCACGGCATCAATGGGCAGATGTTTTAGTTCATAACTTCCAAAAGCTATTAATCCCAAGACAAAAAGCCCAATGATCAGTTTGTTCTTTATAGAGAACTCTATTATTTTATTTAACATGTTTTTGTTTCTTAGTTATTCAATAAGAAATTGATAATCAGAAATGTGTAATTATCAGCAATGATTACAGTTCTGCTCATTGCTTATTTTTTCCATTAAAAATAAACTAAGAAACTTGTGGCGGCTGCCAAATACTGTCAAGGTAATCGTTATGGTAAATTTGTTGTTGAAGTACAGGGGTCTTCAATTCCTTTTCAGCCAATGGTATTGAAACCTCATTAAATAAAGGCTGAAAATCAAACATATTTACCGAGTGCGGATTGAATGTTTTAAACGGAAGTTTATCGTGGTCGTGATGACTGTCATTATGATGATGGTTGATATCCTTTCCGTAATGCTTCGCCAAGAAATCTATAATGGAATTGTCATCGTCTTCCTGGCTGTGCTCAAAATAATGGTGAATAAGTAACGGCAATTTCAATACTTCCCCGAATGCTGTGTTGGCACTCAGAAAAGAAAAGAGAAAGAATATGGCAATTACCTTTTTCATACTGCAAAATTACTTATTTATAATGGTTATTTTGTGGAATAAAATTTTATTTTTTCATTATAACCTAAATCAGTATTTAGACTAATTAAAAAATTGATGGTATTCCTGATACGAATGTTGAATTTTGGAAACAATTTCATTTGCTTTTGTTGTATCTGTTTCATTTTCTAATTCTTTCACTAATTCTAGATGCGGATGAAGCCATTTATGCAATTCATCGTGGCTCTTTCCGTCCATTGTACAGCTTTTTATGAGTTGGCTGTTTTTGTCTTTTAGTTGTACCGCTAATTCTTTGTAGTCCGTTTTGTTAGCTTGAATATACTCATTTACTAATTCTTCTCCTTTTAATACAAAAGGTTTCATTTCTTCGTTCACAAGCCATTTTTTACCATTGTTGAGTTCAATAACTTCTGAATTTTCATCGTGATGATGTTCTGCGTGGCTTTCAGTTTCCTGATGCATTGTTGATTTTTCAGTAGAATTATTACAACTCCACAACAACATTATACCTAATCCAAAGACAATTACTTTTTTCATTTCAATTTATTTAATCTATTTTTTTTCAATCATTTTTAAAATTCCGTCTAAAACAGTTTTTCCGTCTTTTATTAAGTCAGATTTATGCCCCGATAATTTCCATTTTAAAACAGTCATTCTGATACCACCAATTAATATTGTTGTAAGTGTAGATGCTCCCATCAATTTGTTATATTGTCCGCTTTCTTGTCCTTGCTTGATGTTGTTTTTTACGTAGTTCTGCATCATATCCATTATTTCAGAAACTTTATTACTTAGATTTTCTTCATAATGAAAAATACTCTCGGCAAAAATAACACTGACAATTGCAGGTTTGTTAACGAAAGTTTGTAATTGAGAGTTGAAAATAGCTCTTAATTTATCAGCTTCGCTTGTTGAAGTCTTAAATGGGATAGATTGAATACGGTTTTCCATTTCTGTTTTGAAATACTCCAATAAACCCCAAAGAATTTGATTTTTACTTTTGAAATGGCGGTATAATGCAGGTTCTGAAAGTCCAATATCTTCAGCGAGTGTCTTTATAGTCAAATTCTGAATACCGAATTTTGAAATTCTGTTGGTTGCCGCTTCCATTATCTCTATTTGTCTGTCTGTAAATTCTTGCATATTCAAATTAAATCAAACTATGTTAGTTAGTATTCACTCGCAAAAGTAAATAAACTTTTTCATTCTGCAAGAATTATTTTTAAAAAAAGTTGAAATCGGTTTGTTTGTGAGTTGGAAAATTGGCTCTTTTGGTTTTTAGAATTGGCTTTGAGCTGTGGCAAAAAACCAAATGTGCCAATGTGTGTAGGTAAAATTATTTTTCCGTGCGTGGGCAAAAATTTTAAAACCTTTTGTATTGGTATGGTGTCAGGCTAAAGCAAAATTATTTGTCGTGAATGTTGAATTGGTACGGTTGTTCTACGCTTGCCTGTAACGGTTTTCAGCTTGGCGAAGACGGCACTTTTAGCACAAATCTTCAATCGAAGCACGGACTTCAAAGTTAATGAAAAAGTTTAAATCGAAGCTGTTTTCTGCCGTTTTTGCCAAACTGATGTTGGTGGTTCGGTTTTATTCTGTTGTTATTTCTTTCGTTTGGTCAAAATATGCGTAATAGTTTGGTATTTCTTTCAATAAAATTTTTTCGCCTTTTCCGTATTTTTTAAATTGTTGTCTGAATATTTTTAAGTTTCTCATTAGTCGTTCGTTGTAGCCGAAGTTGTGATAAACTGTCATTGTTGGAATGTGTTTGATTGCAAAACCTTTTTTGTTTGCTTTAAAGCAAAATTCAATGTCTTCGCCTGCTGCGTTCGGAAAGTTTTCGTTAAAGTCAATGTTGCTTGCAACATCTTTTGTAATCGCCAAATTTGCTGTTGTTCCGTAAAGAAGTCGCTCACTATTTTTTAATTGTCTGCCGTTTAGTGTGCCATTTATGTTATGGTAAGTTCCAAACCAACCTTTGTCGTGTGCAGGTGTGTTACCCGAAAGAATTTGAAAATCTTTATTGTCAAGAAATGATTGAACAATGGTTGATGTCCAATTTTCAGACAAAACGCAATCAGTATCTGTAAATGCAATAATGTCTGAATCGTTTTCAATAGCAAGTTTTTTGCCATAGTTTCTCGCTTTTGCGGGTCCTGAATTTTGTTCAAACCTGAAAGCGGTTACGCTTTCAGGAAAAGAAAGACGAATTGGCGAACAATCGTCAATTATAATTACTTCGTTTGGTTGTAAAACTTGTTTGCTTATTGACTGCAATAAATTTGAAATGTCTTGCAAATCTTTTTCAGATTTTAAAAAGGTCGGAATAACAATACTTAATTTCGGATTTGCTTGAATTGTGTTTTTTATTGGTTTTGGAAATTCAAAATAATTGTGTCTGTTACTGCCGTTTCCGCCATAACTTTTAAACGTAAAAACTTCAACTGTTTTAGTCAATAAAAATTTGTATCGGTATGATTTGCCTTTTAGCTTTTCATACCAATAGTCTAAAATTTTTCCGTATGGAAGATTTGAAAGTGAACTCATTTTTACATTCCAAGATTAGCACAGTTTTGACAATAGTAATGTTGTTTGTGAGAAGTTAGAAATTCTAACCTTTCGGGACTGTTCCAAATTTCGTTTAATGACTGTTTGAAGATGTTGCCATAAACGTAAGGATTGAACATATTGCAAGGTGTTGTTGTTCCGTCATAGAAAATACAAAGTTCTTTGTTTAATGCTGGGCAACTTTGCATTGTTCCGTGTGTTTGTGTTGGCTTAGCAACTTTCAGTTGTATTCCTGCAAGTTGGTCGGGATACAAAAATTGTAAGTTTGAGTTTGCATACAATTCTGTAACTTTTTGAAACTGCTCTGAAATACTTTGATTTTGTTGGTTTACCAAATCTACAAAAGTTTCAATTCCTTCATCTCTGCGAATTGTATTGAATAAAATTTGGCAGTTGTATTTGTGTGCAAATTTTGCAATGTCATAAATACGATGAATATTCGTTTCTTGAATTGTAAAAATGATAAATGGTCTGTTCGGCAATTCTTCTAAACGCTTTATATTTTCTTCAATATATTGAAATTGTGCACCTTTTCGGATTACTGTTAATTCTTCCGCTTCTGGACTGTCCATTGAAATAAATAATTGAACACGATTATTGATTAGTGCTTCAAGTATTCTTTTGTTGTTGAATGAAAAGTTTGAAAACAGATTGATATTTACATTTGGATATTGTTCTTTAGTGTAGTTTAGAATATCAACAAAATCGGGGTGAATTGTGCTTTCTCCACGACCATTTAAGCGAATAGTTTTTGTCTTGTCGCCAATTTGGTGAAGTATGTTTTTGTAATTTTCAAAAGTTAAGAATTTGCTTTTACTGTAAGGATTTACAGCTTTACCAAAACCACACATACTACAACTTAAATTACAGTTGTAGCTCAATTCAACAATTATTTCTTCAAATTCTGCCATTTAATTTTGTGTATTGCATTTAAGAACTTTACAAGGTAAATTACAAACTCGCATTTTTTCGCTTACAGAATTTGCGTAGTCAGAAGTTAGAATCTCTGTCATTGTTTGATTGTTTAAATTTCCAAGCGGTTTTTTGCAATCATTAATCCAAGTTTGTTGAAAGCAAGTAAAAACGTCTCCGTTTTGAATAACTGATAAATTTCTGTCTGCCGCAAAACATTGTTGTCCATTGTCGGGAATTACGGCTTGTTTATTTTCGGTTACAGTCCAAGAACCTTCAAAACCTTCGCTTATGTAATCTTGAATTGAATGAAAAACATTTTTAGAATTTGCGTATTCCGCAACTTCTGCCATATGTGGCTGTGTTTCCTTTGAAAGAACAGATTGTATGCTGATTTGTGCAGGTGTCAAAATAGTTGTTGCATACTCAAAGTTTTTCAAAACCTTGTCGTGGGAATTTGTGCCACGCACAAATTTCCAAAATTCTTTGTCCATTGTGTCAATGGAAACGACAATGTGAATGTTGTATTTTGAAACGGTTTGAATGAATTTTTTGTCCATTGAAACACCGTTTGTAATAATTACAGTTCTAATGTCGGTGTCTGCAATTCCTTCTAAAATTTCAAAAATTTCAGATTTGAATAAAAGCGGTTCGCCACCAACAATGCAAAGTTCTTTTGCAGTCGAAATGCTTTTAATTGCATTTATAAATTTTGTAGTCGGTAATCTGTCGGCTTTATCTTTATATTTCCAATGCGAACATTTGGTGCATTTTTGGTTGCACTCAATCGTGTTCATATAATAAATGTTTGACGGTCTATACAAAGTTTGGTTTTATGTTTTGTTATTGACACTCTTTCTTCTCTGGTCGGTCGTCCTAAACTGACCACCAACGTTTGGCAAATTGGCGATGGAGCCGACTTTTAGCACAAATGTTGAATAGAA
>JAIXKS010000016.1 GCA_026928325.1 Chitinophagales bacterium | reverse complement strand
AGACATAGTGGTAACTATGGCGAGTATTTTTAACGATGAGATTTGAAAAAATAACAACATTTCATTAAGATCCTTTTGTTGACAGAGCACTAGGATAGGCGATAAGTGTTCGTGCTATCCAAGTCGTTAGGTATGCAGGTTATTAAGCTAGCTAGTCGTCTATTTCCCGAATACGCGCCTTAATAGATCCGTTGTTTGCTGGTTGACATCGTTTCGAATACCTTTTTCTTTGACAGCGATGAGGGAAAACAAACCATCTAGCGCTTTATTGTTAACATGGTCGTCCAATTCAGGATTCATCTTTTTGACGAAAGGTATTTTATTGTAAGCAGCTACTACCGATGACCAATAAGTCCTTGCGTTGACCTCGTCAAGACTGCTTTGGATGACCGGTAAGAACGCATCATACAATGGCTTGCGAGAGGTTGACTCAAGATAAACGGTTGCGGCATTGTCCTGACCGCTGAGGATTTCTTTAGCATCTTTGAAGGACATTTTTTTAATGGCATCGACAAAAATCGGTGTTGCCTTCTTAGCTGCAATTTCGGCAGCCTGATTCATCTGTCGAATTAGTTTGTCCTCTACGTTTTCAAATCCGGGTACCATCTTGACCTTGTCAATAACTTTTTGAGCGTCGGTAGGAATGATAATTTTATAAGGACTTTCCAAATATCCATTGGTTGCGGACAATTGGCTGACGGCGGCATCGATACCATGATTGAGGGCTTCTTTTAGACCGGCACTGATATTTCCTTCATCACCGGATAGTGCGGCTGCGGAACTTTTAGCTTTATTTAATAAATCTTTGATTTGTGCATTGCCTTGAAAAGCAAAGAATAGCGTGGTTATCAGAATAAAGATATTTCTTGTCATGTTGTTATGATTACTTGGTTATCTTATTGAAACGTATTTTTTAAGCTTCTTATTTCAAAATTGTAATAATTTTAAATATTCTTAACATTTGTCTTGAATTTTGGATTTTTAGATGTTCAGATAATAATTTGTACACTAATTGTGTTTTATACGATAAAGACATTCAAAGATGTCCATTTTTTTATTAAATGAAATCTAATTTCTGTACATTTTGCCTTGAATTATGGCGGTTTTTAAGATGAATCTTTGGACTGAAGCATGTATGTAAGTTGTATTGAAAATTTAAAACATATTGTGATTTTTTAAATAGAATACAGATTGGTAAGTTTATAATAAGTATCTTTGCACTGTTTTAAAAAATCCTAGTAGAAGATGTGCTTTTTGGCCATTTTTATGGATACTTGGCGGATCTCATAGAGCGCCATCTTTTTGTTGATTAAATGGTTTTACACATAAATTATGTCGAGAGAAATAAAAATAGGTATTTTGACATTAATTGTCCTTGTTTCAATGATTTGGGGATACACATTTTTGAAGGGAAGAAACTTGCTTTCTCCGGCTACAGAGTTATTCACCACTTATAGTGATGTTACGGATTTGACGGTTTCCTCGCCGGTGATGGTCAATGGATTTAAAGTGGGTACTGTGACAAAAATCAAATTGAATCCGAGCGACGTTAAGAAAATGGATGTATTTTATCTGATTGATAATGAGTACAATATACCTAAAGATGCCATTGCTAATTTAAAGAGCTTGGGTTTTGTAAGTGGTAAAGGTATCTTTTTAGAGTTTGAAGAGCCTTGTACTGGTAGTTCTTGTGCAAAAAGTGGTGATGAAATCAAAGGTAAGGTCGTCGGACTTTTAGGAGCGATGTTTGGAGAAGATGAAATGTCAAATTACAGCTCTGAATTGACAGCTTCTGTTCGTTCGATTATTGCTAATATCGGAAGTAAAGACGAACCAGGTGCACTTAACGAAACGATTCGACAGTTGGAGGTTATTTCTAAGAATCTGGCGGCTATTTCGATTTCTACAAATAAATTGATGCAACAATCCTCCGAAAATATTGAAAAAACCATTGCTAATATCGCTGTGGTTACCAATGGTTTAGCAAATAGTAATCAAAAATTGGAAGGGATTATCTCTAATGTCAATAAGGTGTCCGGAGATTTGGCAAGTTCGAATTTGGGCAACACTGTCGAGCAAGCAAATGCTACATTGAGCAGTTCGAAAGTAGCCATAGACGAACTCAAATCTACCTTAACTTCTACGACCAATACCTTGAAGGATCTCAGCGCAGTACTGAGTAAGTTGGATAAAGGTGATGGTTCTATGGCCAAGCTAATGAATGATAAGCAATTGTACAATAACCTCGAAGCAGCCTCCAAAAATTTAAGTCTTTTATTGCAGGATCTAAGATTGAATCCTAAAAGGTATGCTCATTTCTCTATTTTTGGCAAGAAGCAAGAAGTCTATATGATGCCGGATGAGGATCCTGCCAACGAATAGGTTTTACTATTTCGCCACCAAGTTTTGTTACAGTAAGGGTTTAATCGATGTATTAGCTAAGAATGATGACGCTTAATGCTGCGCTTTTCTCGATATAGTGCTGCAATATGTACAGTTTATTGTTTTTATATCATCACAAAAATGGTTACATTTGTGGCTGATTGATAACTAGGTTTACACATCGATATATTGGCAAAGAATAAAAAACCTCAAGAAGACGATAATGCAAAATTGACGCCGCTCATGGCGCAATATTTTAATTTGAAGGCCAAGCATCCTGGCGCCATTCTCTTGTATCGAGTAGGTGACTTTTATGAAACTTTTGGTGAAGATGCTATACAAGTTGCCGGAGTGTTGGGCATTGTATTGACGAAGCGGAATAACGGTGGCTCAGATCTAGAGTTGGCGGGATTTCCATATCATGCTTTGGATGTCTATCTGCCAAAGTTGGTTCGTGCAGGATTCCGAGTTGCCATCTGTGAGCAATTGGAGAAACCTAGTAAAGAGAAAAAAATCGTGGATCGTGGCGTAACAGATGTTGTCACGCCCGGGATTACTTTTGATGACTCCATCTTGGATAGAAAGGCTAATAATTACTTAGGTTCCATCCACTTTACGGCCAAAGGAGACTATGGACTTGCTTTGCTTGATGTGACTACGGGCGAGTTTTTAGTAGCTGAAGGCAATAGAACGAATATAGAGAAATTAGTGGATAGTTATGCACCGTCCGAAATTATTTTTTCGAGGGCATGGCAGCAAGATTATGCTAAAATCTTTGGAGACCGATACTACTTTTATGGCTTAGAAGAATGGGTGTATATGCCGGATTACACCAGAGAAAAACTCTTGGATAAGTTTGAAGTGACCAATCTTAAAGGTTTTGGTATTGAAGAGATGCCACAAGCTCAGGTAGCAGCAGGAGCGGTCTTGCATTATCTTTCTACGACACAAAATAATAAAACGGGTCATATCTCCCGCATCACCCGTATCCAGTCCGATCATTTTGTATGGTTGGATCGGTTTACGATTCATAATCTCGAACTCATTCGCAGTACGCATGATACAGGATCTTCGCTCTTATCTATCATGGATAAGACCGTGACACCGATGGGTGCCCGACTTTTGCGTCATTGGGTGCTTCAACCGTTATTGTCTATAGATCGGATTCATGCCAGATTGGATATGGTTGGGTATTTCGTCGAGCATTACATGGATATGGATGCTTTGGCTGAGTTGTTGAGACAAGTGGGCGACCTTGAGCGGATAGCCTCTAAACTGGCTATTGAGAAAATCTCGCCGCGAGAAATGCTTCAATTACATAAGAGTTTGGATTTGTTGCCGGATATTATCTTTTTACTATCTGAAAGTGACCAAAAGTCGCTGCAATCTGTGGGAGAACAAATTCAACGTTGCACACAGCTCAAAGACCGGATCGCTCAAACCTTAGTGGATGATCCACCGGCTATTTTGGCCAAAGGCAATGTCATCCGCGAGGGGCATCATAGCGAGTTGGATGAACTTCGACATATCATCCGCAATAGTAAGGAACTCTTGTTGGAAATACAAGTAAAAGAAAGCGAACGGACGGGTATTCCATCGCTAAAAGTCGGATTCAATAATGTCTTTGGTTACTACATCGAGATTACCAATAAATATAAAAATCACGATAAAATTCCGGAATCTTGGGTGCGCAAACAAACGCTCGCCAATGCAGAAAGGTATGTATCCGAAGAACTCAAAATTCTAGAGTCAAAAATTTTGACTGCCGAGGATAAAATTCAAGAGCTCGAAGATCAGTTGTACCGAAAGCTCATCGTTGAAGCCACAGGATACTTGGATGGGCTATTGCAAAATGCCAGATTATTGGCACAACTCGACTGTATATTATCCTTTGCTGCGATAGCTTCACGATTCAATTATTGCAAACCCGATGTCAATGAAAGTCTATCTCTCGAATTGATCGAAGCTCGTCACCCGGTGATAGAGCGCAATCTTGCGGCCGACCAAGCTTATGTACCTAATGATATCGTCATGTCGAATGAAGATACCCAGATTATGATGATCACAGGTCCTAATATGTCTGGAAAATCGGCCGTCTTGCGACAAACAGCCTTGATCGTCTTGATGGCTCAAATGGGTTCGTTTGTACCGGCCACTGAAGCAAAAATAGGAATCGTTGATAAGATTTTTACGCGTGTAGGCGCAAGCGACAACATCAGTAGCGGTGAATCCACCTTCATGCTCGAAATGAATGAAACAGCCAGTATTATGAATAATATTTCGATGCGGAGTTTGATTCTATTGGATGAGATCGGTCGAGGTACCTCTACCTACGATGGTATCTCTATCGCTTGGTCGTTGGCTGAATTTTTGCATAATGGGCCTATTCAACCGAAAACACTTTTTGCAACCCACTACCACGAACTGAATGAACTTGCTGCAAAGTACGCCCGTATAAAAAACTATAATGTGGCTACAAAGCAAATCGGAAGTAAGGTGATTTTTCTAAGAAAATTGATGGAAGGCGGATGCGAGCATAGCTTTGGGATACATGTAGCCGCTATGGCAGGCATGCCTAAAGAAATCATCCATCGAGCCATGGAAATCCTTGAAGATCTGGAGCAAAAGTCGATAGAAGGCGATCACCATGATATGAATACCAAGAATACCGTAAAAAATATCGTGCCCAACAACTACCAACTCAGCCTCTTTGAAGCCGCAGACCCTATCGGTGGTCAACTAAAAGACGCTGTCCTCGAATTGGATATCAACACCATGACGCCGATCGAATGTATGCTTAAACTGATGGAATTAAAAAAGATGACCGAATCGTAATCCGGTCATCTTTTTTTTATAATACAAGTCGAGTGATAGAAATTCCTAGAACTTGATAAATTTCTTATTGATCGTTTCGTAATCGTTAGAGAATCTGGCGATATATTGACCCCGTTGAAGATTCGATGCGTTGATACGTAGCGAATTGACACCATTAGAGATCTGATAATTGGCTACGAGACGACCTTCCATGCTGTATATCTCAACTTGGCCTTGATCGACGGCTTGATTAAAGCCTAATTCCATATCATGTTCAACTAAACTTGGACTAATTGTAAAATCGTGGGCTTCTGCTTCAAAATGAATAGATTTGACAGGGAAAGTCTGATATTTTCCGTCGTAATCCACTTGAGTCAGCCGATAATAATTGATACCTGATTTAGGTGATTCGTGGAGGTATTTGTATTGGTGGCTTATCGTACTGGTGCCACTACCTTCTATAGAACCAATGGCCTTCCAACTGCGAGCATCAGGACTCCATTCTATAATAAAATGAGAATTATTGATCTCTAAGGAAGTAGAAAAGGTGATTTGAGTACGATGGTTTGAATTATCTAAATTGAACGAATTTAGCAGGATCGGTAGAGTTTGAGCTGCAACAATACTGAAATTATCCACTCTACTTGATCCATCAACGGCAATACTACCATTATTAATACTATTATTGGTTATACAGATTAATCTGAAATAGACAATACTAACATCATTTAAGTCAGAATAGGAGGATAAATCTACAAATCTGGTAGATACCGACTTACGACCTCCTACGCTAGACCAACTATCATTTGTTAATTGATAAGATAAGACTGTCGTATAGGATGCTCCACCATCTACACTATATTGAAAACTAAAATCTTTTGGACCAGTATTTGATCCTGTTTGATCCCATCCTACAGAGATTTTTTCTAAACCTGTAGTAGAACTTATAAATTCATAGTAATCACCAATCTCCCATCTATTAGAAGAAAAACTGTGGCCAGAACCATTACCTACAGGACTGCTATACGCTGTACTACTACTTGTATGATATCCGTAAGCTTGTCCACTACCGGACTCTGCATCATGTGGTCCTGAATTAGTAGGAAGGCTAGATTCAAATGTCCATTCAGCGATTTGGACTTGTGCAAAAATGGAAAATGCAAAAAATAAAAGCATCAATGTAAGCCATCTTTTCATCTTAAAAAATATATTAGGTTGGTTAAAAAAATAAGTATTGCAATGCAAATTGAATCACAAAACTAATAATTTAGTGTTGAATATGAATGTAGTTAGATATTAAAATTTTTGTAAAATGAAATAAAAAAATCCTTTGCTTATAATTGTCGGGCATTATATATATGTACTTTATATAATATGTGGAAAAGTTCTTTTTTTAATGATATTCATTGCATAAAAAGTTAAAGAAATGCTTAGCTTTGTGTCATTATAAATCTAGAAGTAGTTCAGGATGCAGGACGACCCATTAAAGTATGACCTCAGAGGTGTATCCGCCTCAAAAGATGATGTGCATAAAGCTATAGAACACTTAGACAAAGGATTATTTCCCAATGCGTTTTGTAAGGTAATGCCAGATATTGTAGGTGGCGATGCTGCTTATTGCAATGTCATGCATGCAGATACTGCAGGTACTAAGACGAGTTTAGCCTATATGTACTGGAAGGAAACCGGAGATATCGATGTTTGGAAAGGTATCGTAGAGGATGCCATCGTTATGAATCTCGACGATATGGGTTGTGTTGGTATATTTGATAATATCGTTCTTTCCTCCACCATTGGTAGAAATAGAAATTTGATAACGGGAGAAGTTATCTCTACGATTATCAATTATGCGCAGGAGTATATCGAAAAATTGGCGGATTATGGCGTTCATGTGCATCTTGCAGGTGGAGAAACCGCCGATGTCGGCGATATTGTTCGGACGATAGATGTAGGATATACAGCATTTGCAAGAATTAAGCGTTCCGAGATTGTCGATATTCGTATCCAGCCTGGAGACTATATCGTTGGCTTTGCCTCTTATGGACAATCCGTATATGAAAACGAGTACAATGGCGGTATGGGTAGCAATGGGTTGACTTCTTCTCGTCATGATGTCTTGGATAAATATTATATGCATCAATACCCGGATTCATTCAATCCGCACATCCCTGAAAGTGTTGTTTATACCGGTTCGAGACGATTGACAGATACCATAGATATTGATGGCAAGGCCGTTTCCGTAGGAAAATTAATCCTTTCTCCGACTAGAACCTACCTTCCTTTATTAAAGCCAATGATTGAATCGTTTCGAGAATCAATCCATGGATTGATTCACTGTTCCGGTGGAGGGCAGACCAAGGTTGGGAAGTTTGTTCGCAGCAATATTGCAATTATCAAAGATGCCTTATTGCCGATTCCGCCTTTGTTTAAATTGATACAAGAAGAATCCGGTTTGAGCAATCGCGAGATGTTTCAAGTGTTTAATATGGGGCATCGATTGGAATGTTATACGCCCGATATTGATGCGGCTCACGCAATGATAGCGATGGCCGAAAAATTGGGCATTAAAGCCGCGATTATCGGTAGGGTAGTAGCAGCCGATAAGCCGCAAGTTATCGTCGAACACA
The DNA here is from genome assembly GCA_026928325.1 of Chitinophagales bacterium. GTDB lineage: Bacteria > Bacteroidota > Bacteroidia > Chitinophagales > Saprospiraceae > OLB9. The sequence goes on along the minus strand of JAIXKS010000016.1, from coordinate 10,184 downwards.
ATGGAGAAAAGATAGTATATCCGGTTTAATACCCGGATAATTTATAAAATATACAATAACAATAACATGCAAATACAAAAAAATCAAGTAGTGTCTATTCACTATAAACTCAATGAAGATACTCAAGAAGGACCACTCATTGAAGAAACCTTTAGCGGAGAACCTTTAACTTTTATCTTTGGCATAGGAATGATGTTGCCGGCATTTGAGGAGCATCTCGAAAATAAAAACGCAGGTGATAAATTCTTTTTCACCTTATCTCCTGAAGAGGCTTACGGCCCTTATGAAGAAGAAGCAGTCATCGATATTCCAATTTCAAATTTTGCAGACGAATCCGGCAATGTGGATAGAACAGGGCTTGTAGCTGGTTCACCCATCAATATGCACGATGACCAAGGTCGTACCTTCATGGGCGTTATCCAAGACGTGAAACTTGAATCTATTATTGTAGATTTTAATCATCCATTGTCAGGAAGAACCCTACATTTTCATGGAGATATATTGGAAGTAAGACCAGCTACAGCATCTGAGTTGGATCACGGACACGTTCATCATGGAGGACATGACCACCATTGATTAGTGGTTGATTTGTGGATTCGATTTTAGAAGTTTAATAGTTTAAGGGTGTAAAGGTGTAATATTATATGTTGATTTGTGGATTCGTTGGATTTGCAGAGTTGATATAATAGGTTATACGTTTAAAGGTGTAATTTTAGATGTTGATTTGTGGATTCGTTGGATTTGTCGAGTTGCTTGAAAAAAGCCGCTGGATAAGTTGTTGTTTAATCTTCTCGTGATTTTGAATCACTTGTGACTTTACGTCAATGGTTGCTCTTCTTCGATCTTTGTTACCATTACCTTATCGATTCTTGGTCCATCCATATCCACAACTTCAATGGTGAAATTTTCGAGTTGGACGACGATGCCGGTAGTTGGGATAGATTGATGTTGATGAATGACATAGCCTCCAATGGTATGAAATTCATCGGATATGTATTGGTCATCCAACTGCATTTTTCGCAAAAACTCTGGGAAAGAAAATTGCCCGTCCACTAACCAACTATTTTCATTTCGCTGTACGATGGTGTATTCGTGTTGGTGTTCTTGGGTGATATCTCCAACAAGGGCATCTACAACATCATCCATGGTTACAAAGCCTACGATGGATCCGTATTCATCTGTAATCAAGGCATAGTGCATTTTTTGTTCTTTGAACATTTCCAGGAGCTTGTATGCTGGCGTACTTTCAAAGAGGAAGATGGGCTTTTTGATATATGTTTCAATGTCAAAGGTCTTGCTAAAGGCAGATTCAAAAAGGTCTTTCATGTGGATGATGCCTTGTACTTTATCCGCATTATGATCCAAAGTGACCGGATAGGCAGAATGTGGCTCAGCTTTGACCTTAGCTCTGATTTCTTCCAAGGTATCTTCCATATCAATAAATAGGATATCTCGTCGGTGTGTCATCAAGGATTCGATCTTGCGATCTCCCAATTCAAATACGCGATCCACAATTTCTTGTTCGATGCCTTGAATTTCGCCCGACAGCGTACTGTCTTTAATGATAGAAATGATTTCCTCCTCTGTAGCCGTATTGTCTTTATGATCGTGAATGCCAAGTATTTTCAAAAGTAGTTTGTTCGTTGTCGTCAGCAACCACACAAATGGCGATGTCAGAATTGAAAGCCAATACATCGGCCGAGATAGTCGAACAGCGATACTTTCAGGAAAAGTAATGCCTAGCCTTTTAGGTAGTAATTCGCCCAATACAATAGAGAGATACGTAATCATCACGACCACGATACCTACTGATAATTTATCCGCATAGGGACTTAAAACATCAATCTGACTAATAAATATTTCAACATCATCGGTTAGCGCCTTCCCAGAAAAAATACCCAAGAGAATCCCAATAAGCGTTATCCCGATTTGTACGGTTGAAAGGAATTTTGTGGGTTCTTCCGAGAGTTCTATCGCCTTTTGAGCACCGGGATTACCTTGTTTTTTTTGAGTCTCGAGTTTATATTTCTTAGAAGAAACTAGAGACATCTCGGCCATGGCAAAAATGCCATTTAGAAGGATAAGTCCTAAAATGATTATAATTTCCATGGTTAACCTCCTGCCTTTTTAGCATTTTTATAACCTAAATCAAAAAGAATCGACATAACCTTTTCTCTGTGATCGCCCTGAAGTATGATTTCATCGTTTTTTACACTACCACCGATGCCCAATTTGTCCTTTAGTAATTTTCCTAAATCTTTTTGAATTTCTTCTCTACACGTAAATCCCTTGATCACCGTGGCTTCTTTGCCACCTCGATTTTTCCTCTCAATATGGACACGAAGGATTTGTGTAGCAGGTTTAAATTCGGACTCCGATTCTTCTGAATCTTCCGGTGCATTGTCAGGATTGCCTAGCATTTGGAAAGCATCCCAAGATAATGACGTTTCGTTCTTTTTGCTCATACGACGTATAATATTCATTGCTGCATCATGGCAAGATTTCAATATCTTTAATCATGCAGATAACAATTAGAATACAAAGGTATTACAATATTTTATATTTAATATTATCACTATCAAATTCCTATAGAAAAATGCTCAATAAGTACAATTTCATAAAAGTAATATGAAAAAAGCAAAGTGTTCCTTACTGAACTTAGTTCCCTTACTGGTTCTAAGCAATCTTCTGGATATATTTATAACTACGAAGGACATTTAGAATCACAAAGCGTAATGTTGATGGCACCTTAGTTACTTTTTAAAACTTAACAAATCGCTTATGTAAAACCACATCTTTTACTTGCAAACGAAGCCAATAAATACCCGGTACTAAATACCCAATATCCATAGTGTCATCTGGTTGATTATCCCTAATTATAGGCAATATTCGTCCCTGAATATCTAATATGCCGAGGATAGCTATCTCTTTATCACTGGTATTTAGCAACGTCAAAGTATGATTGTCATGCGTTATTTTGACATCTGAAATTTGTACATCCGCAGCAGTCGTAGTGCAATCGAATCCAATTATTGTAATATCAAGCACACAATTTTCGTTTTCAGCATCCCAGATTAAAATGTCAACACTATTATCCGCATCCAAATCTGTCAATGTAATAGGTAGATCTTCATAATTATAAGTATCTAACCGATCCTCATTGATTTTTACTTTAAATTGCCTTGAATTTCCACTGTGATTAAAATTCAGTTCTAAACTATAAATATGCGCTATACAATCACCAATATTCAAAAATAGGTTACTGAGGTCACAAGGGATTAACTGACAATTGGTTTCGTAATTCCCTTCCAAAGAGCAAAGGCTTTCTTCTGAATCCGTAATGAGAAATTGAAGGTTTGCATCTGGTAAATCTTTTTTATGGAGTTTTAATGGTAAATCATTGTAGCTGAAGCTACCTAAGATTTGACCGTTGATTGTGAGTTTGAACGTATCGGATGTAGTATTATTATATTTAAAATCCAAGGTTATATAATTCAACACATCATTGTCGCAATGTTCTTTGAGGTCTAAATCAGAGAGTTCACAAGACGCTTTACAACACCAAGTACTATCCGATAATACTACAGACGAACAGTCTTCAATACTTGCGTCTTTAATGACAAATTCATAAATGGAATTGCAATCAGCATGAAATGGACCTACATTGTAAGGCTCATGGCCATATTGGAAATGTCCGTATGCTTCGCCATTGACATTGATGGTAAATCCATCTACGCTTGTGTTCTTGTCTTCAAAAGTGAAGTAAACAAAGACACTATCCGTTTCGTCACATGGAGTAGCGGACATCTTGACGGACTCGATCGAACAAGGATGATTGCAATCGATGACTGGATCGAGCTCTATAAAATTAAAACACAAAGGATTGTCTTTGTCTAAGATTAAAAATTCATAAATTTTAGTACTATCAAAAGGCAAATTTGTTATGGTAATCGGGAGTTCGTCATATCCATAGTTACCATAGGTTGTACCATTGCCACCAAGTTTAAAGCTATCTGAAACTAAAGCGTAATCAAAATTGATACGTAGTGCAAAGGTACTATCCTCGGGATTGCAATGGACGATTTGTGTTCTGATATTGGATATATCGCAGCTACATGGTTTTTTTAATGTGACAAATGAACAACAATTTCTATCATATTTTGTACAAACATAAAGTGAGCTTTCGGTGTCGGTTGTAGATGAACTCAGACTGTCAAGTACAATGTAGCCATCGACACTTCGCACTAAATCAAAGTGCTTAGATTTGTGGTGGATTTCGAACTCATTTGATGGATCATTTGACAATACTTTAAAACTGATAGAATACCATGGATCATTACAAGCGTTTACTTCAAGATCTGATACTTTCACAAAGCATTCGTTTTCACAACAAATATTACCTACATTTTGTGAGATTAAACAGTCAGAGTGGGCATTAGCAATTACAATAAATTCGAAGTTGATATTGCAGTCAGCAATGAGTGGGCCTATGACTATTGGCAGTTCATCTATATTATAGAAACCATAAAATCTTCCACTGCCTACAACCTGGAATACATTGTCAATATGCTCATAGTCAAAGTCAATAGTGGCATAAAATTCATTATAAATATTGCATTCACTTATCGATACTTGTAAATTTTCTAATTTACATTGTCCAAAAGCGTTTGGTGAAAAGTAAAAGATCCCGACTATAATCAATAAAAATGCTTTCATAAAAAATGCTATTTAAGGTGTTCTATATACAAGAGTACTTAAAAGGTGGTTTCGCTCATTAAAATTTAGTATTTTTTAAAAGAATTAGCATGATAAAACTTGAGCATACTTTGAATATATGGATTTGAAAAAGATTAAAACTCAAAAAAAAAGAGTGCCTTTGAAGCAAAGGCACTCTTCGAATAAATTTTTACTAAACAAATTAGTTAAATAGGTAACGAAGACCTATTTGAAGCTGCCATGTTTGAGTAGAAACGTTGTTCACGTGTTCGTAAAGATCTTCAACGTTTTCTTTCTGGAAGAATGAGAAAATAGGTTGATTATCACCATTCACACGTTCGTATTTAAGAATTCTACCTTGGTTTGTTTTAGAGTATAATTGCTTGTTTACACCCCAAGTGCTTTTCAACATATTACCTACGTTAAGAATATCTGCACTGATTTGTAATTTATGAGATGTGCTACCTGCATTAACCATAAAGTTACGAGCTAAGTGTAAATCAAAACGGTGTACCAATGGCGCATAAGCCTTATAAGCTTCTGCATATTTGCCTTTGTTGTTGCTAAGATACTTATCCTTTTCAACGAAATCCCAAAAACGATCAGCATCTTCCGGTGTTTCCCATAAGATTTCATCCTTAGTTCTAGGAATGTAAATCAAATCTTGAGCGATTCCATCATAATTGAAGTCATTAGAGTAAGTATAGCTATATCTGTATGGAGAATATGCTTGGTAGAACAATCCTATATCAACAGAAGTATAGCTGCCTAAATCACCAAGTCTATAATTTAATCCTGCAAATATTCTATCCGGAGTAACATATTGTGACCATTGAGCACCATTGAAATTAGGTCCTTCAACGGTTGGTAATCCTTGCCATGCAGAGGTAGCATTAGAACCAGGCATACCACTTACTTCGTAAGAAGCAGTACGAGTATATCCAGCTAAAATATTCAAGTCTCTTGCAGGTTCAGCATTGATCGTGATATTTCCTGTGTAACCATAACCTTCATCTGTATTTGTCAATACGCCTAATACGCCAACATTGTTATAATAATTAAAGTTTGAAGGATATCTTAGTCTTTGATCTGGACCATTGAATTGAGTATATCCATTTTCTTCTGTTTGCGCTTTGATGTTCACGTTGTCTAATCTGATATCATTGATATACTTAGAATAGATACCTTCAACTGTAATTGTCAATGGGAAAGATACAGGAACTCTATAATCTAAAGCTAAAGAAGATTTCCAAATTTGTGGCATTTTGAAGTTAGCGTCAACGCCCGCCATATTGCTCTGAAGTGTTCCTTCTTCTGGTCTGATATCTTTAGGAAGTCCAAATACATCTACCATTTGATTAACATTGGTGATTAACTTTCCATCAACATAAGCATCTTTCAGCCTTGGATCTACAGATGCAATAGAACCATCAGCTGAATTATATTTAGTATAAATCTGGTTACTAGCACCTTGGATCATACCAGAGTTTTGTGGCATATTTGTGAAGAATACCAATGGAATACGTCCAGTAAAGATACCTGTTCCTCCTCTGACAACTAAAGATTTGTTTTCGTTAACATCCCAATTAAATCCAACTCTAGGTGAAACTTGGAATTTAGAATCCGGCCATGCACCTGTATCTACTTTTTTGCCACCAAAGTCAAGGTCATAAATAGCATTATTTCTCAACATTTCATTCAAGAAGAAGGTATTGTCAACTCTTACGCCTAAAGTCAATTTAAGGTTGTTCAATACGCTCCACTCATCCTGAGCATAAACGCCTAATTGGCCAAAAGCAACTTCACCAGCTGGGCTAGTTTCACCACCGTAACCATAAGTCAAAGCAAATGCTTCAGGATCTGCATTGTTTACAAAGTCTGAGAAGCTTCTAAATCTGTAATAACCTGTACCGTTTCTCATATAAGAGTTAGAAGCAGTTTGATGCTCATAGCTAACACCAGCTACAAACTTGTGAGCTCCTGAGTAAATGGTAAAGTTATCTGTAACGTTAAGTACTTTGTTGGTAACACCGTTATTCCATGTAAATAATTCAAGACCTGCACTCATATAGGCCTTAAAGTTATTTCTGTTGGTAGGGTCAAGACCTGCTGCTGCAACATCATCTCCATTCATAATGTCTATAAAAGGGAATGGTGAAGACTTTGTACCACGCTGATCATTAATATCAGTATAAGTTACGATCAATTGGTTATTCATCTTATTGGAAATAAGTGAGTTCAATTCTCCAGCTATGGATTTAACGATATTTCCTTGAGAATAAGTAGAATTCATAAAAGACATACCATCTTGACCAATTCTATTGGTAGTAAGTCTAAATCCTGTATCTGCTGAGTTTCCGTTGGTTGGTACCCAGTCGTCATTTTTAGTATAGTTGTATCTTAAGCTAAATTTATGCATGTTACTGATGTTCCAGTCCAAACGGCCTAAATATTTGATATTAGAAACACCACCAGGGAAATCAGTAGAAGAGCCTGTGTCATATCCATAACGCTCTTTCAATAATCTTGAAAATTCATCCAAATCAGATTGACGAGCATGAGAAATAAACTGATTAGGCACAGCTACTCCGTCAGTAGAACCTCTCCATGTTGTGATTTGCTCAGGACTATTTTCGCTTTCAACGTTTACGAAAAAGAATAATTTATCTTTGATGATTGGACCACCCAATGTTGCTCCATAAACAGTACGACCTTCTTTAGGTCTTGTTCCGTTTGGCGTATATTCGTCGATGTGGTTACCTCTCATATACTCATTATTAAAATAAGTATAGGCACTTCCTCTAAAGGTGTTAGTTCCTGACTTAGTAATAGCATTAATACCACCACCAATAAAGTTAGATTGTCTTACATCAAATGGAGCAATGACCACTTGAACTTCTTGAATCGCATCCAAAGAAATTGGGTTGCCACCACCTGGAAGTCTATCAGAAAGACCGAAATTGTTATTTAATCTAGCACCATCAACCGTAAAGTTTGTGGATCTTCCATCTCTTCCTGAAAAGCCTAAACCACCTCCCGAATAAGGAGAAAGCTTCGTAATGTCTTGCAAACTTCTGTTGATGGTAGGCATCATTTGGATTTGCTCAGTGTTGATGTTTGTTGTTGCACCTGTCTTTTCAGTAGCGAACTTTGAGTTTTGTGCAGTAACAAATACCTCATTGAGTTGTTGCCCGTTTTCAGATAATCTTACGTTAATAGGGTAGGATTCTCCTAGTTGAAGCACAATGTCATTCAGTTCCAAATTGTCATAGCCGATATAAGCAATTTCTACCTTATAAGGGCCTCCAACACGCATACCGTTAATGGAAAATCTTCCGTCAACGTTAGTAATTGTTCCGTATTGGGTTCCTGAAGGAGTATGGGTAGCAACTACAGATGCTCCAATAACGACGTCACCTTGCGGATCGAGAATTCTTCCTGTCATATTCGAAGTGGTAACCTGTGCGTAGGCAGTCATTCCGAAGAACAGAAAAAGAAAAACTTGTAAAATTCGTGTTTTCATACTACATTGATTTTGTTTGTTGCCAAATGATTTTAAGAGACAAACTTTTGATCTTTTATCACTAAAATACTGGCGGTTAGTTAAACGAATATTTTTGGTTTGTTAAAAAAAATTACTTGCAAATATAAACAGACATTTTATTATATTGTTAATATTGATATATAAATTTTAAATATTTATTAAATATGTAAAGATTTCGTAAAAAAACGGTAACTTTATGCCTCCTAAATTTTATTGTTATGATGTCTAAAATTAACACAACCCTTTGGATGCTTTTTGCATGTATCGCTGTAAGTTCGGCGCAACTCAAGATTACAGAAATATCCTATAATCCGCCAGAAAGTGGTACCGACTCCCTAGAATATATTGAATTGTACAATGCTGGTTCGACGGCTTTAGACTTGGAGAATTATTCCTTTTCTAAAGGAGTCGTAATGACATTTCCTGCGGTAACTATCCAAGCCGGAGGCTACCTCGTCGTTGCTGTAAATGCGGAAGCTATGGATAGAAATTTTAATGTAACTGCGATTCAGTGGACTAAAGATGCCCTTAGTAATAGTGGTGAAACCATTTCGATAGTGGATCCCAATGGCAATGAAGTAATCTCTGTAACCTATCAGAAGACAGCACCATGGCCGACTTTTGCCGATGGTACGGATGGCGGAGGTCGTTCTATAGAACTTTGCAATATTGATGCGGATCCTAATGATGGAAGCAATTGGAAAGTTTCTGAAAACGATTATGGATTTCAGATTAATGGTCGTCAAGTGTATGGTACACCAGGAGCCGAGAATAGTGTGCATTGTGGCGTAACTGCTGATTACATCATTGAAGTTTCGGAAAGCGGTTTTTCTCCAAAGGATTTGACGATTCAAGTTGGAGAATCCGTGCGATGGGTCAATATTTCAGGTAGCAACAATATCAATGGTGATCAAACTGTATTTGGCAATAATCCAGAAAGTTTCGGTAATGGCTCGCCAGCTTCAGGAGATTGGACCTATGATTATAAATTTGAGATTGCTGGTTATTATGAATATCAAAGCGATCCAAGTGGCATCAAAGGCAGTATAACTGTAGAGAAAAAACCTGTAATAGATGCATATCCTTATCGTACTATTGCCGAAGTTAAAGGCGTTAAAGCTGATGGTGTAGCGGATTCTTTAGGTATAAAATGTACTTTAGTCGGGATTGTCCACAGCATCAATTATAGACCAACTGGGTTGCAATTTGTTATCAACGATGCACAAAATAAAGGATTTGCAATTTTCAATAATTCCAATAACTTCGGATACGATGTTACGCCAGGCGATGAAGTAGAAGTAAAAGGTAAAATCGATCAATTCAGAGGTTTGTCACAACTCGTGGTTGATTCGCTTAAAGTTCGTTCTTCAGGCAATGCTTTAGTTGACGTGAAAAAAGTTGATGAATTTGTCGAAGATGATGAATCCTCCTTCATTCAAATTTCAGATGTGGCTTTTGCAGACCCGACACAATGGGAAGCGGCAAGTTCAGGTTTTAATGTCGAGATGGTAAAAGGTAGCCAAACCTATGCAGTTCGAATCGTCAACACTAGTGATGCATTTAATGCGCCGATTCCGGCTGGAGAGCGTTTTAATGTAATCGGTATATTGTCACAGTTTGCAGGAAGCAGCGCGCCATTTGAAGGCGGATACCAACTTCAACCAAGATATCTTGTAGATTTTGAAGCTCTTTCTAGTGTTGCAGATTTGGATAATAGTATCCAAGTTACGATTGCTCCTAATCCTGTAACTAACCAAATTACCGTCATTTCGGAGCAAATGCCGCAGAAAATTGAGATTATGGATGCGCAAGGAAATCAAGTGAAAACGTTATCGAATAAAGATACCATTGACTTTAGTATGATGCCTTCCGGTATGTATCTGATTAAAATAGAAATCGGAAATCAAACGCTTATAAAAAAGGT
>JAIXKS010000066.1:114992-121029 GCA_026928325.1 Chitinophagales bacterium | reverse complement strand
AAAGTTCTGGGCTTTTCTTTTTTATTTGGGCTTTCTTCTATACGTCATGATGTTGGCAGCAGTTATTCTCATTTTATTTCTACTAAGTCTAAATGCTTCGATTTAAAAAATTCAGTAAGTGCGTCTTTATATTTGTCTGAAGATTCAAGGGGAATTATGTCTAAAAGTTCCTTCCCTGCTTTTGTCAAAGCAACACCATTTAATTTTAATGTCTTATCAAATTTCTCTCTGTCAGACGGAACAAGTCCGTAGTTTTTATTTTGAAATCGAAGTGCAGCACCAACTTGCTTTTGTTCATTTGCAATACAAGGTGAATAATGCATCCAAGAATTATAGTCTGAAATTATAAGACCATATTCGTGTAAAATATTTAAGGAGTCAAAAGATAATCCGAACTCTCTTAGTGAGTTTGAAGCAGCATTACCCGAAAATGACACAACTCTTGCATCGAAAATATTGTCGGTTGCTCTCAACGAAATAGTTTGGCTACAAAATATCTGGAATAGTTTAGCTGCTTGATTGTCCAATTGTGAAATAAGCTTGATTGTTTTGATTGAAAAGGTTCCTGGTTTTACAATCTCACCTGCAAGTATTTTCCCGAATACTACTTTCATGTCTTCGGAAGATTTTAGACGTGCTAAATTCTCAAATTCATTTAACCAGTCTTCTGAAATATCGTCAATTGGGGTCTCCGAACTTTCTACATTCTTGCCTGAAGAAAGTTCGTTTGCTGCATTAAGAGTTATTTGGTCAAGATTTATTTGTTCTTTAATGACTTTAGCTGCAAACTTACTTGAGGCTTTAGTAATATATTCTTGAGGTACAATAATTTGGTCAGAAATTGTTTCTCCTTCCTTACGGATTATTTGTAGCCTTGCTTCGGTAGTGGCCCTAATTTCAGCTGACTTTCCTTCAAGCCAAGCTACAGGAATGTCCACAGCGGCAGTGCATAATTGTCCAAATGCTTTTATGAAATTTTTTCTAACTGGTGCAGGAACACCTGTAATAGCGTTTTCTATTGTATCAGTCAATTTACTTAATCCTGTTTCGTTATTTTCCATTTGTCATTACTTTGAATGTGTCGTACTTATAATTGCTGCCAACGTTTTGGCGCTTGGCGCAGTGGCGGATTTCGGAGCACAAAACTGTCAATACACCACAAAAGTTGATGCGAGGTAGAATGTTCAATTAACCACGTCACCCGCCATTGAGCCAAACGCCTGTTGAACTAAACCTACGGTAGCCTTCCGCACTAATCCGTAAATTTGCCATTTAATTTTAAAAATAATATTTATGGCAACAAAAAAAAATCGCCGGAAGCATTAAGAACAAACAAGTATCTTAATCGTGCCTGCGACAAAGTTACAGGATTTTCAGAATTACTAGCAAGATTCCAACGGAATATTTCAATTCTTGGGCGCAGCGAGCGGACATTTGATAATTACAGTCGTCATGTTGCAGCAATGGCACTGCACTTTGGGTGCTTGCCTACGGAGTTGGAAGCAGAGCAAGTCAAGGACTACCTTTATGAGCTTCAACAACGGAGTAAAACACCTTCTCAAAGCTACTTTAAGCATACAGTCTATGGGCTACGTTTCCTTTTGAAAACGGAAGGCTTGCCATATGAATATCTACATCTACCATCGATTGCTCACGATAATAAACTGCCTGAAGTGTTGAGCAAAGAAGAGATATGGCGAATGCTTATGAAGCCCAAACTACTCAAACATCGATTAGTGATAGGTCTTTTGTACGGTTGCGGACTTCGTTGTATGGAGCTTCGTAACTTAGAGTTGAAGCATATGGACTTTGACCGTCAGATGCTTCACGTGGTGCAGGGCAAAGGCGGCAAAGACCGATATGTACCATTGTCGGCGCACTTGATTCGTGGTATAAAAGCCTATATAAATGCTGAGCATCCTAAAAAATATCTATTTGAGAATACAAGCTGCAAGGTAGAAGATCAACGAGATTTTGATGGTAGATATTCCCAGAGAGGAGTACAATGGGTTGTCAAGACAATAGCCAAAGAGTCAGGCATACTCAAAGATGTCCATGCACACACCTTACGTCATACCTATGCGACCCATTTATTGGAAGATGGTGCAAGCATACTGACTGTTCAAAAACTATTGGGTCACACTAATATACGGACGACCTTGGTATATCTTCACGTATGCACACCACCAGAGCAGTTGGTAAAAAGTCCAATAGATAAAGTATTTGAGCAATGCAGCCAAAGTGGGAAGTAGCGGATGTAGTCCGAAAGATAAGGCTATCAGATGAGCAATACAGCTCACATCAACAGAAGACACTTCGAGCTATAGCCGCATGTCGAACGTCGGTACTCGGAGGTCATATAGATGCATGTGACGGATGTGGGCGGCTGCATATCAGTTATAACAGTTGTCGTAACCGACATTGCCCTAAGTGTCAAGGTCATCAACGCGAAGAATGGATACAAAACAGAGAACAAGAATTGCTGCCATGTACGTACTATCATGTGGTATTTACCCTGCCGGATGAGCTACACGGCTTGGCCTTGCATGCTCCAAAAGAGATGTACGCCTATCTGTTTCAGTCAGCATGGGCAACGCTTAATCAGTTCGGCCATACCACCGGGATCCAACTAGGCATGATATCTATCTTGCACACATGGGGTCAGACGATGAGTCTTCATCCACATGTGCATTGTATAGTACCGGGCGGCGGCATTGATAAAGACGGAAAGTGGAAAAAGCAGATACGGAGCAATAAGTTTTTATTTTCGGTCAAGGCAATGAGCAAGGTATTTCGAGCCAAGTATGTCGCATGTTTACGCAGAGGAGAACAGGGAAATCAACAATTGTACGATACCCTATTTGAAAAGGAATGGGTAGTTTATGCCAAACGCCCCTTTGGTGGGCCAAAACAAGTACTCGAATATTTAGGAAGATACACGCACAAGGTGGCAATCAGCAACCATCGTATCATAGAGGTTACAGAGTGCACAACATTATTTAAGTATAAAGATTATCGTGATGGCGGCAAGAATAAATCGATGAAGCTAAGTAACGAAGAGTTTGTTCGCAGATTTTCGATGCATATACTACCAAGTCGGTTTGTTCGAATTCGACATTACGGGATATTGAGCAGTAGTTGGAAACGCGGGAAATTGCAATTATTACAGAAAGAATTGCAAGTATCACGACCGCTGACAGAGGTCAAGACGATGTTGCGAAAATGTCCGTATTGTAAAATAGGGACGCTGATAACCATTGAAATATTTGGGCAACGCGGCCCACCGGAAGCATATATATTGGGCACTCGACCTATTCCTAAATCCTAGAGATTTGGGTAGGGGAAGGTATGCAATCAAGTCAAGGTAAATGTGAAAAACAGCGGAAAAACAGCCTGTTCGCTACTACGTCTAAGAAAGAAGCTCGGTATTTTGCCTATTACTCATCCATAAAAATAAATCGATAAACCCATAAGGGAGACCATGTAGCCGGTTTCGTTCAACAGGGGTTTCATGTCTTGCACTTCGTGCGCCACGAAACCTTAGTTATTAGGCACAGTATTTCTATTTCCACCCAATGTTTGTCAGTAATTCTTGTATCCAATTTTTCGTTTCGTCCTTGGCATTTATTTCAATTGCTGTAGACATAATTGTATCAATAAATTCCTGTTTACTATTTAAGTCGATTTTGAAAATCATTGTCCTAGAATATGTAAAAATGTCTTGGAAAAGAACCATAAATCCTTCTTGTTCAAATACCGATATTCTTTTCTCCAATAATTCTTCGTCAAAAGTAGCACTCGGGCCATAAATAAATTGTCCTTTAGACCCACCTTGCTCTTGAATTTTTTTGAATGCGTGTTCTAAATCATAAGAAGTAAACTTTTTGTCTTTTACTTCAATTGCGTAATAAAAATGGTCTTCTTTGTATATGTCAATATCTCCTACTTCTTTAGATGATGAACCGCTTTGATTTACCTTATGAGCAATTACCCTAAAGTTTTTTGAAAACCTTGAATGATAAATTTTTTCCAAAGCACCAACTACAATAGCTGACGTTTCGCCTTCAAACGACTTATCTAAAAATCTGAAAATAAATTCATAAATCTCAACTAAAGTAGGATTGTATTTTATTGAGCTGTCGTGAAGTAAATTGTTTTCTTCAATTTTTTCGTTCAAGAACTCTAAGGCACAAGCTAAATATTTTATTGCTTCTGAACTCGTATGGATTGAGTTGAAAATTTCTATCAGAAGTTCAAGAGTTTCTTTGTCCTGACCCTTACGAACCGCATTCGTGTCACTTAAATGCGTAAACCTTGCTGGCTTATTTAAAAATGGCTCGTTTGAGCCACCAAGTGCACTTTGCAAAAAGTCACGCTCAAATGGAACTAAAACATTATGGCATAAACTTCTAGCATCAAAAGCTCCTTTTAGAGGTGCTCCTGCTTGCAAAGCAAGAGCATTAATATTTTCGTTTGTAGCCTTAGCTAATAATCCATTTACAAGAATATACTTATAGGTTTTGTGATTTCCCTGTAAGACTATTTTTATGTTACTCGAAATAATGTCTTTCTTTGAACATCTCTCTCTAAATGCGGATAATAAAACTTTTTCCGCATCACTTTTCAATATATTTTCAGCCATTAATGTTTTCTATTTCCAATTGGTAAGGAAGATTAATAAAAATATTTTCTATCGCTTCATTGATTAAACAATCCATCATCATTCTCGCAACATTGTATCCCAGATTACAAGGTACTGCATTACCAATTTGTTTAAATTTGGACGATTGAGAACCACAAAATTCATAATCTATAGGGAATGTTTGCAATAGTGCTGCTTCTTCAACTGTCAATCTTCTTAATCTACTTGGTGCTTCTTGGTAATCCATTGGACTTGCACCTTTCATAAGGTTTGAATGATAGTTTTGAACCCAACTTTCAGATTTATTATACAACTCTTCTTCATCAATTATAGGGGTTTTATTTCCACCCATTGAAGCTGGTAAAGTAGCACAATATCCATCAATCTTTACGGGTCTGCCTAAGCCATTAAATAACATTCCTGCAAAAGGCGATTTTCGCATTACTGGATTAGGTGTCAAAGTAATCTTTGCATTACAAACACTTTTGTTATTTCCTGTTCCTGCCCTGTCAAGCACAGAAAGTGCTTGTCTAACTGTTGGGGCTTTCTTTTTGAAAGGTTCTAACATTTTTTGTAAATCAGGAATGAGCTTTGAGTTATTCTTAAATCCAATGAAGAAAACTCTTTCTCTTGCTTGTGGTACATCAAAGTCTGTGGCATTCAAAACGACAAAATTCACAGAATAACCTAAATCTCTAAATGTTTTTAGTAGTTCAATTCTTAACGGCTCCCATTTTTGTAGTTGTCCTAAAGCCTTTACATTCTCCATTACAAAAGCCTTCGGATTTATCTTGGCAACAACCTTTGTAAAAGTCCAAACGTGTTCACTTCTTGGGTCATTCGGGTCCATTTTACCTGCAACAGAAAAACCTTGACAAGGCGGACCACCTATAACCAAATCAACATTATCAAGTTGAGATAATTCTTCAAAGTATTGATTGATGTCTCCACATCTTATGTGGTCTCCAATATTTTTTGTATATGATGCACAAGCATTTTTATCAAAGTCATTTGCCCAAACTATGTCAAATCCTGCTCTTTTAAAACCAATGTCAAGTCCACCTGCTCCGGAATATAATGATACTACTTTCATATGTCAAAATTACGTTTTTATTTGCTTTATTCTGTTGTTCTGGGGTTCTTAATATTGTGCCTAACGTTTTGGGTATTGCCGAAGGCGGGGAATTTCAAGCTGAAAGTTGAAATTCAGCGCGAGGCTAGCCAAAACGAATTTATATTGAGATAAATTTAAAAATAAAAAACGAATATAATTCGTTTTTGGCGGGTAGGGAAGTACAAACTTTGAATTTAGTACTTTCGCCCCGCTTTTGGCAATACCTTGTTATACACCGTTTTTTTATTCTTCATTTGTCGTGATAAAACGATTTTTTATTA
>JAIXKS010000066.1:108231-114982 GCA_026928325.1 Chitinophagales bacterium | reverse complement strand
TGTTATACACCGTTTTTTTATTCTTCATTTGTCGTGATAAAACGATTTTTTATTATTTTCCATTCATTCGTTAAACTGTTAAAAGCAAATCTTATGTCAGGTTGGTAACCATTTGTCCCACCACAACCCACAGTAATTTCTGCTTTTCTAAAACGTATTCCTTTGTAAAAATGAAGTTTTCTTTTTCCTGTAAATCCTATATAACCAAAATTTATATCAACCGTGTCTTTGGATATTATATTGTGAACAACCCTTAAAACATTAATTGTCCGTTTCTCTTTTATTGATAAGTCAATTAACTCGTCTGTCGTCAGGAATTTATATCTGTCAGGTACGTTTAAGTTTTTAATTCTGCTCCCGTACTCGTTCATTTCAACGTAATGCCATCCACTTTGTAAAAGTAAATCAATCCTATTGTTTAATGCTTTTACGTATAAACTATCCAAGATTTCAGGTTTAATTTCAAATACGGGTTTTCCGTCTTCGCCAAGTTTGTTTTCTTGTCCGAAAGTCAAAAGTCCAATTAGAGTTAATATGATTGTTAGTGTCGTTCTCAAAATGGTGTATAACTCGCAAATATACGAAGGTTTCTCAAATGTCAAAATTTTTTAACCCATTGTTTTTCACATCAATAACTATTTTATATCTTTGAGTTATTTAATTTGCGAAACTAAGAAGATATGCAAAATGCGAAGTCGATTTTTAACCCAAAATCTTATCAATTTCTGCTTGGGACACATCACAATAAAAAAGTGATTTGGGTGAAATTTGATTACGATAAAAATCTTATCAACCACCTCAGGAGTGCGGTGAAAGCTTGTTGGTCAGCTTCACAAAAAGCTTGGTATGTGGCTGATAATTCATATCATCGGCAGCTTTTTGGTTTGAAAATGGAAGTTGTAGGCAAAGATGTTTTGCTCAAAATTTCGATGACAAATATGCCTGAATTTCAAAAATATCAAAATATACTCACGCTCAAAGGTTATGCAGCGAATTCAATCCGTACTTATACTATAGAGTTTGCTCAATTGTTGTATCTGCTTAAAGATCATGCGGTACAAGACCTTTCGGCTGAGCGTTTACAAAGCTATTTCTTGTATTGTCATAATGAGTTAAACTTGTCCGAAAATCAAATTCATAGCAGAATGAACGCGATCAAATTTTACTATGAACAAGTGTTGCACAAACCCAAAATGTTTTTTGATATTCCTCGCCCTAAAAAACCATTGTTATTGCCTAAGGCACTCAATATAGAGGAAGTAAAACGCTTGTTTGCCGTTACGACAAACCTAAAACACCGAATTATTTTACAACTTTGCTATGGAATGGGATTGCGTGTAAGCGAAATCGTGAATTTAAAAATAGCAGACATAGATAGTAAGGATATGAAAGTCCGGATTCACAGAGGGAAAGGTAAAAAAGATCGGATTGTAAATTTGCCAATCTCCATACTGGACGATTTGAGGATTTATTACCAAGAATATCTCCCAAAAGATTATATTTTCGAAGGGCAATATGGGGGCCAGTATAGCGTGCGTTCGGTACAATTAGTTTTTAAGGAGGCGATGAAAAAAGCTAAAATTAATAAACAAATCGGTATTCACGGTTTACGGCATAGTTACGCTACTCATCTTTTGGAGCTAGGCACAGACATCACTTATATCCAAAAACTAATGGGACATAATAGTATCAAAACTACACAAATTTATACCCAGGTTATTGATAGGTCGCTATCCAAAGTAGGCTCTCCTTTGGATAGGCTTTGAACCTAATCATTTCTTATATTTCTAATAGCGTACTTCAATATTGGAGGAATCAATATATCGATAGTAAAACAAATATCTATTAAAATAGCCTCATGGTCATTTATTTTGTGTCAAAAATCTAATCGCTAGATAATATTTATATAGGAGTATAATCCCAACATATTAATACGATAACGCATTACATCCTTGCCATTGCCAAGACCAATTGTCTTGATGCTTACTACATCTCCATCAAGCTCTCTGGTGTATTGCTATCTATTGTCTTAGATGTGTCTTGTTTGTCAGATGATATTGATCAAACGGATGTGATATACTAAGATGGCATTTTTTTCAATGCCGAAAGGTGGATTTGAACCATAGGCTAATGAGGATGGAATATAGATACTCCCTTGGCCGCCGACAGATATGAATTTCATGCCGATGGATAGTCCTTGTATGGCGTCCTGAAGGTTGAGTTTTATCGGTGTATCTTCGGGAGATTGATCGAAAACGACACCATTGAGGTAGGTCGCTTGGTATTGGATCTCGACGATGGACTCTTCGGTAGGAAAGACATCGGAACCTTGCTCCTCGATATGAATATAGACGTCGGAAGATTCGATATAGCTAATCTCATGATCTTCCAGATACTGTACGATTTCGTCGATGTCGCTTTGTGTGTTTTTCGAGCAGGATATCCATACGAGCAAAAAACTCAAGCACAACCATTTCGAAATCTTGAATACAGGCATTGAACTTTACGATTAGAGGATGTCTAATAATTCTATATCAAAGATGAGGACGGCATTACTTCTGCCTTGGATTTGTCTGTCTTCATACGCATATTTAGACGGAATCAGCAATTTTCCTTTGCCTCCTTTACCAAACTTTGGTATGCCGATTTGCCAACCTTGGATGACGTTGTATAGCGGAAAAGTTGCTTTTTCTCCTGCGTCAAATTCCACTTCATCGGTAAAATAGCCTTTGTAATTGACAACAACGGTGCTTGTTACTTTGGGCTTTTCTTCACTTCCAGGTTCGTCAATAATATAGTAAATACCATGAGATGTTTTTTCTGCAGTAAGATTTTTGTCTTTCAAGTAATCTTCGATTAGCTGAATATCTTTATCCAACTGTTTTTGAACTTTGGTTTCCTCTTTTTCACATGAAGTCATGAAAAGAAAAATAGTCACCATAAACGCTACATATCTCATACGGAAGTGAATTTGGGTGTAAAGATAAAAAAGTTTAGAAAATATGTGCTATAACTCATCGCCTCGCAGCACTCTATATCTCAATCGCGCATCTACAGCATAGGTACTAGCACTATAATCGATGAAAAGCTTGTGATACAATTCCATGGCTTTTTCTCTGTCATTGAGTTGATGATCATAAAAGGAAGCCAACTCATAGATAGCATCATCGGCTTTGATTTCTTCCGGATATTTTTCGATTATGGATTGGTACATCTGAACCATATCATCTGTTCGTTTCAGCTTTTTGAAGATTTGCGCCTTCATGTAAAAAACGTCATCTTCGATATCATGCTCCGGATATATGAGGAGAATAGAATCCAATTTTGCTAAGGCCTGGTCATACTTGTTTTCAAATGACAATAAATCGGCTTGCGCAAACATTTGTAAAGTAGCATGGGTAGTATCCATTCCTAAATTTTCCAAAATAAAGACCGACATATCAATAGCATCATTGGAAATGAGCTTAGAGGTAGCTCCTTTTAGGATTTTAAATTGCTCTTGCGCCCAAGCAAAATCTCCAGAGTAATAAGAAAGTTTGGCATTTCTGTATCGCGCATATTCACCGAGCTGTCCTTCTTTGAAGTCTTTATCTACTTGGCTAAATAGCAAACTCGCTTCCCATCTGTCCCCATGCATCAAGTAGTAGTCACCCAAATCCAACTTGATTTGTGCCACCATATCTGGATGGAGTCCACCAAAATTTTTAGCTTCTTCCAATATTTGAATGGCAGTATCTAATTCGTTAACATATAAGGCTTCAAATTCAGCATATTCTATGATTAAAGGTGTGGTTTGGGTGTTTTTGCCCATTTCTGACAAAAATGATCGGTACTCCTCCTTTAGCGACTTCAAATCTTCGGTTGTATAATCATAATTACCCGTGACCCTAGCTTTTTTGCTTTTGAGGAGTCCTCGCTTGGCATCTAGGAAATAACTTGAATTTTTGCCATGGTTCGTCACGATATAATTATAGGCGTCTATGGCATTGTCATAATCCTTGTCTTTGTACATGATCTCTGCGAGCTTAAACACGCGATTACCATTTTCTGCAAGTTGCCTATCTAAAGCACGAGCTTGGCGTAGGGCTTTATCGTACTCTTTCTTTTGCATGAATGACCATTGGAGCAATTCACCGTATTGAGGTACATCCGGTTGTTCTTGGATTTTTACATAGAGTTGCTTTTGGAGTTCGAGGTAGTCGTCCTCACCAAGAAATCGCTGTAAACTAGTCTGAATATTGTAGCTGTTTTTATCTTTTTCCGCTGCTAAAAGATAGTATTTGATCATGTTTTTGCTATCACCTTTACGACGATATAAGTCAGCGAGATTATAGGTATATAAATTTTCTACTTCGACTAACTTGCTGCCTTTGAGAAAAGCTTCGATGGCCAAGTCATATTTGCCTAAGTTCGTGAAAGTATTGGCGAGATTGCTGATGGCAGTCGGGTTTGCTTCTAGCTTGTCGATCGCTTTTTTAAATTCTTTTTCGGCTTTAGCGATTTGCCCTTGACGCTCTAAAAGATTGCCATTGGTGACGTATAGAGAGACGTCAGAAGGGTTTTTTTTAAGTTCTGAAGCTACGATAGATTGAGCCTGTTCGTACTCGTTGAGCTCAATAAGGCATTGGATATATAAATTAAAATAAGTCTTGTTGCCGGACGTTTCTTCGTACAAGGTGCGGTATAATTCTGCGGCTTTTTCATACTCGCCGGAATTAAAATATTCGTTAGCCAGACTGTATTTTTGTTGTCCAACTGCGAAACTCACAGTCATTACAACCGTAGTCATCAATGCGAGTATTTTTTTATTAAATCTGTTTATCGTCTTAAAAACCATTTACAATGCTTTACAACATGAGAATAACATGAAATTTTAAAAGATTGTTGTGTTTGGACGGTTATACGGTAATTTAACCCATAGAAAACCAATTACGCATCAAAATAGCTGCCAATCAGTCGTTGGATTATATTTTAAAATGACATTCGTAGAACTTCTAGTGCTCCGTCAATATAAAGAAATTAATAAAATGTCGTTTTTTTTCAAATCTCATCGTTAAAAATACTCGTCATAGTTACCACTATGGCTGCGTTTTTTGCCTTGATCTTTAAAAAAAAATAACTTCCATTATAATTTACGACTTTTTATAGACGTCGCATTAACGGCTTAATATCTTGTTCATTTATTGTAAATATGTTGTTTGGCATTACTTATTAGAATACACTAAAAACTGCCATGGTTGCAGTAGGAAAAATTCGTTAGCTACAAACTTTTTTTGAGTTTGAGTGAAGACTTCGTTGTATTGGCCGGGAATGGCAGGTATTTCTGCTTTTTGTAAAGTGGCAGAAAGATTGATGATAACGATGACCTTATCTCCGTTCTTTTCACGGGTAAAAGCATAGACGTTTTCATCATTTTTGGTTGGGATTTTGACAAGGTTTCCGCCATAAGTACCGTTCCATAGCGCTTGATTGCGATGTTTTAAGTCAAAAAGCGTTTTGTAAAAACCAGCGTATGTATAATTATCCCAAGGAATAAAATCCTTTTCAAAAAACTCTAATTTTTTGTCCATGGCTGCCTCCTGTCCGGAGTATATCAATGGAAAACCATTGAAGGTAGCACATAGGACAGCAAAAGCCTTATGTCCATTACCCATGCGGGCAAACTCCGTATCTGCCCATGAGTTTTCATCATGGTTGGATGTAAACTGCATTTGATATCCTTTTTGATATTGACTGGCTTTTTTGGCTAAAACGAGATCTATATCCAGGGCGGTTTTTTTAACTATTTTCTTTGTTCCTTCTTTTAAGTTTCCTTGTACCATATTGGCATTTTCTATTCTGTTGGCACCCTGATAGGCTGCAATCTCATTGAGCGTGTGGTGCATTTCCCAAGCATAATCTGCTACAAAAGCGCCATTATTGACAATATTAGGATTTTCACCTTCAGACAGCATAAATAAGGGCTTGATATTATAGAGTGAATCTGTGCATTGGATCCAAAAATCTTCGGGTACGGCATGAGCCACATCCATTCGAAAACCATCGATACCCGTTTCATTTACCCAAAATCGCATAGCATCGATCATTCCTAAACGCATCTTTGGATTTTTATAATCTAAGGCAGCTACATCTGTCCAACCCCAAGATTCACCGGTATTATAGTCTATAGGATCCGTGATATTGCCATTTTTATCTTTTTGATACCAATCAGGATGTTGCGTAATCCAAGGATGATCCCATCCTGTATGATTTGGCACCCAATCTATGATAATATGCATTTGAGCTTGATGGATGGCTTGTACCATATGTTTGAAATCTTCGAGCGTACCGTAATCGGGATTGGTCTTGTAATAATCGGCGATGGAGTAAGGACTACCCAATCCTCCTTTTCTGTTTTTTAGTGCAATGGGATGAATGGGCATAAACCATAGGATATCTACGCCCATATTTTTGAGTCTGGGTAGGTGTGCTTCAAAGGATTTAAATGTATTTTCTGCGGTATAATGGCGTAGATTGACCTCGTAGATGGTTGCGTTTTTATGAAAATCCGGAACTAAGGGTTTATCATATTGGCCTTTAGTATAGGAATTTTTGGAAGGTTTTATTCCACAAGAGGTAATAAATATAGCGGAGAAAAATAGAGTAATCGCTATAAAGAATGAATATCTGATTTTCATAAGTATTGCATTTTGGGTGATCTAGTGCTCTGTCCACAAAAAAATCTTAATAAAATGTTGTTCTTTTTTCAAAT
>JAIXKS010000066.1:105006-108076 GCA_026928325.1 Chitinophagales bacterium | reverse complement strand
CAAATCTCATCGTTAAAAATACTCGTCATAGTTACCACTATGCCTGCGTTTTTTGCCTTGATCTTTAAAAAAACAACTTCCATTATTATTTAAATCTTTTTATAGACAGAGCACTAAATCATTATTTAGACTACAAATTTACATAGAAAAGTAGAAAATTTATAATTTTAACGTAGGATATCAAGGGTTAAATTGGTCAAGTTGGAAATAAATCAGGTTGATTTAAGACATATTTCTCGACATATTATGATTAAATGTAATTTTATATAGACCCTATTAAATACAGTTTAAGTACAAATTAATACATTTTAAGGACAAAAAATCAAGTAAACATTGCATTAAGATAAATTTATATATGTTGTCGTGGTATCTTTGCCCTTAATCAGGAGCAGTATGTATAGTATCTATATTACTGCCTGAGAAAGAACCTAAATTTACTATCAAATATTGTTTTTGATTATTCTAATTTTTTTTTGAATAATTAAATAACATATTATGAGGACTGTATTGTCTATCTTATTGACATTAATTGCAACCATCGGAATTAATGCTCAAAATTGGGATGTTCAATTTAAGCAAACTTCAGTAAATTGCGTAACTAAACAAGTGTGTTATGACGTGCAATTTAAGATTAATGGTAGTGGATCATTTAATCTTGCAGGTCAAAACTATCGTATTTACTATGATGCTTCTAAAGCAACATTCGTTTCAAGCACATCTTTGTTGCCAACACCGGTGTACACTGATTTGAATATGGTTCAAAATGTAGTCACAGATGCTGACCACATTAATGGGCCGTTATCATTTGAATCGACATTGGGATTTCTTAATTTTTATATAGATTTAAGCGATCTGCAAAACGGTGGTATTCCTCTATCTTCATCAGATTGGGTAAGTACCGCTAGTTTGTGTTTTGATATGGTTGACGAAGTCTTTACAGATCAAAACTCCTGCTTCGAAATGGTTTTTGCAAGAGATGGATATACTACCGATTATGCTTCGGCTTATATGCAAGTTTCAAGATGGGTTGCTAGTAACCAAACTGTTGGTGCTACTGGTGTCAATTATTATGATTTAGGCCCTACATCTGGATCAGAATCTTGTCTAGCCAGCATGTGTAATAATGAGAGTAATTATAATATTCGATTAAAGTTAGGTGAAGTCGATTGTGATACTAAAGAATTATGTTATGATGTTCAATTACAATCTAGTGGTGGAACAGATGTTCATTTAGCTGGACAGAATTATCGTATCTATTGGGATGCAACGGTTGCTTCCTTTAAATCAGGTGAGAGTGTTTTGCCAACACCTATGTATTCAGGATATACGCAAGTTCAGTTATTTGAAAATCAAAACGCATCGGGTTATGGTCCATTGCCATTTGAAAGTAATTTGAGCTTCATCAATTATACCATGGATTTGTTAGACCTAAATAGTGGAGGTATCGTTTTGAACCCAGGCGTTTGGACGACGACTTCCAAATTGTGTTTTACGGGTGCTCAACCTCTATTTGACAATCCAAATGTATGTATGGATGTTGTGTTTGGCCGCCCTGGTTTGACAGATGGTTACGCAACGGCATTTATGGAAGTAGCAGAGTGGATTAGTCCTACCAAGCTTCAAGAGCTTGAACCTAATCTATACTTTGATATGAACTATTATACCATGGGTAATGAAGCTTGTCTTAACGATAAGTGTATCGATACAAGCTATTATAATATAAGACTTAGCTTAGATGAAGTAGATTGTGAAACCAAAGAAGTGTGTTACAATGTGCAATTACAAGCTAATGATGACGATGTTCATTTAGCCGGACAGAATTATCGTATCTATTGGGATGGTAGCATAGGGCTTTTTAAATCTGGCGAGAGTGTTTTACCAGTACCAATGTACACAGGATATACACAAGTTCAGTTATTTGAAAATCAAAATGCGACTGGTTTCGGTCCATTGCCATTTGAGAGCACTTTGAGTTTCATCAATTATACGATGGATCTATCAGACCTGAATGCCGGTGGTATTGTTTTGCCGCTTGGCGTATGGACAACAACTTCAAAACTTTGTTTTACAGTAACTCAAGAAGTATTTGATGATCCAAACCTATGTATGAATGTAGTTTTTGCTCGCCCTGGATTAACAGATGGCTATGCAACGGCATTCATGGAAGTAGCAGAGTGGATTAATCCTACTAAGTTACAAAAACTAGAACCTAATTTCTACTTTGATATGGATTATGCAACTGCCGGTGATGCAGCTTGCTTGGTCGGCTATTGTGAATGTATAATGCCTATTCTTACTGTCGGAGACGTTGAATGTGATGAAAATGGATATCGCGTCATGTTTACCCATGATGGAGAAAGCATCACAGCGAGTGCAGGAACAATGGTTGGAAATTTTATTGTTGATATTCCACTAGGAACAACAGTAACCATAACCAGTAAAAATGAATCAAGATGTGAATCTACGATTCAGGTTACTGGACCTGATGTTTGTCACAATACTTGTGGATATCCTAAGTTAATAGTAGGACAAGGTAAATGTAGTAACACGGGATATTATGAAATCAGTTTTACTGAAAGTACAGGAGCTGCTATTTCTGTAAATGTAGGGACAGTTGTAGGAAATGGGGTCGTCAATATTCCACTAGGAACAAATTTAATAATATCAGCAACGAATGGTAGTTGTGTCGTAAGTTACGAAATCGAGAGCCCAACTTCATGTGATGACTTATGTACACAACCTCATATCAGTATAAGCCGTACCGCTTGCGAACCAGGGGATACTTATAGCTTATATTTTATCTTAGATAACGATGCTACAATTGTTGCAAACTTTGGTGTTGTTGGTTCTGGTGTGATTACCGGCATTCCGGCAGGTCAGGAAGTGACATTAACAATTAGCTATCCTGGTTGTGAAGATCACCTTGTAGTAGTGCCTGCACCTGATTGTACTTGTGAAGATCCGGTATTAACGATCGGAGATATCGTTTGTGATGGTGATAGCTATAGTATCAGCTACTACCACAGCGGAGATAATTTGACAGCAAGTGCTGGAGTCGTTAATGGCAACA
>JAIXKS010000066.1:99670-104906 GCA_026928325.1 Chitinophagales bacterium | reverse complement strand
GAATAGAAAACATACCATTAGGAACAAGCATCACGGTAACAAGTAGCATCGAAGCAGGTTGTGAGACAAGCAACACATTGACAGGTCCAACAGATTGCCCAGTAGAATGTAACTTCCCGAACTTAACGATGGGTCAAGGCATCTGTGATGGCGGAGGGACATGGTCTGTAAGTTTCGTAGAGACCACAGGAGCGATATTGAGCACGAATGCCGGAACGATAATAGATAATACAGTGATCAATATACCAATAGGCACGGACCTAGTAATCAGTGCAAATAATGGAAATTGTGCGATCAGCATCACCGTATTGAGCGTAGCAGATTGTGATAATACATGTGAGAATCCACGAATCAGTATAGGAGGAACAATCTGTACAGATGCGAACCAAACGTACAGTGTGATATTCACAGCGACAGTAGGATCGACCGTAACTAGCGATTATGGAGTAGTAGGAGCAGGAGTAATTACGGGCATCCCAGCAGGTCAAGCGGTAACAGTAACGGTAAGCTTCCCAGGATGTCCAGCCCAAGTAGTAGTAGTACCTGCACCAGAATGTAGTTGTGAAGATCCAGTATTAACGATTGGAGATATCGTTTGTGATGGTGATAGCTATAGCATTACCTACTACCACAGTGGCGATGATATAGTAGCAAGTGCTGGAGTCGTTAATGGCAATAGAATAGAAAACATACCATTAGGAACAAGCATCACGGTAACAAGTAGCATCGAAGCGGGTTGTGAGACAAGCAATACATTGACAGGTCCAACAGATTGCCCAGTAGATTGTGACTTCCCGAACTTAACGATGGGTCAAGGTATTTGTGCTGGTGATGGATTCTGGTTGGTCAGTTTTGTTGAGACCACAGGGGCTATACTAAGTACAAATGTAGGAACTATTGTAGATAATAAAGTAATCAACATACCAATCGGTACCGATTTGGTGATTAGTGCGAATAATGGCAGTTGTGCGGTAAGTATTACCGTATTGAGTGTAGAAGATTGTAATAGACCATGCGAAAATCCAAGGATTAGTATAGGTGGAGCTTTCTGTACTGAACTCAATACAACTTATTCTATTATCTTTACATTGTATAATGGAGCATCATTAACTTCTAATTATGGAGTAATTGGTGATGGTATTATCACGGGTATTCCTTCTGGACAAGATGTGATATTAACCGTAAGTTTCCCTGGTTGTGAGGCTGAAGTAATTCATGTACCGGCACCATATTGCCCAGATTTGAGTTCTTTAGGAGACTTCGTTTGGCATGATTTAGATGGTAATGGACAGCAAGATCCGGGTGAACCAGGAATTCCAGGAGTACAAGTAAATCTGTATAGAAGTAATGGAATGTATATGGGTACTCAGTACACAGACGCTAATGGTAAGTATTTGTTTGTCAATCTTTGGCCAAGAGATTATTATCTTGAGTTTATAACTCCAGATGGATATGATAAGACCTTCTTTAATAGAGGAAATGATGTGACGGATAGTGATAATGACGGTACTTATGGCCCTGGAACGACAACTACAATTCACCTAGGCGAAGGAGTAGATGACTTAACATGGGATGCTGGATACTATAAGTGTATTCCGATTGGAGACTTAGTATGGTACGATATTAATAAAAATGATATCTGGGATACGAATGAAAATGGTATTAACGGCTTACAAGTAAATCTGTGGAGAAATCACTTTGGAACTTGGATGATTTGGGAGCATACATTTACCGGTCACAGACCTGGAACACCTTCAGATGATGGTTACTGGAGTTTCTGTACGCCTCCAGGTGAATACTATGTTGAGGTGATAATGCCACCATTAGGATTAGTGAGAGCTAGACCAAATGTCGGAAACAATAGATTTATAGATAGTGATATTACCAATGCAAATGGTCCGACAACTACGAATAAGTTTACTGTGGTCTCTGGTGGAACTAAATTGGATATTGGAGCAGGATTCTATCCTCAAGCAACGGCTGGATCGTTAGTATGGTTAGACGCAAATGGTGATGGAGTTAGAGATAATAATGAAGAAATGGTCGAGGGCGTAAAAGTAGAAGCAATTCTAGCATCAACGCATGAGGTTGTTGGAACAGCATTTACTGATGAAGATGGAGTTTACGAATTGGAAGAATTAGAAAAACAAGCTTATTATTTCCGATTTACACCACCTTCTACCTTCTACCCAACAGTTGCAGCAGCCACTAGTGATGATAAGGATAGTGATGTTGACCATAGTAATGGATTGAATACAACGCGTACTTTTGATATGCAGCCTGAAACCTCTTACAAAAATATCGACATGGGTATTATGTTTGCACCACTTCCTCTAGAGTGGTTGGATGTGACAGCTAAGCGGGATAATGAGGTTCATGTTATTAAGTGGCAGGTTGGACAGGAATTATATGTAAGTCATTATGAAGTAGAAAGAAGACTTGAATCAGAAAATGATTTCAATGTTATTCCTGGAAGAATTGATGCTAAAGGAAATACTAGAGTTGTGGATTATCAACATAAGGATTATGATGTATCTAGACCTGGTGTTTACTTATACAGAGTTAAACAATATGATTTGAATGGCAAGTTTACTTATAGTAAAATAGTGAAAGTAGTTCATTATGGCGAAAACAGCATTGAGTTGTATCCAAACCCAGCCTATAATGAAACAAATCTTATTGTTAACTTGACGCAAGATGCCTCTGTTGCAATTGAAATCTTCGATGGTTCATCACGCTTAGTAAAAGTAGTAAGTAAGGCAGAATTACAGTTGGCTGGAGACAAGACTTATAAAATTGATCTTGAATCCCTATCCGCTGGAGTTTACAATGTTGTAGTTACTATTGATGGCGTTAAAACTCAGAAGAAGTTGATTCGAATTGAATAAGCAAATGATTCAAGAGTGGTGTTTTAATGGACACTTTATAGAAAGTTATCATACAGAAAAAGGAGGGCTAGTTAGCCTTCCTTTTTTCGTATATAGCTACACCAATTATCCTAAGATTTGTGTTGAGGGTCAAAAGCGTAATAAATGTAGTAAAGCGTCTGACTTGCAGCTATTTTGAAGCGTAATAGATTTTCTAATGGGTAATTTGGCTTTTAATCCTATGATTTGTACACATGGAATAAAGTTATTCCTCTCAATCCAGCTATTAATAATGAAATGGTTTTATATTTGTCGAAATATTAATGGTTGTTTATGAACTCATTTGAACTACTTATTATTGAGCCAGATGTAAGTCAACAAGGTGTATTGAAAAGTTATTTGGAAGATTTAGGCATATTTAAAATCGAGATACTAACTCATTCCGATGACTTGACTAAGCTTTTGGATATATTTACACCGGATCTTTTATTGGCTAATTACCGGGCTAATGTAGATACAACCATTAAGGAACTTATACTTCAGCATTCAAAACTTAAAAACCTTCCGTGTATTGTTTATACTTCAGAATTCCAAAAATCTGTATTGAATGATATTGTTGATTTGGTTTTAGTTGATTTTTTGCCCTTTCCGATGAAAAAAATTGAATTAGAAAAGGCTTTGCTGCTAGGAAAAAAACAATGTGAAGTCAATCGCAACTCCTCAATTAAATTTAATGATTATATCTTTGTTCGTATGGGTAAAGATATTAAAAAGCTTAAAATTAGTGACATCTTATACGTCGTCGTTGATGGTAAATATATTGAACTACACACATCAGAACGCCGGTTTTTTGTGAGATCAACCCTTACGGCATTGTTGGAACGTTTGCCATCATCTTTTATAAAGACACATAAAGCCTATGCAGTAAATCTTGAATATTTAGATACCATAAATATGGAAGACAGTACGGTTAAAATTGGCAATGAAACTCTTCCTCTAAGTCGAAATCTAAAAAAAGAAATATTGGATTTGTTTTATGTGGCATAATATGAATTTGAATCTTATTTTGAGGTATAACATCGCTAAATGACTTTTTGAAGAATTGTGCCATCCAAAATATCGATGAAAAACAATTGAGGGTGACCATGCATCATTCCAAAAGTAAACTACAAATAATTCTTGTTTTCAATCTTAGGTTTCGCCGTTTTGTTTTAGGATTTCATTATTTCCCCTATTTTTTCTCGTTTAAACGCATATAGTTAAAAATAACTATACACGAGTAGTAGATTGCATTTTGTTGTATGTTTTTTGTAATTATTTCGAAAATTATTATTTATAAATAATTGATAAATAGCGTTTTGTGTAATTAGCTAATTATGACTAAGTGATTTACCTTATTTGCTGTATTGAATTAAGACTACATTATCTTAAATTTCGATAAAGTTTGGAACTATTTTTGTTTGATATATTATAATCTTATTGATTTTGGAGACAAAGCCTTTAGATTTTTAGATCATTCTAAATAATATTTATTAAAAATTTTAAAAATGAAAACCCCAAAAAACTCTTTTTTAAAAATTTTATACTTTTTTACATTGATTGCATTTTGTCCGTTTGCAAATGGACAAAATGCAATTGTTATTTTAAATGAAGATTTTAATTTAAGTAGTAAAGAAGTGGATCACCGACAATGGTGTTATAAGATTCAATTAAAAAACGGATCATTAATTCCTATTAATTTAGCCGGACAGAATTATCGTTTATACTATGATTCTGAATTAACTAAATTGGATGAGTCGTCGATTACGAGCTATCTTCCGAAGGGTTATACCTCATTAGCTTTAGTTCAACATGCGTATAATATGGATGCCTCAGGGTTTGGAAAATTAGCTTATGAAAACCATCTTGGTTTTATAAATTTGGCTACGGACTATAACCTTACTTTAGGTCATCCATTAGTCATTGGGATAGGAGAGACGATAGATATTGGCAGATTATGTTTTGATAGCGGTGATGAAATACCGAGTCCTGAATTGACTTGGGCAAATGAAGATTTAACTAATACGTATGCTACTGCTTTTGTGGAACTCGCTCAAGTGAGCGGCAAGCGATTGAAGCAATTAAAGATTGATGACTATATTATTAATCATCATAATACTACATCTACAGATAGAAAGCAATTATTAACTTTTGATTTCTTCCCGAATCCGTTTACGGAGCAATTGGACATTAATTTAGGCCATGCTCTCGATTCAGATGGGACGTTAGAGGTTTTAGATGTTTTCGGACGATTACTACATACTGCTACCCTAGAAAAAGGAACAGATCATGTTACGTTAAAGGGTGATAAATTTCCGGATGGTGCGCTT
>JAIXKS010000066.1:83229-94677 GCA_026928325.1 Chitinophagales bacterium | reverse complement strand
GTGGAACACCAGTAAGCGATGAAGATAGTGAAGATGTACCATTAGGTCAGACAGCTGCTATCAACCTAGTAAAAACAGCGTCAAGCGGTAGTTATGGCGTAGGCGATGTAGTAACCTATACCTTTACAGTAACGAATACCGGAAATGTAACGTTAAGCAATGTAACAGTGAGCGACCCACTACCGGGTATGAGTGCGATTACACCAGCAACCGTAGCGAGTTTAGCTCCAGGTGCGAATACGACATTTACAGCAACCTATACAGTAACGCAAACCGACGTAAACAATGGAAACATCCACAATACGGCAACAGCAACGGGAACACCGCCGAGTGGAACACCAGTAAGCGATGAAGATAGTGAAGATGTACCATTAGGTCAGACAGCGTCAATAGACATAGTGAAGGCAGCAGCAAGTGATAATTACGAATTAGGAGACGTAGTGGTATATACGTTTACTGTAACGAATACCGGAAATGTGACATTGAGCAATGTAAGTGTAAGTGACCCACTTTCAGGGTTAAGTGCAGTAACACCTGCATCAGTAGCGACATTAGCTCCAGGCGCAGTGGCAACATTTAGTGCTTCGTATATTGTAACTTTAGAAGATGTACACAACGGAAAAGTTGACAATACAGCTACTGCAACAGGAACACCGCCAAGTGGGTCAGATGTAACCGATAGTGATGACGAAACGGTAACGGTTCTGACTTCAGATATTGATGCGATTGATGATACCTATGGTCCGTACAATAGTGCAGATGGAGGCGTAACGACAAGTGTTTTAGAAAACGATTATTTAAATGGCGTTATCTTAAATCCAGCAGATGTTAACTTGACACCAGGCATACCAAGTCATCCGAATTTGGTCATGAATCCAGATGGAACAATTACAGTACCAGCAGGCACACCAGCAGGCGTTTATACGTATCCATATACTATTTGTGAGAAGGTAAATCCTATCAATTGTGATGATGCGGTAGCAACAATAACAGTAGTTGCACCTGAAATTGAAGCAGTAGATGATACCTATGGTCCGTACAATAGTGCAGATGGAGGCGTGACCAATTCAGTATTAGAGAATGATAAGTTGAACGGAAACCTTGTTAATCCATCAGATGTTAATTTGACACCGGGCGTACCAAGTCATCCGAATTTGGTGATGAATCCTGATGGAACGATTACGGTACCATCTGGTACACCAGCAGGCGTTTATACGTATCCATATACGATTTGTGAGAAGTTGAATCCGACGAACTGTGACGATGCAGTAGCAACGATAACAGTAATTTCACCGGAAATCGATGCTATAGACGATACTTATGGACCATATAATAGTTCAATTGGTGGTGTAACAACGAGTGTTTTAGAAAACGATTATTTGAATGGCGTTATCTTAAATCCATCAGATGTTAATTTGACACCGGGCGTACCAAGTCATCCGAATTTGGTGATGAATCCTGATGGAACGATTACAGTACCAGCAGGTACACCTGCTGGTGTTTACACCTATCCATATACGATCTGTGACAAGATAAATCCGACGAACTGTGATGATGCGGTAGCAACAATAACAGTAGTTGCACCAGAAATCGAAGCAGTAGATGATACCTATGGTCCGTACAATAGTGCAGATGGAGGCGTGACCAATTCAGTATTAGAGAATGATAAGTTGAACGGAAACCTTGTTAATCCATCAGATGTTAATTTGACACCGGGCGTACCAAGTCATCCGAATTTGGTGATGAATCCTGATGGAACGATTACGGTACCATCTGGTACACCAGCAGGCGTTTATACGTATCCATATACGATTTGTGAGAAGTTGAATCCGACGAACTGTGACGATGCAGTAGCAACGATAACAGTAATTGCACCAGATATCGAAGCAGTAGATGACAACTATGGTCCATATAATAGTGCAGATGGTGGTACGACATCAAGTGTATTAATTAACGATAAACTTAACGGTAACCCTGTAAATCCAGCAGATATTAACTTGACACCTGGCGTACCGAGTTATCCGGGATTAGTGATGAATCCTAATGGAACGATCATTGTTCCAGCGGGCACACCAGCGGGTGTTTACACCTATCCATATACGATTTGTGAGAAGTTGAATCCGACGAACTGTGACGATGCAGTAGCAACGATAACAGTAATTGCACCAGAAATCGAAGCAGTAGATGACAACTATGGTCCGTACAATAGTTCAGATGGAGGTACTACACCAACTGTAATACTTAATGATAAATTGAATGGTTACCCAGTAAGTATATCAGATATTAATTTGACACCTGGCGTACCGAGTTACCCGGGATTAGTGATGAATCCTAATGGAACGATCTTTGTCCCATCAGGCACACCAGTTGGAGTTTATACCTACCCATATACGATTTGTGACAAGATAAATCCGACGAACTGTGATGATGCAGTAGCGACGATAACCGTCGTTGCACCAGAAATCGAAGCAGTAGATGATACCTATGGTCCATATGATAGTCCTGTAGGAGGAACGACACCAAGTGTGCTTATTAACGATAAGTTGAATGGTGTACCTGTAAATCCAGCAGACATTGATTTGACACCTGGGGTACCGAGTTATCCGGGATTAGTGATGAATCCGAATGGAACCATCACTGTACCACCAGGCACACCAGCAGGAGTTTATACGTATCCATATACAATTTGCGAGAAGTTTAATCCGACCAACTGTGACGATGCAGTAGCAACGATAACAGTTACAGGTGTAACAGAGGCTTGTGTAGATTTAGATTTGAAAGTATTATTGGAAGGACCGTTTGTTGACAAATGGGATGGACAAACAATGACGACAAAATTGAACGACTTAGGATATCTACCAGGACAAAAACCGGTAACGTTTTTTGGAATACCTACGGCGGCTGGACAACCTTATAAGATAGCACCTTGGAGTTATTTTGGAGCAGAAGGTGCAGGGTATGATAAGGCAATCCATGGTCCTAAAGCGGGATATCCATCTACAGTTACTGACTGGGTTCTAGTAAGCTTAAGAGAGACAACATCACCATCAAGTACAGTATGTCAGAAGGCAGCCTTATTACATAATGATGGAAGTGTTGAGATGATAAGTGGTTTTGATTGTTGTGAAATTGATATTAATAAGACATATTATATTGTAGTAGAACATAGAAATCACTTAATCGTGATGTCAAGTCAGAAAGTACCAGTGGTAAGCGGAACGATGACCTATGACTTTACAAGCAAACAATCATATAGAGGCTTGTTAGGCTTTGGCCAGAAGTTTATCGATGGTAAGTTTGTAATGTATGCAGGTAACGGCGAGCAAGTACAAACGAGTTCAAGTGTAAAAGATATTAATACGAAGGATCAAGACTTGTGGTTAATCCACAATGGAGAGAATAGTCAGTATAATATCAATGACTTCGAACTTAATGGAGACGTCAACGTTCAGGATAAGAACCTTTGGTTGGAAAACAACAGTATATTTACGGATGTACCTAGGTAGTTTTCGAGCAAAAGGATAAGATAGAAGAGCGACGCTGTAAATGCAGCGTCGCTCTTTTTTTATGCAAAAAGATGCATATTCGGGGTAATATAGGTCAATATTTGAATATAATTTTCAGTTTGAATAAGGTCCTTTTGTGGTGGTTCTGATCTTCCAAACTATTAGTTTTAAAGAATGAAAAAAGAACGACATTTCATTAAGGTTTTTTTGTGGACAGAGCACTAGTGTTTTTTCAATGATAGAAAATATCAATAGATTGGTTGTTAAGTCAAATTTTAAAAATTAAGTTTGCTTTAGTGTCTTAAAAATCACATAGATTAAAATAATATTCAATATATTCAAGCATTATCTTAATAATATTAAATGAATAAGATCTGTGATTTATAAACAAAATAAATTTTAGGCACGAAATTTGATGTATTTACATATTAAATAAAAATATACTATGTAATTAGTTGTGCGAATGTATATTTGTGTATATTTGCGCTCTAAGTTTAAATGTAGTAAATGAATTTTATTAAAAGTATTATAAATACATCTTTCATGAAAAAGTTGATTTTAGGCATATTGTTGTTATGTATTTACAGCACAAATTACGCTCAAAATATAGATGTCAGGTTCAAAAGAGATAGTGTTAATTGTGAAATTGGGAGTGTTTGTTATGTTACACAAATCAAACCTAATGGCACGATGCCTATTAATCTAGGTGGGCAGAATTATAGAATTTTTTATAATTCATCCCTTGCAAAAACAACCTCAGTGGTTTCTCTTTTGCCAAGCCAATATGGCGCTTTATCGCTTGTTCAAGATCTTAAGGATGTGGATGCAAGTTCTGTCGAAGGACCATTAAGCTTTGAAGCAACGCTTGGTTTTTTAAATTATGCAATTGATTTGAGCGATGTACAAAATGGAGGCGTTGAGATAGCGATGGATGAGTGGTATCCAACGACGCGCATTTGCTTTAATGTAGAGCCGGAAGTGTTTGAAAATCCGGAATTGTGCTTAGAAGCGGTATGGGGGCGTGATGGTGTAACGGATTTATATGCGACCGCATTTATGGAGGTTTCGAGATGGGTCATGCCCAAACGAACGGCTGCTACCCTTATCATAAATCACATTGATTTAAATGCTTCAAGCGGAGATGAAGCTTGTTTTACCGAGACATGTGGCAATTTTTCTAATGCGGAGATTTATATAGATGATGTGCTTATTAGTGAAAATAATGGCTCAGTAAATGTACAACTATGCCTCAATGAAGCGACTACTGATGATGTAACTGTAACAGTAAAAACAACCAATGGTACAGCCCAGGCGGATTTAGATTATGTTGCAATACCAGAGACGACTTATACGATCCCGGCAGGACAAACTTGTGTTCCTATTAATATCGAAATTCTCGATGATGATGTATATGAAGGAGATGAAAGCTTCAATGTTGAGTTAAGTAATCCTTCTGCTAATGCGGAGATTGTCAAGGCAATTGCTATTGTAACCATCGATGATAATGAGTCTATTCCTCAGATTAGTATTGAAGACAAAACGGTTAATGAAGATGATGGATCTATCAGTATGACCGTGTCTTTGTCCGGTAAAATTGCGGTACCAGTAACTTTTAATGTTAATACCATAGATGGTACTGCAAAGTCGGATGATGACTACATTGCCATTGTTGACCAAAGCTATACGATTCCTGCAGAAGCATTGAGTGCAAATATAACGCTTAATATAATCGATGATGATTATGCGGAAGCGAATGAAACTTTTAGTGTTGAAATATCCAACGTTAGTTCAGGAGTTACCATCGAAAAAGGAACTGGAATAGTAACGATAGTTGACAATGATGTGCGTCCTAGTTTAAGTATAAATGACCCAATAGTGATGGAGCAAGTAGGCATTGCTTATGTTGTCGTAACTTTATCTAGTGCATCCAATCAAAATACTGAATTTAAAGTGAATACGGCAGATGGTACGGCCGTGGAAGGTGTTGACTATGTTGGTATTGACGACGAAACCTTTACTATACCGGCAGGACAGACTTTTATAAACATTCCAGTTGCAATCATTGACGATAATATTGTGGAGCCTGCGAAAACTTTCGAAATTATAGTTTCTAATGCGAGTGCACACATAGAGATTGATAAAGGGGTTAGTGTAATTACGATTTTAGATGACGATGAATCCTGTGCGGCTAAGGCTCCTGTGTTGAGAAAAAATTAATCAAGAAATCTCTTTCCATTTATAAAGACTTTAGGAATTAAGATGGCATTTATTTTTAAATATTTTAATATAAAAAATATGAGCAAATTGTACTATACAATGATTCTGCTTACTGCGCTATTTACTTTGACTTCTAAGCATCAACTTTCTGCGCAATGTGTAGCTACAGCTGGAGAGCCTTTCCATTTTTCGGCCGAGGAATACAATGATTCAGAAGAGTACACGAATCTGTATATTCTTACAGATTATGTAGGAACCATACTTCAGACCTCTACTAATACTGAGTTTACCGTTGCTCAAAAAGGGCTATATCACCTATTTGCTGTCAATTATAAAACAGCGGACAACATTTATGGTGTAGCTATAGGAAATAAGTATTCGGATATTATTAGTAGTTGCTTCGAATTGAGTGATCCTTTAGAAATATTGGTATGTGATGCTTCCGAGAATAATTGCGATACGTATAATGGATATTTTAGTTTTGAGAATACTGAAGGAAATCCAGTGCTTAATACGGTTTTTGTATTGACAAATTTCGCACAAGAGATTATCGCTCTCAGTGATTTTCCCGAATTTGGCGAAGTTTCAGTTGGTAATTATTTGGTTTTTACGATCAATTATGTGACGGTCGATAACCTCAACATTGGCAATCATATAATTGATATAACCGGTGATCATTTAGAAATAAATAATCCTTTGATGTTGACTAGCTGTCAACCATGTAGTGTGATTTTGGGTGATGATATAGAACTTTGCGGAAGCCAAACAGTGGTGCTTTCTGCGAGCTCAGAGTCATCGGGAGAATTCACGTGGAATACGGGTCAAACCGGCAATACCATTTTAATTACGCCTACCGAATCAACTTATTATACAGTTACATTAACTACACCAATGGGTTGTCAGGCTGTTGACTCCATTCTTGTGTCCGTCCAGCAAAAACCTATAGTCAATGCAGGACCTAATAAGGAAATTTGCGCCGGAGCCTCTGTCGTTTTAGAAGTTGAATCTATCCCTGATGCTTCGTATTATTGGAGTACCGGCGAAACAACTCGATCGATAACAGTAAGCCCTACGGTTACGTCAACCTATTCTATTCAAGTAGATAAGGGCGTATGTTCTGTCTATGATGATATCGTAGTTGTCGTTAATGATACACCGAATGCACTTATTACAGGTAGCGCTTTCGTTTGTAAAGGCAATGCCTCGGTTCTTGAAGCATCGGGCGGTGACTACTATGTTTGGAATACCGGTGAAACGACGGCTTCAATAACCATAGTTCCTACTCAATCGGCTTATTATACCGTGACGGTTTCTAATTCAAATGGTTGTAGTAAAACGTCAAGTATTTTTGTAAATACGGATAAATGCGGAAAAATTGGCAATCAAGTATGGGAAGATGCAAATGGAAATGGATTGAAAGAGGCGGAAGAACCGGGTATTGCCGGTGTGGAAGTCACTTTATATAGTGGAGAAACACAACTTGCTTCTATGATGACTGATGCACAAGGTCAATATATGTTTGATGGATTGGAACCGGATACGTATAAACTGAAATTTGTTGCACCAGCTGGTTTTATCGGAACGATTTCATTGCCAGGTGTAGATAATAATAGTGAAATGAATCCTACTTCTGGATTTACAGCGCCATTTGAACTAGAGGATCAAGAAGCAAAACTCAATATCTATGCGGGATTTTTTAAACCCGGAATTATTGGTAGTTATGTATGGGAAGATGTTAATGGTGATGGAATCCAGGACGAAGGAGAAGTTGGAATTGAGGATGTCATGGTTTTGATGGAAGGTACCGATGGTTCAGGCCAACAAGTCAACAAATCCGTAGCTACGGATGACCAAGGAAGATACCGTTTTGAAGATATCTACCCAGGTCAATATACCATTTCCTTTGTTATTCCGAATCATTATAAAGTCAGTCCTCGATTTAGTGGCGTAGATGTGTCTAAAGATAATGATGCCGATGCAGATGGTAAGACTGAAACGATAGATGTCGTATCTGGGTTTGATGTGCAAAATATTGACGCTGGTTTATACAGATATGGTGTCATTTCGGGTCTTGTGTGGGTAGATAAAGGTTATATTTCGGATGTTTTTGATGAAGGAGACGAGACTATTAATGGCATAGAGATTCAGTTATATAGTATGGATGATTCCGAAAATGCGATGGAGACGACCTTATCAAAAACGATGAGCGGTGGATCAGGTAGATATGAATTTGAAGTGGATAAGGCCGGATACTATTTTGTCAAAGTACTTAGACCGAAGGATTACAAGTTTGTTTTACCGTTTGCCGGAAATGGATCGGACGATAGCAAGATCAGTGATTCTATAGCTGGAAAAACGGATTCGTTCTATATTGGTTACGCAGGGTTATTAGACGATATTTATGCCGGATTGGTGTATAGTCCGTTGGTTGTGACTTTGCAAGATTTTACGGGATATTGGGATGTTTCTCGCGATCTCAATGCTTTAAAATGGGTTACAACATCTGAGATAAACAATGATTATTTCGAATTGGAACGAAGTTTTGAGTTGGAGCCATTTTCAAAAATTGCGAAAGTTAAAGGTCGTGGTAATAGCGTAGAAAGACAAGAATATAAGTACAATGATGGTGATATTCAACGCAATGGTATCTATAATTATCGACTTAGACAAGTAGATTTTGATGGACAATTTACATATAGCAATATAGTGAAGATACCAGTATATCGCGAAATCAATGGTTTCACAACTACCTTATATCCAAATCCGACAACCGACCGATCTGTGCTCGAGGTACATTCTAATAAGGGTATTAGAATCAAAGTAGAAGTCTATGATGGCGTCGGTAGAATTTGTTATCCGTTTGTATTTGATGAAGTGCTAGATGATGATATCGTTAGGATTCCATTGGATAAGGCATATTTGCCTCGAGGCATGTATCATATAAAGGTGAGCTCTGACGATCAAGTGAATACCCTCAAGTGGTTGATTGTCAAATAATTAGTATTCTATAAAATAAAAAAGGCATTCACCGAATGCCTTTTTTATTTATATTAGTTTGAAAGTCACTTTCGTACTACCATCCTAAGACTATGGCAAATATCAACGGAGCGACAATGGTAGCATCACTTTCTACTATAAATTTAGGCGTATCGATATCCAACTTTCCCCAAGTAATTTTTTCGTTGGGTACAGCACCTGAGTAGGAACCGTAACTCGTCGTAGAATCACTAATTTGGCAGAAATAGGACCAAAAAGGAATGCCTTCCATCTCGAGATCTTGTTCCAACATAGGTACGACACATATCGGGAAATCACCGGCGATTCCTCCACCAACTTGGAAGAATCCGATACCCTTGCCACCGCAATTTTTAGGATACCAATCGGCCAACCACATCATGTACTCTATTCCACTCTTCATCGTGGACGGCTTGAGATCTCCTTTGATACAGTAAGAAGTAAAAATATTACCCATCGTGCTGTCTTCCCATCCGGGTACGACGATTGGAATGTTTTTTTCTGCTGCTGCCAACATCCAACTATTTTTAGGATCTATTTCGTAATATTGCTCTAAAACGCCGCTAAGCAATAATTTGTACATAAATTCATGAGGAAAATATCTTTCTCCATTTTTTTCTGCTGTACTCCAGATATCCCAAAGGTGTGACTGCAATTTTCTGAAAGCCTCTTCTTCAGGAATACACGTATCGGTTACGCGATTATAGTGATTTTGTAATAAATCCCATTCTTCTTGAGGACTTAAGTCTCTATAATTGGGCACTCGCTTATAATGTTTATGTGCCACTAGATTCATGATATCTTCTTCGAGATTGGCTCCGGTACAAGAGATAATATGAATCTTATCTTGTCGGATCATTTCAGCAAGTGACTTTCCGAGTTCCGCTGTACTCATTGCACCAGCTAGCGTAACCATCATTTTGCCTCCATCTTGTAAATGTGCTACATATCCATCAGCAGCATCGATAAGTGCGGCTGCATTGAAATGCTTGTAATGATGTCTTAAAAAATTAGAAATTTGCATTGAATATTTTTTTAAAATAGCTGAATAAATATTTTTTTATTGTTCGTATCCGAGGATATTGAGCATCTGCTCGACCGTTTGTTCATCTCTATACAGACGATCGACAAAATTGCCCTTTTCGTCTCTATCTATGATGATATGTTTGGGCGATGGTATCAGACAATGCTTGATACCGCCATATCCACTGATCGCATCCTGATAAGCTCCGGTGTGGAAAAACCCTAAATAAAGCGGATCTTCTTTATCTTGGTCATATACCGGCAAATATATTTCCTGATTGAGGTCTTCTGAGTTGTAATAATCTGAATGATCGCAACTGATTCCTCCGATATTTACACGGGCGTATTCGTTGTCCCACTTATTGACCGGAAGCAAAATGAATTTTTCAAATATCGACCAAGCATCCGGAATGGTATTCATGAGGCTATTATCGATGAGATACCATAATTCGGAATCGTTCTGTTGCTTTTGCTCAAGAACAGAAAAGATGGTGGCACCACTTTCACCTACAGTATATTTGCCAAATTCGGTAAAGATATGTGGTTCGTCGATGCCTGCATCATCACAGATTTCTTTGATGGTTTTTACGAGCTCGTTGATGATGTATTTATAATCATATTCAAAGCCAAGATTATTTCTAATCGGAAGTCCTCCACCTAAATTGATAGAATCCAGGCTAGGGCAAATTCGTTTTAATTCGACAAATATTTTTAACGCTTTACGAAATTCTCCCCAGTAGTAAAGATTGTCTTTAATGCCGGAATCCACAAAGAAATGAAGCATTTTGAGCTTGACCCTTTTCTTACGCGCTATTTTCGTTTTATAATAATCGATGATTTCAGCGCTGCTTATCCCTAATCGA
The DNA here is from genome assembly GCA_026928325.1 of Chitinophagales bacterium. GTDB lineage: Bacteria > Bacteroidota > Bacteroidia > Chitinophagales > Saprospiraceae > OLB9. The sequence goes on along the minus strand of JAIXKS010000066.1, from coordinate 84,053 downwards.
GACGTATAGTAGGCTGATTGAGACTCTTCATTGATAGCCATTCTCAAACCTATCGTGAGGTCGCCTTTGGTCTTATTGTAAAGCCTGTCTAACTCGGATTTGCTATCTAAGATTGGAATGACATGTTCAAATCCGTCTTCCATCAATCCGACAATTTTATTGAGATAGTCTTCCGTTTTATGCCCGTTGTGAAGCAGGATATTTTTTTTATTGATTTTTCCTTTTTCAAGGAGTTTTCTTACCAAATCAATATCAAAAGACGAGGAAGTTTCTAAATGAACATTGTGTTCTAAAGCTTCTTCAATGACATGAGAAAAGTGACAACATTTTGTACAATAGCAATAGAAGTACTGTCCTCTGTAATTATTAGCTTTGATGGCTTTATTGAAGAAGTTTTTGGCTTTTTTTATTTGGTCACCTATCCTGGGTAAGTAAGTAAGCTTGAAAGGCGTCCCGTATTTTTCAATTAGATATCTCAAGGAGATTCCATGAAAAGTCAGGTTTCCCTGGTTAAGATCAAAACCTTCTTGAGGGAAATAATAAGTCTGATTAATAAGTTCGAAATACGTGTTTTTCATTGAACGGCATAAAAAGGATTTTGGTTAAGAATAAAAGTACAAAGAAACAATATTTTAGCGTATAAATGAAAGTAATGTTCATTTAATTTAAGAATTCATCTATTTGCTTTCAGAAACCGACTTTTGTATTTTTTTTTGCTTCGAATTAGTTCTAGAATATGCTCCATACATAAATTTAAGAAAACCAGATACTCTAGTGCTCTGTCCACAAAAAAATCTTAAAGAAATGTTGTTCTTTTTTCAAAT
>JAIXKS010000066.1:66973-83219 GCA_026928325.1 Chitinophagales bacterium | reverse complement strand
ATCTTAAAGAAATGTTGTTCTTTTTTCAAATCTCATCGTTAAAAATACTCGTCATAGTTACGACTATGCCTGCGTTTTTTGCCTTGATCTTTAAAAAAACACCTTCCATTATATTTTAAGTCTTTTTATAGACAGAGCCCTAGTGCTCTGTCCACAAAAGGATCTTAAAGAAATGTTGTTCTTTTTTCAAATCTCATCGTTAAAAATACTCGTCATAGTTACGACTATGCCTGCGTTTTTTGCCTTGATCTTTAAAAAAACACCTTCCATTATATTTTAAGTCTTTTTATGGACGTTGCACTACCAAATTCAATCATTTAACGATAGAAATCCTTCTTTTTTTGCCTTTTTTAGTTTGAAACGTGCGTAGCCGTATCGAAGTGGAAATTCTAAATATCTAGATCTTTTTTTATACTCATCCCAAAAAGTGCATAGTCATAAATCACAGGATCGTCTGGGTTTAGTAATCTTAGAGCGGCTGTTATTTCTTCTACAGCCTGCCAATCTCGTTGTTTTCGAGTCAATATCCCAAATTGACGGGCATATTTTTCGACATGAACATCTAAAGGAATCATCAACGCCGAAGTGGGTATGGTCTTCCAAATACCCAAGTCCACTTTTCTTTCATCAGCACGAACGAGCCAGCGCAACAGCATATTCATCCGTTTGCAGGCAGATTTCTTCGCTGGTGTGGAGATATGCTTTTTTGTTCTTTCGAGGGCATGCTCGTGGTCAAAAAACAAATTGTAGAAATGGATTAGTGCCTCTTTTTGGTTGTATGCCTGATTGGGATTTGGGTGAAATGCCGTTTCCAGACTTGTATTATTTTGGTAGTAGCGCTGCAAGAAATCAATAAAATACAGCAAATCTGAGCTTTGGAAGGTTCTATGCTTGAAGGCCATCAACGGAATCAAGTCTTTGGGCTGATGATTGAGTACAAAATCATAGGGTTGATCGTCCATCAACTTTAACAATTGTTTGGTCTTGCTTATAATGGTTTTTCGCTGTCCCCATGCAAACACGGCACTAAAAAAGGCTGCAATTTCTATATCTTGCAGTAAGGTATAGCCATGTGGAATGCTTATCGGATCATCTTCGATAAAGGTATTCCGATTGACCCAATCCACGATAGGGTCGAAGATGGCCTTGAGTTCGGCTATATTTATTTCCGAATGCAAGATGATTCGTTTTACGGCTTATTTCAGTGTTTGCTTGATTTCGATTATTTCGTAAACCTCAAGAATATCACCTACTTTTATGTCATTATAATTTTTGATGGTAAGACCACATTCCAATCCGGCTCTGATTTCTTTGACGTCGTCTTTAAACCGTTTTAATGAAGATAATTCTCCATGAACGCCTTCTTTAAGCGGGAATACTACGATACCATCGCGAATAACTCGGATGTGTGAATTTCTAGTAAACTTACCTTCTGTCACATAACATCCGGCGATAGTTCCCACTTTAGAAACACTATAAGTTTCACGGACTTCCACTTGCGCAACGATTTTCTCTTCTTTGGTTGGTTCAAGAAGTCCTTCCATCGCAGATTTTACTTCGTCTATAACGTCATAGATTACAGAATATGTCTTGATTTCGACACCTTCACGTTCAGCCAAGTTTCTTGCATTAGCGGAAGGTCGCACTTGGAATCCGATTATGATGGCATCAGAAGCGGAAGCTAACAATACGTCAGACTCGGCGATTGCTCCAACTGCTTTGTGGATGACGTTGACTTGTATCGTCTCAACGGATAGTTTAATCAAGGAATCCGCTAAAGCTTCTATAGAACCGTCCACGTCTCCTTTTACAATCAAGTTGAGCTCTTTAAACGTACCCAAGGCTAATCTTCTACCGATTTCGTCAAGAGATATACGCTTACTTGCTCTATTGGTTTGTTCTCTTTCTATCTGTGCCCGTTTTGTGGCTAATTGTCTAGCTTCTTGTTCAGAAGTCATGACCTTAAATTTTTCACCAGCTTGTGGCGCACCGCTCAATCCCAAGATTAGGGTAGGCGTTGAAGGACCTGCTTTTTTGACTTTTTTACCGTGCTCATTAAACATGGCTTTTATCTTACCGGAATAAGGACCGGCTACAATCGGGTCTCCTATTTCTAGGGTTCCGTTTTGTACTAATATCTTAGTGACGTATCCTCGACCTTTATCTAAAGCTGCTTCTATTACAGATCCGCTTGCCTTCCTATCCGGGTTGGCTTTGAGATCAAGAATTTCAGCTTCAAGCAATACTTTTTCTAGGAGTTTGTCAATGTTTAACCCTTTTTTGGCGGATACTTCTTGAGATTGGTAAGTTCCTCCCCAATCTTCAACAAGAATGTTCATAGAAGCAAGTTCTTGTTTGATTTTTTCAGGATCAGCAGCTGGTTTGTCGATTTTGTTGATCGCAAATATCATCGGTACACCGGCAGCTTGTGCGTGACTAATGGCCTCTTTGGTTTGCGGCATCACTTGATCATCCGCAGCGATAATGATGATGGCGATATCCGTAATCTTAGCACCCCGAGCACGCATGGCTGTGAAGGCTTCGTGACCTGGAGTATCTAGGAAGGTTATTTTCTTCTTGTCCGGACCGACTTTGACTTCATACGCTCCAATGTGTTGCGTAATTCCTCCGGCTTCTCCACTTACGACATTTGCAGATCGAATGTAGTCCAATAACGAAGTTTTACCATGGTCAACGTGTCCCATGACCGTTACAATCGGTGCACGAGGTATTAAATCCTCTTCTGCATCTACTTCTTCAACTTCGATGTCTGCTTCTTCCTCAGCGCTGATAAATTCAACATCTTGCCCAAATTCTCCTGCTACAAGTTCAATAATCTCCGCATCTAATCGCTGGTTGATAGATACGATGATACCAAGATTCATACAAGTCGTGATGATCTGAGCTACTGGAACATTCAAGAGATTCGCCAATTCAGATACAGAGATAAACTCAGTCACTCTTAGTTTAGTCTCTATGCTTTCACTTTCGAGTTGCTCTAATTTTTCTCTTTTGACATCACGATTATCTCTTCTGAGTTTTTGTCGTTTATTCTTACCACCAGCGCTCAATCGAGCCATGGTTGCTTTGATTTTTTCATCAATCTCCTTCTGGGTTACCTCTTTAACTTCGGGTAAGACTGGAGCTTTGCCTTTGTTGCCATGGCCTCCTCTGCCTCCGTTGTTTTTTGAGTCAGAACCCGGACCTGGAACTGTTAATTTTTTGCGTTTGCGCTTTCTCTTTTGAGCGTCATCGCTAGCGCTTTTGGCTGCATTATCGGGTTTTCCATCTCCACCTTGCTGCTTTCCTTTTTCGACAGGCTTAGATTTTGAAGGTGCATCGAATTTACTTGTATCGATTTTACCCATGATTTTAAGACCCTTCAACTGTGGTGTTTTCGCTCTTAAGATATCTTCTTCTGGTTTTTCAGGAGTAACAGGTTCTTGAGGTTTTTCGGGTTTTGGATCTTTTTTATCTGAAATTTGCTCCGGAGCTACGACATTTTCTTTTTTCGCTTCCTCTGCTTCTGGAGCCTTATCTTCAACTCTTTTGACTTCCTCTTTTGGTTTTTTAGTAGGTTTTGGTTTGTCTAAGTCTATTTTTCCTACTACCTTTAATTTTGGAAGCTTGGGTGTGGTTGGTCTTTCGGTATCATCATCTTGTTTCTCCGGGACTTCCTCTTTGGGCGTTTCCTTCGTTTCTATGACAACTTCTGGTTCTGTAGGTTTGACGATGTCTTCTTCAATTTTTTCGGTTACAGGTTTGTCTAAATCGCTCAGACTAGGCATCGAAAATATTGGTTTGTTCACGATTTTCTCATCGGCAGCAGATTTTGCATCTTCTTTAAGCCCTGGCCGTGCACCAATCACGATTTGATCGGCTTTTTCTTTTTCAGCTATCGAAGAGCTAAATTCTTTCAATAGCATGCTATGGACATCATCTGAAACCAATGATGTCGGTTTATTCGCATCTTCAATGCCTTTATTTGCAAGAAATTCTATCAATGTCCCTACAGCAACATTGAGCTCCTTTGCTATTTTTACTAATCTTTCTGCCATTAGCGATTTAAAATATTTAAAATAATGTCTATTCGTCTTCAAACTCGGATGCTAATATCTTCAATACCTCATCTACCGTCTCCTCTTCCAAGTCTGATCTTCTGATCAATTCTTGTCTATCCAAAGCTAATACACTTTTAGCTGTATCGCATCCGATTTCTTTTAATGCGTCAATTACCCAAGTGTCAATCGCATCTGCAAATTCATCTAAATCTACGTCGTCAATTTCTTGCTCGGCTACATCCCTAAATACATCTATTTCGTATCCAGTGAGCCTGCCCGCTAATTTAATATTACTTCCTCCTTTTCCGATAGCAAGGGACACTTGATCTGGTGAAAGATAAACTGCTGCTCTTTGGTTGCCTTCGTCAATGGTGATAGAGGTAACTTTGGCCGGCGTTAATGCTCTTTGGATATACAATGATGTATTATTGGTGTAATTGACTATATCAATATTCTCATTGCGCAATTCTCTGACGATACCGTGAATTCTCGAACCTTTCATCCCTACACAAGCACCTACCGGGTCGATACGGTCGTCATAAGATTCCACGGCTACTTTTGCTCTTTCACCCGGAAGCCTTACTATATTTTTTATAACAATGATATTATCTTCTATCTCTGGTACTTCTTGTTCCATCAATCTTTCTAAGAAGGTATTGTCTGTTCTAGAAAGCATGACGACAGGACTGCCGTTTCGCATTTCTACACGCTTGATAATGGCTCTAACCATGTCTCCCTTACGGAAAAAGTCTCCTTTGATCATTTCCATTTTCGGTAGTACCAATTCGTGCTGTGTGGCATCATCTAATACCAAAACTTCTTTTTTGAGAAGTTGACTTACTTCACCCACAACAAGATCTCCCACTCTGTCCATATATCTTTTATATATGTCATCTTTCTCAAGTTCATTTAACCTTGAAATGAGGGTTTGTCTCGCTGCCATGATGGATCTCCTGCCAAAATCTTCTAACGTGAGACCTTCATAACATTCTTCTCCTACGTCGTAGCTATCGTCAATAGACTTGGCTTCTGTATAAGAGATTTCACTCAATTCATCCGTCACTTCACCGTCTTGAACGATCATTCTCACACGCCACATTTCCAAGTCTCCATTTTGCAAATTGACGATGACGTTGAAGTTTTCATCAGAACCAAACTTTTTTCTGATTAAGGTTCTGAAAACATCTTCCATGACTCTGGCCATCGTAGGCCTGTCTATATTTTTACCTTCTTTAAATTCTGAAAAGGACTCTAGTAAATTCATTAATTAAAACTTATTTTAATTTTTGATTCAATTATTTCTTCAAATTTTATTTGTTCTGTTTCTACTGATTTAACGTTTTTCTTTCCCACCTTTCGGGTTACCTCATGTTCCACCGAAATGATGTCATCTACAACGGCTTTTAATGTACCTTTGATGTGTTGGTTTTCACCGTATTTTATATCAATAATCCTACCAATATTTTTAGTATATTGTCTAAGTAACTTTAAATGGCTTCCTACCCCGGACGATGAAACTTCCAAGATATAATTATCGCCAAAAGCCTTGTTTTCATCCAGCACAGCTTCAAGCCACCTACTTACTTTCTGACATTTTAAAAAGTCTATGCCGGTATCACTATCTAGAAAAATTTCAATTTTGTTGTTATTCGTTTTGATATTTACCAGATAGGTGTCTTCTAAACTTAGCTCTTCCAGACCTTTTTCGATTAAATTTTCTAACTCTATAAGTTGCATGAATATAAATACAATAAAAAAGGGAACTCTATGTCCCCTTAGTACATCTTCACCTTTTACGCTGCAAATATACAACCTTTTTTTGAATATAGGGTGATTTTGAAAATTTATTTCATTTATTCCTGATTTTGTTGTGTTTTGAAATACAAATGGAGTAGGTGATTTTTGATTGACGATTGCGGATTGACGATTTTTTGATTTTAGAACATAGATGGGTTGTTAACGTATTAGCGTGTTAGGTTTATTATTATTATTCCTTACTACCTAAAACACCAAAGTGCTTATGGCCTAAACCCTTTCCACGAATAAACCTTTAAATCAACATAGCAACTCGATAAATCTAACGAATCCACAAATCTAACATTTTAATTTACACCCTTAAACTCTTAAATCAGCAAATCCAAATGGCTTTTATTTGTTTGTGTTGACGAGACGATAAACTCTAATGTCAAACTTAGCGATGACGGTAAGCTTATCCGAATAAAAATTAAACCTTTCCACGAATAAACCTTTAAACCAATATAAAAGCCGACAATCAATTATCGCCTAAACATTTCTGATATAGTCCATAATACGATACCAGCACATACGGATACATTGAGAGAATGTTTTGTACCATATTGTGGAATTTCTAGACTATAATCCAATGCATCTAAGATCTCATCTGAGATGCCATCCACCTCGTTGCCGAAGACAACGGCTATTTTTTCGGAAGTTGACTTCCATTCTTGCAGAAGAATCGACCGATCTGTTTGCTCTACGCCTACGATTTGATATCCTTGACCTTTCAATTGTTGAATTGCTTGTAGGATATCCGGATGGTGCGACCAATTTACAGATTCCGTTGCACCTATGGCAGTTTTTGTGATTTCTCGATTGGGTGGTGTCGCGCTAATGCCGCAAAGATAGATTTCTTCAAGGGCAAAGGCATCGGATGTACGGAATACTGAACCGATATTGAGCGCAGAGCGTATATTGTCCAAAACTACGATGACGGGTAGCTTTGGAGCTTCCTTGAATGTCTCAATATCTTGTCTATTGAGTTCTTCGAGTTTTAATTTTCTCATGCTTGCTTTTTCTGTAAAGCGGCTTTAATGAAACTGATGAATAGAGGATGTGGGTTTTCAACGGTACTTTTCAGTTCTGGATGAAACTGTACGCCTATAAAAAATGGATGCTCACGCAATTCCACCACTTCTACGAGTCCCGTTTCTGGATTTTTGCCCGAAGCAACGAGTCCCGCCGCTTCTATTCTTTCCAAATAATCATTATTGAACTCATATCGGTGTCTGTGCCTTTCAGTGATCTCGATTTGACCGTATATTTTATGAGCTAGTGACCCTTTGGCTAATTTGCAAACATAACTACCTAGTCGCATTGTGCCACCTTTGGTTGTTATGGCTTGTTGGTCTGGCATTAGATCAATAACTGGATCTGCGGTATCCGGATTTACTTCTGTCGAGTTAGCATCGGGAAGATGAAGGACATTTTTACTGTATTCTACAACTGCACTTTGCATCCCAAGGCAAATGCCTAAAAATGGAATTTTATTTTCTCTGACATAGCGGATGGCTTCTAGTTTTCCCGCAAAACCTCGCGCTCCAAAACCTGGTGCTACTAGTACACCATCTAGGTTGTTCAGCTTATTTCCGACTCCGTCTTGCTCTAGTGCTTCCGAATGGATGGGCAAGACGTGTACTTTGCATTCATTCATCGCTCCTGCATGGATGAACGCTTCATAAATAGATTTGTAAGCATCTTGAAGTTCGTTGTATTTGCCGACAAGGCCTATGTGAACTTCTCTGGTCGGGTTTTTAAGTTTACCTAAGAATGCCTTCCAATGGTCTAAATCTGGTTCGTTTTTGGTTTTTATATTTAGCTTTTTTAAAACGATTTTGTCTAGCTTTTCCTTGAGCATGAGCAACGGAACATCATAAATCGTATCCGCATCGATGGCTTCTATCACGGATTTTTCATCTACATTGCAAAACAAAGCTAATTTTTCTCTCAATTCTTTTGGAAGGGCATGTTCGGTTCTACAAACCAAGATATCCGGCTGTATTCCCGCCTGCAAAAGCTCTTTTACAGAGTGTTGGGTCGGCTTGGTTTTGAGTTCTTGAGCTGCACTTAGATAAGGAATTAAGGTAAGATGGATGACTAAACAGTTTTCCTTGCCAACTTCCCTTCTAAGCTGTCGAAGTGCCTCTAAATAAGGCAAGGATTCGATATCTCCTACGGTTCCTCCGATTTCGGTAATGATGATATCATAATTACCAATACTTTCTAATTGCTTGATGTGTTGTTTGATTTCGTCGGTGATATGTGGAATTACCTGAACCGTCTTGCCAAGATAAACGCCCGTTCTTTCCTTTTCGATGACGTTGAGATAAATCCTACCGGTCGTGATATTATTGGCTTGAGAAGTGAAAGTGTTGAGAAACCTTTCGTAATGCCCCAAGTCAAGATCGGTTTCGGCGCCATCCTCCGTCACATAACATTCGCCATGTTCGTAAGGATTGAGTGTCCCGGGATCGACGTTGATGTAAGGATCTAATTTTTGAATGGTTACTGATAGTCCTCTAGACTGAAGTAATTTTGCGAGTGACGCAGCGATGATTCCTTTACCTAATGAGGAAGTAACACCACCCGTAACAAATATATGTTTAGCCATGATATATTGATAAAAAGAAACTTTTATTTTCCTTGTTACGGGATGCAAAGATATGGAGTATTTATGGAATTATGATGATTTTGGGCGTTTATTTGGAATTAATATTGTCCTAATGTCAAAACGGTATTGAATATCATCGACTTCTCCTCTTAAACAATTGATACCCTACGCCCCAAGACACTGCGTAATTACCACCTGTTAAACGTGCAAAAAATGTCTCTGCATCTTCCGTATTAAAAATATAATGATATCTTGCTATCAATCTATATTTTTTATACCCGTAATCCATTTGAAAATGTCCATTATACAGAAACCTTGCTGTCGGTGTAATATTATAACCCCGAGTTCTATATTCTTCATCTAAATGTGCATTTAACTTGTAAAAAATACCGCCACCCAAACCTATTCTTACATTTTTTAAAACAGAATACATGAAATTCACACTAAAATTCATATCCCGGTTGATAAAATTAGCATTATCGCAACCTGTAATTCCACACAATTTAACAATAGTATTCTTTCTGAAAACATATCCAATCTGTGAACTGAGTACTAATCCGGAACTCAAATTCACTTCACCTCCTAAATTGACATACCATTCCGGAGTTTTGTTATGAAACTCATCAGTCAATGATTCTAAGACATAGGGTCTATAATTTATACCAACTTCCGGGCATAAACTAATCTGAGCATGAACAGAAGAAGTAAAAAATATGTATAGAACGCTTATCAAAAATAGCCGTATCATATTCTTATTGTATTTTATTTGAAAAAGCATGGATAATGAGGGATTATGTACAAGTCGTAATCCCTCATTATCCATGCTTTTATATTTTATTCCGAAACGATTACCTTTTTTGAACTTACCAATCTACCGTCTTTATCCCAATAAGTGTAGATAAGAATTTTAGGATTATGTACTATGGACTTTTGAATATTGGTTTGCTCTACAATATTTCCCATTAGATTATAAATGATTAACCTCAAACTGTTATTTGTAGCAAAATCATTTACTTCTTGATGATCAGTTTCTGCAAGCGTGATATCCGTATCCTGTATTCCCGGCTTGGACGATCCGTTATAATACTCGTGACATGGAAGATCATCATTGTGACAATCAATAATCCTTACTCTTTCCATTATTATTTCTTGTCCTAATTATTTTATATTATCCATGAATTGAACTAATGTAAAAATGATTTTAAAACAAATTTGTACAAAATTTAAGTACTTAAAAACTTTAATTCAATTTAATGACACAAAGATATAATAATTTTCTTATTGGATTTTATGACCGGAATCACTATTAAATATAATTGTCAGTAAGCATTAAGCTTGTTAAGAAATTTTTTAATCATGTAGCTTACACGACAAACATGAATTACGAACTTTAAGCATTCCAAAAGACATATTGCATTATTTTTACCATAAAACACCATTTATGAGATGATTTTATCAATATCTTAGTTAGTCTTTTACATTTTATTCCTATTTTTACACGATGATTTCTAAAAAGCAATTTATTTCTATTCCTTATGAGGAGCTGAGCAAGCCAGCGGATTATCCGATTATAGAAGATTACCCATCTTTGCTGTTCTTTATTCAAAGAAATCAGAATCACAATACCGTTGTTTATGAATTGAATGTTTCAGCGGGTGGATTATTAAATCTAGAGGAGCCGATGTCTTTACATTGGTTGAGGTATGAAAATGGGCATTATGTCGAAAAGCAACCGTTAAATTATATTCAAAAAAAATTGGCTTACGGTTATAAACATCGCGTGATTGCTAATGATTTGGTCGCTTTTGAAATCGTATCTTATGACGAAATCCGTTTTTATTTAGGAAAAGGCATGGGAGAACGTTATCATGCTTTTTTTGTTGAAAATGGGATTAATATTCAACTTCAATCCGTATATATTTATGCCGAAGATTTGGGTGTTTTTCCACAAGTTAAGTATGCTGAAATCTCTGGTATCGTTGCTAGCAGTGGTGAGGATTTTTATAAAAGAATAATTTTTGAAGATCTATAATTGAATCAAAAAAATATCAATCATGTGTAGGATTATGCGAGGTGTATTGTTATTAATGCTTTGTGTTGCTTTTATCAATCAGGGTTACAGCCAATATCAAACAACAGAAAAACCCATGGATGGTGCTATTTTTGATTTTGGTTTAGGACTTGGAGCTAATCTTCCTTTAGGTGATATGAAGGAAAGGTTCGGCAGTAATTTGGGTTTTTCTGTAGGCAGTAACTACATCCTTCCATCCAATTGGCTTTTTAATGGTGAGTTTATATATTATTATAGTGATGATGTAAAAGAGGACGTGCTTGCTCCATTTCGTACTTCGACCGGTCTTGTATTAGGAGATGATGACCAAATAGCGGATGTTTTTTTAAGACAGCGCGGTTTTTATTTAGGTGCCGGTGTTGGAAAACTCTTTCCACTCAAACCGTCATCTCGTTCGGGAATCAAGTTTTTGCTCAGTGGTGGCGTGTTGCAACATCAAATTATATTTGTAGATGATCGCAATGCTGTGCCGATGTTGCGCATTGGCCGTCATAAAGGCTATGACCGATTGACAAGAGGATTTGCACTAAAGGAGACCGTGACTTACAAGCATATAAGCCGAGATCGACGGATCAATTTTGACGTGGGTTTTGACTTTGTACAGGGTTTTACCTCGGAAGTCCGCGCATATAATTTTGATACGGGATTGCCGACGATTCAAGATCGCCTGGATTTGATCATTGGAGCTAGATTTGTATGGTATCTCGCCTTTTATCGCGGTGGTAATAACGAAGAGATATTCTATTAATAGTATATGAATCGCTTGTTTTTTGCTATTTATACATGGGGTATTCATGCCGGAAATCTGTTGATTTTTTTAGGAAGTTTTTTCTCTAATAAAATCCGGCTCATGTATCAAGGTAGAAAAAATACATTGGCAAACATCCACAAAAACCAAACTCTTCAAACTGGCTTTATTTGGGTGCACTGTGCTTCTCTTGGCGAATTTGAACAAGGGAGACCATTGATAGAAGCCATCAAAAGAAAGTATCCCGATGAAAAGATCTTGTTGAGTTTTTTCTCTCCTTCCGGCTATGAAATCCGCAAGAACTACACCTATGCAGATGAAATCATCTACTTGCCTTCTGATTTACCTCAAAACAATCAAAAATTATTGGATTATTATAAGCCCAAGGCTGTGATTCTGATAAAATATGAATTTTGGTGGAATCTGATTCGAGCGATCGAGATGCGAAAAATTCCTTTGTTTTTGGTGTCCGGAGTATTTAGAGAAGGCGATTATTTTTTAAAACAAGCGATGCGGCCTTTGCGCCATTTGCTATCAAATTTTGATGTTCTATTTGTTCAAGACGAAGTCTCAGCATCAATATTAAAAAAACATCATTTCCCGAATCATATAGTTGTCGCAGGTGACACTAGGATAGATCGAGTTTTGGAAAACCTACAAGATCCTATCGTTCCGGAAGCAATAAAAAATCGCATTATAGATAAGAAGGTCATTGTGTATGGTAGTGTTTGGAGTTCGGATATGCATATTGTCGCTTCCATGGTTCGAGCTTTTCCAGATTTTGCGCATATCGTTGCCCCACATAATATCGAAAGCCAGCATATCAAACAGTTGCAACTTCAGTTGCCCGGTGCATGTGATTTGTACGCAACAGGTCTGCATACTTCCAATATCCTGATTATTGATAATATAGGCATGTTGGCAGGATTGTATGCAGTATCCGATATAGTATATATAGGAGGTGGTTTCGGTCAAGGGATTCACAATATTTTGGAACCTACTGTTTTTGGTGTTCCCGTGTTTTTTGGCCCGAAGTATAAAAGATTTAATGAAGCAGTTCATCTAATGGAGGCTGACGCTGCTTTTAGTGTTTTAAAAGGTGAAACAATGGTTCAATGGACCGAGCGTTTGATGGTGGATGAAGCTTATAGGCTGGAGATATCCAATCGAGTGAAGCATTATTTTGACCAAAATCGAGGTGCAACTGAAAAAATTTTAGGATATTTGGCAAAAATATTAAATGATTGAGATGAAAGGTTCGATAAATCTTCCGGATTTTAGCGATATGCATATTTTAATAGTGGGCGATATTATGGTCGATCGATATATCTCCGGAGAAGTAAAAAGGATTTCCCCAGAAGCACCGGTTCCGGTCGTAGAACAAAGACATTTTGAAAACCGAGCCGGTGGTGCAGCTAATGTAGCGTTGAATGTTTTAGAATTAGGCGCAAAGGCTACCTTATTATCCATTACAGGTTCGGATGAAGGAAGGGCAATTATTAGTGAAGTTCTAGACCTTGGCGAACGACTTACCTTGGAGTTTGTCACGTGTAAAGATAGAAAGACGACGGTCAAAACCCGAGTTATGGCCGGATATCAGCATCTCATACGTGTCGATAATGAAGATAAGCACGATATCAGTTCGGAGCAAGAACGCATCATCTTAGATAAGTTCAAGGGATTGATAGATTCGGGACAAATAGATGGTGTGATTTTGCAAGACTATAATAAAGGTATGCTCACTAAAACAGGGATAGAAGCAATCATGGATTATTGTAGCTTGAAGCAAATCCCAACATTCGTCGATCCTAAGGAGAAAAATTTTTTCGCTTATAGAGGATGTACCATTTTCAAACCCAATAAAAAGGAAGTCACTCGCAGTACTGGAATCTTCTCAGATTTAGATGCTATGGATGGCTACCTTCGGGAGCGTTTATCGCATAATATTACCTTGATTACCTTAGGACAAGATGGTTTATATGTAAATGATGGATCTCAGGGAGCCACCTATGCTACAGCACCGCGAATTATAGCGGATGTTTGTGGCGCCGGAGATTCTGTGATAAGTGTAGTAAGTTTATGTTATTTAAAGGGCATGGATATGTCGTCACTAGCCAATGTTGCTAATATCGCTGGAGGGCAGGTTTGTGAGTCTCCGGGCGTTGTTCCGGTAAATTATGAAAAATTGAGGCAAGAATTAGTCAAAAATGATAACAAATAAAATTTTGTATAATTGATTAATTCCTTAGTTTAAAAATACAAAATGTCGTGATTGGTATTAAAATAAAAATAAAGGATTAAAAATATTGAGAAATCAAATTTTAGCCCACTTATTATTATATAAAATATATATTGAAAATTCATAAAATTGTATCCGCAAAGACATTTGAATTGTAAACAAATTACTAATTTTACGTCTTGCATATGAATAATTAATTAACAATTAAAATCAAATTTAAAATTTTTAGTTATGCGAAGATTTTTTACAAAACATTTTTTATTAGCTGTATTAAGTTTTGCGGCATTTGACCTAATGGCGCAGATTAATACACTTACAGTTAACAATCCAGCTTCAGCTGCCGGTGATTATTATATCGTTAGAGCAGAGTTTGGTTCAGCGGATGATACTGAATTTTCAGGAGAGGCAATTTTTGCTACTGACGCAAACGGTACTGAATTGTGTGCAGAAGCAACAAATGATTTAACTGGAAAGGTTGCATTTATTGACAGAGGTACATGTAATTTCAGTCTCAAGGCCTTAAATGCGCAGAATGCGGGTGCAATTGCAGTAGTTGTATGTAACAATGCTGCGAATGCAGAAGAAGCTCCAATCGTAATGGCAACAGGTGATTTTGGTGATCAGGTTACTGTTCCTTCTTTTATGACTGGTTATTCTACTTGTCAGAAGATTAGAAGTGCTATCCTAGCAGGAGAGGTAGATGTAACTTTCAAACATTTGGATTGCTTCAACAAAGGTAACTATCCTGCGAATATCGTTTGGGGTAACGGTGCTGACGAAAATGGCAATCGTGGTGACTTCAATGGCGGTCTTAATGGATGGTCTGTTGAAAAAAGTGGTACATGGTATCATAGCCCCAATGGAGAAATCCTAGGAGGTGCTTATATCGGAGCAGGTGGTAAGCAAACTTTTGTTGCTTGGACTGGTTGTGACGGTGCTATGGTTATGAATAGTGATTCATTAGACAATGGAAGTAACCCGAATACTCAAGGTCAAGGTCCTTGTCCTGCAGTATGTACAGGAATTTTATATTCTCCAAATATTACTTTACCAGATGGTATTCAAGGTATTACTGTAGAGTTTTCACAGGCATTACGTCAGTTTAGAAGTGAGTACTATCTTTCTTACTCTACTAATAACGGAGCAACTTGGTCAACACCAGTAAGATTTAACCAAGAGCATCCTACTAACTCTGGCCATATTCAGCAAAGAAAAGCAATTCCTCTTCAAGGTCTTGCAGGTGCTAAGCAAATTAAACTTAAATTTGAATATGCTGGTAACTATTACTATTGGGCAATTGATGACGTTATCTTAAAGAATGAGGTATCAGCTGATGCTAAGATCGACAGACAATACTACGCTGTAGCTCCTACATTGAGAGTCCCAGCTTCACAAGTAGTACCTATGTACTTTATGACCGATATTTCAAATCCAGGAAACGGTGATGCTACAAATGTTGATGTTAACGTTGTAATCGTTGACGAAAGCGATCAAGAAGTAGTATTGACTAAGAATTATGGTACGATGTCAGCAGGTGCAGGTTTAGAAAATGGATTGTTTGAAGATACATTCACTCCAGAAGCAAAACCTCAGTTCTACAATGCTTATTATGAAGTAGTTTCAGATAAGGATTCAAATACAGGTAACAATACTGGTAGTTTCTTCTTTGAAGTAACAGAAAACACTTTTGGTACTTTATTACCTGAAGAATTTGTAAATCCAGCAAATTATATGAAAGATATCGCTGAGATTTGGGCAGTTTCACCTACAAATTACCAGTCATTCGGAAATGTTTACTATGTAGCTAATGGTTCTGATTATACAGTTGACAAAGTAAGATTTGGATTGAAAAACCCAATTGATGAAATCGATAATGCAGGATTTATCCAGGTTGAACTTTATGAGTGGAATGACGAAGACAATGATTTAGGTTGTCAGCCACACGAAAGAAGTTTAGTAGGTGCAAACAGCATCTTTTTAGACGGTGAAATATTAGACAACCCTAGATTGATTGAAGTAGAACTTTGGGCTGCTGATGGTGATGGTAACCCAATAGAAGGTCAAGAAGTACAATTGAGAGATAATCAAAATTATGTATTGGTTGCACACACAAGACCTTTGGATCCATCGTTCCCTAGATTCCAATTCTTAACTTATAATGGTTTCTCATTAGATAATGCATTGGATAGATCTACTTATGTATGGCCAATATTAAATGCACTTGATTCTGCTGGAGTAGATTACAAAGGTGGTTCTTTATTTGAAATCGAAGGACTTGACGAAGATGATGAAGCTGAAAGAGCTTATGACTTCTTAGGAAATACAGGAACATTATATTCTTTAGCTACTATGTATCTTGAAATGGATCTTAGATTGGCTAACAGCACTTATAATATTGCAAAAACAGGTAGTGCAACTGTATTCCCTAACCCTGCAGTTAAAGAATTATTCATCGATGTTACTTTAGATAATGTATCTGATGTAAGCGTTGAATTAGTTTCTATTGACGGTAAGGTTGTATTGACTAAGTCTTTTGACAACGTTCAAGATTCAAGATTGAGAATGGATTTGAACGGTGTTGCTTCTGGTTCATATACTGCGATGATTCACACAGATAATGGTGTTATTGCTAAGAAAGTAATCGTTCAGAAATAAACTGATTATTCAGGTTTATTATTAAATATGCAGAGAGGCCGTCCATTGGATGGCCTCTTTTTTT
>JAIXKS010000066.1:0-66680 GCA_026928325.1 Chitinophagales bacterium | reverse complement strand
TTTTTTTAAAGATCAAGGCAAAAAACGCAGGCATAGTGGTAACTATGGCGAGTATTTTTAACGAAGAGATTTGAAAAAAGAACGACATTTCATTAAGATTTTTTTGTGGATAGAGCACTAGCCTCATGAGATTGATTGGCAATTCATTTAGAGTATGATACTTCGTCTATCAATAAAATTGAATACGAACGCTACGATTTGAATATTCTTTAACTAAAAAATCTATCTAATTTATTTATAGCACTACTACATCATATTAAAAATAATCATCATTTATAAATATGGCATAATGTTTGTTTTAAGATAATAATATCGACATAATACTGGTTGGTCCCACCCAAAAACACAACTAGTACTCTGTGCTCATGAGGCATCATATTTTATGTGCTTTTTCATGATAGAGTCATAGATATTATTAATGAGTAAACAAATTTGCCATGAATCAAAAACTGATTATCACATTTATATCAACTTTGTTGATTGTCGGGCTACTGTTCAGCCTAATTACTAAATTTAATAGTCATGATACTACCCAAAACGATGGTTTGATTACCTCGACTTCCCTGGTTTTTCCCAATGCCATTACTTGTCCGGACTCTATGGAACTCGATGCAAATGAAGATTGTGAGGCAGAAGTGGTCGTGATACTTCCCTTGTCTTCAATAGGATGTCATCTGACGAGTGTTTCATATACGCTTCCGGATGGCACTATTGAAGTTTTGACTTCACCTTTTCCTTATTCGGTTAATCTTGGATATTGGCCAGAAGGAAACCATGTATTGATATGGGATGTAGAAGAGTTATGCGATAATGGTATGACTACCGCTGCGACTTGCTATCAAAATATTCATATATTGGATAAACTTCCACCGACCATTACTTGTCCGGATGATGTCTCCGTCGGCAATGATATGGATGGTCGGCGACCAAATCGTGCTGACTTCACCTATGTTTTAGTGGGTCAACCAGTAGCGACAGATAATTGTACTTCAGCAGCTTCAATCGTCATCACGCACGATTCTCCTTATAGCTCTAATCCTGAGGATGCAAGTGGAGATTATCCTTTGGGAATTACTGATGTTTGTTGGACGGCAACGGATTTGGAAGGAAACGAATCCACTTGTTGTATGCAAGTAATTGTGTACGATAACACACCTCCTGAAATGACCTGCCCTGGACAAATAGAAGGTGTTTGTTCGGCACCTGCACCTTTAGCGGATTTTGATGCTTTTCTAGCAGCAGGTGGTACAGCCACGGACGATATCCAACTAGATTCTGCATCTTTTGCTTTTGTGAAAGATAGTTTGCGTTCAGAAACTTGTGCGCACCAAAAGACCATATGGAGGTATTATTCTATAGGTGATAATTCTGGCAATAGAGATACTTGTTATCAAGTAGTTCTAATCAATGATAATATAGCACCGGAAGCTCGATGTAAAGACGTAACCGTTCATATCGATGCAACTGGAATGGCTACTTTAACGGCCGATGCCTTGGACGATGGAAGTACCGATAATTGCGGAGATCCCGTGACTTTCTCTACCGATGTTGAATTAATCTTTGGCTGTAATGATATAGCCGCGGGCGGAAAAGTGGCCGTTGTACTCGTAGTAACTGACGGTTGCGGCAATACAAGCACTTGTACCTCTATCGTTACCGTTGAGGATGAGATTCCGCCGACCATTACGTGTCCGGCAGGTCGTGAAGTATCTTTGGATGCAAATTGTAAATTGGTGGTTCCGGATTTGACAGGAGATGTTGTCACTCAAGATAATTGTATCATGTCTGTGGTCACTCAAAGCCCTGTTGCGGGCACGATTCTCAATTCTTCTGACGGCCAACATCATACGATTACCTTTACGGTTACGGATATTTCAGGTTTAGTAGCTACTTGTACCATGGAGATTACAGGCAAAGATAAATTGGGTCCGGATATCGTATGCAAAGAGCCGCTTGTAGTGAGTTTTAATGATTTTACAGAGCTACCTGCGGGATTCTTAATTAAGGAAGCAACGGATAATTGCGGTGGCGAATTGACCTATACGGCAAGGAGAATGGGCAATGTCTGTGGAGAAAATGTAGAAGATGAATTTGGACCCTATGCCGTATTCTGCTGTGATGATATTGGAAAGGAAGTATTGGTTATAGTAAGAGTTGCCGATCAACATGGTAATTATACAGAATGTATGATATCGATTACGCTTCAAGATAAATTGCCACCGGTTATTATAGAACCATTACCGGATGTTTCGATTAGTTGCCCTTATGTATTGGATATAGACGATCTAAGTATATTTGGAACATTTGTTTCCGAAACCGAGACACGTCAGGATATCATCATTGATGATCCCGATACATTCTATCCACCGAACGGCTATGTAGGTCGAGATGGTGTGTATGGTGATAATTGCAATGGCGTTACGGTAACATCATCGGTTAGAAATGTATTGGATGCGATGTGCCATACAGGAAAGATCTATAGAGATTTCGTTATCACCGATAATGGGGGAAATACAGCGACCTTCACTCAAACGATAAACGTCATCAACCCGCATCCTTTTGATATCAATGATATCACATGGCCTGAAGGCGAAGTAGTCGTGATTGGATGTGATGCTTCAGGTATTGATCCGTCGATTACGGGAGCGCCTGTTTTGAATCTGGATTTTTGTAGTATGGCGGGAGCGACTTATGCGGACATGTCGGTTGCACATCCTTTGTATTGTAAAGCCATCCGTCGTACATGGACGGTACTAGATTGGTGTCAATATGATAAAAAACACCCTGAAGCAGGAGGCAAGTGGACCTTTGTTCAAAACATTTTTGTTAATAATGAAGAACCACCGGTTATAGATCCGACAGTTTGCAAAGATACCATAATCTGCACGGGCAATGGTTGTACCGCAATCAATACCACCTTTACGGCCAGTGGAACGGATGATTGTAATCCGAATAATATAACATGGAAATATAAAGTTGACTTGTTTAATGACGGTGGTGTACCGGACTATAGTGGCAATGGAGCTACGGTTACTAAAACTTATCCGTTGGGTCAACATAAAATGACTTGGGAGGCAACGGATGTTTGTGGTAATACTGCCACATGTTCGTTCTTATTTACGGTTAAAGATTGTAAAAAGCCAACGCCGATTGCTATCAAAGGACTTGCTCAAAATCTTATGGCACCGGGTATGGCTTCAATCAAGGCTGCTATCTTTAACAATGGTAGTTCCGATAATTGTACTTCAGCAGACAAACTCAAATATTCATTTTCTAGGGATATTAATGATACATTGCGTGTATTCAACTGTGATAGTGTAGGAGACAGAAGGATTGAGCTTTGGGTGACCGACCTAGCCGGTAATCAAGCGATGACAGTTACGTTTTTAAATGTCCAAGACAATCATAATCTCTGTGATGGTTCGGGAAGAATTGTTATATCAGGAACCATTTTTTCAGAAGATAGAGTTTCGATTCCTGATGTAAAAGTAGTCATAGAAGGCGGAGAAACAGAAGGAGCCAAGATGACCAATCAAGATGGCCAATATCAATTCGACAATTTGACCATGTTTAATGACTATCAGATTGCGCCTCATAAGGATGAAAACCCATTAGACGGTATATCTACGATGGATATTGTACTCATACAAAGGCATATTTTGGGAATAGAATTATTAAATTCTCCGTACAAGGTAATCGCTGCGGATGTCAATGGAAGCAATACGGTGACAGCATCCGATTTGTCCGAATTGAGAAAATTGATATTAGGTGTCAAAAATTCATTTGTTAACAATACACCTTCATGGCGATTTGCAGACGCATCGTATCCATTCGATGACCCGACAAATCCATGGTATTTTAAAGATAACGTGCTCTACGAAAATGTGGCTTTGAATATGAATACATCCGATTTTATAGCGATCAAAACCGGAGATGTCAATGGCACCGTTTCTAATCTATTGCAAGGATACACCGAAACAAGAGGAGATCGAGATGTCGCTTTAAAAGTACAAGATAAGATGCTAAATAAAGGTGAATTGGCTGAAATACCGTTTGCGATAAATCGAAAAATGACGCTTACAGGACTTCAATTTTCTATCGAATTAGACGGCTCCGTCGAATTTAGAGGGATTGAAGCAGGTCAATTGCCATTGCGCCAAGAAAACATCCACCATTATATGAATAAAGGGAAGACGTATATCAATATATCTTTTGACAAAGTGCAAGGATTAGATGTTGAAGAAGGTGTCGTTTTGTTGAATATGATCGTCATGCCAGAATCTAATACTTCAACGCGCGATGTACTTCACTTAAATGGCTCAGCATTATCTCCAGAGATATACAACGAAAGCCTTGAAACGGACGCCTTGGCACTTAGGTTTATTAAGCCAACCGTGGAACAGCAAAATTATCTTGTTCAAAACAAACCTAATCCATTTAGTCAGGAAACTGTAATTGGTCTTTATCAGGCACAAGCAGAAACCGTATCTGTGGTTATTTTTGATGCTTCGGGCAAGATGATATCTTCGGAAAACCTAGCGCTTCAAGCTGGATATAATCAGATTACGATCAACAATAATCAATTGAAAAATCGCTTGGGTGTATTCTACTGTAAGATAAAATCTGGTGAAATCAACCAAGTATTAAAGTTGCTTAGGATAGAATAGCCAGCGATGTACCATAGGTTATAAATTCAAGAAGTCTCTAAAAATGGAAAATTTAGCATATAGCATCCATTTTTAGGGACTTTTTGTCGTTTAAAGCGCTTAAAATCCGACAAATTGTCGCTTTTTTTAGGTTGGTAGCACATTTGATATATAATCAGAAAAACCCTATATAAAAATATGACATACGATAATTTTACAGTAAATGCACAGGAAGTTATCTTAAAAGCACAACAGCTTGCAGGTTCTTTAAGCCAACAAGGTGTCGATACCATTCACTTGGTTAGAGGAATATTTGATACCGATAGCAAGCTTGCAGAGTTCTTGTTTAACAAAGTTGGTGTGAATATACCCATGTTAAAGCGAGAAATCAACAATGAACTTGAAAGATACCCCAAGGTCGAGGGAAGCGATAAACAATACCTCACTAATGATGCGAATAAAGCGCTAGCAACGGCCAAAAAATTACTCAATGAATTTGGAGACGAATTCATTTCCATAGAATTGATATTGATGGGAATCGTCATGGGTAATGATAAAGCCGCAACGATTCTTAAAAATCAGGGCGTTACCACTGATAAGCTAAAATCAGCGATTATTGAATTGAGAAAAGGAAGGAAAGTGACCGACCAAAATGCCGAAAATCAATACAATGCACTCAAAAAATATGCTATTGACCTCAATGAATTGGCCGAAAGCGGAAAACTTGACCCCATCATTGGTCGAGATGAAGAGATCAGACGAATTCTTCATATTCTTTCCAGAAGAAAGAAAAACAATCCCATTATACTAGGAGATCCAGGCGTTGGTAAAACAGCTATTATAGAAGGGATAGCATGGCGGATAGTCAAACACGATGTACCCGAAAACCTACGATCTAAGCGTATTTTCACACTAGATATGGCGGCATTGGTTGCCGGCGCCAAGTATAAAGGCGAATTTGAAGAGCGGTTGAAAGCGGTTATTAACGAGGTTATTGGCTCTAATGGCGAAGTAATCTTGTTTATTGATGAGATTCATACCTTAATTGGTACCGGTGGAGGACAAGGCGCCATGGATGCCGCTAATATTTTGAAACCTGCATTAGCGAGAGGTGAGTTAAGAACCATTGGTGCGACAACCCTAGATGAATACCAAAAGTATTTTGAAAATGATAAAGCTCTAGTCAGAAGATTTCAAACGGTCATGATCAATGAACCTTCTGTCGAAGATACGATCTCTGTCTTGCGTGGAATTCAGGAAAAATACGAGGTATATCACCAAGTAGGCATACTTGACGAAGCACTTATAGCTGCCGCTGAATTATCTCATAGATACATTGCAGATCGAAAATTGCCGGATAAGGCCATCGACTTAATCGATGAAGCTGCTGCAAAATTGAGATTGGAGCTAGACTCTGTTCCTGAAGTAGTGGACGAATTGGATCGAAAATTGCGTCAATTGGAGATAGAAAGGGAGTTCATCAAAAAGGAAAATGATGAAAAGAAATTACAAAATATAAGTGAACAAATCGCCAATCTCAAAGAAAAACTAGATAGCACTAGGGCTGCTTGGAAATCAGAAAAGGAGATTGTAGATAGGATACAAGTCATTCGCAAAGAAATCGATCAACTCGAATTTGAAGCACAAAAGGCAGAACGTGAAAGTGATTATGAAAAGGTAGCAAAAATTCGATATGGTGATTTGAAAGAAAAAGAAGCCATGCTTCAAGTAGCCATAGAAAAGCTAGATCAGCTGCCAGAGGACAGTCGATTTACTAATGAGCAAGTTACCGCAAGTGATATCGCTGATGTGATTTCAAAATGGACGGGCATTCCGGTTTCTAAGATGCTTCAAAGTGAAAAAGAGCGATTGCTCCATCTAGAAGATGAAATAGGCAAGCGTATTATTGGCCAACATGAAGCGGTGACCGCTGTATCTGATGCCGTGAGACGTAGTCGTGCCGGACTCCAAGATGAGAAAAAACCAATTGGTTCTTTCTTGTTTTTAGGACCAACGGGCGTTGGAAAGACCGAATTGGCCAAGGCTTTGGCGGAAGTGCTTTTTGATGACGAATCGGCCATCACTCGAATAGATATGAGCGAATATCAAGAAAAGCATACCGTGTCTAGATTGATTGGTGCCCCTCCGGGATATATCGGATATGATGAAGGTGGTCAGTTGACAGAAGCAGTTCGCCGCAGACCGTACTCGATCGTTTTACTAGATGAGGTCGAAAAAGCCCACCCAGATACCTTTAATATCTTATTGCAGGTACTCGATGATGGCAGACTTACCGATAGCAAAGGTAGGGTCGCAAGTTTTAAGAATACCATCATTATCATGACTTCCAATATGGGTGGCGAAACTATCTTGGAAAACTTTGAAGATTTGAAATCTATCGGCGAAAAGCATCGAGCTGAAGTTATAGAAACGACAAAAATCGAAGTGCTGAACATGCTTAAGGAAAATATGCGACCTGAGTTTCTCAATCGTATTGACGAAAAGATTATGTTCATGCCGCTTACTATAGATGAAATCAAGCAAATCGCTAAGCTTTTAATCAATAAGTTGACCAAATATCTTGGTAAACAAGAGATTAGCATTGAATTTGATGATGCTGCGATGGACTTACTTGCTGATTTGGGATATGAACCTGAATTTGGAGCTCGACCAATGGCTAGAGTCATCCAACGTGAAATCGTCAATAATCTTGCAAAAGATATCTTAGCTGGTAAGTATTCAGTTGGCGACAAGATTTATATTAGTACGGATAGCAAGGGCTTCGTCTTTGGTACGGAACCACATCCATCAAATGCGAACGATCATGGTGCTAAAGGCAAAAAATCTGAAAAGAAAGCCACTAACGACGATATATTTAAAGGCGTTGATGAGAATCATGATGAAGAAGAACAAGGCTAAAATTTAGCATAGTAATCGGACAATACTATTTTGTAAAGTCTAATTGGGTTAATGATAGGGATATAAACGATGAGTTTGTATCCCTATTTTTATATTACGAATCAGCATATAAATGCTCAATATCTTGACGGTGCTTTTGGAGGATGACCCTTCTTTTGAGTTTCAAAGTCGGTGTCAATTCGGACTCAGAATGATCGGCTTTGGTCATATCCCAAGAGGTCGCCAATAGTTTAAATTTTTTGATTTGTTCGATGTGATTAAAATGAGGATTTGTTTTATCAACGATTTTTTGAAAGGCAGCGATAATGCGTGGGTTTTCAATCATATCTGCTAGAGATGTCCAAGATATATCATGCGCTTGGCACCAAGTCATCAACGCTTCTTGTGCCGGAATAATCAAAGCACTCACAAATTTTCGCTGCTCTCCGATAACCATTACTTGTTCGATCAGAAAATTTTCTTTTAATGCCGCTTCAATAGGAGCCGGAGCCACATATTTGCCGCCGGAAGTTTTGATTAATTCTTTTTTTCTATCCGTGATTTTAAGGTATTTTCGTTGATTTGGCCCATCTATAAAGGTTCCGATATCTCCTGTTCGAAAATACTTTTTACCATCAATCATCGTAAAAACGGCATCGGTTTGTTCCTGTTTTTTATAATAGCCAATCATGACATTAGGACCATTGACGAGGATTTCCCCTTCATCTTTACCGTATGTTTTATCGGAATCATCTATGATGATATCACAGATTTTTAAAGGAACGCCCACGGTTCCAATTTTGCTAGATCCGTCATAATAATGGTTTAAAGTTACAACTGGTGAGGTTTCTGTGAGTCCATAGCCTTCCATGATGACAACTCCGGCAGCCGAAAAAACACGAGCGATTTTAGGAGGACATGCTGCAGCTCCTACTGCGATGGCACGGACATGACCACCTAGTGCAGCCCGCCATTTACTGAAAACGAGCTTATCAGCAATGATTTTTTTATATTTATCGATACCGACATAAGACTTTCCATATTCAAAATCATTAGCTAGTTCTAAAGCACTAAAAAATAAGGTTTTCTTAATACCTGATAAAGCAAGACCCTTGTTGTAAATTTTTTCATATACTTTTTCAAGCAATCGAGGTACGGTCGTAAAAAACACGGGCTTAACCTGAATGAGATCTCCCGAATCGCCTCCTAGATTATCCGTTCCAGTAAAGTAAATTTCTGTCCCCACTTTCGTATAAACATACAGAACAGCACGTTCAAAAATATGGCAAAGCGGCAAAAAACTTAATATGCGTTCTCCTCTTTTTATCGGTATCAACTCCGTGCAACTCTCAACCTCACTCAAAATATTTCGGTGGGTTAACATGACGCCTTTAGGATCTCCCGTTGTTCCGGAAGTATAGATGATGGTGACGACATCATCTATGGATACATTTTCACTGTGTTGCTGTACTTCGACAAGGTGATCGTTATTGAGGAGGTCTTTCCAATAAGGTCCATTACTTGAAGGGTCGAAACAAATGATTTGAGTCAAACTGGGCACTTTCCCTTGTATGGATTGCAATTTTTGGAGTGGATCTCCAGCATCTGTAAAGCAAACTTTTACGTCTGCCTCGTGAAGGATATATTCGTATTCACGAACCGAAATGGTCGGATACATGGGTACACTGATGGCATTGAGATATTGAATGGCTAGATCCGTAATGACCCATTCCGGTCTGTTCTTATTGACGACAATACCTATTTTGTCTCCTGCGCCGATACCCAATTGAATAAGTCCTGAAGCCAATTGTCGGGATAAAAGGATGACTTCATGGGTGCTATAATGATACCAACCATCATCCGACTTGCCACCTATAAAATGCGCTATAGGGCCTTCGTCAAATTGAATATTGATATAGTCAAATAATCTTGTAGGATTCATTTTAAATCATGTGGATTATTCAGTAAAAATACTGCAAAAGTCCAGTAATATAAAGTTTATAGAATGTGAAGATATAATATATTTTTTAATTGGCAACGCCTTTCTCCAATAAAAAAAGTAATAATCCTCTTTTATTACGTATTAAAAAATGACCAAATATTTTATTTTGCGTAATATGGAGAGGTACGTATTCAGATTATTTATATATTTGTACCCATGAGTAAACAGAACAAAAATAAAATCGGTACTTCTATGGCTAATTCTGATCAAGACAAGCCTACTTCTTACCTTTGGCATAGCTGGTTTATATTTGCTTTTGGAGCTATTTTATATGTCAATACTTTGACTCACCAGTTTACGCAAGATGATGCCATCGTTATCTATGACAATATGTTTACGACACAAGGTGTCAGTGGCATCAAAGGCTTATTTACCAAGGATACATTTTATGGTTTTTTCAAAGAAGAAGGCAAGGCAAAACTAGTATCTGGAGGAAGATATCGACCGCTGACGCCGGCCATGTTTGCCATAGAATACCAGTTAGTAGGAAATAAGCCTTGGCTGGGTCACTTGATCAATGTATTATTGTATGGCTTGCTGTGCATGATGATCTATAAGTTGTTGGCCAGTATGTTTTGCTATAAAGAAGACACTTTGGCTAAGCGGTATCTTGTTTTATTGATAGCCGGTATTTATGCAGCACATCCACTACATACCGAAGCTATAGCTAATATTAAAGGGCGTGATGAGATAATGAGTATGTTGGGCTCGGTGTTAGCCTTGTACTATATGCTTCGATATATAGATACCAAGCAAAGGAAGGCACTGATTATAGCGTTAATCAGTTTTTTTATAGCCTTTTTATCCAAGGAGAATACCATAACTTTCCTAGCTGTCATTCCGCTGACTTTATACTTCTTTAGAGACCATACCCTTAAAGATGCGACTGTTTCCAGTCTGGTCTTCCTCATACCGACTATTCTTTTTTTATTGATAAGAGCCTCTATCTTGGGTAATGATTTTGGTGGCACACCCATGGAGCTGATGAATAACCCATTTCTCAAAATTGTAGATAATCGCTATGTTCCGTTTAGTACAGGCGAAAAACTGGCGACCATTATGTTTACCCTTGGAAAATATGTGCAACTTTTGATTTTTCCACATCCGTTGACACATGACTATTATCCGCGACATATAGGCATGATGACATGGAGTGATATCGGTGTCTTATTGAGTTTGGCACTGTATGGAGGCTTAATTTTTATAGCTGTCCAAGGTTTTAAAGGCAAAAGTTTACTCAGCTATGGTATATGGTTTTATCTGATAACCCTATCTATTGTTTCGAATATTGTATTTCCTATTGGAACCAATATGTCCGAACGATTTATGTTTATGCCTTCTTTGGGTGCTTCTATAGCAATCGGATATTTACTACATGAATATGTCTTTAAAAAACTTGGCAAACCGGCATTTTTTGGAATTTCCGGTGTGTTGTTGGTCTTATTTAGCTTAAAAACCGTGACAAGAAATGCGGTTTGGGAAAGTGATTTTAAATTATTTACAACGGACGTAAAGACTTCCGTCAATAGTGCCAAAGTATTGAATGCAGCAGGCGGAGCACTGACTACCCAAGCTTACGAAGAGAAGGATGAAGCTAAAAAATCTGCCATGCTTCAAGAGGCTGTGGGTTATCTACAAAGAGCTGTTCAGATACACCCGGGATACAAAAATGCCTATCTCATCATGGGAAATGCTTATTTCTATCTATCACAATATGAGCAAGCCATAGACGCTTATGGAAAGGCACTGACCTTGGATCCTCAATTTCAAGATGCTTATCGAAATCAAGCTATTGTCTTGCGTGAAGCTGGAAAATATGCCGGAGAAAAACAAAACGATCTGACAAAAGCCGAAAATTATCTGAACAGGTCTTATGAAATGGCACCTAACGATACGGAAACTTTGCGGCTTTTAGGCGTATTGAACGGCATCAAAGGAAACCACGGTAAGGCCGTCGAATTTTTCACAAAAGTGGTCACTTTAGAACCTCAAAATGCAGCAGGATATCTCAATCTCAGTAGTGCCCTTTACAATACGGGAGATATACAAGCCGCAGAGCAAAACCGTAAAAAAGCATTAGAATTAAATCCGAAAATCTTGGATAAGCAATAAAAAAGTGTTAATTTTCGGCATTTCTGTATTGGTTAACTAGAAAAAAGCGTTTTGTAATAAAGTGGCTCAATGGTCAAAAGATAGGAAAATGTACAAAACCAGGCAATTGAAACAGATACATATATTGAGTATATGGACGGTCATATTGACGGTACTTATGCTTAATCCTATATATGGTCAACACTACTTGCAGCGAGAAGACCAATGGGTTTATGAAAAAATGGCTGCGATGACGACGGATCAGAAAATAGGCCAGCTGTTTATTATTCGAGTTAATTCCAGAGGAAATGTGAATGAAGAAAAAATATATTCGGATTATATTTCAAAATATAATATCGGAGGTATTTGCTTTTTTCAAGGCAATCCCAACGAACAAGTGCGCTTGGTCAATAAATTTCAAAAACAATCTATCATCCCTTTATTTGTCGCAAT
This sequence comes from Chitinophagales bacterium, assembly GCA_026928325.1. Lineage (GTDB taxonomy): Bacteria > Bacteroidota > Bacteroidia > Chitinophagales > Saprospiraceae > OLB9. The sequence continues at coordinate 54,590 of JAIXKS010000066.1, read as the reverse complement.
GGATGCCGAATGGGGATTAGGTATGCGATTTCCTAAAGATGCCATTTCTTTTCCGAAGCAGATGCTTCTTGGTGCCATTCAAGACAATAAATTGATCTATGAGATGGGTAAGGAAATAGCCAACCATTGTCGGGCTGTGGGTGTCAATATTAACTTTGCTCCTTCTGTAGATATCAACAACAATCCTAAAAATCCAGTGATTTTTGATCGTTCATTTGGCGAATCACCTTCGTTGGTGACAGAAAAAGGATATATGTATATGAAGGCGCTAGAGGATCATGGTGTTCTAGCTTGTATCAAACACTTCCCGGGTCATGGAGATACCGATGTTGACTCTCATAAAGATTTGCCAATCATCCATAAATCTATCGAGGAACTTGAAAAGAACGAGTTTTTCCCTTTTCGTAGATTACTTGGACAACATGTCGGCGGTATTATGGTAGGACATTTGCACATACCGCAACTTGACAGCCGAGAGAATCACCCTGCAAGTTTATCAGATAAAGTTATTAAAAACATCATTCGTGACGAATTTGGATATGACGGATTGGTGTTTACAGATGCGATGGATATGCAGGCGATTACGCGATATTTTCCGAGAGGAACAGCGGAAGCAGAAGCTTTTTTAGCAGGAAATGATGTCATCTTACTCCCGGAAAATCTAGAAAATGCGTTTAATGCAATGAAGGATTATATGGCTCAAGGCTTGATTACGATGGAACGCTTGGACGAGAGTGTAGAAAGAATATTGAGGACTAAATATAAATTGGATCTTAACCTGACACCACAAATTAGCAATGCTGGAATAGAGCAAGCGCTAAACAATAATACAGCCATTGGAATAAAACAAAAATTGTCCGCTGCCGCTGTGACATTGGTTAAAAATGACGATCAATTGATTCCAATAAAAGATATCGCTGATAAGCAAATAGCGACTTTATCCGTCAATGCTTCTCAGACAACTGCCTTTCAGCTAAGAGCGACTAGTTATGTAAGTCCGAGACATTACCAATTGATTCCAAGCGCTGGTTCTAGTTATTACAGCCAAATGTTGACAACTTTATCCCAATTTGATGTGGTTATTATTGGGATTCATACAAGTGGAAAACAAAATGATTATACAAAAGACCTTTCAAAGGATCTTCTACAACTAATCAAGGATTTACAGTCAAAAACAAAGGTGGTTGTTACTTTATTCGGTAGCCCTTATTTGCTCGAAAGACTCAGTTTTGCGCGTAATTTGGTTATTAATTATGATAATGACAAGATTACACAAGATATGACGATGCAGGCATTATTTGGAGTCTTTGAGTTAAGTGCCCAATTGCCGATGTCCGCAGGAAGTGCTTTTGCAGCAGGAATAGGTATTCAACAACCCTCTTTAAAAAGATTAGGCTATATTGTGCCGGAGGCGGTCGGGTTTGATTCAGATACTTTAAAGAAAATTGACAATATCATTCAACAGATGATTAGTAAGCAAGCTGCGCCCGGAGCACAAATTCTTATTGCGAAAAATGGAAAAATTGTATTTCAAAAAGCCTACGGAAAGGTTTCCGAAAAAGGAGCTTATGTATCTAATGCATCTATTTATGATATAGCCTCTATTACTAAAATACTAGCTACGACTTTATCGGTCATGAAGTTGGCGGATGATCGCAAACTTAATATAGAAAATCCACTTAGGTATTATATTCCGGGAATTGATACTACGAATAAAGCAGAATTAAAAATAGCAAATATTTTGGCACATCATTCGGGGCTGGCTTCATGGATTGGTTTTTATAAATCCACCTTGCCCAAGGCCAAAAGTAAAGGATATAATCCGACGTATTACAACAAGGTTCTCAAGGATGATTTTATTATTCCTATAGCGAAGAGTATGTTTATGCGGGCGGACTATTTGGACACCATGTATCAAAAAATCTGGGCAAGTAAATTAACGGAAAATCCGGGTTACAAATACAGCGATATCGGTTTTATTGTCCTGCAAAAGATCGTAGAATTACAAGCTAAAAAATCATTGGACGATTATGCCTATCAACAGTTTTATAAGCCGCTAAACCTAAGAAATACATCTTTTAAGCCATTATCTATATTTCCTGAATCTCGGATTGTACCTTCTGAAATAGATAATTATTGGCGTATGCAAACACTCCAAGGATATGTCCATGATATGGGTGCGGCGATGTTAGGCGGTGTAGGTGGACACGCAGGTCTTTTTTCGTCGAGCTTGGATATGGCGATTTTGATGCAAATGTTACTCAATAAAGGAGAATATGGAGGTACAAAATTTTTAAAAACGGAAACAGTGGATTTATTCACGACCAGGTATGGAGGAGGAACTCGTCGAGGTCTCGGCTTTGATATGAAGGAATTGGATAGCAAAAAAAAGACAAATATGTCAAAGTTAGCACCGAATTCAGTGTTTGGACATACAGGCTTTACGGGATGTGCCGTTTGGGCAGACCCAGATCATGATCTCATCTATGTGTTTACGACCAACCGCACCTACCCAAAACGCAATAGGATCTTTGAAAATGGCAACTACCGCAATCGAGTGCAAGATGTTATCTACCATGCTTTGAAGTAAAGGTGATGTCAACCTATATCATCTTAAATTATGCATTAGAAAATCTATTACGCACCAAAATAGCTTTAAACTAGTGCTAAGTCCATAAAAAGTCTTAAATTATAATGAAAGTTATTTTTTAAAAGATCAAGGCAAAAAACGCAGGCATAGTGATAACGATGGCTATGATTTTCGATAATAAATCCCTGATTTGTTACTCTTTTGGTGCTCATAACGAAACCTAATGCGTAATCTGGAATTATTGAAGAAAGATGTATCTAATTAAACGGATGCTTATTTCTCGGATATAAATCTTAATCTGCCGGATAGTAGAAATAAAATTTGTGGTCGTCGGTGGACTGGCTCAAATTTTTATTAAAATGACTATATGGCAGCACTTGCTGTGTCTTCAATAGAATTTTAATTTCTTCTTGACCGAATTGATAGGCTTTGATATTTTCATTAACTTCTTTGAAAAAATAGGCAACTTCCTCATTATCCAGCTGGTATTTTTGTTTGAAATTTGCTCTTTGGGCTTCAAAAAAGTACTGATTATCCGGACTATTACCGGTCATAACCTTCAGCAACTTTCGATTGATAAGATTACGGCAGAGGGTGCTAAATACAAAATCTTCGTGACGCATAGATTGCTTAATGAGCCATAGGATATCGACATCATCGAGCTGCAAATAGTTATCCAACAATTGCTGATCTGAAAGCTGGGTTTCTGTATGTAAATCGAGTAGTAGAAAATAATTAAGCGCCGGAGATACAGCCAAATCGTGTCCTTTTTGAGTTAACCATCGGGCTCTTTGAAGGATGGCAATGAGCATAATTTCGGCAGAGACGACTGTTTTATGGAGGTAAACCTGCCAATACATTAATTGCCGAGCCATTAAGAATTTTTCGATAGAATAAATGCCTTTTTCCTCGATGACTAGCTCATCGTCCATGACGTTCATCATGGTAATAATTCGGTCATAGCCAATGATTCCTTCGGCAACACCGGAATAAAAGCTATCTCTAGTGAGATAATCCATTCTATCGGTATCAATCTGCCCAGATACGAGTTGATGTAGGAATTTTCTATGATAATTTCCTGTATAAATATCAAATACCAACGAAAAATCCATATTCAACTCCGAACTCATGCGCTTCATGATGATGAGTGACAGTTTTTCGTGATGCGTACTAGTCAGGATATGTTCTAAGGCATGAGAAAAAGGTCCATGCCCGATGTCGTGCAATAAAATGGCAATACAAACTGCTTCATATTCTTTATCTGATATTTCCACACCTTTAGCTTTGAGGGTTTCTATGGCTTTGACCATCAAGTGTGTCGCACCTAAAGCGTGATGAAATCGAGTATGAAGTGCGCCTGGATATACATAATGTGAAAGCGCTTGTTGAGAAATTCGCCTTAACCGTTGGAAATACGGATGGTCTATCAATATATAGATACTGTCGAAAGGAAAGCGAATCAACCCATAAATCGGGTCATTAAATATCTTCTTTTTATTCATCAAACAAAAATATAATTTAAAAATGAAACGTTATATACTTCAACGCTGTTAATTTTAATAAAGTAATTGGTAAAGGAGCATATATGAGCGAAAAATTGAGAATATTGTGGGCTGATGATGAAATTGACTTACTAAAACCGCAACTTTTCTTTTTGGAGAAAAAGGATTATGAGGTAATTACGGTGACCAATGGTCACGATGCGATGGATAAATTAAAAGAAGATTATCATATAGATATCGTTTTTTTGGATGAGAGTATGCCGGGATTATCCGGATTGGAGACGCTGAGTCGCATTAAATCTCTAAGACCAAATATTCCGGTCGTGATGATTACTAAAAATGAAACGGAGAATATCATGGAAGAGGCAATTGGCTCTCAAATCGATGATTATCTGATTAAACCCGTAAATCCGAATCAAATCTTATTGTCACTTAAGAAAATTGTGGACAATAAAAGATTGATAAAAGAAAAAACGGCAACGGACTACCAACAAGAATTCCGCAATATCTTTATGGAAATCAACAGTAATCCTGATTTTAGCCAATGGGTAGATATTTATAAAAAAATTATTTCATGGGAACTTCGTCTGGATGAAAGCCAAAATGCTGAAATCAAAGAAAGCTTGAATGACCAAAAAGAAGAAGCCAATAAGGAGTTTTTTAAATATATATCCAAGCATTATATCAATTGGATCAAAGGAAGTGAAGGTCCAAGACAATCCCATCAACTTGTTCGAGAAAAAGTGCTTCCACAGTTGAATGCAGATAAACCGGTCATGATGATTTTGATGGATAATCTCCGCTATGATCAGTGGAAAATCATCGAACCCATCATCTGCGATCTATATAAAATCATAGATGAAGATTACTTCTATGCTATCTTACCGACAGCCACTCAATATAGTCGTAATGCCATCTTTTCTGGGTTATTGCCCATAGATATTCAGAAGCGATTTCCTAATCTATGGCTAAACGATATTGATGAAGGAGGAAAGAATATGCACGAACATACATTCTTGGAAGATCAGGTCAAAAGGCTAGTAAAAAAGGATGTAAAACTGGACTATGTCAAAGTGACCAATGTACAAGGTGCACGACAGTTGCAGGATAATTCACTTAATTTTCTGCACAATGATCTCACAGCGATTGTGTACAACTTTTTGGATATGTTGTCCCATTCTCGTACTGAAATGGAGGTACTCAAAGAATTGGCTGGAGATGAAAAGGCTTATCGCTCCCTGACAAAATCTTGGTTTTTAAATTCGCCACTTTGGGAAGTCCTCAAGAAACTTTCGGATAAGGATGTTCGCATCGTTATTACTACGGATCATGGAACAATACGTGTAAGAAAGCCGTCTAAAGTACTTGGAGATAGAGAAACGACTAGTAATTTGCGTTATAAATCAGGTAAAAATCTCCAGTACGATAAAAAGGATGTACTTGAAATCCGACAACCTGCAGAAGCGGGACTTCCATCACCCAATATGAGTACCTCGTATATTTTTGCTAAGGAAAATATGTTTTTCTTGTATCCGAATAATTATAATTACTATAATAATTATTACAATGATACCTTTCAGCATGGTGGAATATCTATGGAAGAAATGATTTGCCCTATAATTACGTTAGAGCCTAAGCGTTAGTAGTCTTGTAGGAAACGTTTAAAAACAAGCGTATAGAGGATGAATGGTTATGGAGATTTATATTCGAAAAATAAAGCTACTTTTAGTGCTCTGTCCACACAAAAATCTTAATAAAATGTCGTTATTTTTTCAAGTCTTTTTATAGACGGAGCACTAGCAAATCTTCATTACTATCCTTTATCTTGATATGGTAAACGATATTTGAAAAATATTCCTTTAGTTCATCCGTAATTTAGGATTCTTGAATAATTTCGATGGTTTCCATAGACAAAACGTTGCTGATTGCTTCAGGTAACATTTGCTGGAAAAATGCGGCGGCTCTTTCCGGATTCATAAATGAAGCGCGTACAAATTTATCATGTATATTATGGATATCGTTATTCATTTGTTTTGCGCTTATTGATGTTTTTTATGATATAAATGCACTTACTTTTTCATGTGGATTAATGTTCCCTATTACGCATCCTTGAACCAACCCGAATACATAACGTAATTATGTGCTATTCGGTCTATCTCTCCCGAGATGAGTTCTTGGCTGATATCTTTAATTTTTTTAGCAGGAATGCCTGCATAGATACAGCCGGATTCGACGTGAGTATGTTGCGTGACGATGGCGCCGGCAGCAATGATTGTATTGGGTTCGATGACGCAATCATCCATCACAATCGCACCCATACCTATGAGTACATTGTCATGAATGGTGCATCCATGCACAATAGCATGATGACCTATCGAAACGTTATGGCCTATTTGGGTCGGATATTTTTCAAATGTACAATGAATAATGGCACCATCCTGAACATTGACTCGGTTTCCCATTCTTATGTAATTGACATCACCGCGTATGACTGCATTAAACCATACGCTGCATGATTTACCCATGACAACGTCGCCAACAATCGTGGCATTTTCAGCAATATAACAATCCTCTGGAATTTCCGGGCTTTTACCACGAACTGGCTTTATAATAGGCATTTGAATATGATTTATGTAAAAAATAAGAAACCTATGCTTTAGTCACTAAGAGCAGCGCTTTAGCATTGGGATTATGATAATCTTCAAACACTTCGGGATATGGAGTCACGTCTTTCAGCCAATAATGCATTTGATCAATAATCGTATCCCGAGTAAATTCTGGTCTTTTATTCGTGTTTAATTTAAACCGATGGATACCATACTCATTCGTAAGTTTTATATAAACTTGAGCATTTCCCTCCCAAAAACAATCTACCTCTTTTGGACAACGTCCGTCTTCTATTTTTTCGACTTCCAAGGTAATTTGAATAGAACGATTTTGCAGCGACTGACCAGCTTTTACTGCTGTTTCTTTGCCTATTATTAGCATCTTCGTTCCGCCATTATCATTATCTGCATCGTTTTTGTGGCAGCTAACTATGATCAATAAAAGCCCTATAAACCCAAATTTTAATACTTTGTCCATAAATATAATATGTTTTGGATATGGTATTTATATAATAAAAATTATAACGATTAAAAGTATGAAAAGATTATCTCACCAATGACTAAATGTTAAAAAATCACTTTTCCAAAGTATATTACCGCTGTTGTCCATTTGAGCATGATTAAAAGAATGTTACAATCAGAAAATATATCCCTATCAATCAATTGCGTTTGTTTTCTCGGATTTGTTGAATGAGCACATCTCCGATAGCAGCTCGTATATTCATGTCTATGAGTTTGGTATTGTAACGAGTAGGATATACTCTATTGGACAAAAACACATAGGTCAATTTATATTCGGGGTCTGCCCATGCATAAGTACCTGTAAAACCAGAATGTCCAAATGCAGATGAAGAAGTCATCGTCGGAATATTTCGGGTAGCCGTTGTTAAATCTCGTTTGTCAAAAACAAGTCCGCGCCTATTATGCTCATCGGGATATTGGTAGCTTGTAAATTGTTGAATCACGTGTGGCTTGAAATATGATTTAGAACCGTAATTACCCTGTTGAAGATATAATTGCATCATTTTTGTAACATCATTTGCATTGCCAAATAAGCCAGCGTGTCCGGAAATGCCACCCATGAGTGCCGCACCTTCGTCATGTACGTAACCATGTATCAGCTGATGTCTGAATAGACTGTCGTATTCAGTGGGGATTACATGATCTAGGGCGCTTGATTGCCATGGATTGTAAGTTAGGTTGTAGCAACCCATGGATGCGTACAATTGTTGTAAACGGTTTTCCATAGATTGGCCAGTCAAGTGTTGCACCATTTCTGGGTAGAAGTAGTAATGCAGATCACTATATACATATTTTCCTGGCGTTTGTAAGGGTTCGTCCTTGATGGCTTGCATTATCGTCGCCGTGTATGCTGGATTCATATACATGTCCTTCGATACAGGAATGGAGTATGTTGTGGATGGTCTTGTAGAGAAAATCCCTTTTTTCCATGTTTTTGACGTTTCATTGAGCGCCAATCGCCATAACTCGGGCTGATGGGCGGATGCTATGGTGTCTAATATGATTTGCGGCTTTTTACCAAAGATTCTTTTTATAAATCCTGGTTTTTTAACTCGGAAAACAGCTAAATCTTTCCATTCCGGATGTAGTGTAAATGCTTTTTTTAACGTGGCGGATGTATCAATCGCATCTTTCCAAAAAGGGATCCAAGCTTTCAATCCAGCTCTGTGGGTTAACGCATCTTTGAAAACCACAGACCCTATGGGCGTGTTTTTAATGGAAGGAATATAGGTTTCTAATCTTTTTTGTATATCGACCTGTCCGTCACTTACCAAGGTCATAAGTATCGGTGCAGAAGCTATTATTTTGGTCAAAGAAGCTAAATCATAGATGTCGCTAGTGCGAACTTGACCATTTTTTGCTTGCGATATGGATGATGCTTGCGCATGTTCCGGTCGGGTGTAGTTTTTCATATCATTGTCCATTGCATCGTCAATATAAGTATGGTCCTTTATAGAAGCGGTTTGTTCTGCATCGTGGGCAGGAGATTGTTCAAAAGTGTGATATCCATAAGGTTTGTTAAAAATCACTTTTCCATCTACGGCTACCTCGAGTACACATCCGGGAAAGGCACCTACTTTTAATCCTGCGTAGATGATTGAGTCCATGGCGGTATGCAATTTTTTTCTATCCATACCTGCCAATTCTGGTATGGTATAAATCAATCGGTCTATTGGTTTGAGATGAAGACCCATACCTTGGTAAAAGGTGTTATTTAAAGTCAATGGGAGTCGTCCTAGTGTTGGCAAGGCTCCAAATATCATCTGTGGCGTTATAGATTCGGTATATTCACTTTGCTGGTAAGCCAAAAGTAGGGTTTTGCTTTGGGCTAATTCGGGTATTGAGCCTAAGATAAACGGACTTCCTAATAGGCTGAGTACTACCTGATCCATAGTAGCTAATCGACTCAAAATTTTTGTATTTTGAACGGTTAATCCGTACTTTTTTGCTGTGCGTATATCCGTAAAATGTCCGGTAGCCAATATGAGATTATAGTCTTTTAATTGCTGGAAAACTTGTTCGATTTGGCTGTCTTCGGCGTTATGTTCCAAACTGAAAAAATCAGCTTTCGCATAGTTCTCAACCATGTCAAAAAAATCGGAGGATTGCGCTTTACCTATGGATAAAATGGCTATTTTCTGCGTTACATCTTTTATAGGTAAGAGGTTTAGGTCGTTTTTTAGGCAGGTAATACTATTTTGAGTGAGGATGTGGTTGACGACATCCGATTCAATTGTGTTTAGATCTTGGACTAAATGATTCAAGGCGATCGGCTGATAGGTGTCAAGTCCAACCCAGGATTTGGCTTTAAGGATTTTTTTGACCTTGGCATTGATGGCTACCATGCTAATTCTATTTTCAGAAATTGCTTTTTTGATAGCTTCTACAGCTAAAGGTACTTCGATGAAGGTTTCAAGAATATCATTTCCAGCCAATAATGCCCTGACCATAGATTCGCCTTTTGGATAATTTTTTACAGCGCCTTCCATTTCCATGGCATCTGTAAACGTAAGGCCTTGAAACTGCATTTCTTCACGAAGTAAGCGAAAGACAATATTGTAGGAAAATGTCGATGCTAAGCCTGGTTTAGCCTCTAAAGCCGGTATATTGAGATGTGCAGTCATAACTCCGGACAAGCCGTTTCGTATCAAAGCCTTAAAAGGATACAGTTCGATATCGTCTAATCTATCTCTACCATGACTAATGACAGGCAAGTCGTAATGAGAATCTACAGCAGTGTCTCCATGTCCAGGAAAATGCTTGGCTGTACAGAGGATGTGTTGGCTTTGCATGCCTTGCATGAGGGCTAATCCATTTTGGGTAACCACTTCTTTATCTCCACCAAAGGATCGGAAGTTGATGACCGGATTTCTAGGATTGTTATTGACATCGACGACGGGTGCATAGTTGATATGAATGCCCATTCTTTTGCATTGTCGCCCAATCTCTTGTCCCATTCTGGTAAGCGTTTCGGTATCTATGGGTGCAGCACCAATAGTCATATTGTATGGAAATCGATGAGTACTGTCTAATCGCATCCCTAGTCCCCATTCGAGATCTTGGCCGATAAATAGTGGCACATCACTTAATGCCTGCAATTCATTGGTTAACCTTGCTTGTGCTGTCGGGTTAGAAGCAAAAAAGACGATACCTCCGATTTTGTATTTCGTGACCCATTCTTTGAGTTGTTTTACATCATGAGGTCGTCCCGAATAATTACCGCGAGGCATGAGCAATTGACCTATTTTTTGGTCTAAGGTTAGCTGGTTGAAAACAGAATCCACCCAAGTTGCATTATACTCATTTAAAAAAGCTGGTACTTGTTGGCTATAAGCACAAAACCCTACAAATACTAGGTTGAGCATTAGGCATATACGCCAAACCCATGAATTTCTAACGAGATAATTCATACACCGATAAAACTTGCTACCTCAAAAAAGGTAATTTTTAAAAAAGACTGAAAGCAGCCTATCTTGCTATCATAATTTTGGAAGTTATAGCTTTTTGAATTTCCGGGCTCTGGAAAGTCAAAAAGTAAGTTCCTGACGTAAAGCTGCTAACATCTATGGTTTTTACTAATCCTTTGTGTATAAAACACGGTTCAGCATAGACGGCTTTGCCATTGATATCCGATAAAGTTATCAAGTAGCTACCATCGGGTAGTGCACCTGTTTGGATATGTAAAATATCATTCGCAGGATTAGGATAGAAATTCATGCTTTTGACCAAAGTATTGTCTGTACCACTTACTTGACCCAAATCTGCGAACTCAACTTGTGTGAGCACATTGTCCAAATTATAGGTTGCAGTTACTAATATTTCTTTTTTATCGTTCGAATGAAAACGATAGACAATAGATTCTCTTTTACCAATCAACTGGCTGATGAACTCCGGTAAGTCAATCAAACCACCTAAGGATTGGAGATTAACCCAACCTAGGATAGGAACTTTGATAAATATATCGGTAGATGATTCAACCTCAGATTTTTCTCTGAGAACGTTGAAGGTTTGACCCTGCATTTTAAGCGTACCGAAGGCGTCTAATAGCCCTGATGAAGCGGCATTAAAATCTATACGGATACTATCCGGTTTGAAATTTGCCGGAATAATGGCTAAGAGAGAATCAGGAAAAATGCTAGCAGGAAGCGCAATGCGAAATTTACTTTGTGATTTAATGGAGTTTACAAAGGATAAAGGCGCTTGTCTCAAAGAAGGTCTGTCCGTATATCTGATTGCAATAGGAGCACCAAATAGCGGATTGACGCCTCCAAGTCCGAGGGCTTGAAGTTTTGTGTCGTTAGCGCTGATATAGGTTTCCTCACCGTCGCGCTTCATGAGTAGATTAGCCTCTGGAAATGTAGCAGCATCATTACCTAATGCCGGATTGAGATACACTTCTTCGTATTTTATACCTCGATTGAGAACACTAAAATCCCACTCGTGTGGTCCGGCTGTTGTCTTTAGATCCAAATCAAAACCCGGTGATGTGAGTGTAGCGTATTTGAGATTATCTCCTGCCTTAGGGAAGGTAGCGCTGGTTATGGTTACTTGGCTGTTTAAGCTAAAACATCCCAATAAAAATGCGATAAGTAAACCTGTATTTTTCATTAAAACTGATTTTTATGGTTAATCTAAATAAATGACTTTTCTTAAAAATTTAATCCCTACTTTAGCTTCAATGGAGAGATTGCGAACTTGCGTTAGCGGAAGATCTACCCGTTCATTCGGTATCCAAGGATTGCGAATATTGTCGATTGGAAATTGTTCATATTGAAAAGATAAATCTGGCTGAATAGAAAATTCAATAAAGACATTGCTCAATTCAGAAACTTCTTTTTCGAAGCCTCCTCCAAATGTAACGCCATAGTTTAAATTGCGGATATAGTCCGGGCTTACCAATTCTCCTATATTGGTTCGGGTAATAGCATCTAAATTACTACCAACTGTATATTCTCCTCTGACACCTAATATAAAATACGCATTCATGCCTGGAATGAGATCTAAGCTTTTCTTAGCTCCTAATTCTAGTACGATATTATTGAATTTGTATTTGACATTGGATCTAAAATCGGATAAAACGCTGAAATACCTTAACGCACTTCCACGAGTATGGTATCCCAATTGTGCGTATAAGGCTCCTTTTTTATCTTCATCTAAGGTTTCTGCAAATATATCGCCATTCATGGTAAATAATGCACTTCGATTGATGCCCAAACTTGCACTTCCGGAACCCCAAGACTGGTTATTCATCGCCATGCCGCCTTTGACTCCAAACCAAAAACTTTGAGCATGCATTGGAGCACTGTATAGCCAACAAACACAAAGGAATAATACACTTCTGAACATGGACATTCTATATTTGAATGGTCAAAATTAAGTATTTTGTGGTAATTGTATAGTGTATTGCCAGAATAAATATTTATCTGACTTTAATTTTTTCAATTAAACCCCAAACTTTTGATATTAGTTCTCACTTTCTACTGTAGTATGAGATGGGTTATTCAAGTAATTAGGCTACCATCAATATGGTTGAGATTGTTGAAAAACAATTAGGACGGGTGGTATGAAAATGGGATCAATTTAGTGCTTTTATCGTATAAATAATCGGATTAATGTATGTAAAATATTTTTATATGTAAATTTTAATTACTTTTGTACCTGTAATTTGTTGTATAGGGTTTAGGTGATAATGTCTATAAATTACAAGAGTATGGCGATTACTATAAGTTTAAATATTGATTTATTATGAAGAAGGAAAGACGGGAAGATAGTTTTATTAAAAATCCATACTTTAAGGGTGGAAATAAGGAGATGCGGGATTTCATTTATGCCAATTTAAAATATCCTAAAAGTGTTTTGGATGGCAGGGTAGAAGGAGAAGTGAAATTGAAATATAGTATTGACCACCATGGCAATGTCATAGATGTTCGAATCATTGGAGGCCTAGATGAGGCTTGTAATGCTGAAGCTGTTCGTGTGGTGAAATTATTAAAGTTTGTTGTACCGCCAAATCCTAAAAAGCTTAGGATTACTTTTCATAAGAATATTACCATTCATTTTAAATTAAAAAAATCAAACCAAGTTTCTCAAAAGGAGCCGATTGTGACCTCTCAACAACAAATCCAATATACCGTCATTAGCACATCAAATACTGAAAAACCTAAGGAACAAAAATCAACAGGTTCTACGTATAATTATACCATTACAATCAAATCTTCTCACCCAACTTCTTGATTTTATATCCTAGACCAGCAACGGTTAGGGATACGATCGGGCTTATCCAGTTGAATATAGCATAAGCAAAATAATCACCAGTGGCAACACCTAAAACGCCTGAATTATAAGCGCCACAAGTATTCCATGGTACAAGTACGGAGGTTACTGTTCCGCTATCTTCAAGCGTTCGACTGAGGTTTACTGGATGCAAGCCTTTAGCTTCGAAGGCTTTTTTGTACATTTTTCCAGGGATTACGATAGCTAGATATTGATCTGAAGCTGTGGTATTCATAAAGATACAAGACATCACCGTGCTGGCAAAAAGCCCAAAGACAGACTTGAATAATTTAAGAATGGCCTCACTTATCCGAGACAAAGCACCGATAGCATCCATGACACCGCCAAATACCATAGCGCAAATGATGAGCCAAATGGTATTGAGCATACCCTTCATCCCACTAGCGGTAAATAAATCGTTGATTTCCACATTGGAGGTTTCTATGGCAATATTTGTAGTTAAGGCATTCATGACGCCTTTGTAAGCGGTTTCACCAGTGAGGATGGTACCACCTGCTACTTTGATGACGATATCTGGTTGTGCTATTAAAGCGGCTACTCCTCCGAGGATAGCACCGGTTAACAAAGCAATCAGCGGTTTTGTCTTTTTGATGATTAAAAAAATGACAATTGCAGGTACTAAAAATAGCCAAGGTGAAATATTGAAGACTTGGCTGATGGCATCGAGTTTGTCGTGAATATCGGCTTGTCCTGAGTGAGGTAGGTTCATACCCATTATTATAAAAAAAACAAAGGCTATCAAAATAGAGGGTGTGGTGGTGATGAGCATATATTTGATGTGGTCAAATAATTGTGCGCCCGCCATGGCTGGTGCCAAATTGGTCGTGTCAGAAAGTGGCGAAATTTTATCGCCAAAATAGGCTCCAGACAATATAGCGCCAGCGGTCATACCCGGGCTTATGCCCAAACTATTGCCAATACCTATAAGGGCGATACCTACGGTAGCACTTGTGGACCAAGAACTTCCGGTGGCCAGCGAAATCAAAGAACATATAATGAGTGATGCCGCTAAAAAAATCGTAGGCGACAATAACTTCAACCCATAGTAAATCATTCCCGGAATAATACCACTAATCAACCAAGTTCCTGCTAGAGCACCGACCATAAGCAAGATCAATATCGGTTCAGAAGTGGATTTGAGATTTTGTGATACTTCTTCAATCATCTGATTGTAATTCACTTTATTTCTAAATCCGACGATTGCTGCTACTGCCGCGCCTACCAAAAGAATAAATTGGTTGCTGCCATCTAAAGATGAGTCGCCGTAGATAAATATATTGTAAGATAACAAAATTATCAATACGATGATGGGTATAAGAGCTTCCCAAATATTGAGTTCTTTATTGGTGATGATCGGCTGATCAGCAACTTCAGATGGTATAATATCTTCACTTTTCATAATCGTTGTTTTATATCCGATACAAAAATCATTATTGATTCATGTGATCTTTTGGGTTAGATTTGACCATTTATATCATTAAATTACATGGTAAATTTTGAAAAATATTACGCAATAATACCGTTAATATTTTCTATAATAACTATATCCAGAGGTAAAAATACCTTTTTGCCGACATAGTGTAGTAAAACTTGGCCCTTTTTTTAAACAATTTATCGATAATTGTACTTATAACCTTTTAGTCAAAACAGTTTTGTCCATAATGAAAGTATATTATATAGCCCTGATTAGTATTTCTATGCTATTATTGGCATCATGTAAAAAGGAAGCCGATAAGGATTTAGCCGCAAATGGTAAAAAGCCAGCTATGGGTGAACAAAGAGCCATGCGTGTAGATGGTGTAATCGCTAAATCAGAAATGATCTCGGGAGATATTAGTACTACGGGTACCCTAATTTCTGATGAAGAAGTAGAAATTAAAAGTGAGGTAGCCGGACGGATTACAAATATTTATTTTAAAGAAGGTCAGTATATCAATAAAGGGCAACTCATGGTTCGACTCAATGACGATGATTTGCAGGCTGAAATGCAGAAGATCAAAATAGAAATCAAGCTTGCAGAGGATAAAGAACATCGACAAAAACAATTGTTGGATGCTGCTGCTGTAAGTAAGGATGATTATGAAGTAATCTTGACCAATTTGCAATTGCTTAAAGCTAACGCTGAGATTTTAAAGACAAAGATTGATAAAACTAAGATCATTGCGCCATTTTCGGGCATTGTTGGATTAAAGGAAGTCAGTCCTGGAGCCTTTATCAATAATGGGACGATAATTACCACGCTTCAAAGTATTAAACCTTTAAAATTGGAGTTTGCTATTCCTGAAAAATATAGCCCTTTTGTACAGAATAACAGTGAGGTTTCGTTTAAAGTCGTTCAAAGTGACGAATTATATAAAGCAAAAGTTTATGCTCGTGACCCTAAAATCGATATGACGACGAGAACGGTAAAAGTCCGTGCCCTTTATCCTAATACCTCAGGTAAGCTTTCTCCTGGTTCTTTTACGGATATTACGGTTTCGGTAGGAGGTCAGCAAAAGGGTATCATGATACCGAGTATGGCTTATATACCGGATATCAACGGAGCCCGTGTATTTATTGCTAAAAATGGTAAAGCCATGAGTGTTCCTGTTAAATCAGGGCTTCGGACCGAGCGAGCGGTTCAAATCACAGAAGGTATCTCAGAAGGTGATACTATATTGACAACGGGTATCTTGCAGCTTAAACCACAGACACCAATCAATGTGGTCGTCAAATCACTAACAGACTAAACCACGACGGATGAGTTTATCTTCAATCAGTATAAAAAGACCGGTATTAGCAACGGTGATGTCGTTGTTAATCATTATATTTGGAATCATAGGATTCCTCTATTTAGGAGTTCGGGATTATCCTAGTGTTGACCCGCCGGTGATCACGGTAAGTACGACTTATACAGGTGCTAACTCTGATGTTATTATTTCTCAGATTACCGAACCATTAGAAGAGTCAATCAATGGTATTGATGGGATTAAAGCGATCACTTCTGTATCTAGTGATGGTAGAAGTACGATTACGGTAGAATTTGACCTCAATGTCGATCTAGAAACTGCTGCAAATGACGTAAGGGATAAAGTATCTCGAGCACAGAGAAACCTACCTCCGGATGCGGATCCACCGATTGTAAGTAAGGCTGATGCCAATGCCCAACCCATTTTATCCATGACGGTTCAAAGTACAGAACGCACCCTATTGGAACTGTCTGAAATTGGCAATAACTTATTTAAAGAGCGATTTCAAACGATTCCCGGAGTTAGCTCGGTCAATATCTGGGGAGAGAAGAAATATTCCATGAAACTTATCATGGATCCAGCTAAAATGGTAGCTAAAAATGTGACACCCGTAGATGTAAGAACTGCATTTTTGGCGGCCAATGTCGAGCTACCTTCCGGACGAATAGAAGGACATTCAACGGAATTGACCATTCGAACCTTAGGTAGATTAGAAACGGAAGAAGAGTTTAATAACTTAATTGTTAAGGAAGTCAATGGCGTTATTATTCGGTTTAAAGACATTGGTACGGCTGAATTGCGACCTGAAAATGAGCGGTCATTGCTGAGAGGAAAAGGAGCGATTGCCATGATTGGTATTGCGGTAACGCCTCAACCCGGAGCCAACTATATATCCATAGCCGATGAGTTTTATAGAAGGCTAGAAACGATTAAAAGAGAGCTTCCTCCTGATTTGGAATTAGGTATGGCCTTGGATATGACAATTGGAATTAAGAAAGCAATTATCGAAGTAGAAGAAACTATTTTTATAGCTTTTGGTCTTGTTGTTTTGGTAATTTTCCTTTTCTTACGCAATTGGAGATCTACATTGATTCCGGTAGTTGCGATCCCGATATCCTTGATTAGTGGCTTCTTTATCATGTATATTGCTGATTTTTCTATTAATATCTTAACGCTATTAGGTATAGTATTGGCCACCGGGCTCGTTGTGGATGATGCCATCGTAGTCCTTGAGAATATATATCAGAAGATTGAGGAAGGCATGAGCCCATTCCAAGCTGCTTTCAAAGGCTCAGATGAGATTTTCTTTGCTATCGTTTCGACTACTGTCACACTAGTAGCCGTGTTTTTGCCAGTAATGTTTCTACAAGGATTAACTGGTAAGTTATTCAGAGAATTTGGTGTTGTGGTTGCGGGTACCATCCTCGTTTCGGCCTTTGTGTCGTTGACGTTGACGCCGACCATGAGTGCTCGATTGCTTAAACCAGGAGATAATGAAAGAGGACTTTATAAGTGGACTGAAGGGTTTTTTGTTGGGATGACCAATCTATATCATCGAGGACTTGAAGCTTTCTTCAAAGTTCGATGGGTTGCAATCATCATCATGCTCGTTTCCGTATGGTTGATTTATGTTTTAGGCAAGGACTTACCAAGCGAATTAGCACCGATGGAAGACAAGGGGCGAATCAGCATCATGGCTACAGCGCCGGAAGGTACTTCTTTCGATTATATGAATAATTTCTTAGCAGGAGTCATTCATGATGCCGAAGAAATTCCCGAGACTGAGAGTATTCTGTCTGTGACATCACCAGGATTTGGAGCTTCGCAGGCTTCCAATTCAGGATTTGTAAGGATTACTTTGTCGGATGCTGCATTGAGATCACGAACACAAATGCAGATTGCAGACGAATTATCTGCGTCTGTTAGAAAATACTCGGAAGCTAGAGTGTTTGTCACTCAAGAGCAGACCATCGGAGACCGTCGAGGAGGTTTGCCGGTTCAATTTGTAATCATGGCTCCTAATTTTGAAAAATTGAAGGAAGTGATTCCGGCCTTTATGGAAAAAGCCAATGCGAGCGATAAATTTCAGGCAGTAGATATCAACCTCAAATTTAATAAACCAGAACTTCGAATCGATATTGATAGAAATCGTGCAGAAGCTTTAGGCGTCTCCATTATGGATATTGCGCAAACGCTTCAATTGTATTTTGCAGAGCAGCGCTTGGGATATTTTATTAAAAATGGCAAGCAATATCAAGTGATTGGTCAGTCACAAAGAGAAAATCGAGACGATCCATCGGATATTAAGAATGTTTATGTTCGGAATAAGGTTGGAGAACTTATACAAATGGATAATTTAGTCGCTATCGCCGAACAAAGCAATCCTCCGCAATTGTATCGATACAATCGGTATGTGTCTGCCACGATTTCGGCAGGAACGATGCCGGGTATTTCTTTGGGTCAAGGTATTGCCGAGATGCGAGAAATCGCAAAAGAAACTTTGGATGATACTTTTTCTACGGACTTATCAGGACCATCCAAGGATTTTGAAGATAGTTCTTCGACATTAGTCTTTGCGTTTTTATTAGCATTATTGCTGGTTTATCTCATATTAGCAGCGCAATTTGAAAGTTTTATAGACCCGTTGATTATCATGTTTACGGTACCTTTAGCGCTTGCCGGTGCTGTGATTGCCCTTTGGTGGACCGATTCTACATTGAATATATTTAGCCAGATTGGTATCATCGTCTTAATCGGAATTGTAACCAAAAATGGAATTTTGATTGTAGAATTTGCAAACCAACGCAGAGAAGCGGGCATAGCCAAAATCCAGGCAGTTAAGGAAGCTGCAATATCGAGATTGCGTCCGATTCTGATGACGAGTTTGGCGACTGCATTGGGTGTTTTACCGATTGCTATGGCTTTTGGAGCGGCATCGACATCAAGGGTATCCATGGGTATTGCGATCATTGGAGGATTGATGTTCTCCTTGATCTTGACCTTGTTTGTGATTCCTTCATTATATGCTTATATGTCGCGTGAACGGCATATCATCCACGAGGAGGCATAAAAGGAAGTTGTAGGCTGTTATATCCTTTTTTGTAAGCATTTGCTGCCTAGGAGTGTCATCGGCAAGTAAATACAAGTATCTGAGATTGCAAACCATACAGGTTGAGCAGTTTTGATCATACCTACGACACCTACCAAGGTCCAGCCTAAGCCGACAAGGGTGATGATAAATGAATCTGCCGAAACGATAAATTTTTTCAGAAAGAGGCCACTTGCAAAGGCACCGATGGCATGAAATAGGAGGATGAGCGCTAGAATACCAGCCGGGAGTACGTCCGTATTTAGGGCTTGACCTTCGGTAAAAAACGGATGATACCGATGAATTAGAGCCTCGCCGAGGTACATGATGGCACCACCTATAAGGAAGGCCGTAATGATTACCAACATGTTTTTAATTGAATTAGACATAGATAAAAAATTTGATGCGAAATTAATTGATTTGATATAAAGTACGGTGTATTTGTTACTTAAAACTGTGAACACCATTATTTTTTGATGATATTTCACTACATTTGCACTTCTTAATTTAAATATATAAAAAAGCTTTCAAGCTCATTTCATGATAAAAATAGGAATAACCATAGGAGATATAAACGGAGTTGGGCCGGAAGTCATCATCAAGGCGCTTTCCAATTCTAAATTGTTAGAATATTTTACGCCGATTATTTACGGTTCATACAAAGTATTATCCTATCACAAAAATATCGTAAGCAATAATAATGTTATCTTTCATTCTATACAGCATCCAGGACAGGCAGTCGAAGGTAAAATCAACCTGATCAATTGCTGGGAAGATAATGTGACCATAGCCTTGGGGAGGCCAACAGAGGAAAGTGGAAAGTATGCATATTTAGCGCTCGATCGGGCTGCTCGTGACATTAAGGAGAAAAGCATTGATGCAGTCGTGACGGCTCCGATTAATAAACATGCCATGCAGCTAGCCAAGTTTCCTTATCCGGGACATACCGAGTTTTTTACTGCACTTGATGATAATGCCAATAGCTTGATGCTCATGCAAAGCGAGGATTTAAAAGTAGCCTTAGCTACCAATCACCTGCCTTTGTCCAAAGTGGCAGCAGCAATCAATAAAGAATTGATCATTGAGAAAATTAAAATCCTCAATAAGGCTTTGGTTGAAGATTTTGGCTATGAAAAACCTTTAATAGGTGTCTTAGGTCTAAATCCTCACGCTTCTGACAATGGGCTTTTGGGTTCTGAAGAATCCATGTTTATTCAGCCTGCTATTATTGAATGTAAAAAGCAAGGTATCTTTGCTATGGGACCCTATCCAGCAGATGGTTATTTTGGAAGTAGCATTTGGAGAAAAACAGATGCAACTTTAGCGATGTATCACGATCAAGGCTTGATTCCATTTAAGGCATTGACCTTTGGATATGGTACTAATGTTACGGCGGGTTTGTCTTTTATTCGCACTTCACCAGATCATGGTACAGCTTACGACATTGCTGGAAAAAATGAGGCCAATCCGGCTTCTTTTTTACAAGCGTTATATACAGCCGTTGATATGGTTAGAGGACGTACCGAATACTTCTCTTCTCGCGAAAATGCATTAGTTAGAAAGGTCAAGAAATCAGCAGGTATTCACGAATAAATTGGTAGAGATTTGTTGTTTATTACTGAGGGTATCCTTATTGGTCTCACGTTAGCCATACTTATTGGACCTATTTTTATCACATTGATGCAAATCTCCATGCAATCGGGTATAAAAGCCGGCCTAATCGCTGGAATTGGTATATGGATCAGTGACTTAATCGTTATTTTTTTGGCTTGGTGGGGCATTCAAAAGATCAACCATTGGCTGCAAAATCCCTCCTTTTTGTTTTGGCAAAGCATCATAGGAGGTGCCATAATCATGATCGTGGGTATGGTCTCTTTAATGACGAGACAAAAGGCGCAACCTCAGCAAAATCTCAGTAAACTTAGGAGCCGATTTAGCTTCTTTTATCAAGGGTTTTTAGTCAATTTTATCAATCCTTTTACTTTTGTATTTTGGATTACGATGCTGTCAACCCGTGCTATGGATGCTGCAATGCGTACTTCCGATCTTATCTTATTTTTTGGTGCTATTATAGGTACGATTATTACGACAGATACCCTTAAAGTGATTTTAGCCAAAAAAATCAGCAATCGACTTAGTCCATATCACATTTCGATTGTTCAAGTTGTTGCAAGTTTGGTATTGGTCGTTTTTGGAATCTTTATCATCATTCAGGTTTTTTAGTCGAAGGCACTTTTGTTTTTGAGGTGGGTTCAGCTAATGGCGTTTTCGAGGCTTGCTTCGCTTTTAGTGTATTTGGTTTTTCGACTTTAGGCTTTTCGGCGGTTTTTTTAGGCTTATCTTCAACCGAAGATATTAATCTATATACCGTTGCCGATAAAGGCGGTATGTCCACTAAAAGGGTATGCGGCCGGTCATTCCATTTTTTCCTAATGGTTTTTACCGTTTTTGTTACCTCATAGCCACTGCCCCAGTATTTGGGATCATCAGAATTAAAGATGAGTTCCCAAGTTTGCTTTGCATTGAGGCCGATTTTATATTGTTTATGTGGGTTAATATTGAGATTGAGTACGACCATGAGTACGTCATTTTTTATATCTGAGCAACGTTGCGTAATCAGTACAGAGTTGAGCTTGTCGGCAGCATCGACCCAAACAAATCCTTCAGGGCTATAATTATAATGGTGGAGTGCTTTCTCTGTTCGGTAGAGATGATTGAGGTCTTTGACGGTTGTATTGATACCTTTATGAGATGGATATTGTAAAAGTTCCCATTCGAGTTCCTTTGTAAAATTCCACTCTGTATAAGGTGCAATATCATTGCCCATGAATAACAATTTGGAGCCCGGGTGGGTAAACATATAGCTGTAATAGGTACGTAGATTAGCAAACTTTTGCCATTCATCGCCGGACATTTTACCGATCATCGAAGATTTTCCGTGTACGACTTCATCGTGTGAGAGCGGCAGCATAAAGTTTTCTGAAAAGGCATAAGTGATACTAAAAGTAATGTCGTCCTGATGATATTTTCGGTGGATAAATTCTCGTTTAAAATACTTGTTAGTGTCGTGCATCCAGCCCATCATCCATTTCATACCAAAGCCCAAGCCTCCGTCAAATACCGGGCGTGACACTTTAGGGTGCGCTGTTGATTCTTCTGCTACCGTAAAAATCCCAGGAAAAGCCTGATAAAGAGCTGTGTTGAGTTCTTGGACAAAGGATACAGCGTCTAGGTTTTCTCGGCCACCATATTGATTCGGTTCCCATTCGCCTTCATTGCGAGAATAATCTAGAAAGATCATAGAGGAAACGGCATCTACTCGGATGGCATCAATATGAAATTTTTCAAACCAATAAAAAGCATTCGATATCAAGAAACTCCTAACTTCTGACCTGCCATAATTAAAAATCAAGGTGTTCCAATCGGGGTGATATCCCTTGCGCCTGTCCGGATGTTCGTAAACACAAGAACTGTCAAAGGTAGCCAATGCGTAATCATCTGCAGGAAAATGGGCAGGTACCCAATCCATGATAACACCTATACCTGCCTGATGCAGTTTGTCGATAAGATACATCAACTCTTCCGGTTGGCCATATCGGCTGGTGACGGCATAATATCCCGTTATCTGGTAGCCCCAAGAGGGTTCATAAGGGTATTCTGCTAAAGGCATAAATTCGACATGGGTATAGCCCATATATTGGAGGTAGGGGACTAATTCGTCTGCCATTTCTACGTAAGTGAGCGGCCTTCCGGCAAATTTGTTGTGTCTCCACGATCCAAAGTGCATCTCATAAACTGATATCGGTTGGTTCATGGTTGGTTTTTCCGTACGCTCCTGCATCCATTTTTCATCGTGCCACACATAGTCAAATTTGGTAACTAAAGAGCCGGACATAGGCGGACGTTCTGTTCTGTATCCGTAGGGATCGGCTTTCATTCGGATACGTTTAAAGTTGTATGGATAGATTTTGTATTTATAGACCGTATCGACTTTTACGCCGGGAATAAAGCCTTCCCAGATACCGGAAGCATCCCATCTGCTATACAGCATGTAGCCTTCCTGCCGCCAATGGTTAAAATCACCGACAACATATAATTTTTCTGCGTTCGGCGCATAAACGGCAAAGTAGCATCCTTCTACACCGTCCAAAACCATGGGATGCGCTCCCATTTTGTTATAGAGGTGATAATGCTTTCCTGTTTTGAATAGTGATATATCAAAATCAGTAAAAAGTGAGTGGACGACAACATAGGTAGAATCCATAAACCTGAATTTTGAAAGCAATTTAAGGCAATTATTGGATATATGTGCAAAAATAATTGCTTTTAGTTTCGAACCTTGTTTTTTTGTGGGATAAAATCGGCTAAATCAGAATAAATCAGGCCTTTCATCATTTTTTCTTCAAGCGGTTTGCGCGAAGGATCAATGCTTTTATTGATGTGCTTTTCCATCAATAAGCTGGCTATTGGCGCAGCCCAATCACCACCCCAACCGGCATTTTCAATAAATACGGCAACGGCAATTTTTGAATTATTCTTGGGTGCAAACCCGAAGAAAACAGAGTGGTCTTTGCCATGCGGGTTTTGAGATGTTCCTGTTTTACCACATATTGTCAACCCGGGCACCCAAGCTGATCTCGCAGTTCCCGAAGTTACTACGGCCTCCATACCATCGATTACGGGAGGAAAGTATTTGGCGTCGATGCGCATCCGATTTTTAGTGGTATAGGCCTCTGGTTTTGGCTTGCCGGAAAGATATTGATTGATAAAATGTGGCGTTATGTAGTATCCGCGATTGGCGATAATGGCGGCTAAATTGGCCATTTGAACGGTGGTCAATTGAACTTCTCCTTGTCCGATTCCTATGGAGAGCACCCACATGGATTTCCATCCGGAAGCTTCCTTTTGGTAAACCCTATCGTAAAATTTGCTATCGGGGATAAATCCTTGTCCTTCGTAGCTAAAGTCCATTCCAAGTTTGCGACCCAAGCCAAAGTCATGGAGATATGAAACCAAGGTATCAAGGCCGACACCTGGATATTTAGAGCCATATTGATCTAAAAAATCTTTGGTTACCTGCAAGTAGTAGGTGTTGCACGAATGTTGGATGGCTTCTTCGATATTATGAATTGGTGCGTGCCCGTGACAACCCATTTTTTTTGTAGCGCTGAGCCTAAACCCACCAAAACAACTCATAGGTCGTTGAACCCAAGTTACGCCTTTTTGTAAGGCAATCAAGGAGATTATCGGCTTTAAGATAGATCCGGGCGGAAATCGATTGGTGACAGCTCTATTATTTAATGGCCTATTGATGGTATCTCTGAGCAATTGAAGCATTCCGGCACTTCTGTTTTCGTCCAAAACCAAGAGGTTGGGATCGTATGTGGGCGCACTAACCATGGCCAAGATCTCACCGGTAGCGGGTTCGATGGCTACTAAGGCACCGCGTTTATTCATCATCAGACTATCCGCATATGCTTGCAAATCCAAATCAATACTAATTTTTATGTCTTCACCCGGAATAGCCATACTGTCAAGCCTTCCATTGTCATAAGGACCAATCCGACGCCCAAGATTATCCCGTAAGATATAATTGATCCCTTTTGAACCGCTCAATTCCTTCTCATACGAGATCTCAAGACCCGTTTTTCCGATGTAATCTCCTGGAATGTAGGCACCATCGGAGTGGTCGATAATCTTCTGATCTACTTCTCCAAGATAGCCAAGTATATGACCTCCATGTCTGTGTGGATATCCTCTGATGCTGCGCTCAACAGCGGTAAATCCCGGAAATTTGTACATGTGCTCTTGAAAAATGGCAAATTGTTCGGGGCTTACTTTGGATAGAAATACAAAAGGAATCGATTTATGAAATTGTGGATTGCTCCAGTCTTTGTTTAAGTTTTTGATAAAAATATCCTTGTCTATACCGAGTAACGAACAGAATAACGTGGTATCCATTTGCGGATTTACCTTTCGATAGGTGGCATAGATGACATAAATCGGTTGGTTATAAACGAGCGTTTTGCCATTTCGGTCATAGATAAGACCTCTTGATGGATAGACGAGCTGGCGCTCTAAGGTGACTTTTTGGGCTTGTTCTTTATATTTGATGGAAATAAGCTGTAAATACGCGACTCTTGCTATCAGTATTAGTGAAACTAAGATGATAAAATAATAGACGCTATATTTTCTGTTAGCCAGCCCTTTCATGCTTATTGATGTATTAAAATTTAGGTCTGAATATAAGTTGAGAAAGCATAATTACTATAAATGAAACAATAAAACTAAAAATACTGTTAAGCATAATTTCAAAAAAATAAACAAATGAAAATGCTTCTATGCTAAAATATACGAAAATATGGATAATCAGCGCTAAACTTAGATAGTAAACAAACCAACCGATACCGAAGTTTCTGATGGTGGGTACATCGTTGACATTATATCCTTCATAGGGTTCGATCATGGCGATGATGATACCTCTGATATAGGCGGTTAAGACGAGTGCTGCGGCGTGTATTCCTAGAGAATCATAAAACACATCCAATCCAATGCCCAAAATAAAGGCAACCAAAAGTAACACCATCCGCGGTGTCTTGATCGGCAATTGAAGTATAGCCAACGGATAAATCAGAAAGTGTACAAATATCTTATTGTCCAGCGTAAAAGTGATTTGCTTGAATACAAGGATTTGTACCAGAAAAAGGATGAGAATTCTCAATAAATTTGGAACAATATATTTATTCATGGCCTACCTCGTTTTCAAGTTTGATTTGCTCTGCGGCAAATCTATTTTGGATGACATAAGCGTATTTGACACTCGTCAGATCATTAAATAATTTGACCGTGATGGCATAAGAATTACTTCCGGGTGGTACTTTTATGGATTCGATTTTTCCCACTAAGATTCCTCGAGGAAACATTGTTGAATATCCACTGGTGATGACGGTATCTCCAACTTCGATTTGCTCGTGTTTAGGTATCGAAATCAGGGTCATGCGCAATGGGTCGGCATTTTCCCATACAAGGGTACCGTGTCCGGTTCTATTTTTGACGGTACAAGATATCCTCGTTTGACTATTGAGTAGTGAAATTACATGAGCAAAGTTATCTGATGTATTCCGAATGATACCGATGAGTCCTATATGAGAAGCGATGACGCCCATCCCTGGATACAAACCTTCTCGGCTACCCTTATTCAGCGTGAAGTGGTTATTTCTCTGATTGATGGTGCTATTGATAATCTTAGTAGGAATGAGGCTGTATTGAGCTAACACCGTATCACTACCAGGTATTAACTCATTGCTGTACTCTATTGAAATCAGATTTTCAATCAAAGTTGCATTTTCTCTCAGGAGGCTGTCATTGAGATTTTTCAGATTGCTGTATTCGAGCAAGGTGCTGCGCTGCGCTTCAAGTTTTCCTGCTAATACATTGGATGAATTGAGGAATATAGCCTGTTGCGTGTCGTTTTTATTGACGATTAACGTAAAACATATAATTTCCAGCACAACAAACAATATATGTGCGCCATATTTTATCAGAAGCTGGATAACATTGTACATTCAAAGTTTGCGTTTAAAATCAAATGCTTTTTCTATCCATCAAAAATGAGTACTTATCTGAATTTTTCAGTGCAAGTCCTGTTCCTCTTACTACGGCACGTAATGGATCATCGGCAACTTGTACATTGAGTTTGGTTTTAGCTGACATCCGCTTATCCAATCCACGGAGCAAAGCACCTCCACCCGTCAAAAAGATACCGGATTTATAAATGTCGGAAGACAATTCCGGTGGTGTATCTTCGAGGGCTTTAATAACGGCTTCTTCTATTTTTGCTATGGATTTATCTAGCGCTTCAGAGATTTCGATATGGGTAGTAAACACTTGTTTAGGTATGCCGGTGAGCAAATCTCTACCATTGACTGCAAATTTTCCAGGAGCATCTGAAATATCTGCTGTTGCTGCACCTACATGGATTTTTATCTGCTCTGCTGTACGCTCTCCGATTAAGATATTGTGTTTGCGCTTCATGTAGTCTATGATATCGTTGGTAAACTCATGTCCTGCGATACGAATAGACTGGTCTGTGACGATTCCTGCCAAGGCTATAACCGCGATTTCTGTGGTTCCACCACCTATATCTACGATCATGTGACCGATAGGTTCTTCTACATCTAAGCCGATACCAAGTGCTGCTGCCATCGGTTCGTGAATCAGATAGGTTTCTTTGGAATCAACGTGGTCGGCAGAATCAAAAACAGCTCTTTTTTCAACTTCTGTGATTCCCGAAGGGATACAAATTACCATTTTTAAGTGAGTAAAAAATCTCCTTTTCTCTCCAATCATACCAATCAATCCCTGAATTAACGCCTCAGCTGCTTGAAAGTCAGCTATAACACCGTCTTTCAATGGACGAACTGTTTTGATATTGTCGTGGGTCTTCTCATGCATCTGCATGGCTTTATGGCCAACGGCTATGACTTCATTGGTATTTCTGTTGATGGCTACAATTGATGGCTCGTCAACAACGACCTTATCGTTTTGAATGATTAGTGTATTGGCAGTCCCTAAGTCTAAAGCGAGTTCCTGGGTAAAGAAGTTGAAAAATTTCATTGATGAAGTGTAAATTTAACTGCTTTGAAATGTTGTAAAATTTCTTATTGCTTTAAAAACTGCAAAAATAAGCATTTATTATACAATATGTTGTAAAAATATAGTGCTTTCACAAAATAATTAACATTTTCAAGGATTTCTATTATTTCGGTGACACGATGATTTCAATCATCTTCTCTTTTAAAAAGTATTTTTGTGCCATTTCCATAATGGTATCTGGTCGTATTTCTAAAATTTCATCGGTAAAAGTTAGGAAATCTTCGGGTTGTTTGCCGATGAGTACCATGGATTTGACAAAGGAAGAGACATTGACCGGTCCATCTAAAACATTCATAAAATTGCCCATGAGATAGTTTTTGACCATCTTCAATTCCTGAGGAGATACAGGCTCTTGTTTCATGATGTCCATTTGATGGTAAATTTCTTTTAAGATGGGATCTACATATTCGGTAGCAGCTTCGGTACTTATGTAAAAGCAGCCATCATAGAGCATCTGGTCCATATTGCTGTAAATATCGTAAGTATATCCCGATTCTTCCCGAATACTGGTCATCAACCTGGACCCGAAGTAACCACCCAAGATCGTATTGGCTAGGAAGAAAGCGGAATGATCGGGATGATTTTTGTCAAAAAGGCGAAATCCTGTTTTTAAAGCGCTTTGATGTTCGTTGTTACTCGTGATATGTAGCTTTCTGCCCGCTTTAGATGCGGAAACCGGGATGTATTCCGGACGTTGTGCTGCCTTAAAGTCATTGCCAAAATATCGAAAAACTTCTTTTCGGATGTCGTCTGTGATTTTTCCACTCAAAATGATGATTCGGTTGTCCGAACCATACAAGTCATTGAAATGATTGAGGATTGCTTCTCTCGTGATATTATTGTAATCTTCTGCTGTGCTATTGTAGCCATAAGCATGATCAACGCCAAATATTTCTTCGGTAATATGGCGGTAGGTGAGCACTTCATTTTTGCTAAGTTCTTCTTTAAGTTTTTGAATGTTTAGCTTTTTAAATTTCTCTATTTCCTCTTCCGGATAAGTCGGTTGGGTGTAAATCTCGTGCATCAGTCGAATGCCTTTGTCCGCATATCGAAGCAAACAATACAAAATGGAATAAGAAAAATCCATATTCGAGGCCGTTTTTATGCTCGATCCGTGATAGTCGATCTCTTCGGCAATCATGGCTGACGTTTTATCGGCACAGCCTTCTCTCATTAAAGCGGCTGTTGCTCGTGAGATGAGTTTTTGTTTTTCGGCACTTCTGCCTGCAGGATGGATGATTTCCATCTTGATGATGTCTTGACTTCCGAGGTTGATTTCGCAAACGCGAGTGCCATTCGGAAAAGTGTACATATCCATAGGCGGAATATACAGCCGTTGTATCGGATGGACTTTAACGCCTTTTTTTCTGTCCGGCATAGGTTTTGAATTTAGCTTGCAAAGGTACAATCTATATTGGAATAAAAAGTCTAAGAATTGATTTGGTGGTGTCCGGATCATACGACAAATGGCTATATTTCAGTTATCTTCAAAGTACACCTCTATGGATAAAGGTCATATCTGAAGGAAGCCTAAATAGCCATACTCCCTTCAATCTGAGCGATGGATCATAGAATCTATAATGGCAAAATGGCTTCAAATATGCCGTTTTATTGGACTTTTTGTGTGTAATCCTAGCGAGTGGTTATTAAATCCCTGATTTATGGCACTTTTATCACTCGTAACAAAATCAAATGCCTAATGTGGGTTTAATTTTATGAGAAATAAAGTATATAATTTAGTTAATTAGCTGAAAAATATTATTTTTGTGGTTTAATTCAAAATAGTCCATTCCGGATTAAAAATATAAAAAAGGTTGAAAAATGAGATTTGAAGTATCTTCATCAGATTTATTAAAGCAGTTAAATATCGCCTCAGGAGCGATCAGCAATAATCCGGTATTGCCGATTATGGAAGATTTTCTATTCAGTATTAAAGAAAATATGCTGACTATAACTTCTACCAACTTGGAGACAACGATTATTACGCATCTAGAGGTCTTGGCAGATTCAGATGGTACCGTGGCTATTCCGGCTAAAATATTGCTAGAAACATTAAAAGCCTTGCCTGAACAACCAATCACGATCACTGTTGACGAAAATTATGGCATCAAGATTATGTCTTCTTTTGGAGTCTATAAGATGTCTGGAGATGCTGCAGATGATTTTCCGCCACCACCGGAAGAAGACAATGTCGAAACCTTTAATATATCCGGACAAAAAGTCATCAAAGGGATTACCAATACCATCTTTGCTACAAGTAATGACGAATTGCGTCTTTCCATGACCGGAGTTCTCTTTCATATTGATTTTACAAAAATGCATTTTGTGGGCACCGATGCGCACAAACTCGTAAAATATACGGTAGGCAACCTCAATACAGACATCGCTAAATCGATTATTGTACCTAAAAAAGGCTTATCTCTCGTTAAAAATGCGCTTTCTGACGAGGTCGATGTGACCATCAGCTTTAATCGTGCGAATATCTTTTTTACCTTTGGAGATACGAAGATTGCTTGTCGGTTGATTGACGCTAAATATCCGGAGTACAATGCGGTTATTCCAGTTGAAAATCCATTTGAAGCCGTCATCAATCGAAAGGATTTTCTCAATTCGTTGAAGCGTATCGCCATTTATGCCAATAAATCTACCAATCAAGTTGTCCTGAACCTTACAGAGCGAAGCATGACGATTTCAGCCCAGGATTTGGATTTTTCCAATGAAGCGACCGAGCAACTCAATTGTTCCTTTTCAGGAGATGCAATGACCATCGGCTTCAATGCGAAGTTTTTGGCCGAGATGCTCAATGTGATGGAAGACGAGGAGATAAAAATGCAATTGTCCAATCCGGGAAGAGCTGGATTGTTGGTGCCGATTGAAGACGATCCGGGAGAAACTTTGGTGATGCTAATCATGCCAGTCATGATGGGCAATTAACCGGTGCATAAAGCCTAATTATCCTGTCGAAAATGGACATCATTGCCGAAAAATAAAGATTAATCAATGAAAGTCGGCTTGTTTTTTGGTTCTTTTAATCCGATTCATATCGGCCACATGATTATAGCCAATCACATGGCGGAATATACCGACATGGATGAGATTTGGATGGTTGTCAGCCCTCAGAATCCGCTAAAAAACAAGGCCTCTTTGGCAAATAATAACGACCGATATTTTTTGGTTCAATTGGCCATCGGCGATAACCACGCCTTAAGAGCGTCTAATATAGAGTTTTCGCTTCCGGTACCTTCATATACCATCGATACGCTAACCTACCTCAAGGAAAAATATCCCAAGAAGACATTTTGCCTCATCATGGGCGGCGATAATCTTGCGACTATCGATAAATGGAAAAATTATCACTTGCTCCTAGAAGGTTATGATATCTATGTGTATAATCGGCCAGGCTACGATGTCGGCCTCTATGCTGGTCATCCAAGGGTGCATCTTCTAGATCAAATTCCGATGCTGGATATTTCCGCCACCTTTATTAGACAGGCCTTAAAAGAAGGCAAATCCATTCAATACCTCGTTCCTGAAAAAGTGTATGAATACCTTACGGAATATAATATTTACAAGTAAGCTTGCCTTTTGTTGAGGATGTCATGAAGGAGTAAGTTCTTGTCAATTTTTTTTGAAATACTAAAGTCACTTCGCAATTAAATCCGAAAAAATGCTCTATCATTTTGTTGAGGTTTTATGGTGAGTTGTAATAAATCTAAACTACTTAATTTAATGCAGAGTTAATATATAATCAAATAAATGTAATATTTATAAATAGCAATAACAGATATGGTACGTCATTTATTAATCTTCATTTTTGTGGTATTGAGCATTTGTGTTTATGGTCAGGAAAGGGGTTTTGCTAATTATGAGGAAGAAATATATGGCGTTCAGTTCAATATGATAGCCATCCACGGAGGTACTTTCAGGATGGGTTGTACAGATGGCAGTACTGATTGTTGGGATGACGAGTATCCTATGCATGAAGTGACTATCCGGCCCTTTTATATGGGACAGACAGAGGTGACACAGGTGCAGTGGCGAGCTGTCATGGGCAGCAATCCAGAAGAATTAGAGAATACGGGATGTGACGAATGTCCTGTGGAACGAGTAAATTGGGAAGAAGCGAAGGCTTTTATACAAAAGCTGAATGACCTTACAGGCGGTAATTACAGACTGCCGAGTGAAGCAGAGTGGGAATATGCAGCGCGTGGCGGTCAGTCTTATAAGTATGCGGGTAGTGACGACTTGAATGCCGTAGGCTGGTATTTGGAAAATTATGAAGATTCTAGTTATGGGAGCGAGGGTACAACTCATCCCGTGGGTACTAAACTAGCTAATGGCTATGGCTTGTACGATATGAGTGGTAATCTGTGGGAGTGGTGTGAAGATGACTGGCATAGTAGTTATAAGGGAGCATCTACAGATGGTAGTGCCTGCGTAGATAGTCCTAGAGGTGACGCTCGGGTAGTTCGTGGTGGAGCCTGGGGTAGTTATAATGTGTACTGTCGTGTGTCGTGTCGCGAATTCAGTAATCAGGGCAGTAGGGATGGCGGCATAGGCTTCCGCTTGGCCTCCTCCCAGTGACCAGAGACGACTCATCACTTCAAAGCTTGATTTAGGAGCGGCATACATGCATGGCAAGGGACGAAGCCATGCGATGTATGCAGCGACGCCGTTTGTACTTATACCGCCTTTAGGCTGTTGAATTTTTTGAAAACCATAAAGGGAAGATGAAATAATTCAATTTCAGGATGTTTGAGTTGCAGAATGGTAGTGCAAAAAATCATCCTGATTTTCACTTCCAATTAAAATGCGTGATGTTTTTTTGTTATTTCTCTATCTTTGTGCTTTTTAATGATTTATAAAATCAATTTTGTATGAAAATTAGATGGAATATCCTTAGTAATATGTTTGTTTTGATTTCGATTTTGGCCTTGTTGTCTTGTAAAAACGAATCAAAACAACCAAGTGACGAATTGAATCAATCTCAACCATCCCTAGCGGCTGACGCTGAGCAGTCAACACCCAATCATGACGCAAATACCGAGATTCCGGATGTTTGTTCCTTAATTGAGGTTGAAGTCGTTAAGGCTATTTTTAATGTTCCGGGCAATGTTGGAAAGGTGGATATCTCTTCTGGGTTGAAACCCTATGCTAAAACCTGTAATTTTTACTGGGATAATGGCGACATGCGATCCAATATTATTATTCAAATACAAGAACATACGCCGGAATCAGGGCTTGGTACTTCTGCAACACGATATATTGATGAGATGGTGACACAAGGTTTAGCCATTCAGGGTGTCAACGAGAGGATTCCATTCAATGCCTTTGATGCCGGAGGAAGACCGGGTGCCTATTCTTTCCCTCAAAGTAGATGTTTTTGGGCTGCGGATGACTTCTATTCCTTTATGGTTGTCGCTAATATTGGCGGTGGTGATGAAAAGCGCAATACAGAAGCCTTGGGCAAGTTGGCTAAAGCTTTGAATGGTAATCTGGCTAAGGTGAAATAGCACGATTTAAGGTAGTAGATGGAGCGGAAACTATCCGATGATTGTTCCATTTTGCACGCCGTGAGTAACAGATAGCAACGTTACGAGGTTATCGTCTTCGACAGCACCTAATACCAAACATTCGGACATCAAGTCAGAGATTTGCTTGGGTGGGAAATTGATGACGGCTACGATTTGTAACCCGATTAAGTCTTCGATGGCGTATCGCTTTGTGATTTGTGCAGCGCTTTTGCGGATACCTATATGGCCAAAGTCGATGGTAAGCTTATAGGCAGGTTTTCGCGCTTTGGTAAATACTTCCGCTTGGATGATCGTTCCCACAACCATCTTGACTTTCTGAAAATCTTGCCAAGAGATAGGTGCTGACGTAGGCATGTTATTCGATGGGTTTGAGCAAGTCGTCCAGACCATGGGTACGGATGATAAAAGCTGTACTCAAAATCTGTCCGAGGCGGTCTTGTCGAAAACCTTGGGAAGCCAACCATTCTAGATAGTAAATGGGTAGGTTTTTGATTAAGGTTCCCTTATATTTGCCGAAAGGCATCTGCATCGTCACGATATCCAGCAAGATGGTTTTATCGGGTAAATCACGTAAATCTTCCATCGTTTATGCGGTTTCTAGACTTTCTTCCGGAACTTCCAAATCCATAACTTCTTGTTCTTCATTTACGGCTTTATCAAGTTCGACTTTGAGATTGTCAATAATGAAAACTTGTCTTTCAGGCGTATTTTTGCCCATATAATAGCTCAACAGATCTTCGATTTTGGTCTTTTCGCCCATGATTACCGGCTCCAGATGGATGTCTTCGCCAATGAAGCCTTCAAATTCGCTTGGCGATATTTCGCCCAAACCTTTAAATCGTGTAATCTCAGCCTTGCCTTTTAACTTGTTGATGGCATCTTGTTTTTCTTGCTCAGAATAGCAATAGAAGGTCTTTTGCTTGTCCCGTACACGGAAAAGTGGCGTCTCAAAAATATACAAGTGCCCTTGCTTGACCAATTCAGGAAAAAACTGTAGGAAAAACGTAAGCAATAAGAGTCGAATGTGCATACCGTCCACGTCGGCATCTGTCGAGATCACGACTCGGTTGTATCGCAGATTTTCGATGCCGTCTTCGATATCTAGTGCATGTTGCAAGAGGTTGAGCTCTTCGTTTTGATATACGACTTTCTTGGTCATGCCATAGCAATTTAATGGCTTGCCTCGAAGAGAAAATACGGCTTGCGTCTGTACATCTCGGGCCTTGGTGATCGATCCACTTGCGGAGTCTCCTTCTGTAATAAAAAGCGTTGAACTCAATTTGAGTTCGTCATCTGTCTTTTTGCCATCGGTGAGATGCACCCGACAATCGCGCAATTTTTTATTGTGAATATTGGCTTTTTTAGCCCGCTGATTGGCGATTTTTTTGATATCGGCGATCTCCTTTCTTTCGCGTTCGGATTGCTGAATTTTGCGGTGGATGATATCGGCAACTTCTTTGTTTTTGTGGAGGAAGTTATCCAATTGGTTTTTGAGGAAATCAACGACAAAACTACGGATGGTGATGCCTTCCGGCGCCATATTGATAGAACCAAGTTTGGTCTTGGTTTGAGACTCAAATACCGGCTCCTCTACTTTGATACTAATGGCACCTACGATCGAGGTTTGGATATCTCGAGTATCGTAATCTTTCTTGTAGAAATCTCGCAATGTCTTGACGATAGCCTCTCTAAATGCCGCCAAATGAGTTCCACCTTGGGTGGTGTTTTGGCCATTGACAAAAGAGTAGTATTCCTCTCCATATTGTGTACCATGGGATAGGGCTACTTCTATATCTTCGCCGACGAGGTGGATGATGGGATATAGGAGGTTTTCGGTATCTGTTTTGCGTTCGAGTAGGTCTTTTAGACCATTTTTTGAAACGAAGACTTTTCCATTAAAATTGAGTTTTAAGCCTGCATTTAGATAGGCGTAATTCCACAATTGGTTTTCGACGTATTCGTTTCTGTATTTATAATGCCTAAAAATAGTATCATCTGCGATAAACTCTATTTTCGTTCCGTTGACTTCTTTGGTTTTACCTACTTTGTGGTCTTGTGTGATAATGCCCGCTTTAAATTCAGCAACTTTGACCTCGCCATCTCTGTAGGATTCGACACAAAAATGAGTAGATAGCGCATTAACCGCCTTGGTTCCGACACCATTCAATCCGACGGATTTCTTAAATGCACGAGAATCGTACTTACCGCCGGTATTGATTTTAGAAACGCAGTCAACTACTTTGCCTAAAGGTATCCCTCGACCATAGTCTCGGATGGTTACCTTGCCTTGGTCGATCGTGATATCTATATTTTTGCCGTGACCCATGACGTACTCATCGATAGAGTTATCGAGTACTTCCTTGAGCAAGACATAGATACCGTCGTCTTGAGACGAACCATCACCGAGTTTTCCGATATACATCCCGGGTCTGAGGCGGATATGCTCATGCCATTCTAGACTTTTGATGTTATCTTCATTGTAAATAATCTTAGCTGTATCGGACATCTTTCATTTTTAAATTAAAAGGCAAATATAAAGATTTTTTTAGATATGTTATTTTTTCGGTATAGAGAATATAAGCAGTATCCCTAAATTCTTGGTTATATCCATCTTTTGGGACTGCAAATAAAGGCTTATCCTGCATCAACATTTATGATAAATCGACTTAGAGTCTAATTTTTTGTTATTTTTACGGTTTAATACGGAATTAGATTTATGCTGTTACGTTGGTTAACTGTGATGATGATTTGTACGCTGGGTTATGGACTTTCTCAAGCTCAGGAAAAGAATTTCCATGTTTCGCTCACATTGGATACGATAAAAAAAGCAGTTTGGGTACAAGCCGATATTCAAGTGCAACCTTTGCTATCAACAAATATGGATACACTTTGGTTCCATATGCCGATGCAGGCTTTTATTGATCCAAATAGTGTCTATGCTGAGGATCTGGATAAAATGGGATATACAGACTTTTATTTTAGGTCTGCCGCCATGAGACCCACCATCCAAGATATGAAAATATATGCCGATGGACAAGCGGTTCGTCCGTATAAAAGACGAGGAACTGATGCATTTTTGGGCATACTGACTTCCGTTGTTAAATCTGTTCAGTTGAACTATATGCTGACTTTGCCAGCTTGGCATTTTGGGCCTTGTTATAAGGATGGTGACTATATTTTGCAGTATTTTTATCCCGAGCCGATGGCCAGCACCCAAGGTGCTGAGTTAAAGCCATTGAGGTATTTGGAAGCAGCGCTGCCGGCTCGATATGAGTTGTATTGTACTACCCATTTTCCGGAAGACTTGGACGTTTACACCAATGGACAAGTTTTAAATGATAGCGAAGGAAACACCATTTATCATACGGATCAAGCCCTCAATTTCCTATTAACACCCAAGAAAGCGTCGTATATCAGTGGTACTATCGAAAGTGAAGGAGGACAATCCATTCCTTATTTTATTCACCTAAATCCTAGTGTGTATCCGAATATACATGAAATGCTGAACCGCGCTTTTCAAGATATTGAAAGCAAACTTGGAACGTTTCCATTTTCAGCGTTGATGCTTGTGCCTACGGCAAGTCCTTATTATCAGTCCTATAAGGATGGCGTTATGCTCGTTCCTTATCGAGATAAAAAGGAGGATATGGCATCCTATTTATTGCGACATTTGACAAGGCTGTGGGTTGCTGGTAAATTTCCACTTCAAGATAGCAAAGATGTTTTTTTACATCAAGGGATTAGTGCTTATGTAGTACAATCCATCAGTAAGGATCAGGATATTCAACCCAAAGTCAATAAGTCAAAAAAACACGACATTTGGATGCTTCGAGAATATCAGAATATGGGCATTTTATCGGGGCTTCAAGTGCCTGAAGAGAGACTCAATAAGTCCCAAATGTACTTAAACCGAGAAGTTTTATCTGAGCTTTTTATAAAAAAACTAGCCTCAACAACGAGTGCTGCGGCATTGCAGTCCGTTTTAAAGGGTTGGGATGGTCGTGTTACCTTATGTTCCGCTGCATCTTTGATGTCGGCGCTTGAAGAACAATCCGGCCGCACGATTGCTACTTCAGTTGCCGATTATTTGACAGGCAATTACGTCTTAGACCTTCCAAAGGATAGCGTTGAATCTTGTTTTCCAATTCGGTCGTTTTTGAATAGATATTCGGATTGTAGCGGTTTAGAAGCTATCGTTTATCCGGCGTATAATGACAATGATGGTTGGATAGTAGGCTTGACACTGGCGAATGCAAAACCTTTTACCTTTAAGCCATGGACATGGGCAGTAAGTCCGATGTATTCGTTTCAACATGAGAAATTACTCGGTCAGGCTTGGATGCAATACGATTATCTGATGTCTAAGGATGACCATATTTTGGATAGAATTCGAGTGAGGATGGGCGTAAAATCCTTTGATATGGATTATAATCGAAAATTTGATTATACGCTTCGGTATATCAAGTTGGATCCAACGATTAAAATATATTTTAAGCATGCTTATCCATCTAATACACATTCTACACTGACCTTACGGTGGTTGAATATTAGAGAACAAAGGGCGAGTTTTGCAGATGGAAAGTTTAATTTTTTAGTTTGGAATAAGTCGAATATTTATCAACTGCGCTATAATTGGAATAGGTATGAAACCCGTACCAACACGATGGCAACGCTTCAAGCAGAATATCAACAATACGGATCTGAAAAATATTTAAAACTGACAGGCGAAGGTAGCCATCGATGGATGTATAAGGCCGATAAATCTATTGGCATGCGCTTGTTTGCCGGTGGATTTGCCGTCAACACACAACGACGCATCAATAGTTTTCAAAATCTATTGTCACGAGGTAGCCTAGCCTTAATCCAACATGGGTTTAATGACTATACCTACGAGGAGTATTTTATGGCTAGGCAGTCGCAGTCGGGACTTCAAGACAAGCAAGTTAGCTTGGTTCAAGGCGGTGGATTTAAGACGCCTGTGGGTTCGTCGTATAGTATCGGAATGTCCAATAATTTTGCAGGTTCGGTCAATCTATTTGCAGATGTTCCTTTTAATTCAAAATGGTTTCCGCTTCAAGTTTATTTTGACGTAGGTCTGTATAGTCGTTTTTTTAATCAGCAATTTAGCACCCA
Source organism: Chitinophagales bacterium (assembly GCA_026928325.1). Lineage (GTDB taxonomy): Bacteria > Bacteroidota > Bacteroidia > Chitinophagales > Saprospiraceae > OLB9. The sequence continues at coordinate 15,937 of JAIXKS010000066.1, read as the reverse complement.
AACCATGTATAATGGCGGATTCATGCTCAATTATGGCGATGTAGTTCAAATCTTCGTTCCCTTGGTATATTCTGAAGAACTTGGGAATATTTATCGGGAAAAACACAAGAATTTTCTTTCGAGAATCAGTTTTGGCATCAATTTAGAACGGTTAGGTTTTTGGAAAAATCTACCTTGGGAATACAAAAAGTATAAAGCAATATGAAATTAGGAGTTATCGGTTCAGGAGCGATGGGCTCGGGTATCGGACAAGTGGCAGCAATGGCAGGCTGGGAAGTTTATTTATATGATAGCAATCCAGAAGCCCGAAGTCGGGCGTTGAGTCAAATATCGGAAAGTATCAACAAACTTGTTTCCAAACAAAAGTTGACACCTGAATTGGGCGTTGCGGCCTTTGGTAGAATCTATGCTTGTGAACAGATGCAGACCATGGCAGATGCCGATATGGTTATCGAAGCGATCGTAGAGCAAGTAGCAGCCAAAAAAAGTGTATTTGAGGCACTTGAACAAGTAGTATCTCCGACGTGTATCATTGCGACCAATACGTCCTCTCTTTCGGTAACGGCCTTGGCTTCCGCTTTGCAGCATCCGGAAAGGTTTATAGGCATTCATTTTTTTAATCCACCGGTGTTGATGAAATTGGTAGAAGTTATTCCGGCGATTCAAACGGATGCAACCTTGCCGATGCGGATTCAAAAAATCATCGAATCTTGGGGTAAAACGGCACTTATAGCTAAAGATACGCCGGGATTTATCGTCAATAAAGTGGCACGTCCATTTTATAGCGAAGCTATTCGTATCTATGAAGAAGGCCTGGCTAGTCCGCAAGAGATTGATTTCATCATGATGCAACACGGATTTAAAATGGGACCTTTTGCTTTGATGGATTTTATAGGACACGATGTCAACTATTTCGTGACAGAATCGGTATGGAAGGCATTTTACTACGATTCGAAATACAAACCATCGCTCGCACAACTCAAACTTGTCGAAGCGGGATATCTTGGACGGAAAAAAGGGCGTGGCTTTTATGATTATAGCCAGGAGTTAGTTTCAGTAAGTGCTGTAGAAGATAGCCTTAGCAAATCGGTATTTATGCGGATTATATCCATGTTGGTCAATGAAGCCGTTGATACGGTTTATCTCGGGATTTGTACGGAAGAAGCGGTAGATTTGGCTGTAAAATTGGGTGTGAATTATCCAAAGGGCTTGCTCGAATGGGGTCATGAATTGGGCATGCAGCAAGTGGTCAATACGCTGGATGAGTTGTACCACTTTTACCATGAAGAAAGATATAGAGTTTGTGCAGGGTTAAGAAATTTAGCAAAACTTTAAAACAATTTATAGAGACAAATCCTGTTTTTTAGTGTTATAGCATTTAGTTATTAATCAAACTATAAGATGAAAGCAGGAAAAGTTTTATTAGGATTGTTGCTAATCGGCCTTGGTGCATATTTTGGCATTAAAATCAAAGAGTTACCTTTTTTTAATAATGAAGCGGTAGAGGAATCTATGGAGACCTCCCCGGCTTATTCAGAAAATAAAGAAATCGGAACTCATCTGAGAAAGGTAGATTCCATCATTTATCTGACCGATAGCGAAGCCACGACGATTGACCTTTTTGAAAAGGCGGCACCCTCTGTGTGTTATATCACGACCTTGAACAGTCAGCGCGATTATTGGTCAAGAAACATTACAGAGATTCCTTCAGGCACAGGATCGGGGTTTATCTGGGATAAAGATGGACACATTGTTACGAATTTTCATGTGCTTCAAGGCGGTGAAAAATACAAGGTGACGCTATCTGACCGAACAACGTGGGATGCTAAAATAGTAGGTGTAGAACCCAACAAAGATTTGGCAGTGTTGAAAATCGATGTAGATGGAGCGCAGTTGCACCCGATTCCATTGGCTCGATCTTCCGTATTGAAGGTTGGTCAATCGGTATATGCCATCGGTAATCCATTTGGCTTAGACCAATCGCTCTCAACCGGTGTAATTAGCGCATTGGGGCGGGAAATCACCTCTGTGGGTGGTCGCCCGATTCGAGATGTGATACAAACAGATGCTGCGATTAATCCGGGTAATTCGGGTGGTCCATTATTGGATAGTTATGGCCGATTAATCGGTGTGAATACGATGATTTATAGTACATCGGGCGCATCAGCCGGTGTAGGTTTCTCTATTCCGGTAGATGAAGTGAATTGGGTGGTCTCCGATTTGATCAAATATGGCAAAGTCAAAAGAGTGGTCTTGGGAGTAACGTTGCTTCCGGCACAATATGCGGATAGATGGAAGATAGAAGGCGCCATGATCGTCGATATAGCGCCTAATAGTGGTGCCGATAAAGCAGGCCTCAAAGCACTGAAGCAAAACAGAGATGGAGCAATCATTTATGGTGACATCATCGTTGGCATCAATGGCAAGTCTATCAAAAACTATGATGATCTATACCTTGCCTTAGAAAAATATACCGCAGGAGATGTCGTCAAATTGGATTATATCCGCGATGAAAAGCGAATGACGGTAGATGTGGCTTTAAATGAGATGTAAGTTGTCATGGTAAGGAAGAATCTCCTAGCATTAGATAAAAAAAGTTCAACAGCAGGTCGCTGTTGAACTTTGAGTACATTTTGCTTAAGCAAGTCTCCGAGTTAACGGAAGATGGTTTGTGTTTGGAAATGCATTAATCTTCATCCTCATCCCCGTAATAATTGGAGGAAGTATTTTGATTTAGATCAATCTTTTCACCATAACTACGCCTCGCACTTGCCTCTTTTAAAAACATTTCTCTAACGCCGTGTCCACTCTTTTCAAAGACCATGGTGTTGTTGATAGCGAGTGAGTTCGCGACTTTATCAACATCGTGGTCTGTGCCGATGTAGGTAAATGTCCAACGATTCATTTTCAATGCCTCAATTAACTTTTTGATGTCATGACCCGAATACTCTTTTGAAGCGTTTTCTTCGCCGTCTGTTAATACCGTGACAAGGACATTGTAGTCTGTTTTGCTTTGTAGGATTTGCTGTAACTTACTAATAGCAAAACCCATGGCATCAAACAAGGGTGTTCCCGAGGTTGGGTTGTAGGTTTTAGCATTAATTTGTTTCAACTTGCTTGCAGGGTCTATCAAATGCAATAGTTTTGTTTCCAAGCTATTGAAGGTGACAAACGAAACAAAATGTTCTTGATTTGGAAATTGCTTTTCAATTCCCTGAATCGTCTGTACCAATTCATTAAATCCCGAGATAATGGTGTCTTTAATGTACTCCATGGAGCCGCTTTCGTCCAAAATGATTAGGTTGTGAACCTGGTGTTTTTGTTTCATACTTTTTAATTAAAATTTGTAATAAAATGTGGTTTCAAATAGCGTCAATATCACGTGCTTACCGACATATAAAGATACGAATTTATTTGCAATTGACCAAGTTTTTTATGGCTGTTTTTCAATAAATTATGTAAATTTTTAAATTAAACCCAGAATCTAACAAATTGTTGGAACCGGATTGGTTTTTTGGCTTGTTATATTTGCGGATTCGCTATATTTGTCGATTCGTTGGAGACTACGGATAAGCATTGTGTCCGCTAAACTTGCAATTCGTGTTTGTCGTCCTGACAACCCGAACGAATCATTTTTTTTAAATCGACTAATTTTTACCATACGGATTTTATTAGATGATATATAAAATCGGTTGACATGAACAAAAACTCACTATAATATTTATCTTTGTAGGTTATATATAGAAAATGAATGGGTTCGACTTGATCTTTGAACAACCATGTACAACGTACAAAAATAGTTTGTTGATGACCAAAATGTATTAGAAGTGTACCTCTGTTTATTTTCTAATAATCTGATAGAAATAGGATATGCTCATGACGATAGACCAATACATCAATAGTATAAACCAACGATATAAACTCGGTAATGCTACTGAACATACCTTTCGTGGCGATTTAGCTCAACTTATAGAAGCTATAATACCCGATGTAGTAGCAACGAATGAACCTAAGCGTCAAAAATGCGGAGCACCAGATTACATTCTTACCAAAAAGGATACTTCGACAGGCTCAGCAACAATTCCTGTTGGATTTATTGAAGCCAAAGACATTGGCGATAAAGACCTTGACGGAGCAAAGAAAACAGGAAACAAAGAACAGTTTGACCGCTATAAAGCTTCGTTGAACAATCTGATTTTTACTGACTATCTTGATTTTCATTTGTACAGAAATGGAGCGTTTGTAACCAAAATAACTATTGGTGAGGTATCAGAAAAGGGAATTAAGCCTTTGACTGAAAACTTTGCGACTTTCGAAAATCTAATCAAAGACTTTTGCTCTTACATTGGACAAACTATAAAAAGTCCGAAGAAATTGGCTGAAATGATGGCTGGAAAAGCCCGGTTGCTTTCTGATGTGATTGAAAAGTCATTGACCAGTGATGAAGAAAATCAAGAAAACAGTACGCTGAAAGAACAGATGTTGGCATTCAAGCAAATTTTGATTCACGATATCACACCACAAGGTTTTGCTGATGTGTATGCGCAAACCATTGCTTACGGAATGTTTGCCGCACGCTTACACGACCCAACATTACCGACTTTTAGCCGGCAGGAAGCCGCAGAATTGATACCCAAATCGAATCCTTTTTTACGTAAACTCTTTGGCTACATTGCCGGACCCGATATTGACGACCGTATCAAATGGATTGTAGATGGTTTAGTGGATGTTTTCTTAGCTTGTAATGTAGCAGAAATCTTGAAAAACTATGGCAAAGCAACCAAAATGGAAGATCCGATTATCCACTTTTATGAAACTTTCCTAAGCGAGTATGACCCTAAATTGCGAAAAGCTCGTGGCGTTTGGTACACACCTGCTCCTGTTGTCAATTTTATTGTTCGGGCAGTGGATGACATTCTGAAAACCGAATTTGATTTGCCACAAGGTCTTGCCGATACCAGCAAAACCACCATAAAAGTAGATGTACAAGGTAAAAAAGTAGAGAAAGAAGTACATAAAGTGCAAATACTCGACCCTGCCACCGGAACAGGCACTTTCCTTGCCGAAGTGGTCAAACACATTCACAAAAAATTTGAAGGACAGCAAGGCATTTGGAGCAATTATGTGGAAACCCATTTGTTGCCACGATTAAACGGTTTTGAGTTGCTAATGGCGAGCTATGCCATGGCACATTTGCAGTTGGATTTGTTGTTGAAAGAAACAGGATTTAAACCAACCAAAGACCAGCGTTTACGTGTGTATCTTACTAATAGTTTGGAAGAAAGCCACCCCGATACAGGAACTCTATTTGCCAATTGGTTGAGCTCCGAAGCCAATGAAGCCAACCACATTAAACGAGATGCACCTGTGATGGTGGTGATTGGGAATCCGCCGTACAGCGTAAGCAGCTCCAACAAAGGCGAATGGATAGAAAGCTTAACAGCCGATTACAAAAAAGATTTAAACGAACGAAACATTCAACCACTTTCAGACGATTACATCAAATTCATTCGTTTTGGACAATATTTTATTGAGAAAAATGGAAGTGGAATTTTGGCATATATTTCTAACAATAGTTTTATTGATGGATTGATACACCGTAAAATGCGAGAAGAATTGATGAAAACTTTCGACAAAATTTATGTACTTGATTTGCATGGAAATTCTAAAAAGAAAGAAACCGCACCAGACGGAAGTACCGATCAAAATGTGTTTGACATTATGCAAGGCGTGAGCATTAATATTTTTGTGAAGAAGAAAAAGTAAAACAGTTGATAGTCAAAAAAAAATAATTTTACCACAAGTTGGTGCAAATTAGAAATAACTTTTGAAATATGGCAAAGCAAAACTTAATAGTCAAAGAAACCTCAGTACGCACTCTTAAATTAGATGGCGTTGATTTTATTAGCATAACCGATATTGCTAAACAAAAAAATCCTGTTGAACCAAAAGATGTAGTGAAAAATTGGTTTCGCCTAAAAAATACTTTGGAATATTTAGGGCTTTGGGAACAACTAAATAATCCGGATTTTAAACGGGTCGAATTCGACCCCCTTTTGAAAGAAGCAGGAAGTAATGCCTTTACAATGAGTCCAACACGATGGGTGGAACTTACCAATGCTGTAGGAATCGTTACCAAAAACGGAGCAGGAGGTTGCACATTCGCACAGCGTGATATTGCTTTTAAATTTGCGGCTTGGGTTTCGGTAGAATTTGAATTGTATTTGATAAAAGAGTTTCAACGCCTCAAAGAAGAAGAACAAAAACAGCTTGGCTGGAGCGTGAAACGAGAATTAACAAAACTCAATTATCATATACACACAGACGCTATCAAGAAAAATCTAGTTCCAGAAGAATTGACAACGAAACAAACTTCTATCATTTATGCCTCTGAAGCTGATGTGTTAAATTGACATTATGCAAGGCGTGAGCATTAATATTTTTGTAAAGAAGAAAAAGCAAAATAGATGAATTACATACTCGAAATAAAAACCATTCTCGCCCAAGCTCGCCAAAAAGCCTATTCAGCTATCAATTCAGCTATGGTTGAGGCTTATTGGAATATTGGCAAGCGAATTGTAGAAGAAGAGCAAAACGGAGCAGATAGAGCAGAATATGGTAAACAAATGATTCAGACTATTTCTGAAGAATTAACACAGGAGTTCGGAAAAGGATTTAGCAAAAGAACCATTTGGGAAATACGTCAGTTTTATGCTTACTTTCCTGAATATGAAATTATGCGAACACTGTTCGCACAATTATCGTGGTCTCATTTTCAGAGAGTTCTGAAAGTATCCAACGAAAATGCTCGAATGTATTATCTAAAAGAAGCTGCCGAAAATACTTGGTCTGTAAGAACATTAGATAGAAATATTTCTACGCTTTATTACGACAGATTATTAGCATCAACAGACAAAACAACGGTAAAACATGAAATGCTTGAAAAAACAGAACAGACAAAACTAAATCCAGCAGATTTCATTAAAAATCCAACCGTTTTAGAGTTTTTAAATTTACCGACCAATAAATCTTACACCGAAGCAGAATTAGAAAAAGCATTGATTGACAACCTGCAAGCGTTTATCTTGGAATTGGGCAAAGGTTTTGCTTTTGTAGCAAGACAAGAGCATATCCGCACAGAAACTTCTGATTTTTATATTGATTTGGTATTTTACAATTATATCCTAAAATGTTTTGTGATTATAGAGTTAAAAACCAATAAACTATCGCATCAAGACATTGGGCAATTGGATATGTATGTGCGAATGTACGACGATTTGAAACGACAACCCGATGATAATCCTACGATTGGTTTATTACTTTGTACAGAAACAGATAGCATTGTGGCTAAATACTCGGTATTGAATGATAACAAACAACTTTTTTCAAGCAAATACTTACAATATTTACCCACCGAAGAAGAACTGATTAGAGAAATAGAACAGCAAAAACTGTATTTTGAAATGCAGCATAAAAACAATAACAATGGCTAAAACAAGCCCAAATATTCCATTTTGATCTCTACGACAAACGTGATGAAAAATATGATTTTCTCAATGAAAATTCGATTAATGCTATTGAATGGACGGAACTAAAACCCGTAGAGCCCAATTTTCTTCTTTGTGAACAACAATAATGAACTTGGTTCCCGAAGTTGCTTGGGCGTTTTACATTGGCGGTTATCAACCTGTTCAAAAATGGCTCAAAGACCGCAAAGGTAGAGCTTTAGAATTTGACGATATTCTGCATTATCAAAAAATCATTGTTGCCTTAACGGAAACGGATAGATTGATGAAAGAAATTGATAATATGGAGATAGAATAGAATGAAAATATCTGAAAAAAGTATGATGTAGCAAAATTTGTGGCAATCACGTAATACGGAGCTATTCAAGGAAAAACAGATCATCAAGGTAGAACACTACAATCTCGATTTCATTATTTCAGTCGATCAGACCAAATTCGGCCTTTATTCCAAATGTCAAAAACGATATCATCATTCTGCTGACTGTTCAACTATACGCTTATATTGTTTATATTTCTCTATATTTTCCGTGTTTTGATAGGCTTTTAAAGCGTTTTTGGCATAATTGAGTACCGGGTTTAGTTGATAGGCTTTGTCGAAGTATTCAGCCGCTTTGGCATGGTCTCCAGTTACGCCATAGCTTACGCCGAGTATGGACCAAGTTTCTGCATCATCGGGATTAAGCTGGAGCGATTGTTGTAAGTTTTGTTGGGCTTTAGCAATATTATTTTCCTTTTCTCCTGCCTGACGGCCGAGCTCTCTATATGCCAATGCTAGATTTTTATCGACGATACTTTGTAGGTCATTGACCTGATTATAGTAGTCTATGGCGGCTTCATATTGTGCCTGCCTCATGCGGATATTTCCTAGGGTAAGATATGCTGTTGCTACTGGTTTTATGGCCATGATTTGGTTGCAATATTTTTCGGCATCAACCAGCATGGCTTGTTTTTTAGTGAGATCTTCGGTGTTGTCATGGAGGCGAACAGTTTCCTCAGCAGCGCCATTATTCAACCGTACACTCGTCGGATAGGTCTGGACATCTCGGGTAAAAAGTGTATAATTACTTTCCCAAGCAGCATTTCTATTCGTCGTTAGAAATAAAAATACCAGCACTATCGGAGAAAACAAACCAACTGTTATTTTATCAGACGATTGCGATTGTTGATACTTTTGTAAGCCAATAGAGATAAGATACACGAGGCCAGCAACAAACCAAAATGAAGCTAAATATGCCAAACGTTCGCCAAACATCGTGCCAATAACCAGAAAAATCTGACTAAATAGCGCAATAGAAAGTAAGTAACCCATCAGTACAAGACCTATAAATGATTTCTTGCCGATTTGGATAATTCCTATGACTAATAAACCAATGTGTAGCAAAATACTCAACCAAACATTGAAATTGCTGAAATCCTTTAGCGGTAGCACTAAATAGCTGTAATCACACGATAATGGGTTAGGATACAACAATAATGTTATGTATCGCAGGAGTATGGACATAGCAGTAGCTACATGTTGACCATATCCAGCAGCACCTACTATCGGATTATCCATGATATCTACTACAGGAACCGGTTGACCACTAAAAAGCATAAATCGGATGATGAACAGCAATAATACCGGTATCAGGAATAATGCTCCGTTGATGATGCTTTCTTTTGTGTTTTTTTGGTAAATAACCCAGCTCAGCAATCCAAATACAGGAAACATAGTGATGGCCGTCTCTTTGGAAATCAAACTGATAAAATAGAGTCCAACAGCAGTCCAAAGGAATACTTTACTGTTCTTGCGAAAGTAAGCATCCCATGACAAAAAAGCAGTCAACAGGAAGAAAAGAGACATGATCTCATCACGGGATTTGATATTGGCTACAACCTCGGTATGTATGGGATGAACAGCAAACAGGGCAGCGATTATCAATGGTATCAATACAGGTGCAGCAGACAACCACCTTTTGCTAACTATGAAGACCAACACCACCGTACAAGCATACCAAAAGATATTGAAAAAATGATGTATCGCCGGGTTATTCGGTGCAATCTGCCATTCTACGGCAAACTGAATCAACGAAACAGGACGATATAGCTGGCCTCCAAAATTGGCTTCCCTATAACTCCCAATTATGATATCTCCAATGCCTTTTAAACCTAACGTGACGTTGCTATTAAGTTGAATGGCTAACGGATCATCCAATACAAACCCATGATTGAGCGTGTTGAAGTACGCCATACAAGCCAGCAAAAACAAGCCTATACTTATCCACCAAGACTTTATCTTTGGAGATTGATCGTTGAGCCGAGGCCGGTGCTTATCCGTTTGCTTTTGTGTCTTTGGAGTTGCCATAGAACTTAAATGGTTAGACTGAAAGCCAAAATTAGTCATTTTTTCGATTTGTGGTGATAGAAATTTATTTGTGGACACAAAATGGGTAAAAGCGGATATTTTTTCGATTCGCATGTGTACGTTCAATCCTTATATGTTTGGCAGTACTATGGATATTATATATTTGTACAATGTAAATGTTTATCTTTGTGGTTTTATTGTAGATTAATAAAGGTGATATGACGAATAAATACAGTCTAATTTCAATGCATCTTCAAGCAATCCAAAAGCAGGTTGCATGGATATCTTTTGCTTTATGGATTGTGATTAGCCTTCCTTCCAAGATATGGGCGCAAGAAGTCATCATGCAAGAAAAGGAAAGCGTAGCCAAGACTGAAAAAAAAGGAAGTATGTATCTGTATTGGGGTTGGAATCGGTCTTGGTATGCCAATTCTAACCTGCATTTCAAAGGATATGACTACGATTTTAATCTAAAAAGTGTCAGAGCCACAGATCGCCAGAGCCCTTTTAGTACGAAAGTATATCTCAATCCCTCGAATGCAACCATTCCACAATATAACTTTAGAATCGGTTATTTCATCAACAGTAAGTATAATATCTCGTTGGGTATCGACCATATGAAATATGTCGTCACCCAAGACCAAATTGTAGGTATAGATGGAAGTATTAACCTGCCAGATTCACCTTATAATGGCCTATATTCCGGGCAAAACATCGCTCTGAAGGAAGACTTTTTGAAATTTGAACATACAGATGGCTTGAACTTCGTCAATGTAGATATTCGACGGTTTTATGAATTGTGGACAACGAAAAAAGTTACTTTCAATGTCATGGGTGGCCTTGGAGCCGGAGTGATGATACCGCGAACAGATGCTACTTTATTGGGCAAACCACGGCATGATGAGTTTCATCTTTCGGGATATGGATTTAGTGGTGTTGCTGGTATAAATGCATCGTTTTGGAAGTATTTTTTCATCCAATCGGAATTCAAGCTTGGGTATATATCCATGCCGGATATCCTTACTACTTACGACGCTGCTGATAAAGCAGATCAGCGCATAATGTTTTCACAATTCAATGTAGTCTTTGGTGGCAATATTTATCTATAGTTCACTATAAATTTATTGTACTAAATAAAAAAACGTCTGCCCTTCAGCAAGAGCAGACGAATCAAAACAAAACGAAAAACCAACTTTCTTTAACTCATTAAACGGCTATGAAAACTATTCAATGTTTCACTTAAATATCCTTTCTCAATTGAACCGGTATATCTATTTCTTTACCTTTTCGGTTGACTTTTATTTTTAGCAAATCGCCGACTTTATTAAATTTTATACTATTTTCTATATCATCATAATCCTTGATGGTATTTCCGTTGATGGCGATGATGACATCTCCGGGGAGAAGACCAGCTAATTGAGCCGAACTTCTTCGCTCTACGGCATCGATATAAAAACCCTGATTTGTTTTTAGTTTTAGGCCAAATTCATTGACAAGTTCATCATTGACATCATAACCACTGACACCGATATCTGCTCTTTCTACATTGCCTCCAGACTCGATGATATTTTGAATGACTTTTTTTACGATATTCGCAGGGATTGCAAAAGAATATCCTGCAAAGACTCCCGTTGGCGTAGCGATAGCGGTATTGATCCCGATGAGTTCACCTTGAAGATTTACCAATGCACCACCGCTGTTACCCGGATTGATAGCTGCATCCGTCTGTATAAACTCTTCAATTCTTTTTTTATTAGGAATAATGTCAAGCGAACGACCTTTAGCACTGACGATACCAGCCGTTACCGTAGAAGTAAGGTAACCAAATGGATTGCCAACAGCCAACACCCATTCTCCGACTTGAACTTTATCAGAATCTCCTATTTTGACCGCTGTAAGGTCTTTAGCACCATCAATTTTAATGACGGCCAAATCCGTGAGTTCGTCAACACCGATTTTCCTAGCATTATATTTTTTTCCGGAATAATCCGTAACCGTAATTTTATCGGCAAATCCAACAACATGATTATTGGTGACAATATAACCATCTTGAGAGAAAATCACACCTGAACCTGTACCATTTTTGGGTGCGTAAAAATTGCCTTCACCAAAGAAATCGCTAAATCCAAAAAAATCAAAAAAAGAATCATTATAACGACTGTTCTTTCTCCTTTGAGCGACTTGCTCATCACTTTCTTCAGCATAGATATAAACGACAGATCCCGTTGATTTTTTAGCGCTTTCGACAAAATCACCCGAATTATTGGTGACAGCTCTCCTGTTTTCAACCATAGAAACTGTATGTACAGAGGAATCGTTCGTTTGAGGCTGTTGGCCATTCGGATAGAACAATAACATACCTGCAAGAACAATCAATCCTCCCGCTAAACCCGAAATGAAAATTTGAAAATTCTGTCTCATCTAAAGATGTAATTTGTAGTTGTAAACGCAGCCTAAAGTATAATGATTATCGAATGAAATACTTTTAACACAACCTTAACAGCGGTTTAATTAAGCCTTAATAGCCTTAAATACAGCAACATACGTTTTATGCCATTAAAAGTGAAGAAATTATTCAAAATTATTTTTTAGTTTTGCGTTACTTATAGCATATAAAATATGTCTATATCAATTGTTTTTGTTAATTCTTAAAAGAAATTAAGAAGTATTGATTGTCAATTTACTTAATCCGTTGGTGACCCATTCATCTAAAAAAATGATGAGTGATGAAGATATAGTTGAGCAGTATTTGTTGACTGGCAATATCCATTATTTTAATTTGTTGTATGACAGATATAATAATAAGGTTTATGCGAAATGTGCTGCCATGCTCAAAACCGAGTCTTGGGCCGAAGATGCAACTCAAGAGATTTTTATCAAAATCTTGATCCATTTGTCTAGATTTACTAAATCTAAATTTTCTACTTGGATATATTCGATTACCTATAACTATTGTATAGATTTCATTCGAAAAGAAAGTCGAGAAAAAGTGACTTCTTTAGATGAATATAGTCATATTGATATACCGGAGAATTTAGGTTTAGATGCTGAAATTTTAGAAATGAATGTATTTAAACTTCGCAAGGTTTTTGGATTTATGCACATAGAAGATAAAAGCATTCTATTGATGAAATATTTGGATGAATTGTCTATTAAAGAAATATGTGAGGTTCTCAATAAATCAGAAAGTGCAGTAAAGATGAAAATATTGCGAGCTAAAGAGCGGTTTATAAAGATTTATCAACAACAGCAAGGTGTTTCAGCTTAACGTTGACCGCCGAAATAAGTAAATCATGAAAAAAAATAGCTTTAAGGAGCTTGAAAGTATGATCATCCGAGACCGAAAGGATGATGGAACGTCAATTAAAGAACAAATACAAACGCAAGTAGGTCTTTTTAGACTCATCGGAGATATCATAGAGTTATATGGCCCCAATATGCCTAAGGTACTTCAAGGTTTTATATCCAAAAGCAATGCACCGGCTTTAGATCACGATGCACATTCTTCTACTGAATAATTATTTTATATGATGATCCCCATGTTTTTTAGCCAAGACATTCAAGAAGCGCTAACTGATATGTTGTTGGGCTTAGTAGCTGCTTTGCCTAAATTTGTATTGGCCATTGTAGTAATACTCTTAGGTATGTTTATCTCAAATTTAGGTGCTAAATTAGTGGAGCAAGCACTTAATAAGCTGAATGTCGATAAGTATATGGAGAAATTGAATCAGATAGATTTCCTTTATAAGAATAATATCCGGATTCAATTGAGTAAAATCGCTGCGAAGAGTATCAAATATCTACTTTTGCTTATCTTTATCATGACGGCAGTAGGTCTTATGGACATGCCAGTATTGGCAGAGTTGATTCAAGATATCATCCTTTGGATACCCAATCTCATTGCGGCATTTATCGTATTGATAGGAGGACTGCTTTTGAGTGTCTCTTTGCAAAAAGTAGTGAGTTCAACAGGTAAGTCATTGGGAATTCCCTCTGCTAATTTACTGGGTTCCTTAGTGTTCTACTTCATTTTGATTAACGTAATTATTGTAGCTTTAAGTCAGGCACAGATTAACACTGCTTTTTTTGCTCAGAATATTTCTATTATTATTGCCGGCATCGTATTGGCGTTTTCGATAGGTTATGGATTTGCATCCAAAGACTTGGTAGCTAGTTTTTTAGCATCCTACTATACAAAAGATAAGCTCAATACAGGAGATAAAGTAAAGGTAAATGGTATCGTTGGAGTCATTAAGGAAGTCGATAATTCTTCTGTAACTTTAAGAACAGAAGAAAAAGAAATTATCATTCCATTGAACAAAGTGCTATCAGATCACATTGAAATATATCGTAATTAATTTTATAATTGTTTAAACCATATTTTTTATGAAGAATATTGTTACTCTTTTAATCATTTTTATAACTGCCACGTCAAGTATGTATGGGCAAAAGACCTTAGAGCAGTTAAAAGCGGAAAAAGTACTTTTAGAGACTAAGGCTGAACCACTTATTAAGGAGGCGGACGCGATTAAAGGTGAGATAGAAGCTTTAAATAAGCAAATTGCTGAATTTCCAGGATGGTATAAAGGCGCTAGTGGCATCTTAGGTGCTAATTTTTTGGGAAGAGGAGATTGGTTTGCAGCGGGAGACTTAAGAAACTCTAAAGCGACCTCTATTTCCGGAACATTTACAGGATTTCTTAATCGTCTTGATGACAAGTATTTCTGGCGTAATGCAGCCGGACTGAACCTAGGATGGCAAAAATTGCGCTTAGGTACAGAAACGGAAGAGCCTAAATTTGAACCAGTAGCCGACGTTTTGAATATCAATTCGCTATTTGGGTATAAATTATCTGCAAAAATTGCAGCATCAGCCTTGGGAGAATACAGAACTTCTGTGATCAAAAACTTTAACGATCCCGGGTATTTAGACCTTGGGGTAGGGATTACTTATACACCGATGAATAATATGGTATTTGTATTCCACCCACTCAACTATAACTTTATTTTTGCAAAAGAAGAAAGTGTATTTACACCTTCCTTAGGATGTAAAATCGTCGGTGATTATACTACACAGATCGTAGATGGTCTTAATTGGAGAACGAATCTTACAGGATTTTTATCTTATAAGAGCAATGACCCTTCATTGCATAATGGTACATGGACCAACTGGTTTGGTTTCAATATCTGGAAAGGTATTGGCGTCGGAGCAGAAGTCGGTTTGAGATATAGCCAACAGGAAATAGACAAATTGCAGAATTATTACACGATTGGCTTGAGCTATAATCTGTAATGATATCATTGAGAATTGCATCACATTCATTGTAAGCGTGTTGCAATAAATTTAAATGTAATTGTTTTATTGAGCTTATCATAGCGTAAACCCAGATTATCTAACAGATATTGTTGGATAATCTGGGTTTTAGTGTATAAAGCAAGTTAAATAATACGACCTTAGAGGTAAAGGAGCATCGTCCTGATAATCTGTATTATATAAACTACAAACCAATGCTTCAAGTAACAAAGTGATTTTATTAACGACAGTTTAATTACCAGAATTTTTGTGTAGTTTTATATCGTCTTTGGCTTGCTCAGAAAAGTGTAAAATATAGCTACTCATAAGCTATCAATCAATGATTCTATGTTTTCAGGTTTTACTTCGGTAAATTTACCTTGTGTTATTTGTCTTTTACTTTCCCATATTTTTTCTACAAATTCAAGGTTATAATTTTCTCCATTTGCTACCTCTAATTTGATTTTAAGTGCCTGCATAAACGCTTTTAAAGCTGAAACCTAATCACTTGTCTGTGGATGTGCGATGAGTATCTCTTGTGATTCCATAGTAAAGCTACATTTTGGTTAAAGAAATATTGGATTAAATATTTGTGAGTATTTTGTCCATGATATAAGCCAACACGCTTATTAATTTTTATTATCCATGCACAAAATTAGCGAAAACACGTATTTTTAATGAAATTTATTCCATTTAAATCTTTTGTAAAATTTCAAATCTGATTTTTTTTAATTGTAAATAAATTATTTAACTTAAAGTACTAATTGTATAGTTT
>JAIXKS010000006.1:3484-18609 GCA_026928325.1 Chitinophagales bacterium | reverse complement strand
ATACTCGTCATAGTTACCACTATGCCTGCGTTTTTTGCCTTGATCTTTAAAAAATTAACGTCCATTATAATTTAAGTCTTTTTATAGACAAAGCACTGGGATTAAATATTAAATCAATGACGATAGCTATAGATTTTGATGGTGTTATTCACCAATATTCGCGAGGATATGCCGATGGAAGCATCTATGATGTACCTGTAAAAGGCGCGGCTCGTTTTATTTACGACTGTATGTTTGAAAAAGGATGGGCGGTATTTATCTTATCCACGCGGGAGCCGCAACAAATTAAAACTTGGCTCGAACAAGTGCTGTTTCAGGGCAAAGCATTGCCTTTTAAAATCACGATTTTGTCTCCTGAAACGAAATTTTGGAATTCGAAAAAGAACTTAGGCATTACCAATCGCAAGATAGCGGCTCATGTGTATATTGATGATCGAGGAATGCGTTTTGATGGAAATTTTGACGGAATGCTCGAACAATTGGAAGTTCTGAAAACATGGCAAGGAAAGTGATTCTAAGATTTTTTATAAAAAAAGCCTGCAAGCGTTAATGCTTGCAGGCTCTATGTTTATTTAACCATTTTGAAATGTGCGCTAAAGTTTTTTGGTAGCGTCAATAATAGTTCAGGATCTGGGTTTTCGGCAATTAATGGTGTTTTGTAAAGGACGAGTTCTGCTGCATAATTGGTATAAAGATCGGTAGTCGCAGAGAAAATGATTTCATTTTCGTTATTTGTATAGTAAGCCCGACTGCCCAAGCCTCGATACTTTCGCTCCGTCAATTTATCAATATTGATGATGTGTTTCTTTTCGAAAGCATTGCCTACTCTTGTGAAGGTAGCTAATCCGGAACCTCTCCAAGCGATGATAAATTCGTCTTTATTTTTGGCACCAGTATAGCTATCTCCAAGTTTATCAGCTACGTCAATAATATTTTGAGTATTTAGATCTACGGTTTTGAATTTACCATCTTGAATGAAAAGTACACTATTGTTACTAGCTGCCGCCAAGAGGTTTTTACCATGCATGACCCTTTCAAATTCGTTGCGTTTGATATTATATGCAGCGATAAAAGTTTCGTCATAGTGGTTAACTCCCCCATCGACGCCAAAACCTTGCGTTGTAATAAAAACTTTAGAATCATCTGCACTCAATATCTGAGGAGATGCTGTTGGAATGATACCACTCTCCGTATCTGAACCTTTCTCGGGTTGAGATAAGATAAAGCCAGCAATATCAAGGCTTATTTGCCAACTATTTTCTTCAGGATTATAAACACCCATATGAAAACGAGCACTACTGCCATAGATATCCGGTTCTAAGAGTAGCGTAGCCACAATGCGTCCGTCCTTCAGTAGGATTGGTTGCTGCGCTGTACGTACAACCCAATGCCAATCTTTAGGTTTTTCAGGTGGAGCGACAAACTTAACCTGAGAAGGATTGGCAATGTCGAAATAAGCAAGTTGCGTGTTTTTAGGTGCATCAGCCGGAACTACCCTAGGATCCGGAGTAAAAAGAACACGTCCTTTTTCATTGACTGAATAACTCAAAGCATTCGAATAAAAATCATTCAACCGTTGGATTTGAGCCTCGCCATTATTCGCAGTAACTTTAAAAAATCCTTTGTTAGCTCCATGTGGGCTATCATTAAGAGGATCATAGATAAATACAAATTCAGAACCTTTCTTTGCAACATCATCTGGTTTGTCATCTTTATCACAAGCCGTCAAAAACATGGCTAAAAAGCCAAATAGAAATAAAATTGATAATTGTTTCATACTAAATTTTTTTTGTTAAGTAATCGTAAAAGAGGAACTTTCTCTCTTTCAATAGCAAGGTATAACGATTCTCTATAATCTTGTGTGACACAAGTCACATATTGCAATGATTAGAAGTAGAATAAATTGTAATTTTGTCAGAAACCTTTGTTAAAGATTCGTTTTGGTAGGGTGATGCTGTAATTGTGCCATTTTGGATGTTTTTGTAGTGTTTTTTCATATTAATATTGTTCTAAACGACAATTTGTGTATTTCATAAAATCGAATGGCTAAATTTTTAAAAAAAACATTTAGTTTTGGGTTTTAAGCTTAAACAGAATTTTATAATAGTAATAAAAATGTAAATTATTTTGATAATTAAGCAATAATTTTTTAACAGATATGCTATTGACATCCAATTGGGTAGATTGTGCGGCGGAGCATTTGAAGCCGTTTATAAATTTTATGAGCATCTTCGAGACGAGTGGAAGAAAATCAAAATTGCAGGAATTTGCAAGGATGCGACCCGAAAATCGGACCAAAATCTGTCGCAGTTAAAGCATTTATGATGAGTAAATTCGAGATAACTCAGGATCAATACAAGGCCATCATGAGTAAAAACCCAAGTTTTTATAATTCAAGGTTTAAAGTTGTAAAAGGTGACTCCTATATAGAAAAGGAGGCTGCTCAAATGATAAAAAAGCGATCCAAGGGAGAGATTAACCGCCCATTGACCTTTATTGGTTTTTGATTAGTAAGAGATATAAATTAAAAAATTTATGAAAAATAAAGCCTTATTTGCGTTTTTAGTAGTGTTAAATTACAGTCTTTCGGGACAGCAATTGCCAGCATGGAGCAGTTTCTATGAAACAGGCTTCGTATGGAATCCTGCACTCACAGCCAAATTGAATGCTGCTGAGGTATCTTTGACCCATAGGCAAGACTGGCTAGGATTTAAGGGAGCACCCGAATATACGAATTTATCTTTTCAAATGCCGTTTAGGTCGGAATTTTACACCAAATCGGCTATTGGTGTTTTTATCGAACGAGACAAGATTGGCCCACAAGAAAAATACGGAGGTGCCGTAACCTACAATTATCGGTTTAGACCGCAAATGTTTGGGCAACAGGAGGATGTCCTTGGTCTTGGCATGCTGTTTAATTTATCACAATATCGATATAATATATCCGAAACCATCGTTTATGATCCTTCCGGGTTGATTCTAAACCTTGAAGAAGGTAGTACCGTATTAAATCCAAATATTTCATTAGGCGCATTTTACATCAGCGTGTCTGAATTTTATGCCCTTCAAAAAAGCCATTATTATGTGGGTTTGTCCCTCAATCAATTAGTACCAAGCTCATTGGCTAAATTTTATGGTCGAGGAGATAACCAAAGTTTGCAAAAAATCCAAGCTACACCGCACGTTATGTTACACACCGGGTATCGATTTATTCCATTAAGAAGCAAACACTTCTATGAGCCGCAAGTGATGCTCATCTATGGACTTGAAAAGTCGATACAGGCAATGGCTTCTTTACGATACGAATTAATTCATAAATTTTGGATTGCAGGTGGTGTAGCGACTACAGGCGAAGTGTTTGGTCAGGCAGGTGTTATATTAGGAAACCAAAGCTTTATGAAAAACGTGGTAAAGGATGGCATGCTTCGTATCGGCCTAAAGTCGTCCATAAATATAGGCAGTATTAGGCAAATAGCGCTTCCGGGTCTGGAGTTTTATGGTGCTTATGTTTTTAGTTTGGAATAATACCGACTATCTATTATACAACAAATACAAAAATATCGATGATGAAAAATATTTTTATAATTTTATTTACAATTTTTTTATTTTCTGATACGGTTAGTCATGCTCAATGCAATCATGCACAAGATTATGCAGCACTGAGAGAACTCTATTTGGCTACAGGTGGTGACAACTGGACGAATAATAGTGGTTGGCCGGATAGTACTGTTTTTATTAACAACCCTACGCTGCCTATGGGAACGGATATGAGTAGTTGGTATGGAGTCGATTGCAAAAATGGTCGGGTCGATGCTCTTAATCTAAGTTACAATAATCTAGAAGGTGCGTTGCCTACACTCCAATTAGATAGTTTAAGATTTATTCATCTCACTAATAATCAATTGAGTGGTACTGTCCCTAATTTCAATTTTCCAATAATTAGAGAATTGGCACTTTCTTTTAATGGATTAGTTGGACAAATACCTGATTTTCAATTTATTCCTGATACAGTATATTTATATTTAGATAATAATAATCTATCTGGATGTTTTCCTGAATCATTAAAAAGCCATTGTGGAATAGGAGAATTTAAAAGTGATAATAACCCACTTTTGCCTTGGGAAGGAGATTTTGATCAGTTTTGTGCTACTGATGGTAGCCATACAGCGCAGCTTGGTGCGCCATGTCGTAATGGCAGTCAAGTTGATGTTATAAAGGATGATTGTAGCTGTGGAGATTGTAGTAATCCACCAGATCCACCTATTATAGTCTGTGCCGAAAAGACGTCGAGTTCGGTCACCTTCGAATGGATAGAAGTAGAAGGCGCAACATTTTATGATGTGACTATAATAGAACCTGCATCCGCATCAGGATCGAACGTACCAGGTACGAATCAATTTATCGTAACAGGGTTGAACCTTGGACAGTTGGCGACTATTGAAGTGACAGCGATCATCGATGGCCCTTGTGAAAGTGTCACTTCTTTGCCGCACAGTTGTGCTGCGGAAGACTGTGGAGTCATTCCGAACATCACGATACAGCCGATAGCACCAATCTGTTTACCGGGCAGTCCTATCAATTTAGATGAAAATCTAATCACGATAGACATAGATATCCCTGGAAGTGTAGGTGTGTTTACGGTCAATGGAACACCAGCGACTGTATTTGATCCAGTAGCCTTAGGAGCAGGGCGACATACGATAGTATATACGTTGACTTGGGAGCATGGAATATGTCAGCAACAAGCATCAAGGGAAGTAGTTGTCAATGATGAAACGCCATTGTCAGATTTTACTTTGACGCCCGGAGGTTGTGTATTAGATTCGGTAACAGTTACTTATACAGGAGGAACTTCGGGTGGGATTTATACCTGGGATTTCGGTTCAAACGTGATAGGAAGTTACAATGGAGCAGGCCCACATGAGGTAACGTGGACGAA
Source organism: Chitinophagales bacterium (assembly GCA_026928325.1). Classification (GTDB taxonomy): domain Bacteria; phylum Bacteroidota; class Bacteroidia; order Chitinophagales; family Saprospiraceae; genus OLB9. The sequence continues at coordinate 13,670 of JAIXKS010000006.1, read as the reverse complement.
CCCAGGAACAAAGACCATCAGCCTGATTGTAAGCAAAGACGGATGTACGTCAGAAGAGACGAAACATACGGTAACAGTCAATCCAGTATTGTTAAATCCAAAGATTACGTGTGCAGATCAGCGAATCGATGGCGTGACATTTGGATGGGATGCTGTAGCGAATGCGAATAGTTACGATATCATCGTAGAGATTGTAGGCGGAGGGATCATCTACCAAGGAAATGTAACGAACTTAGAATACGATGTAGATGGAATTCCAGAAGGCACGCAAGTGAAAATAACAGTAACGGCAGTATCGACAAATGGCTGTCCAAATACGACGAGTACGCATACGTGTATAGCGACGAGCTGTCCAAATGCGAAGATAACGTTTGAGAATCCAGTAACAACTGTATGTTTGACGTCGAATTTAGGCTTGATAGAATTGAAGTCCAATATAACGGATCACCTACCGAATGTACAGCCAACGATTACATGGAGCAGCAGCAATGCAACGACCAATAGTGCGATCAATAACAGCGTGACACCCGCGACGTTCAATCCACAAGTAGCAGGCGTAGGCAATCATTTTGTAAAAGTGACGTACCAACAAAAAGACTGTATTTGGGAAGATTCGTTGTTGATTACGTTAAAGGTAGTACCAGAAGCCTCGTTTACGTCGAAGGACAAAATCTGTATAACCGACGACTTGGCGGTGACTTATACGGGAACGAGTACAGGCGGCCGCACGTTGACGTGGGATAATGGCGGTGCAATGCGCACGGACTTGACGGCGACATCGTACAGCTTCAAGTTCCCAGCGCCAGGTAGCTACACAATCGGGTTGCGAGTAACGTTAAGTGGCTGTGAGTCAGAATTGTTTACGAAGACGATTGTGGTAGAAGATATACCAGCGTCACCGGAGTTGAATTGTTCATCCCGATTAGATGCAGTAACGTTCAATTGGACGGCAGTACCATGTGCGACAGAATATGAAGTATTAATCAATGGTGTATCGAAGGGCCGACAGACGAGTTTAAGTTATGTAGCGGACAACCTGCAAGAGGGCGAGCGAGTCACGATAGAAGTACAAGCAATATCGACGTGTGCATGTCCGATTGCTCCAGTAAGTTTAGAGTGCCAAGCCAAGGCATGTCCACCTGCATGGATAACGTTTCCTGAATACGAAGGGGCCAAGATAGTTTATTGCTTGGGGGAAACTCCGGAGCTAATACCGTTACATTTTAACATTACCAATCCTATAGAGGGCGTAATGCCAGAAATCACATGGACGAATAGCAATGAAGATGTACAAAAGGCTATTGATAATGATACAATCCCAGCCACATTTGATCCTTATCGGATAGGTATGGGCAACTATAACCTTCATCTTTCTTACAGACAAGGCTCCTGTGTTTGGATCGACTCATTACTCATACAAGTGATAGACCCGGATGTGACCACGTTATATCCGGATACGATATGGTTAGGAAAGGGTGAAATAGAGACTATCAATATTTTAGCAAATGACATCCTGCCAGCATATGCATATACTGTAACCATTAAGGAGTTTCCGACATCGGAGTTAACATTGGTAGATTTTGATGTCAATGGTCAATTGACAGTGACAACAGATGAAGATTTAACTGAAGAGCAGATCATTACCTATGAAGTTTGCGATCTATGTGGTGCGTGTTATGAAGGTCAAGTCTATGTCTTCAATACAAGACTAGGAGGCATTACCCAAACGATGTTGATCACACCACATGAATCCACCAATCAGGTGTTACAATTTAGTGAGCAGCCGATAGAAGGATCCGAGTTGTGGATTTACAACAGATGGGGTCAATTGATATTCCATCAAGAAACCTACCAGAATGACTGGATCGCTGATGGATATCCAGGAGGCGTGTATTACTATGTTTTTAAGGTGTATGGTATGACAGTAAAGCGAGCTTTGACCGTGGTAAAGTAGGTTTCATAATGGTTAATTATTCATGGTTAATGAAAATGATGGATTTAGGTTAACTACTTTCTATGCTTTTTTTAATGTTAAAAACTGTGTAGGGATTATGCCGCAGTTGAAGTAGGAAGATTTATCATAGGCTTGCTTTCATTTCGTTGAGTTAAGTATGAACATCAAAGAACGTACAAGTTCTTTTGATAGGGTATATACTCGAAGTGTTTTTGATAATTTAGAATCCATTCTTGACATTAAACCCGAATTATGCATTAGAAAATCTATTACGAGCCAAAATAGCTTCAAATCAGCCGTTTTACTATACTTATTCTCTGTAACTTAACGATGCTATGCTTTTCGATAATAAGTATCTGATTTATTGCTCTTTTGTCTCTCATAACGAATCCTAATGCATAAACCGGGTTAAGGCAATAAGTTGAGTGTAAAAGAACAGAATTCTTAAGTATCGTTTTATTTCTGCTCGTTCATCTTTGGTGCTATACTTTACATTTTGTCATACTCGGTTTAGGTTGTTTTTAGAACATTATTTTTTCTATTATCAAGCATCTCGATACAACCCAACAATTTAAATCTGACAAATCTAAATATCAAAATGTTCTTTTACAATATTCTACAAAATCACATGTATAAGGAGAATAACAATGTTCGCCCATAGGTATCGCAGGCATTTCGCTTGCTGAGAGCATATTTTTAAATTCGCTAATCTTTTCTTCAATGAACGGTAATCTCTTTTTCACTTCATCCAAAACATTGATAATATTAAATGATTGATTTTCTCCCAATAAGACAACATTGAATGTCTCGATATGCGGCAATATATTGGAAAGTACGTAGTACTGCACTGTCAAATCCCACCATGTAACTTCTTTTATTTCCGGATAAAGTTTAACCTCAAAAACTTCGTAATTTTCATCACTATCCCGTTGCAATACATCCACCATAACGAGCACGTCATTATAACAAAATCCGGCCTCAAAAAAGACTTGATTGCTTGCTATATAAGGATGTGTTTCTATCGGCTCATTCAAGGATTCAAAAGTAAAAGCCGGATATTGTTTGATATTTCTTCCGCAATGTTTACTTACATCAATAGCATTTTCAAACTGATCTTTAAACAACTTCTCGTAAGTTCGTCCCAACTTAAATAATTCTATTGTTTTCTCATCCGGAGGTGTTTTTTCTTTAGGATGGTTTACATGTAAGAACAGCCTTTTGGAACATTGCATGGCATAAGTAAATGACGTTTTGGATAGTGTGAAATCGATGCTTCCTTCAATCTTTTTTTGACATTCAATGATGTTTTGGATGGCATGGTCAATTTTTACTTTTGTGTCCTCAGATAATGGAAATGAGCAATCGGCTGTTTCGTAAACAATATTGACCGCTCTGAAATGTAAGGCTGCACCCACATAATTTTTTTCTTCCATTTTGCGATGGCCCTCATGATAGAAATCTTCTATTAACCTCAACGAAGCACCGTGCCCTCTGTCTCTTATTATATTTTTCATTTTCTAGTGTTTTATATGCTTTTTGAATTAAGGATTACATCGAAATTGGTTATTAATACGAACTTCTACCAGATATTATTATTTGAATGTTAAAACTGTTACAAACTTATCTCCCGACAATACCGTATAGCCTCCATACATTGCTCATCAGTAAACATCCCAAAATGGGTAAACTCCAACGGTAACTGCATTTTGGCGGATAACCAATCATAAGCCGCTTTCTGTGACTCAAAATGAGATTGAGTTTTCCATAATGGATCGAAAACATTATGCCCTTCATGTTTAAGCTGCCGCAAGGTTTTATCCGCAAGTCGGCCTAAAGACGTAATATTGTCGGCATACGTGCCTACATAGTGATCATCGTTTTGAGTACATAGATAATATTTCTTATCTAAAAATTTAGGTCGTGGTTCTTCATGGATCCGGTGCGGATAGATTTCATCTCCGGTCACTAACTTGGTCGCACAATTACAATAGGGACATATTTGGCCTTGGGTTATTTTTAGATAGGTTTCGTTCATTGTTGATGAGTTGATAAAGATATTGGTGTTGTTTGAAAATAGTCGTGCTACCGTAAGTAATATTAGTAGAAACTTCAATCATTTGGAAAATATTGTATGGGAAAAACACATTCAAGAAATATTTAGAGTATAGGTTAAAAAAAACAATTACTGATAAAGGCTTACTGCTTTTTGCAATTTTTCTTTAATGGTAGAAATAATTGATTCGGGAGCTATGACTTGAACATTGTCGCCATAAGAAAGTATCGTTCGTTCGAATTCAAAGTTGGGTATAAGTTCTAACCTTACTTCCAGTGTGTTTTCGTCTATCCATTTATCTTTTTGTGATCCATGTAATGGTTTAGAGACGATGTACTTTCCTGTATTGCCATAAAAGTGAAGAACGATATTTTCAAGTTTGCCATCAAGTGGTTTTGTAACACCTATAATCTCGTCAAAATAATCTTCCCAATCAATACTACAATTTTCTTTGTAAGAAATTGGTGATGCTTCAAAACCAACGATTCGGTCTATAGCCATATTCCAGTTTTCGACATTGTATTTTTCATTTAAGCCAAAGAGAAACCATCGATTATTATATTGTTTTAAATAATAAGGATGGAGTACGATATCATACGGTTCTGAGGCATTAAAATCTTGGTATTGTATATTTAAAACCGTTTTGTTTTTTATAGCTTGATATAATCCTGAGAGATGTTCAATGCCTTTTAGAAATCTATTAGACTCAAAAGAAATAGATGGAGTTGAAGAACCTTCAACCTCCATATTCATTTCTAAGAGAGATTCCCTCAACCAGTCAAACTGTGGCATACCGTCAAACTGTGATAAAACGTCAGTAGCTGCACGAAATGCCTCAACTACTTTATCATTGAGTGGTAAATTCATGATTGAGAAAGAAGTGTCCTCGTAACGATAGATTCTTTTTTTGCCTTCAAACAATTCCGCAAGTTCAATATTCCATCCTTCCGGGCTAATCATGAAAGCGATGTCGCTACGAATCTGACGCAGTTTGATGTTTTCAGGAGTTCCGGTCATTTCGTATAGAACTTTGTTACACTCTTCTATCAAATCTTCAATGAAATACTTTTTATAAGTTGAACGGAAACATCTGTCCAAGACTTTGTATCTAATTAGTGGAAATTTAGCTATAGCCATAATGAAATTTATTGCAAAAATAACAAATATTATAACTGTGCACTAATTTTGCACACACCTAACCTATCTTTGTGCTGTTAAACGTAACGAACAGGCCAAATGTCCTGAATTTATTGAATATCTGTGGTTGAATGCCGGTAATTAACGGAAGGAAAACTTAGTTTAAGACCAATGCACTAAAAATGCACACTTGTACTTTACCTTTGCTGCATCTAAAGAGATACGCAGGATTTTACGAGAAATAAGTACCTTATTCTTCTGTAAAAACCGGCACAACACCACAAAAACATAAAAATAATTATCTGTGCATTATTTCTGCACACATAGTAGTTATATTTGCAGAGTAATTGGCAATATAATTGCAATTCATTAAATAACGTTCTTTGAAACACCTGTCTAAAGATATTGAATTTTGGGTGCTGGTCTTAAATATTTATTTTTAAGACAATGATTGGCATCTTCTCCTGACTACGGTCAGGATGAATGTTATTGAGGCATTGGTAGCTGATGAGCCTAGAATATAAAAACTTCAAGGATAACATAAACGCTAATGGAAATATTAACCTATATATTAGAACATATATTATGAGCTATATATAAGTAAATTACATACAAATAGAGTATCAGACAGGTGTTTTTAAAGTACAAAGAAAAAATATGAAAATCGAAAAAAAACATATTGTACAAATAAGAACTCAATTTGCAGAAATGCAAAATAGAGAGGATTTGGTAAATCTTTTAAATGTTGCCAAAAACTTCTTATATGGAGAGAAATGCAAGCCTATTCTTTTAAAAGCTCTGACTTACTATGCTAATCCAGAGTTGTGTAATAAAAGATATACTTCATTTACGATAAAAAAGAAGTCAGGAGCTAATAGAACAATTAATGCTCCGGTACGGGGATTAAAAACGATGTTGCGATCTCTAAACTTCGTTTTACAGTGTATTTACGAACCACATAAATGTGCCACAGGTTTTGTATTGGATAAATCTATAGTGGATAATGCCAAAAAGCATTTGGGAAAGCATTATGTGTTAAATTTGGACTTGAAAGACTTTTTTCATAGTTTTGACAGAAATAGAGTAAAGATGGCTTTCATGTATGAACCCTTTCATCTAAAAGGAGACAAAGAACCATTGGCGTTTTTGTTAGCAAATCTTTGCACGCATCCTTTTGAAATCGATGGAGTAATCAATACCGTGCTTCCTCAAGGTAGTCCAACTTCTCCGACTTTGACGAACATTATTTGTAAAACACTCGATCGTAGATTGAATGGACTTGCTAAGCGATTTGGTGCAGTTTATTCCAGATATGCAGATGATATAACTTTTTCGTCGAATAAAAATATTTTCAAAAATGAAGATTTTATTTTGGAGTTAAACAGAATAATTTCTGAAGATAATTTGTTAGATATAAATGGTAAGAAGATAGTTATAGGACCCAAATTAGAAATTAAAACGGAAAAGACCCGTTTACAACAATCGGTATATCGACAAGAGGTGACAGGACTTACCGTAAATGAAAAGGTAAATGTACAAAGCAGATATGTAAAGCAGATACGCATGTACTTATACTATTGGGAGAAGTACGGGTATGAAAAGGCTGAAAGTATTTTTAAACGTGATTATCTTGCAGATAAAGGTCATGTGAAAAATATGAATGCGCATTTAGTCAACGTCCTGGATGGGAAATTGGAGTTTTTAAAGATGGTAAAAGGTAGTGAGGATAGCACATATTTGGGGTTAAGAAAACGCTTTGATAAAATAGCAGGGATAATAGACCCGATAAATCATGTAATTGATATTTGGGAAAAAGAAGGTATTGATAAAGCAATGGACGTATATTACAGTAACAATATGTAATCAAAATGGCTAAGGATAAATACACTTTTATTTTAGACTTGATTGAAAGTAAGAAATTAAACCCGTCTCAAAAGGAACAGATTTTAAGGTTGTCTGCTTTGGAGATGAAGAAGGAAGGAGGAAAGATTGATGAAAGGTTGAATACGATTGAAGGACGACTAAATAAATTAGGAGATAACTTGAAGGTTAATAAAAAGTATGATCGACAAAAGCATTCAGACAAAAGTAAGAACGAGGTGTCTTTAGATATTTTGAAAGATAGCGGTACCACATACGGAAAAGTAAATGTCCAAAATGATTCTGAGAATCACCTTATTTTGCACACGCCCAACAAAACTGTAGAGTTATTAAAGTATTTCACATCAAATGACAAAAATTTAAAATATTCAACACATAGCTGGGAGTATGGTAAGTTTTCAGAATATGACCATTTTATGGAAACAATTCAAAAAGAATGGAAAGGAATTTCAGAAGATTTAAAGAAACAAAAAAATAGATTGCATGCAAAAATCTCAAATTTTTTGTTCAATGAAAAATTAGGAGTAAAAGATGGGAAATATTACAATAGTTGGGGAGATAAAAAGTTAAAGTTTGGGTGGGCTTCTCCTGAATTGAAAGAATTTATGATTTCAGGAGCAATGAAAGATCCTTTTAATTGCCCAATACCTGAAAGAATAAAAAGTATAGAGAAAGAGTCGAACTTGTTCTATTTCAAAGATTATGTTGCTGTATTTAAAAATGAAATAGAAATTAGAGAAGACAGCAACGCACTAAAAAAAATAATTAATAGTTTGTGGGAAGAAGAACTTTCGTATGATTTTCATGTAAAATCTGATAATGTTGAAGGCATTTCTTTTTATACCGATGTTGCACTTTTTAAGGAGTCTTTAAAATTAATTTTCAGAAGTTTCAAATCACGACCCGAATTTCCCAATATTAGAATTAAGGCAGAGAAAAAGGAAAATTCTGTACTGATAAGGTTGACACAAATAGAATCCAAATGTAGGAGAAATATTGATGACCCTAAAATTATTTCTCCTAATGGTGGAGATTTAGACACTATAATAAAATCTCTGAACGGATTGGCGGATTTTTCAATTTCGGCTACTTTTCAAGATAATATAAACTATCGGGTTAATTTTTTAGCTTCTGATAGCATGGTTAACCATATTGAAACAATAGAAAATATTGACGGATTTACTTACGAATTAAAATTTTATTTATGAAAAGTTCTATAATATTAATTGAAGACAGACCAACTCGACAACAAATATTTACTCATGATTTAAAAATAAATCTGAATAACTTTCCACTTCTAAAAAATGTATGTGGTGGAGATGAGTTTCATTTGTCCAAAGAGAAAATTTCAAACGAGATTTCTTTCTTTGATGATTATAATGTTATTATGATTCATAGATCTGCCCTTACTCCTGAAGAGAGAAATTCGTTAATTGAATATGTTAATAATAAATCTAAAACATTGATATTTTTCTCTGGTGGGATATCTTCTACTTTAATACAAAAGATTGGAAAAGGTCAACTGCTCACTATAAACTCAAAGGACTTTTATAGTGAGAATTTGGTGTTATTTCTCGAAAATTCGGGAAAAGAAATTTTGGAGTTAGCTTTTGGAAAACATTGGGAGCTAAATCTGTTAATTGGAGCTAATGAGAAAATAGCCTATTATATTTTGAACTATACAAAGAAGCCTTTACAAATCATTTTGGACGATTTGGATTTACCTCAATGGATTAAGAATAAGTATGTGAATATTGAATCTGGTTTGGTGGAAAAAGACCAATTAATTTCTATTAATAAATCTATCCATACGGATATAAAAAAGTTATTGAGATGAACAATATTTTATTCTTAAATGATTTAATGGCTGAGAACTACTCGTTGCCCGATTTCTTTATGCCAGCGAAAGTTTCACCTCCGAACTATGATGAGGATTTAGATACTGCGATTACCAACTATTTGCTTTCTCTAAATAATGATGATATTAATTCTATAACCCTGCCAATTAGTTTGAGTAAAAACTTTTTAGAATTATCAGGATTAAGGGTGGGGCATCATATTCGTTTGACAAAAGAGCTGAGCTTCAGAACGACTCCGTTAATATTTTATGGCTCGATATCTGTTGAAACTATAGCCAAAATCTCTCCATTAGCTTCCATATTATTCACTCCAAATGTACATTATGTAGATATAAGCGAATATACATTTGACAGTATAGTGGGGTCAATTAAAAAAAATTATCAATCGAATTCATTTGATTTCAATAAATACTTGGATTTTGTTAGGATAGAACCACCAGTCAACTATCAATCACACCATAGTATTGCTAATGACTGGGCTTTAGCACGATACTTTTCTATGTTAGAAAAAGACACTGATAATGGCATATATAACAGACTTGGTCATAAAATATCTAAACTCGATTATACAAAAACATTGCACTTCAAATATGTTGAGAGTAAAGGCGAACGTCAAAAATTTAATCCTAAGAAATATTTTTATACGCCGCTATTTAAAAGAGTTAAAGGATTGACAATTGGGATTATTGAAGATGAAGCAGATAAAGGTTGGGGAGATTTTTATCACTATTTACTTGAAAAATCAGGTGCAAATACAGAAATATTTCAATTTCATAAAGATGAGTCGAAAACTGATTTAATTTCAAGGTTAAAAACTTGGATTGACGAAAATAATTCATTAGACAATCCAATTGATATTTATGTTGTTGATTTACGACTTCATGATGAAGATTTTGAGGAGAAGAATATTGAAAAAATAACAGGAAATCAAATCATAAAATTTATAAAAACGAAGAATAAAGGTATTCAAGTAGTTGTATCTACGGCTTCTAACAAGGTTTGGAACTTTCAAAGAAACATAGAATTTGGAGTTACATCTTTTATTGTCAAAGAATCTCCTGAAGCATTTAACACAAGAGAAGAAACAAAACTATCAATGCTCAACTTAACCAATGGGGTAGATAAGGCATCGGACAAAGCATTTTTGGCAATGCTTTACAGAAAGGTTGAATTATTGAAGAGGAATCATGGTATCGACTCTAAAGAGACTGATTTTATAAATCTAGTTTTTACTAAAAATGGACTTTTGGATAAAATATTTGAACTTTTAAATATTGATTGTTTTAGTGAAACAGTATTAAA
>JAIXKS010000006.1:0-3384 GCA_026928325.1 Chitinophagales bacterium | reverse complement strand
GAAAAAAGGACTTTAACACTATCCTTAAAACCAGGTTTAGATGCGTCGTCTCTAGTAAAAATGATTTCAGTACTCCATTTTAGAGAAAATATTGAAAAATCTGATATCGAACGGATGATGAAGTTAAGGTATTATAGGAGCAATGTTTCTGCACATTTTACGGGTAGAGTTAAGTCCGAATATAAAATTACAGCAAAGGATGACATTGTATTTTTAATTGGAATGTTTGAAAAAATATTTATAAAGCCTAACTAATGCATTTCCACTGCATACATCAAATTTACCTTTATAACGAATAAAAAACAAAAAAATGCAACTAATAGCTAAATTAATACAGAGTCTGCCACTTCAATCTGGAATCGGAAAAAATGGCGAATGGAAAAAGCAAGATATTGTTGTTGAAATAGATGGTCAATATCCCAAAAAAGTATGCATCTCTATTTGGGGAGATAAGATTAATAATGATATATTGCAGATCGGTAACTTATTAAAAATTGACTTTGACATCGAAAGCAGAGAATTTAACAGCAAATGGTACACTGATGTTAAAGCATGGAAAATAGAGGTAGCAGATACACCCATCCCAAGCACACCCATAAATACCGATAATATGGATGATTTTATTCAAATGGAAGAAGACGATATCCTGCCATTTTAAGAATATTTTACTGTGCCGTTACCTCGAATAATTTTTATACAACATTTGAAAAAAAATAATAAGCATACACTACCACTTTAAACATCTGTAGTCTAGCCCGACCAGAAAAAACACTATTCTTCCACCTGACTGGATTTTCGGATTATCTACTACAACGAAAATATCCCTCATTAAAACTCGTTTTGATATCTTAAAAAGCTAAATTATAAAATTAAGCAGGGGATGATGATGTATTTATTTAATAATTATTTTAAATTTGTAGATTTTTATCTTCTTTTGAAAAATTATGTGATTATAAATAAAATATAGCTATGCAATTCAAGGCCGCATATATTGTTGATAGCGTTGCTAAACACATTACAGAGTATAAAAATGGTTTGAACCCTGTCAAAGAAAATGATTTTAAGGAACTAAATAAAATTGAAGGATTACTTCAATACGTGAGTTCGTTTGATGTGGAATTTGGATATGAATATAAACCAGATTTTAAAGAAATCAATCCTGTAATATCAGTTATAAATAATATAATTACTCGAGGGCTTCCTACCAGGGCATCATTATTATTAGAAGAAACGTTTGTTGAAATAGGATTAACTCAACCAAATGTTGGTAAATATGAATTTAACTATCCCAACTCAAATGTTCAATTAAATTATGAAATAATATTTGAATTATTGCACATTATCGAGCCGGCATTAAAAATAGATAAAAATAATTATGGTGGAAATTTAGACAGCAACTTAGAATGGGAATTTATAAAACAGCATCCTTTTTTAATACAAATTTTGGAATCACAAAGAGATTTCTCATCGATTAACAGCAAGCTTAAAGGTGATAGAAGAGTTGATTTTTCTTTTCAGTCTCCATATTTATATTGGGACGATGATAAGAAGTCATATAAAAGAATAGGAAGAATTTTTGAAGTAGATGGCCATCAGAATCATTTTAATTCACAAGGAATCTATTATGATAAATACCGTGATGCCATGGCCGATGATGAGGATTTTAAATCAATCAGATTTACAGAGGAAAGCATTATTACGGAAGACATTCCTTTTGAAACTTTAATCGATGCAGAAATTTATAAAATTTTTAATAAAAACTTTAATAGAGATATAACAGATTTTAAACAAGAGTATTTATTAATATTCATACCTCTTGCGGTTGCCAGAATTCAAAAGACAATTCTAGAAACCCTTATAACAAAACCAGAGCTACTTGATAAGAAAAAAATTAGTTTAGCCGTTATCGAAAGGGATTTTCCTTGTGGAGCTATTGCTGTCGAGTCATTAAATGAATTATTTTTAAATGTAAACTCATTACTCGAAGATGGGCACAGATTGACTTTGCCTGAAATAGATTTAACAATTTTTCCTAATCATAAATGGGACGTTGATAATAGAATTCATCGTAAAACAAGGGTTGGAGATGAAGAATATTTCAACAATAATATGTTTGATGTCATATTAGATCATTCAATATTGAGAAGATCAAATATTTACAAAGAAAAAGATTTTAAACACCATCAGAACAATATAATAAAAATCAGGTCTTCGCATTTTAATGATAGATCTTTTGGTATGTCTAGGAGAGTTTATTCTGCTGATTTATTGAAGTATCAGTCATTAGTTACTAAAAATGATAATGGCACATATGATTCGATAGTTGATTTTGAAGATAACATAAATTATTTTATTCAAAATATATTCAGAAAAGTATCTTTTAAAGAAGGTCAACTCCCAATAATTTCACGTGCAATACAACTCAAACCGGTTATAGGTTTATTGCCAACAGGAGGAGGAAAATCATTAACTTATCAGTAATCTGCATTTTTACAACCTGGATTGTGTTTAATCGTCGATCCTATAAAATCTTTAATGGAAGATCAGGTTCGAGTTTTAAAAGAAAATTGGATTGATAATTGTGACTTTATAAACTCTAACTTAGAATTCAATGAAAAAAAGAAAAAATTAATTAATTTTCGATACGGAGAATCAATGTTTCTTTTTGTTTCTCCTGAGAGATTAGTAATTGAGGAATTTAGAAAAATCATAAATACCATTGATCAATCTGATTTTAGCCTAGCATTCTCATATTGCGTGATAGACGAAGTACATTGCGTGTCTGAGTGGGGACATGATTTCAGAACTACTTATTTGATGTTGGGTAATAATGCTCAAAAATATGCAAAAACCCAAAGCGGTAGAGAGGTCTGTTTAATTGGTTTAACGGCAACCGCATCTTTTGATGTTCTCGCGGATATAGAGCGGGAATTGAAAATTAAAACAGAAGAATCTACTGATGCCATTATTTCAATTGATAATACTATTCGTCCTGAGCTCTTTTTTCAGTTGATAGAACAAACTAAAAAACCTGCAAATTTCCCAATACTTGAACAGAGTTTAAAAGACTTTATAGGTCGAGAAAAACAACGATTATTAAATGATTTTTATATGAATGCAATATCTATATTACAAACCATAGATATTGATACTATTCGGCGGTCCTTAGAGCAACATTTTAGAGACTTTGAAATAATAGAAAAGGAAGAGACTATAAACAGATTAATTGAAGATACTTTACTAAGAATACATAAAGAACTTAATGTTCAAAATTCATATGACTTAATGTCAATCATTTTTTGCCCTCATATTACCGGTAGCTTTGGAATTACAAGTGAAGCGAATCCTTTTCCCAGAAATATAGAAGTTTTTGAAAATTTAATT
>JAIXKS010000061.1 GCA_026928325.1 Chitinophagales bacterium | reverse complement strand
CATTAGAGAGCGGTGACTTCACAGCTACTAAGAAAATGATCATCATCGAGTAATCGAATGAATGATATAACTCAAGACTGAGTTAAAATAAATCGGTTTTTGGGATGGCCTCTCTTCGAGCAATCGGAGGGGGGCTTTTTTTTTAATTTTTGCAAAATTAATTGTACTTTTGAGGATAAAAATTGATGATGTATGAGTAAAGATGCATTTATAGTGGATGGGATACGAACACCTGTAGGTTCATTTCGTGGTGGATTATCTAGTTTTCGGGCTGATGATTTGGCAGCACTTCCTATTCGATTCTTAGCTGAAAAATATGAATTTTTAAGAACAGAAACCGATGATGTTATTTTGGGCTGCGCCAATCAGGCGGGTGAAGATAACCGGAATGTTGCTAGAATGGCATTATTGCTTGCGGGCCTTCACTACGCTGTACCAGGAGAAACGGTAAATCGGTTATGTGCATCGGGCATGTCAGCGGCTGTTCATGCGCAAAGAGCCATTCATGCTGGAGATGGTGATATTTTTATATCTGGAGGCATAGAGCATATGACACGTGGACCTTATGTTATTGCAAAGACATCACAAGCCTTCGGTTCTGATGCTAAATTATATGATTCTAGTTTTGGATGGAGATTTATCAACCCTAAGATGAAGGAGATGTACGGAGTTGATGCTATGGGTGAAACAGCAGAGAATCTTGCTCAGAAGTACGGAATATCACGAGCAGATCAGGATATGTTTGCCTATAATTCTCAGATAAAAGCATCGCTGGCTCAGGAAAGTGGCCGATTAGAAAAGGAGTTGATAGCTGTCAACGTGGCTATTGGTAAATCTGGGCACCTTACAGTTGATAAGGATGAATTTATTAAGCCTACGACTACGCTAGAGATTTTATCTAAATTGCGTCCTGCCTTTCGAAGTGATGGTACTGTTACAGCTGGAAATGCATCAGGTCTAAATGATGGTGCGGCAGCTTTGTTATTGGCTTCAAATGACGGGGTTACTAGACATGGGTTAAAACCATTAACGAGGATTGTATCTTCTGGTGTAGCAGGAGTAGAGCCAAGAATTATGGGAATAGGCCCTGTTCTAGCTTCCCAAAAGGCTTTAGCTAAGGCGGGATTGACTATTGACCAAATGGATATTATAGAAATCAATGAAGCTTTTGCTGTTCAAGTATTGGCATGTCTTCAGGAACTAGGAATTGCTGCGGATGATGGTCGAGTTAATCCCAATGGAGGTGCTATTGCTTTAGGGCATCCTTTGGGTATGTCAGGAGCGAGGATTTTGTTAACGGCATCTATTGAGTTGAATCTACTAAAAAAGAAATATGCTTTAGTAACGATGTGTATCGGAGTAGGGCAGGGATACGCAGTAGTGCTCGAAAATTGTAATCTTTGAAAATATATGTTTGTAAAAGCATCTTGATTGGTCCTTGTATCGCAAGGGAATGAACCACAAAGTATTATCCCAGACCCAATTTTACAATTAAAAAATCAGTTGGTCCGTTTTATGTTGTAAACGGTTTGTTTTTGAGTATTTATGGTTGAATTTGGGTGGTTACTTTAGAATATAGAAATATGAATTTATGAGACCAGGTTATTGGAACCTCTATATTTTGATGATTGTTTTTGTGAGTTTTGGGTTTACTATACGAGCTCAGGAGCAATTGCTATTGGAAGTAAAAAATCAAGTTGAGGCTATAAAATTTGTTCCAGGTGATCATTTAATGTACAGAACTGTTGATGACAAAGCTTGGCGCAATCGAGAAATTATCCGCTTAATACCTGAAGCCAATCTTATCCTTTTTGATGATGGTATGGTTGAGATTGATGAGATCAAATCGATAAGGATTCATAACTATTTTTATAAGGGATTTGGAAAGATGATTACTGGGTTTGGTGCGACATGGTTATTGTTTGGTGGGATTTTGAATGTTTCTGGAAAAGAAGATTTTTCTTGGACGAATGTAGCAATAGGAGCCGCGGGGCTCGGAATTGGCCAATTAGTGGTTCATGTTGCTGGGCAGCGAACTTATAAACTGAATAAACACACACGTCTGCGGCTGGTCGATGTTTCGATGCGCATAAATGATGAACGTAGGATTCCTACTACGCCTTAGAATGAAAGGTTAGTGGCATTCCCAAACCCATTCATCAAGCGGATAAGTGGCTTTTCGATAGCTAAAATGCCACCATTCTGTACGAATACCGCCAAAACCATACCTTTCCATGGTGCTTTTTAGAATCCATCGATTTCGTTTTACTGCCTCTGGATGGTCGTAGCTATAATGGGCTTCTTCTCCGAAATAATCAAATGGCGTGCCCATATCTAATTCTTTTCCATGTTCGTCTATTAAGGTCAAATCAACGGCTAGACCGCGGCTATGCATCGATCCTTTGGCCGGAGGTGTGACATAATCGGCATCAGGAACGATATCCCACAATCGTTGTTGATAGGCTTTTGGTCTAAAACAATCAAATATTTTGAAGCTATAGCCAAATTTTTCCTTCAATTCTTGTTGTGCTTTTAATAAGTTTTCAGCCGCTTCGGGGCGCAAATAACACCGGCCACAATCGTATATTTTTTTATGGGTAAAATTGTTATTCGTGGCATATCTCAAATCAAGTTCTACGCCATTTTTTGTACTTAATTCCGTAAAATGAACACCTGCATGACTACTTGTTTTAGGTGGTTCCGATTCGGTATGGGTAGGAGGTTCCTCTTGTGGTGTTTCTTTTTTATGATCCTCCGGATTAGGTTTTGTTATTGGCTCGGCTTGATGTTTTTTTTCAACTTTATCCGATGATTTTGGGGCTGACATGGGTGTATCTGATTTGCATTGTTGAAGAAGTAGCAAGCAAACCAAAAGCCCTAGAAAATAATACAATTTTTGCATTCGAATCATCATCTTGCGTTGTATTTAAAAAGTTCGTCATTGAAATATTTAACTTGCGTAGCTAGGTACCCAGGTCTATTGAATATTTTTTTAAAGGCTGGTAAGAAAATGCTTTTCTTATATGGAAGTGGATCCGGTGCCCTTACTAAATCAGGTGTAACAAATAAAAACTGGTCTTCATCCTTACCATTGATTATCAGGTAGTAATGGCTTTTACTACAAGTGAGTTGAGGATCAATTGCTTCGTTTTGATTGACAAACAATCCATTTGGATGGGCACTGAAAGCTTTAAAGGATGAATCTGGAAGAAAATAGAATTCGGTGTATTTGAAATGCGTTTCAAAGGTTTGAAATAGGAGATTAAAATTGTCACTATTTTCGTTGATCGTATTGGTGTATAGTTTTTCAAAGCTCTTTTTTGACTTCTCTGAAATATTAGGATTGTTTAATTGTTGTTTTAAATGATTGAGCTTATTAGCATGAACAGGATATCTGACGATGACACAGAAATCTGGATCAGATGAACGAAGACTTATTGGTTCATTCATATTTTTTGGTAATTCTATATCAGCAGGAAGGAAGGCTTGAGGTTGAAAGGTTTGTGGGTTTTGAAAAAATTGCTGACCGATGGCTTGATTGTTTAAACTATAGATTGTAAGTAAAATAATTATAGCTAGATTCGGTTTTATAATATTGATAATCATTTTAATATACATATTACAAAATTAACATAAATTATTTGAATGGTCAAGAATAACTAAAAAAAATTAGGGTAATATCCATTTTTAGTGCGAAGTTAAGATTAAGTTAAACATAATAAGGATATCGCCGTAAATTTTACTTTGACAATATATTTGCATTTAGTGTTCGTCGATAGGATGAACGGAATTAAATATCATTCGTTTTTGAATTTTTATGGCAAAATATGCACTGAACTACTTGGTTTTCATGCGTTTTGCGTTGATTTTTGAAAAATGACCGGCATTTTATTAAGATTTTTTTGTGGACAGTGCACTAGATGGATTTAAGGATGATTCCTGAATATCAAATGCATTGGAATCAATGAAATGTAGATGTTTTATAGGATTATTAATCACAGTAACATCATTTACTGCATATAATTCGTTATAGAGTAAGTTATTATTATTTTTAAAGAATAAAATTGTATATGCAAACAGCAATTGATATCGAAGCTTTGAATCAGCAAATCTATATTGACAGTGCTTTTATGGATGTGTTAAATGCTGAAACGAGTAAAATCATCGTTGGACAAAAATACATGATAGATCGCTTGATGTTGGGTTTACTGGCAGAAGGTCATGTACTTCTTGAGGGCTTACCGGGATTGGCTAAAACATTAGCGGTAAAAACATTAGCCTCTGTCATTAACGCCGACTTTAATAGGATACAATTCACGCCGGATCTATTACCATCTGATATTATTGGAACGATGATTTATAATCCGGCGAAGAATGAATTTTCGGTAAGGAAAGGTCCGATTTTTGCAAATTTTATTCTTGCAGACGAAATCAATCGAGCACCTGCCAAAGTTCAGGCAGCATTGTTAGAAGCTATGCAAGAAAGGCAAGTGACCATCGGAAAGGAAACCTTTCATTTGAATGAGCCTTTTTTAGTACTGGCGACTCAAAACCCAATCGAGCAAGAAGGTACATATCCGCTTCCTGAAGCACAAGTGGACCGATTTATGTTAAAAGTTAATATTGGCCATCCGGAAAGAGAAGAAGAAAGAGAAATCGTTCGTCGAAGTATGGCCGGGACAACTGCGCAGCAACTTAATCCTGTTGTTCAGCCTGAAGATATTATTCGAGCTCGCAAATCTGTTCAAAAGGTGTATATGGACGATAAGATTGAAAATTATATTTTGGATATCGTCTTTGCTACACGCAATCCTGAACAATTTAAGATGAAGGAATTGAAGCCATTGATCGAATACGGCGCATCACCACGAGCCAGCATCAATTTGGCAAAGGTGTCTAAGGCTTATGCTTTTATGCAACGTCGAGGTTACGTTATTCCGGATGATGTGCGCCATGTGGCGAATGATATCATGCGGCATCGCATAGGGTTGAGTTATGAGGCAGAAGCTGAAAATATCACGTCAGAAGAGATCGTGACTAGGATTATAGATACCATACCGGTGCCATAATAAAAATGCAAGTGCTTTGATTATTAGATTTCGATATTTTACCATAGTAAGTATAATTTTTAGTTTTTTGCTACCGATGACAGCAAAGGCACAACAAGTTTATACGCGGGAGGATGTCAGAGCATTATTTCCGGGACATGTAAAAAATCTTTGGATCAATAATTTAAGTGGGACCTTAGATAATAAGCATCGGGTGGATATGATTATTGGGACGGATGGAGAGCAATGCAAAGGCCTTTATACGATGCGCAATTCAGGAGAAACCTTTTTCTTTGAGGGAGATAATTTGAATGGCGAATTAAAATTGGTTGAATTGGCAGGCGGATTTAAAACTTCGGGATTTATAGTTGGTCATTATGATGGAGCATCCTTCAATGGACAATGGATGAATGTAGATAAGGATATCTCTTTAGATTTAGATTTGAATTTAGAATCGCAAGTTGGTGTGCTAAACCCAAATGCTTGCATCAACGAGGCGTGGTATCGGCTATATTCCGGAAAGATCGAAAGTGAAAACGCACGATTATTATTGGTCAAAGAAAACAAATCATTTAAGTTGTTTTGCTATTTGGATAGTCTGAGGTTCGTTGATATTATACCTGTCAAAAACAGGTCGGTTGAAATGTTGACACCTGATTTTAAATCTGATATGTGGAAGCAATATTCGATTATTGTTGATGCCAATGATTTGAAGCAAGTAAAATTGGTACGAGCGTCTGGTGGCGACTTCGAATTGATTACGATATTGAAGGAAGCAGCGTTTTTAGATTTGGAATGTTTTGAGTATGCGGATTATTATTCGCGACTTGTGGTAGAAAGGCCCGTAAGCGACAATAAAAAATTTAATAAATGGATAGAGTCCAAATTGATGCATTGGATGCAAGATAATATCGAAGACTTGAAAGAAATCAAGAAGGATGATATTGGTACGAAAGATCGTTGGATACAATATATTGATGGTTGGGTGGAAATTGACTTGTTTACCGGAGACTTTATAAGCGGGACGGTTTATCTTCAGTCTTCACTCAAGGTCGGCACACAAAAAATACCTTTTATTTATGATTTAAGATTCGGAAAGGAACTTAAGTTACAAGACTTGTTTGTTAAAGAGTTTAATGCTAAGGATTATTTTAAAGAGAAGATCGCCATGCAAAAAATGAAGGTATCTTGGAAGCCGGAGATGAAAAAGTGGATAGAAAAAGAGCCATTTGGGTTTGTAACGGTAAAGGAATCGGGATTGAGTTTTAAGACTGAGCTGAACGCTATTTATGGTGAAAAGGAGATTATCATACCTTATAATGAAATCAAGGAAAATATAAAGGTTAAAAATTTGCTTAATGGGTTAATACGAAACTAATGGATACGTCTGATATTATCAAAAAAGTTAGAAAGGTCGAAATCAAGACCAAGGGATTAACTAAACATGTATTCGCAGGAGAGTATCACTCGGCCTTTAAAGGTCGAGGTATGGCTTTTAGTGAAGTTAGAAGCTATGAATATGGAGACGATGTTCGCAATATTGATTGGAATGTCACAGCAAGAACTGGAGATCCCTATGTTAAGGTTTTTGAAGAAGAACGAGAGTTGACCGTAATGTTGCTCATAGATATATCTGCATCCTCATTTTTCGGAACAAAATCTGTGTTTAAGAGTGAATTGATCACGGAGTTAGCAGCAATCATGGCTTTTTCGGCTATGACCAATAATGATAAAGTCGGTGCAATTTTGTTTTCGGATAAGATAGAAAAGTACTTACCACCTAAAAAAGGAAAGCAAAATATCCTGCGCATTATTCGAGAATTAGTCCATGTCGAGCCCGATCATAAGGGCACTAATCTGAAGGATGCGTTGGTATATTTGAAAAATATAGAAAAAAAGCGAAGTATCGTGTTTGTTTTGTCTGATTTTATAGCCGATGACTATGAGCAAGCGCTATCCATAGCCGCCAAAAGACATGATATCATCGGTATTAAAGTCGTAGATGATGCGGAAAAAAGTATTCCGAATGTTGGATTGATAGCGGTTCAAGATGCGGAAACTGGTGTGAAGCGGATTATCGACACCTCGGATGCTAAAGTTAGGAAGCGATGGGAAGCGGCTTACCAGCAAAGGGATAAAATTTTCAAAAATACATTTGCAAAGTCGAAGGCAGATACGCTAACGATAGGTACAGAAGATGATTATGTCAAAGTATTACAGTTGTTTTTTAAGAATCGTGGCAAAAGATAGACCTATGAGAAGGCAATGGATATGGGTACTTGCAGTATTGCTCGGTATTTTGAACATAGATGCTCGATTGGAAGCGCAGGGCGTAACCTCCGTTATGCGCTTATCACGAGACTCGGCATTGATAGGAGACAAGGTGCATTTAAAGGTACAGATCAAATATTCGAAAGACATTCAACTAAACGGTTTAGATTTTTCTGGTTATGATCAAATTCTTAATCGAAAATATGCGTTGGATTCTGTGAATTATGAGCAGTATGCAGATCTTACTATTCTCGATTTTGGAGCATGGAAAGGCATGTCAACTGAGCACAAAATTGAAGCGACGAAACTCAATCCCGTGTTGGAAGGAGATACATATGTGATTGAAAACACCCTGACGATAGCGATATATAATGCGGGAGATTATAGGATTCCACCACCCAACTTTATATACGAAGGTACGGGCTCGATCATTCCATCCACAAGTCCAATGATACAAGTCTTTTTACCCGAGTCGATTCAATCGGATACGCTGATGTTGAATCCGATCAAAGATATTATGGTCGAAAAGGCAAATTGGTCAGACTATGTTTGGTTATTGTATGTTTTGGGTGGGATTTTGGGTGTTTTATTGATAATTTATCTCTTAAAAAATCGAAAACATAAACCTCGAGAAGTCGAGATTCAGATAGAGCCATCGATTCCTGCTCACGAAAAGGCACTCACGGCGCTCCAAGTATTAAAGGGAAAAAGATTGTGGCAGGATGGTCACATCAAAGCTTATCAATCGGAGTTGACCAATATTATCAGGCAATATCTTGAAGATCGTTATCAAGTAAAGGCATTAGAAATGACAACGGATGAGATTTCTTCTGCATTAGAAAGGACGGATTTCGAAGCAAAGTATAAGGCTGCATTAAGGGAAATTCTCCAAGTAGCCGATTTAGTCAAATTTGCGAAAGCTATCCCGTCAGACGATATCCATGAGTCATTTATGTATAAGGCCATCGATTTTGTAGAACATACGAAGGAAGTGATGTTATTTTCAAATGATGCTAAAACCTCTGAACATGATTGATTATTGGAATCAATTTCATTTTGATGCGCCGTGGTGGTTGCTGACTTTGGGCATCATTCCATTGATGGTTTGGTGGCAGTACTTCGGAAAAAAAAAGGAAGTGCCTCCCATCGTATTCTCGGACTTGAGTGGCCTTCCGTCGGAAAAGAGTCTCAAAGAGCGCCTATATTACTATTTGCCCATCTTGCCGATGATGGCATTCGCTTTTTTTATCCTAGCTTTAGCACGACCACAATTGAATCTTACGGAAGAGAAAGTTAAGGCTGAAGGCATTGATATAATGATGGCTGTGGACTTATCCAGTAGTATGTTGTCCAAGGACTTTAATCCTGATCGACTTGAAGTGAGTAAGATGGTAGCAGAAGAGTTCGTGTCTAAAAGGCGGTATGATAGAATCGGACTTGTGGTATTTGCTGGAGAGGCATTTACCCAATGCCCATTGACCGTTGATCACAATATCTTGAAGGATTTTTTAGAAAGTTTGCGGGTCGGAATGGTTCAAGATGGAACGGCAATAGGCATGGGATTGGCTACTGCGGTCAATCGATTAAAGGATTCGGATGCCAAATCCAAAATCATAATTTTGCTTACGGATGGTGTCAATAATACGGGATACATCAATCCCATGACGGCAGCAGAAATTGCCAAGCAATATGATATTAAAGTTTATACCATTGGTGTAGGTACGATGGGTAATGCCCTTTCACCTGTAAATCGCGGGTTAAATGGCGAATATTATTTTGCGATGTCTCGAGTGGAAATAGATACTGAATTATTGAAAAACATTTCAGAGATGACCTCAGGAAAATACTTTAGAGCCATCGATCGAGCTAGTCTTGAAAACATTTATGCAGAGATAGATAGGTTAGAAAAAACGGAGATTGAAGTGGATGTTTTTAAAAGATATAAGGATGAATATCGCAAATTTCTAAATGTCGGACTTATACTTATCATGTTGAGTTTTGGATTGCGTACCACTATATTTAAAACGATAAATTAAAAACGGAAGATGATGTTTAGGTGGGAAGAAATATCGGGATTTTACTTATTGATGCTCATACCGAGTGTTGTCATCTTGTGGTGGTGGTCGAGAAAGAGAACTAGAGATTTGCGTGAAAAGACGATACATCCGAATTTGTTGGATCGATTGGTTCCTTTTAAGGTCAATGAAGTACAACAAATAAGCCTCTTGGTCGCAATGTTGACACTTATCGTTTTAGCTTATGTAAATCCACAATCCGGATTAAAAAAGGAAAAGCAATCAGTAGAAAAGAGTGACATCATTATAGCTTTAGATATCTCGAATAGTATGAATGCGAAGGATATTAGTCCTTCTCGATTAGAAAAATCCAAGCGATTTATCAGTGATTTTATAAGGACGAGGAAGGGTGATCAAGTGGGATTGATATATTTTGCGGGAAGTGCATTTTTACAAATACCATTGACGACAGATGTTTCGGCTGTAGAAATGTTTGCTCGGGCAGCCAATACAAATATGGCAGGAACACAAGGTACGAATATAGGAGAAGCGATTGATTTAGCTTTGAAAAGTGTCCAGGAACCTCATCAACGAGCGCTGATTTTAATTTCCGATGGAGAAGATCATGATGACAAAGCGCTAGGCATGGCCGCTAAAGCAAAAGAAGCAGGGTGGAATGTATTTACGATAGCTGTTGGAACGGATGCCGGATCGATGGTTCCAATTGCTGAAGATGGCCATGAGGCTTATATCTACGATGATCAAGGAAATCCAGTCATTTCTATTGTCAATATAGACTTACTCAAAGATCTTGCGTCTAAAGGTGGCGGTGCATTTTATCGGCTGACTGATGACCATAGGTCTGTGATTTCGGACTTGAATGTGAGACTAGATAAATTGCAAAAACATGCGAGGGAAGTACAATCTTATACGGAATACAAGAGTTATTATCAATATTTATTGTTTCCCGCTATGGTACTTATGCTCATTGGTTTTTTTTATGATTTTAAAATAAAATAGCATGAAAGCAAATTGGATATGGATAGGTATATTTTTAGTACAAACGGCACTATTGCATGCTCAATCTAACCATAAGTTGTTGCGAAATGGAGATGGATTATACAAAAAGGGATCGTACAACGATGCTGAAACGGCTTACCGCATGGCGGAGGCACAAAAACCAAGTGTCAAGTCAAAGTACAATTTGGGCAATTCTACTTTTCAGCAAAATAGATACGATGAAGCTGCTAAAAGCTATGAAGATGCGGCGACGGCAGCAGGTACTGATAGCGAAAAGGCAAGTGCTTACTACAATCTAGGAAATGCCTACTTTAAAAGCGAAAAATACAAAGAGAGCATTCAAGCATATAAAAAATCCCTTGCTTATGATCCCGAAGATATGGCTACGAAGCAAAATCTGGCAATGGCAAGACGAGCTTTACAACAAAACCAACAAAGCCAATCTCAAAATCAGCAGCAAAAGCAAGATGATCAAAAAGATAATCAAGAAAAAAATCAGTCTGATAATCAACAAGACAATAATAACAATCAACAAAACCAAGATAACCCACAAAATCAAGATAATCAGGATCAATCCTCAGGTGATAGCCATCAACAAGACAAAAATCAGGATAAAGGAAATGCTGAAATGACCAAGGAGGAAGCTAAAAAACTCCTTGATATTATGGATGAAGAAGAAAAGAAAATTCAACAAAATATGCGAAGGACAGGAGACCGAACACCACCAAAGAAAAACTGGTGATTTTGTCAAGCGCTGATTTTTAGGTAGATGCGTGTGGAATTGTTATTTGCTAATATTGTTTGCCTCATCGGCTTTGTAATATATAAGTTCATTGCAATTCTCAAGTGAAAAGATGGATTGGGCCGTTTGCATGATGTCTGAAGCCGTGATTTCTTGATAGCGATTTGCTTCTTCATTGATTAGATTGGCATCACCTAGGGCTTCGAAGTAAGCTAAACTAATTGCTTTATTGAGGACACTGATTTCAGAAAAAGTAAGGCTGCTCTCCACTGAATTTTTTAGCTTTTGTAATTCAGACGCAGGAATGGGTTCTGTTTTTAGTAATTCCAATTCTTCTAAGATACTCTCGCGTGCTTGGTCGATACTGACTCCGGGCATCAACTTTCCTTCGATGATGAATAGGCCCGGATCGATTGATCCGGAAATAAAAGCATCAATCGTACTGAAATATTGCTTTTCTTTATAAAGCCGCTTGTAGAATCTCGAAGAACGACCATTAGCGAGAAGGTCAGAGATTAAATCGCAGATATAGTACTCTTTGCTGAGGCGATCACCCATATTATACGCAAGAAAAATGGCCTCGTGAGGAACTTGACTTTTTACTTCTTTTTTAGTATGTGCCGTATGTTTCGGTTCACACGGGAGTGGTTTTTTTATGGTTTCCCCTTTAGGTATATCGCCAAACCACTCTAAGACGAGAGCTTTGGCTTGATCGGTAGTTATGTGTCCGGCAAGTGCTAAGATAGCATTTCCCGGTTTATAAAAATTATTAAAGAACAATTCGACTTGATCAAGGCTTGCATCTGCAATATGTTGGATATCCTTTCCGATAGTAGGCCATTGATACGGATGATCTTTGTAAGCGATTTCACTCAAGTGATGCCACATATCTCCATAAGGTTCATTGAGACACGTCTCCTTAAATTCCTCAATGACGACTTTCTTTTGTGTTTTGAGTACTTTGTCGCTAAAATTTAATTGCATCATTCGGTCCGATTCCAACCACAATACTGTTTCTAGATTTTCGGCAGGTACAATGTCGTAAAAACTAGTCAAATCCGCATTGGTAAAGGCATTGTTTTCACCACCGGCATCTTGCATGACCTTATCGAAATCCCGAATATGAATCGAGCCTCCAAACATCAGGTGTTCGAATAGGTGTGCAAAGCCAGTTTTGTCGGGGTCTTCATCCTTGGATCCGACTTTGTAGGTGATATTTACCGCAACCATAGGTGTCGAATGATCTTCATGAATGATGACCGTCAAGCCATTTTCTAAAGTAAATTTTTCAAATTGAATCATGAATCTTCCGGGTTTGAAACTGATTTTTCTAAATTTTCTATCACAATGACGATTTCTCCTTTAGGAGGATGCTTTTCATAATGCTCAATGGCGTTTAATACATTGGAAACTCTAAATTCTTCAAAGATTTTACTGATTTCACGAGCTACACAGACATTGCGGTCAGCACCTAAATATTCTTTGATCTCTTGAAGACACTTGATCAGCCGATATGGAGATTCATATAAGATAATAGTACACGTAAGTTGAGCAAGGTACTTCAATCTTGTTTGACGTCCCTTTTTATGCGGTAGAAATCCTTCGAAATAAAACTTATCTGAAGCCATGCCGGAGGCCACTAATGCGGGAACAAAAGCTGTAGCTCCAGGTAGGCAGCTGACCTTAATATTTTCCTTAACACAGGCACGAACCAATAAAAAACCCGGATCGGAAATTCCTGGTGTTCCGGCATCAGAAATCAAAGCCATCGTTTTTCCTTGTTGGAGATGATCTATTATACTATTTAATGCCTTATGTTCGTTGAATGCATGAAATGACCAAAGCGGCTTGTCGATCTGGTAATGCTTTAATAATTTGCCACTAGTACGCGTATCTTCTGCTAAGATGATGTCACATGAGTTAAGCACCTGAACACCTCTAAAGGTCATATCGTCCAAATTTCCAATGGGTGTAGGCACTATATATAACATGAATTTCGTTTTAAATGATGGTACAAAAGTACATTAAAACGTCATTTCTCATGACAATTATGAAAGAAATGCGATTAATAATTATTGTATATCCTCAAAATTGACGATATTTGTACTGAAAGTATTAAACACTTCATTAGATAAAATAGTTATCTACTCAAATAGTTGCAATGAATAATCAATTATTTCATATTTTTAAAACTTCTTTGCTTACTTGGATGCTCTTATTGGTTTTCGTATATAAGGCAGAAGCTCAAGTAATTAATGATGAATGTCGGTATGCACTCCAGATTCCGTCAACGGATAATTTTTGTTCTGAGGATGGAGCTTTTACCAATGTTGGAGCAAAGGCAGATCCTTTTTTTCCTAATACTTGTGTATCTTTATTATGGGAAAACGGAGTTTGGTTTAGCTTTACGCCAAGGAAACCCGGTGTGTTAATTCGAGTATTTGGTTTTGGGAACGGAGGTACGATTAAAAATCCTAAAATTGTTATTTTCGAGGAATGTGGAAAATACCTTCAATGCTCACCTGGCAATAATATTTCTGGCGATGAGTTGTTGCTTACAGGATTGACGCCTGGACATACGTATTATATAATGGTAGAATCCGCACGTAATGGAGAAGGAACCTTTAAAATGTGTATTGACGAATTTGTACCTGTACCTTCGCCGGAATCCGATTGTAGGAGTGGTGTTGTACTTTGCGACAAATCACCATTTAAGGTAGAAAGCCTGACAAGTGCAGGAAAGGATGTCAATGAGATTGCACCTGGTAGTTGTATCGGAGAGGAGTTTCAGTCTGCTTGGTATAAATGGACTTGTGATGAGAGTGGAACATTGACATTTACGTTGACGCCCAATGACCACGTGGATCGCAATAAACAATCTGATGATTTGGATTTTATCGTTTATGAATTGCCGGATGGTTTAGATAATTGTTCTACAAAAAAAGTCATAAGATGTATGGCTTCGGGAGCCAACTTATCCAATGGTACACTAAATCCACTTTCTGATTGGATAGATTGCAATGGGCCTACGGGACTTCGGATAGGAGAGCGAGATACTGTAGAATATGCAGGATGTGCTAGAGATGATAATAATTTCCTTAAAGAACTGAACATGGTTTCGGGAAAGTCTTATGCCTTGATTGTCAATAACTTTACAAGAGAAGGCCGAGGATTTTCAATTGAATTTGGAGGATCAGGAACATTTTTAGGACCCAAACCAGATTTTGAAATCAATGCCAATAAAGCTTTTGAATGTGATAAATCGGTTGTGTTTACTAATCTTTCGAAGTCAGATACCGATCCGATTATATTTTATTCGTGGAATTTTGGCAATAAGGCTGTACCTAAAAGTGCTTCCGGGCTAGGGCCATTTGATGTAGTCTATGAGTCTTTTGGAAATAAAATTGCAGCTCTAACGGTAGAGTCTTCGCGCGGATGTACAGTAACTAAAATCATAGATCTATTTGTAGAACCATGCTGTAAGGATACAAGTACATTGAGTTTAGATGGGCTACTCTCGGATTTAAGATGTTACCATATACCGGATGGATCCATTTTAGCACAAGGAGTGAAAGGCGCACCTGAATACACCTACAAGATTGGAGATCAACCTTTTGGACCCAATCCTCTTTTTGGGCAATTGGCCGCAGGAACCTATACCATTTATGTTCAAGATATAAAAGGCTGCGTGGATTCAATCCAAGTAAGTATCAACGAACCAGAACAAATCGTTATCCAAACCAGTCCTGATTTAAAATTGGATTTAGGTAGCGATACGTTAGTTTATATCACGTATAGTCCGATAAAACCTGGAGATGCCGTCTTTTGGGAGCCGCCCTTGGAGCAGATTGATCCATTTACTTTTCGCGCTAATCCTACAGTAACGACTACCTATACCGTGACTGTGATTGACAGCAGTGGATGTGTGGCCACTGCACAAGTAACCATACGCGTAGAGAAAAACCTCAATATTTACGCACCAAATATATTTTCGCCGGGAAATAAGGACGGAATCAATGATTTTTTTAATGTTTGGGCTAGTAAAGGTATTAAAAATATTGACTTGTTGGAAATCTATGATCGTTGGGGAAATCTTGTTTATAAAGGCGTAGATGGTGTTAATTTTAATAGAAATGATTGGCTCAGTGGATGGAATGGCCGAGTTAATCGGCATGGAGATAAAGAAGGAAGCGGCCGACCTGTAGTATCCGGGGTTTATACTTGGCGGGTATTGGCGAGATGGCTTGACGATACGACAACAAATCATGCCGGCGATGTAACAGTACTTGCACCAGGAGACAAATGATGAGATTTATATTATTCATATTTTTGGCTAGTTTAATCTATTCTTGCTCGACAAAAGTAGAAGAAATCGATGCGTTTTTTGATGACCAATTGAACGCAGGAAGAGAAGAAGGTACCAATGTGCGAATCATCTATAGCGATTCGGCAAAAATCAGGCTCATAGTAAATGCACCATTGTTAGAAAGATATAATGAAGAAGGAAACACCATGGATGTTTTTCCTAAAGGGATTCTAATTGAATTTATGAATAATCACAGCCAAACAGACAGTTGGTTGAAAGCGGAATCTGCCATTCGAGAGTCTCGAACCAAAAGGATAACAGCGAAGGGTAATGTGGTCTTTTATAATGCAAAAAATGAAAAACTAGAAACTCCGGAATTGATATTTGACGAAAAAGACAGAATCGTTTTTACTGATAAATTGGTGAGAATTTCTCAGGCTGAAAAAGGTGATACAACGTATGGGTTTGGGTTTAGAGCCAATCCATCTTTTACCATCTTCGAAATTCGTAAAAAAGTTCAAGGCAAGCTGAATGTAGGAGATTTTATTGCTGAATTTAAATAACAATTACAAAAACAGGCATGGTAGCTGGATTGATTCTATTATTGATATTTACCGCTTTTTATCATGGAGGAGATGCGATGTTTCGCGCATCAAATAAGCTGAGTATTGAGATTCTCAAGAACAAAAATCCTAAAATATCCCGAGTTCTTTCTAATTTATACGATTTTCCGGTGCTCTTTCTATCCTCGATTTTGATCGGCTCTATCTTCTTTCTAGCCTTATATGTTTTAGTTTTTAATAGATTATTGCTCACGGTTTTTGATCAGGTTTTGCCGGAATATCCTATAGTAGGTCAGATTGCCACTATTTGGATAATCGCAAGCTTGGTTGTGGTGATAGGGAAGTATCTTCCTAAGGTCATATTTGGAGGTTATGCCAATGAATTAATCACTAAATTAGCGATACCGTTATTTATATCTAAATGGATTTTTGTCATTCCCGGGTGGCTATTAATTCAAATTTCGAGTGGGCTTAGTCGTCTTTTATATGGGAAATCAGAAAATAATGATGATACATCATTTACAAAAGGCGATTTAGAAAGCTATATCCAGACCAATATTCATGAAGAAAAGGAGATTGATAAAGAGATTCTAAACAATGCCTTGAATCTTAACCAACTTCGCGTACGAGATTGTATGATCCCGAGAAATGAAATCGTTTTTGTGGATAAAACGGACACCATTCAGACTGCAAAAACGACCTTTTTGACATCAAAACACTCTAGGCTGATTGTCGTTGATGATGATTTGGAGCATATATTGGGTTATATCCACCATCAACAATTATTTGAATCTATCAAGTCAGTGGCAGAAATCGTGATGCAAATTGATATTATTCCCGATGTGATGAATGTTCAGGATTTGATGTACAAGTTTATCAAGCAAGGCACAAATATCGCATGTGTGGTTGATGAATTTGGCGGAACATCCGGGTTGATCACCTTAGAGGATATTTTAGAAGAGATATTTGGAGAGATTGCCGATGAACACGATGAAGAGTTTTATACAGAAGAAATGATCAGTGACCATGAATATGTTTTTTCGGGAAGGCTCGAATTGGCTTATTTGAATGATAAATATGCTCAATTAAATTTTCCCGAAGAAGATTACACTACACTATCTGGATATATCGTCATGACACTTGGGAGTATTCCAGAGATCGGCGAAGAGATCGCAATTGATGATTATGTTTTTAATGTTATCTCCAGATCCGAAACCAAAATAGAAGAGGTTCGGGTTCGAATTCAAGATCAAGATTCGGATCAAATCTAGGTCGTAACCTGAGCGATAAAAAGACAATCATATTGGATTTTTTAAAGTAGCCAATGAACGCATTCGGTGCGTTTTTTTATCTACTAGAAAGCAATTTTCTTGTGTAGAAAATGAAAATACATTATGATTTTGTATAATGTATATAGCTGTGACCATTGAGGGTATAAGACGGTTTGTATCGTTTCCTTATTGGAGAACAAACTTTGAAGTGTTTAAAGCTAATTTTATTGTTTAGCCTCGCTTTGGTATTAAAAAAATGCAACTCATAAGCTTCTTATTTATATGTTTTTTTGGGTAAAAAAACGTGTCGAACCACCTCGCTTGCTTTGCCAACTACCTTGATATTGTAGTGTTTCGTATCGATATTACTCGAGCTTTTCATTGATTCGAGCGTGAATTGTAGCAAGCAATGAAAAAAGTTTTAATTTTTTTTTAATTTTTTATTGGGTAAATTTATAAAGCACAATAAAAAATATTAATTCGTATTTATTATTAATTTATAATAAGTACACATATATAAAATCATTATTTGTTTTTAGCTCTTTATTAATTATTAGAAATTTGATATAGCGGATTCCGTCTGGTGAAAAAATGGAACTATTTTTGCTGTATAAGGAATTTGAATTGACTTTTAAACCTTGAAGTTCCATATTTTAGAATAAATGGGATTGAAAGCATTTAGTAAATTTTTAAATTTTTTTAAAGGATGAATGTATTAAATGAAAAGATGCTCAGACTTTTATTACTTTCTTTTTTTTGGATAAACTGTATGTTAGCCTATGGGCAAAGCGTTACTGTTATCCTAAGCAAAACGAATATCGCTGATCAAAAGCGCGATGCAGGAAATCAAGAATGTTATAAAATTCAGCTAAAAAACAAATCTTCCAAACCTATTGGTTTAGCAGGCCAGAATTATAGGCTTTACTATAATTCGGATGCCGTAATCTTGGATGAAAATGATATTGAAAATTTTCTTCCGGATACCTATACGTCGCTAGAACTGATTCAGCATGAATTTGATGTAGATGCTACTGGTTTTGGTATATTACCTTATGAGAGCCATTTAGGGTTTATCAACTTAGCGACCGATTATAAATTGTCATCAGGTTCGCCTGTTATGCTTGGTGTTGGTAAAACCATTGATGTGGCCGGCTTATGTTTCTATATTTCTGATTCGAAGCAAAGTTCGGATTTAACTTGGGCGCATGAAGATGTGACTCAAAGTTATGCGACAGCCTTTGTAGAGATAGCGACTGTTGAAGGCTCAAGACTAAAAAAGCTGCATATCGATGATTTAGTAGTAGAAGGCACAGCTACTTCAGTTTGGCAACAAGAGCGAGTTTTAAATTTTGACTACTTTCCTAATCCATTTAC
>JAIXKS010000055.1:1443-18842 GCA_026928325.1 Chitinophagales bacterium | reverse complement strand
TAATAATTATATTTACAAGATACCTTGAGATTTGTAATCTGAATAATGGCAGTATTTTTGAAAAATTTATTGTTGATACAGTTATTTTGAAACAATTAATCACCAAAAAGCGTATTAAATAAATAAAGTGTTCCAATGAAAAATTTTAATTTGTTTTTAATTGTTAGTTTCTTAGTTGCAATGATGTCTTGTAAAACAAAAGAAATGGTGTTTAATCCCGATACTTATGATTCTCCCTATATTGTATTTGGCAATGGTGGTGGTTTTTCGGGTCATGTAAAAACATTCTATTTGACAGAGCGAGGCAGTATATATATCGCTGATCATGATCAGTACAAATTATTGGGCAACACCGAAAAGAATGTTGCTAAGCAATTATTTACGAACTATGATGTTTTAGGTTTTAAAGACTTGAATCTCAACGATCCGGGAAATAAATACTATTTTCTGGAATTTAGGTCAAAGGAGATGAATCATGCAATAAAATGGGGTAGGCAACCTTTGGAAAATAAAAATCTTTCGGTCTATTACAATATCTTACTCGACGCAGTCGGGAAGTTTAGAGCCAATGAAGAAGATAAATAATTTATTAATCATTAAAAATATAATCTGAATACATGAAAATCAGGACATTACTCTTATCGTTGTTTATGATTTTTTTGCTGGGCGATTCACAAGCTCAGATGAAAAAAATCGTTTTTCCACAAGAAAAATTTGATATTCAGGAATTTACTATTAAGCCCAAAACTACGGTGACTCAGATGAATCCATTGCGAGCCAATCCCGTGGAATACAAACCTATTGATTTCGTTTCGCTTGAGGCGTTAAAAAGTGGTTTGGAACCGGGTTTTTTGAATGAAAAGCAGGTGCCAGCCTTCATACAAGGTGCTTTACGCGATGAATCATTGGCGAGTAGAAGTACTTCGGATCGGATACTGGCATATTTGAAAGCCGCTGCTCCGATGATGAAGATTAAAAATCCGGAATCTGAGTTTATCATTAAATCTGATGAGGTTGATGATATAGGGATGCGGCACATTCGCATGCAGCAAATGCATGAAGGCATTCCTGTGTATGGTAGCGAGGTGATTCTCCATGAGAAGGACAATACGATTGATTTCCTAAATGGCAATTATTATCCATCCTTCGAATTGGGAAATACAAACCCAACCTTGACTGTTCAAGAAGGAGAAGCCATCGTCTTCAAAAATATAGGGCCACAATTGGTGTATCAGGATGATATGACCCAATTCGGAGATATGAAAACGAAGTCGGCACTTGTCATCTATCCGTATGAAAATCAGTTTTTGTTGGCATACCACTATACCGTTTATAAAAATTTGATTGATCGTTGGGAATACTTTATAGATGCACAGACTGGAGCGGTAATCAATAAATACGAAAGTATGTGTCGGTTTCACAATCATCGACACGATGGAACGACAAGTTGTACTCACACAGACGAAGCAGCGGCTGAAATGGTATTTTTAGATGGATCTGCTTCTGCGACGGCATTGGATTTGTTCAATATTAGCAGACAAATCAGCACTTACCAGGTAGGTTCGTCGTATTACTTAATCGATGCTTCTAGAGAGATTTATTCTTCCTCAACCAGTAAGATGCCTAATAATCCAAATGGTGTTATTTGGACGATCAACGCTTTCAATACATCGCCAGCCAAAAGTAATTTTCGGTATGATCATGTGACTTCTTCCAATAATCAATGGAATGACAAAACTTCCATATCAGCGCATTATAATGGAGGCCGAGCTTTTGAATACTTTAGAAATACGCATAATCGACAATCTATCAATGGTAATGGTGGTAATATTATCTCTTTTATCAATGTAGCAGAGGATGATGGCAGTTCTATGGGAAATGCGTTTTGGAATGGCCAAGCCATGTTTTATGGCAATGGAGATGCTGCATTTGGTCCCTTGGCTAAGGGATTGGATGTTGCTGGACACGAGATGTCACATGGTGTAATTCAGGCTAGTGCCAATCTTGAGTATCAAGGCGAATCTGGAGCACTCAACGAGTCTTTTGCTGATGTTTTTGGTGTGATGATCGATAGAGACGACTGGTTAATAGGCGAAGATGTCGTAAAGAAGGCAGTATATCCATCGGGTGCTTTGAGAGATATGTCAGATCCGCACAATGGTGCTAGAACCAATGATTTCAACAGTGGATGGCAACCGAAACACTACAATGAAAGATATACAGGAACACAAGATAATGAAGGTGTTCACATTAATAGTGGTATTCCCAATCATGCATTCTATAAGTTTGCTACTTCTGTAGGAAAAGACAAGGCCGAGAAGGTATATTATCGGGCATTGACGAAATATCTGACTAAATCTTCAAAATTTGTTGATTGTAGAGTAGCTGTTGTCAAGGCAGCTACGGATTTATATTCCCAGGCAGAAGTTAATGCGGCCAAAAAAGCCTTTGACGAAGTAGGTATCCTAGGAGATCAAGGTGGAAATTATGAAGATGATGTAGATTTTAATCCGGGACAAGAATTTTTGTTGACGACAGGATCGCAAAATAAAGGATTATATCTTCTGAATGCCAATGCAGAACAATTAGCTCAATTATCAAACAAAACGCTTATATCTAAGCCGAGCGTATCAGACGATGGTAGCGAGATCGTATTTGTAGCTAGTGACAGACATATGTATTATATTACGATTGACTGGCAGAGTGGAACATTTACCAATGAGCAAGTTCTCAGTAGCGATCCAGTATGGAGAAATGTAATCATTTCTAAAGATGGTAGTAAGTTGGCAGGATTACTTGACCAAGAGATCAATAATGTTTATGTTTATTATTTTGCACCTAACGGCTCTATCCAGCAAAATACCTTTGAATTGTATAACCCGACCTATTCGTCAGGTGTCAAAACCGGTGATGTAAATTATGCCGATGCGATGGAGTTTGATTTGTCAGGTGAGTACATCATCTACGATGCTGAAAATGAATTAAAATCCACATCTTCGGGTTCAATTTTGTATTGGGATATTAGCTTTATTAAAGTTTGGAATAATAAGTCCAATTCATTTTCCCTAGGCGAGATCTCTAAATTGTATTCGTCACTGCCACAAGGTACAAGTATTGGAAATCCAAGCTTCTCCAAAAACTCTCCGTACATTATTGCTTTTGATTTTATCGATGACGATGGATCAGTGGCTATCTTAGGAGCAAATATTGAACGAGGTGAGACGGGATTGATCTTTGAAAATAATGTATTGGGCTTTCCTAATTATTCTAACAAAGACGACAAGGTCGTTTTTGATAATCAAGGTAACAATAATGTATTGAATGTAGGTGTTGCGAAGATGGATCAAAATAAAATTCAGGCAACAGAAAGACCCGTTTTATTGACGCAGTCAAAACGATGGGCAACTTATTTTAGTAATGGGCAAAGGGTTATTTCAAGCGTTGAAGACTTTAATCCTACAAACACATTATTCACCATTCTAGAGAACCCGGTTAATCAGCGATTAATCCTTCAATTTAATGAGACTATTCAAGGGAGTAACGGTATGATTACGGTGACCGATTTAGCAGGTAAATTGATTATCAATCAACAAATAGAATATGGTCAATCAGAAGTTACCTTGAATACGGCTGCTTTAGAAGCCGGAATGTATATTGTTACCTTCCGTTCCAATTCGCAAACGCAGTCAGCCAAATTTGTAAAGCAATAAGCATCTGGATATAGATAATTGCTAGTGTAGAAAAATCAAAAGTCAACCCTGAAATATTAGGGTTGACTTTTTTTATTAATCACTAATCTAACAAAATGACGCGTTGTTTTGTCACGTTTTCCTTCCTTACATCTTAATAACTTGTGTTCTGTAACTTCCGGTTTTATTGTACACGTGTAGGAAGTAAGCACCAGATGCAAAGGCCGTTAAATCTATTTTTACATAGGTAGATCCATGGTCTTTTTGCTGTAAAATCAATTTTCCATGCATATCGTACATCGCGATTGTGGTTTCTGATGTTACTTTCTGAAGTTCTATCTCTAGCATATTTTTTACCGGATTTGGATAAAGGATGACCGATAGATCAGAAAGTTCATCCTGAGTCGATACAGTAAAGTCGTAGGTTGCTGTGCTTGTACATCCTAAAGCATCTGTTATCGTTACGATATAAGTTCCTGGATCTTGTGGATCAATACTTGCTGTAGTTTCGCCACTAGACCATATATAAGTATAAGGCGCAGTTCCACCTTGAACCGATACCGTCAAGCCGGAATCTTGTTGCTCTATTTCAGAAAAAATTTCATCATTTGTAACAGTGGTAATGGATGTCGAGGCTGAACAGCCTGATTCATTGGTGACCGTTACGGTATAAACACCAGAAGCGTCCCAAAAAATGGTATTTGTCGAATCACCAGATGACCATAGATACTGATCAAAAGCGCCATCTACTGTTAATGTTCCTATGGCTCCATAGCAAATTGTCGTATCACCTTGGATAGGAACAAATAGGGCAGGTGCTTCGGTGATAGCGGCGGCTATTGTTGTAGTACAGCCATTAGCATCCGTTATGGTTGCCGTATAATAACCGGGTGCCAAGTCATCTAAAGATGCTTCAGTAGCTCCGTTGCTCCATTCAAACGAAAATGGTTCGAAACCACCATCTACATCTATGTGGATACTTCCATTTTCATCGCCAAAACATTGTTCATCGACGATACTGATTTGAGTGCGTATGGGTGCTGGCTGTTGAATGCTCACACTGCCATAGGCAAGACAACCCAGGCTATCAGTCACGATTACATAGTATGTGCCGGCAGGTACAGAAGCTTCTTCACTTGTATCACCTGAAGACCAAGCATAGGTCAATGGCGCTGTGCCACCAGATGCCAAAACGGAAACTGTTCCATTTTCGAGATGACAAGGTGCATCTGTAGCGTCAATTTCTAGTGATATCGGAAGGCAATTTGGATCGTTAATGATGATGACATCTTCGACAGTACAACCTAAATCATCGGTTACAGTTACAAAATATATCCCTAAGCTAAGGTTTTCAATGGATTGGGTAGTCTCGCCCGTGCTCCATTGATAGACGTAAGGAGCAGTACCATCAGCAATTGCTGTGATGGAAGCATCCTGGCAATCCTCGCACGAAGGTTCGAAAATTAAGGTACTTACTTTAAGTGTTTTACTAGCTTCAACATGGCTAATGATGGAAGTGGAACATCCAAGGTTGTTGGTCACTGTGACTGAATAATCACCAGCTTTTAGACCGGAAATAGCGGCTGTTGTTTGTCCGTTTTCCCAGAGATACTCAAAACTGTCACCTCCAAACGATGCAATAGCAATACTTCCATTATTGCCGCCGCAAGTTGTCGGGTTGATATCCGCTAGAATAGAGATATCTTCAGAATCGTTGACAAGAGCCGTTTGTGTGGCCGAACAACCTCCGATAGCAGAGACTGTAACGGTATAACTTCCCGGAGCGAGGTCTGTAATCGTTTGCGTGGAATCGCCTGTGGACCAAGCGTAAATGAAGAAACTACCACCTTCAGCTATTGCAGTTATAGATCCATTGTCTGTTCCGCAGCTGGTATGTGATACCTCATTGGTAATGGTGATATCTATATCGGAAGAATCGACGGTGCTTGTCCAAATAGTAGAACATCCACCATTTGCAGAGACGGTAACGGTATATGTACCGGCAGGCAGCGCAGAGATCGTTTGCGTGGTGTCTCCCGTTGACCATAGAAATGAAAATCCATGACCTCCCGATGGAAGAACAGTTGCAATTCCGTAATCTAGGCCACAACTTGTATGTGTAACATCTTCAGTTAGTATAATTTGAGAAGAAGAATCAACCGTGCTAGTCAATATAGAAAAACATCCTTTATCATTTGTAACGGTAACGGTATAGATACCGGGAGCAAGATCTTGAATGGTTTGCGTGGTTTGGCCGGTGGACCATTCAAATATATAGTCAGCATCATCTTCCGTGTTTATGCTAATAGATCCATTTTCTACGCCACAACTGGTAGGAATAACGGTTTTTGTTAATGATAGGCCAGTAGATGCTTCAATGAAGACACTTTGTTCGGCCGAACAACCTAATGTATTTGTCGCAGTAACAAGATATAATCCAGGTGCTAAATTGGAAATTGTTTGCGTGATTTCACCATTGGACCATTGATATCCCAGAAAATCTTCCTCTACGCCATAGGCATAAATACTTCCATTATCCAGACCACAAGAAGTATGCGTTGTTTCTAGTGCAATCTCTAATGGTTCAGAACTTTCGATGGTTATTGTACCAGGTTCAGAGCACCCATATTTGTCGGTTACCGTGACCGTATAATCACCTGGAGCAAGTCCGATGATGGTTTTAGTCGTAGCTCCGTTGCTCCATTTAAAAGTAGCACCATATTCTGCTCCATTCGTTATATAGACGGTTGCTTTCCCATTGTTATATTGACAAGTAGTATGCTCAATATTAAAATCTATGCCGACATATCCTATGGTAAAACAATCTGAGCCACTACAACCATGGCTATCCACGACAGTTACACAATATTCTCCGGGATCTGTAATGTAAATTTCGTCTGTGGTTTCTCCTGTATTCCATAAATAGGTATATGGAGGTGCTCCAGAATTAGTATAAGCTTGGAGATATGCATATCCTTGAAAACAAAATGAGCCTTGGAAGTCAATAGATGTAAAAAGCTCATCAAAATGCATTATTGTACCTGAAAGGATAGAAACACACCCTAGACTTCCTGTGATGGTAACGGTGTACGTGCCAGCACTTAAATTAGAAATGGTTTGTGTTGTTGCACCGTTTGACCACAAATAAGTAAAGCTTGGTTCTCCAATAGCATTTGCTGTCAAGGAGCCACTTGATAAATCGCAGTAGGTGTGCTGAATTGAAAGTCCCGCATTGCAAGACGCAAGTTCATAATCATCGTTAATTGTTGATGGTACAGCCATTCCCGAAGAATTCCAACTCCATGCTAAAAATAGAGCTAGAATAAGAGGTAAATTCATTTTGCTTCTCATGATGGTAAAATTTATTAGATAATCAAGAAATACTTTGCAATTAATATAAAGGGAAATGCTGCTCGTGCTCTGTCTA
This sequence comes from Chitinophagales bacterium, assembly GCA_026928325.1. Lineage (GTDB taxonomy): Bacteria > Bacteroidota > Bacteroidia > Chitinophagales > Saprospiraceae > OLB9. Next base: position 11,726 of record JAIXKS010000055.1, on the reverse strand, counting down.
TAAAAAGATTTAAATAATAATGGAAGTTATTTTTTTAAAGATCAAGGCAAAAAATGCAGGCATAGTGGTAACTATGACACGTATTTTTAACGATGAGATTTGAAAAAAGAACAACATTTCATTAAGAATTTTTTGTGGACAGAGCACTCGATTAATATATAGACACGATGAAATTGGATTTCGTTGCCTAAGGTGAAAAAATTAACTCAAAACTGCGCCTTTGAAAATTTATTTCGAGCCAAAATAGCTGCAAATCAACCGTTTTATTGGGCAGGTGACGCTGATAATGAAACCAAATGTATCCTCCGAATCTAAGGTGTAATCACGGTTTACATTCAGATGAAAATCTGGTGTTATAACCGTTGTTTATTTCATTTTTAGGTGATAGGTTATTCCTATCCTAATACCATTTTCCCAAATCCTTTGATGATAATTGGTATCTGAAAATGGGATCAAAGCGTGAATCTTTGAATAAGGATTTACAAAGGCAGATAGCCCGTTTTTAAAGTCATATTTTACAGCTATACCTAGTAGTGCGCCAATACCGGTTTGGGTGTCAATCGGGCTATTGGTTGAAGCGTCAATATCGACCATCAAGCCACCATTAACAAAGAAGTAATTTAAGAAGTTTGCTCTTAATGATATGGGAACATTTATCAAAGCAAGATTTGCTTTTTGAGAGGCGTTATTCATGCCAGGAGGCAGATTGGTTCGGATAATGATACTGTGTTTTGAGTATTCTACTCCGGTCTCAGCTTCCAGCCATCGATTGATTGGGTAGAGATAATTGATGCCTATGGTAAAAAAATAATCGCTATTATAACTTGCGGCACCCTCAAATTCTTTATATCTAAACACATCATTATCTCCAAATGAGGAAAAAGATATTCCGATTTTACCGGCACTTAATTTGGGCGCTTGCTCCTGAGCAACCAAGAGATTTTGATTAATGATCAAGATGGATAAAATAATAAAAATTGCCTTTTTCATTATATGCCTTATTATGGGTTTGTGTTTGAAAATATCGATGAATAAGGATGTCAAACTTCTTGTTAATGGTTCGGTTTTCTACCAAGTTGTTAGTTGTCGCTTACTTCGTCTAATGTCAAATAATTACTTTTGCCGATTGTCAAATAATAAACGAGTAAAAGAAAAAAAGGAATAACTAAAAATATTGTATATTTAAAACCGATAATTCCTGATAAAATAAAATGCAAAATAATAAGTCCCAAACCTATTGGCATTAACCATTGTCCATATTTAAAACCACCAACTTTTAGAGTTTTTGTTTGATTATCATTTACACTTACAGAAATGTTTGGACTGCTACACCAATCAATTTTTGCTATTACGATATGTTGTCCAGCTTTTGTAGGAAAGTCTTTAGTCTCACCATTAACAATTGTACCAACTTGTTGTCCGTCAATAAATATTTTGTAATCTCTCATCCGGTTATTGAATTCACTTGTCCGTTTTAGTCTAATTGTCGCCATCTTCTTTTTTTATTTACATTTACTTATTTAATAACCTACGGTCGTTTTTTAAGCGAACCACGAACTCACAAATATACAAATTATTCCTAAAAATCAATTTTATTTATTTCGTTGTTTTTATACCGATAGTTATACACACTATCTGATATATCAAAAAATGCGAAGACGGCTTTAAGTTTAAAAAAACTGTATTTTGCATCATTACAGAATTCAAGCTGTCCCACGCCGCTTTTGGCAATGTCTAGTGCTCTGTCTATAAATAGACTTAAATAATAATGGAAGTAATTTTTTTAACGATGAGATTTGGAAAAAGAACGACATTTCATGAAGATTTTTTTTGTGGACAGAGCACTAGTTAAATATTCAGCTATTAATGTTGAACGTTTATTCACTTGATTTTCGTGAAATTCACATCAGCTCTTGCTTCATTGGAGAGACTAAAAGGGTTGCTGAATCCTTTAATTTTAAGAGAATTTCCATTTAATATAAATTCAAATATCTCGCTATACGCTTCAATTTCTGGCTGATGACTTGTAATTGTAATCTTATTATCGGTCAATGAATAGGTATAATAATAAGAACTAGCAGGATACAAAGTCGTATGTGAAAATATAAAATAATCCTCAACTCTCATACTTGAAGTGAAGGTGATGGTGTCGTTATGTCCTGCATTATAATCAGAAGTCACCCACTTTCCTACAATGGATGTTCCGGAATGTGCGTCTCCCTTTTCACACGAAACGAAAACGGTCATCATTGCGAGGCTGATTCCTATCGCCAGCACATTTCTAATACTTAATTTATTCTTTAGCATCTCTAAAAATTTTTGTCTATATCTGGTGGTTAAAATTTTAACAATGACTTTTGCTTAATTTGCCTCTTGCCGGTTTGACTGCATAACGCAGGGCGGATTTTACCGACTAAAATTAACACGAAGATAATACTTTTTTTTACGAAAATGTTCAATCGAAGCCGTTGCCTGCCGCTTTTCCAAACGAGCTGTTGAACAACAAAAGCTTCGCTAGCCATTGTGGCACAAATATAGTAATTTTACAAACTTTGACATGATTTAAAAATCTAAAAATCATGTCAAAAAAAGAGTTTTTAATTATTGAACAGGCCAAGGAGCTTGTTCCGGGATTTCGTGAAGGATATTCACTTTTCAAACAGCGTATCGTGATCGACCAAAAGAGCCCGAGTTTGCTGTTCAATTATGGTCGGTATGTGGCTTATACTGCGCTTCATTTCGGCAAGTCTCCCGAGAAGATCAGTATTGGAGAAATGAATGCCTATCTGTATCGGTTGAGCATGGAAGAAGGGTATTCAGAGACTTTTTTCAAGTTTACCGTATATGGTATGCGCTACTGGTATCGGGTGTATGGATTAGAGGAAGAAGCGTTGAAGATGCCTGTAATTCGTAAGAAGTCAGAGCTGCCAGAAGTACTGAGCAAGGAAGACGTAAAACGGCTGATTAAAGCGCCTAGAAGTCTGAAACATCGTTTTCTGTTGGCCATGGTTTACTCCTCGGGAATGCGATTGAATGAAGCGCGACTGCTGAAAATAGATGACTTGCAAATAGATCGACGTCAGATACTAATACGCAACGGCAAAGGTGGATATTGCGGTTCAAATTGTTCCACCTAAAGCGGACGGGAATTGCTATGTCAAAAATGGAAATAAGATGCCTGATTCATGTGGAATTCATCCCAATCGGCAAAAATCAAAAGTCAATTTTGATGAATATTTGGGTACTAACCCTTAAAAAAGGAGCAAAATAACCTCAAAATATCAGTTGATTTTCTCTAAAAAAACTACCTAACTCAATTAAATCCCCATAATACGACAAATGCCCTCATAACGCTTCTGTCAACAGAGACTTAAGCCGAAATTCCGCTCTGCTTCATTTCGTTTAAGTCCTAAATGATATGGGCTGGCCTTTTTTATGCTAATGTTTTTAAGTCTTTATACAATGTTTTTAAATGGTCATCAGTTAAGTCCATTAAAGGCTCATACATAAATGAATTAATGTGTATATTTTCCGCTGTCATTAGATTTACTCTGTCTAAAATAGCAATGTTATTAGCTTCGTTTGGAAATTCAGTTCTATACTTCTCTACGATTTGTCCTGTGACCTTTTTTAATATGTGATTATGAAAATTTGGGTCAGTTATTTTGGTTATCATAAATTTTTCAGCAAGAAGTCTTATACCTATTGAGATACAAATTTTATACTTTATGTCCAATGGATTCCCTTCATCTAGATTGGATATATCTTCTGCTTTGGCAAGGATTAGGTCGTAAACTTTGTCCGCAGAATTTACTTTTGTTTTAGTCTGTTGAAATGTAGTGTTAAAAATATCTAGTACAGATTGAACTGTTAACTCTTCCGTTTTGTCAATTCCTTTATCAGCTCTTTCAGGCTTCATATGGAGCAATGAAGTTAAAAGAAGATATTGATTATTTTCATCACCGATAGTAAATTCAATTAAGTTTCTAACGAATGGAATACAGGCAATAAAGGTAAAATCACAACTATCGTAATTGCTTCTTAGATTAGGAAATACATCTCGTTTTTCTCCAACAGTAAGTTCTATTTCACCTGCCTTTCTGATTGAAGTCCAATTACCTTGGTGGTTAATTTTTGCTCCTAATCTGCTTTTGATAGTTTTGTAAAAATCAAAATTGTGAGTAAGGACAATCATAAAAAAATGTGGGTCATCCAACACATCCTTTAAATACTCAATTATTGCGTATTTATTCTTGTAATCGAAAGAGTCTGCAATATCATCAACAATTACAAGTTGGTTTCTATTTAGCTTTCTTCTTGTTTCGATTTGAAAAATAATGTTTAACAAATAGAACACACGCTGTTCACCTGTACTAAGTGACTCTTGTAATTCAGCTCCACCTAAAAGTTTTGTATCGTCAGGTCCATTACCATCAGAATATTTGAATAGTAATGAAGCTGGCTCACTGTTAAGAATTACATCTTCTTGGTTTTTTATATGAACTTCAAAGGGAACGGTAAACCTTCTCTTAAATATATCTATTACCTTCTTCCAATCTTCTTGTTCCTTTTTTGCTTCTAAGATTATTTTATCTCGTTGTTCAGAAGTGTCTTTATGGAGTTTTAATAGAACATTGAATTCGCTTTTAAACTTCGCCAAGTAGTTTAGGATGAGTTTTTTTCTAAAATTTGATAAATCTGCAAATTCTTTGATAATTTCTTGATTCTCTTCAATGTAACTTCTAAACCTTCTTAATTCTGCATTGCTATTCAATGATTTGTCAATTTCATTAAACTTGTTTGCTAACTCAGGGTCTTTAAGAACTTTTTCCTTCTCGCTAAAAATCAAATCTTCAAGTTCTTTGGCATTGGTGATTTCCAGCTCTTTAATTTTAACTTTATGATTTGCGGAAAAGAAATTATTGTCTTTAAGTGACTTTGTTACGGTGTCAGCATTGTAGTGATTGAAAGTACCTTTCATAAAAAGAGTGTTATTCTCATTAACTAGGCTGTCATATACTTTTATGTACTCTTTAATTTTTGATTTGAAGTCTTTACTCTCAAGAAATTTTATGGATTTGTCATTAAATACTTCTGAATACTGAATATTTGAGTAAATTGGTTCTTTTGTGTCATTGATTTCCGTGTTATAGGTTTCAAACATTTTAAATAGGTCTTGCCTAAAAACCGATGTGATTTCACTTTCGACTTGAGTTACTTTAATTCCAAATAATGGCTGAATTTGTTTTAAGAATTCATTTTTAGATTCATTTAATTTTAAATTTATCGTGTCGTATTCATTTTTGAGTTTTTCATTTGCTAAAATTGTTGACGCTTCTTTGAACTCGGCTGATTTCATTCTTTGTATAACAAAAATTTCATCCTTGTCGATATCACGTCCATCAACTTTTACCTCTCTGTGATTTACTCGATGAGAAAAAATTCTATCCTTAGAAGTTCTTCCTTCGGCAATATCTTCCAACGTCAATGCAAGAGATGATTTCATAACACCATTAGGAGCATAAACAAGTTGTGTTTTGGATTGTCCAAAGTTGAATTTGTGTTTAAATCGTCTTATACCGTAGCAGTTTTCTAAGTGAATTTTTAATTCTGTCATTTGTTTTTATTTTATCTAGTGGTGTTTTTTAGGCTTACCCATAACGTTTCGGGGCTTGGCGAAGTGGCGGAAATCGAAGCACAAATGTTCAGTTTTGCACAAAAGTTCAATCGAAGAACTGAACTTGAATTTAGCACTAAACCCGCCATTTTGCCAAACCCTTGTTCAAGCGACACCTACGGTGAGCGATAGTAGTACCAAAAGGCACTAACAATTCACAAAAGATCCCACTTTTACCTTTCATTTATTAACGTTAAAAATAATTATCATGCAAGGTAACACAATTTCATCAAATGTGCTCAATGAAAGCGGAAAAAATTGGATTGAGCGGAGTTTTCGGGTATTAAAAGTGCAGGAATATGGCAAGGGAAGCGTCCGTAATTACATACAGGAACTGACATTGCTGTTTAAATTTTACAACGATATGCAGGTTGAGGAACTACGCCAGGAGCATATCGAACAGTATCTGTTGTTTATCAAAGAGCACCATAAGGTAGGTCGTGCCAAATGCCGCAGTGTGGCACAGGCATGCAGTTTTTTCTTCAAAAAGGTAATGCCTGTGACTTATGTAGTACCCAGCAATCTGTATCCCAAAAAGCAGTTTCAGTTGCCCGATATTATGACAGAGGATCAGGTGTTGCAACTGTTTAAAGCGGAGTTGACGCTGAAGGAGCGATGTGTGGTAGGCTTGCTGTATGGTACGGGTATGCGCATCAGTGAAGTGTGCAACATGAGAATCAGGGATATCGACAGTGCCAATAAGCGAATCAAAGTAGTACAAGGCAAAGGCGGCAAAGACAGGTTTACCTTACTTCCGCAGACGTTGCTGACAGATCTTCGGGCGTATTATGTGGCAGCAGGTCGTCCAGAAGAGTATTTGTTTACGAGTACGCAAACCCGTCGTGCGGTTCATGTACGGAGCATGCAGGTAGTAGTGAACGGAGCGATGCAGAAAGCAGGCTTTGAAAGCGGACGGTTTACGGCACATACGCTACGCCACAGCTTTGCTACCCACATGCTCAATCAGGGTAACAATATCCACGTGATCAAAACCTTACTTGGTCATAGTAAGTTGGAAACGACGATGATATATCTCCACTTACAGCATCATACACAGTTGGGCATAGTATCGCCAATGGAAAAACTGAGCAGTGGAACAAGCACAGATTAAGCAGTTATTACAGCGAAAAATCTTTGATCATCCATCCACTAAACAATTCAATCCATACAGCCAAAAAGTACTGAGGCGACTGTCAGATTGCCACACGGCGCGCATAGGCAAACACGTCTATGGATGTAGTCATTGCGATCACGTACATCATCAGTATCATAGCTGTGGCAATCGGCATTGTCCGAATTGCGGCGGACTCAGGCGGGAACAATGGTTGCAGGATAGACACAGTGAACTGCTGCCGACGACGTACTTCCATTTGGTATTTACGCTTCCGGCGGAACTGCGAAGTTTGGTCATGGGCAATCGAAAAGTATTGTTTGGCTTGCTATTTGAAGCCGGTACTTATACGCTGAGAAAGCTGGGTAATGACGGAAAATATTTAGGAGGTACACCAGGCATCATCAGTATATTGCATACGAATGGACAGGATCTGACCTTTCATCCGCATGTGCATAGTATCGTGACAGGCGGCGGATTGGACAAGGAGGGCTTATGGAAGAAAGAAAAGCGAAAATGCGGCAATTTTCTGTTTCCGAGGCGAGCGATGGAAAAGATATTCAAGGGATATTTTCTGGACAGAGTACAACAATTAAAAAAGTCAGGCGCTCTAAAAGTCAAAGACGAGGACCAGCACAAGATCATGTTAGAAACGGTCCGTTACAAGAAGTGGAATGTGTATGCCAAAGCGCCATTTGGCGGACCAGAGCAGGTGTTGGAATATTTAGGTAGATATACGCACAAAGTAGCGATCAGCACGCATCGAATCAAAGAGATAACAGCAGAAACAATCACATTTCGGTACAAGGATTATCAGGACGGGCATAAGCAAAAAGAGATGACGCTGAGCCATGAGGAATTTTTGCGAAGGTTTGAGCAACACATCTTACCGAGAGGATTTGTAAAGATACGGCACAGTGGATTTTTGAGTCATCAGCACAAGGGCGCACGCATCAAAAGTATCTGCGAACAGTTGGCAATAGCACCACCACCTCGCAAGGTAAAGCTACCTGTACAGATATTGGCAGCGATGACGTATGGTGTGGATATCACGCTGTGCAGCGTATGTAATATCGGCAAATTGGAGCGCATAGCCACGTATGTGAATGTGTCGAAAACAGGCGTTGAATTGGTAAATATCGAAAATATGAGAAACCGAGGATCTCCTCAAAAAATACCAATACTAAAATGACAAAGAAAGAAACAAAACAGATCGGCAAAAGAAAGCAAAACACCTGCATTGTGGGTAAGGGCATCTATATGCCTGAAGGAAATCTAAACATTAAAATCGCTACAAAGAAAAGAAAGTTGACCTACAAAAAACCACGGTAAGGAGACTACAAAAGCTACAAAACCACCTACGTTCTAAAGCTGGTGTCGCTGAACAACGTATAGCAAAAAGCCCAGAGACTTCAAAGTTCTGGGCTTTTCTTTTTTATTTGGGCTTTCTTCTATACGTCATGATGTTATGCGTTCGCCCTTTTTTGGTCGTCAAGTTACAAATTTTCAGTAATAAAATCTTTGCAATACGCTTTAATTTGTTGTCTCACTTTTCTAAATTCTTCGGCAATTTCTTCGTCCGTTCCTGTTGCTTTGGCTGGGTCGGGAAAATTGTAATGAAATTTTTTGGCTTTTGTCGGAAAGAATGGACAGCGTTCTTTGGCGTTGTCGCAAACGGTAATAACAAAGTCAAAGTCTATATTTCTGTATTCGTCAATGTTGTTTGATGTATGATTTGAAATGTTAATTCCATCTTCTTTCATTGTGGCAATTGCTTTTGGATTTACTCCGTGCGTTTCCACACCTGCACTGTAAACGTCTGCTTTTTTACCTGCAAAATAGCGTAAATAACCTTCTGCAATTTGGCTTCTACAACTGTTTCCTGTGCAAAGCACTAAAATTTTCTGGTTCATTTTATATCGTATTTTTGTTTTAGAAATAGACTAATCTTGACTAATAATATCAAAACGGGAACTTCTACTAAAGGACCAATAACTCCAACAAAAGCCTGTGGCGAATTGATACCAAAGACTGCAATAGCAACTGCAATTGCTAATTCAAAATTGTTTCCTGTGGCGGTGAATGAAATTGAAGCATTTTTATCATAAGGAACTTTCAACGCTTTATTGATGAAAAAACTCACGAAAAACATCAATACAAAATAGATGATAAGCGGAACGGCTATTTTTAAAACATCAAATGGTAATTCAATTATTTTGTCGCCTTTTAAACTGAACATTACAACAATAGTTAGCAAAAGAGCAATCAATGTAATGGGCGAAATTTTAGGAATAAATTTGTGATGATACCATTCTTTCCCTTTTCGTTTTATTAAAATGTATCGGGTTAAAAAACCTGCTAAAAATGGAATACCCAAGTATATTAAAACGCTTTCAGTAACAGCACGCATTGAAACGCTTACATCAAAATCCCCCAATCCAAGATATTTTGGTAAAACATTGATGAACAACCATACAAAAAAACTGTAAGAGAAAATTTGAAAAATACTATTCAAAGCAACAAGTAAAGCGGTGTATTCTCTGTTCGCTTTGGCTAAATCACTCCAAACTATAACCATTGCGATACATCTTGCCAAACCAATCAAGATAAGTCCTGTCATATATTCAGGTTCGTTTCGCAAAAACAAAACGGCTAATCCGAACATCAACAAAGTACCGATTACCCAATTGAGTAACAAAGAAATGGCAATTACTTTTCTATCTTGTAACGCTTTGGGCAATAAGGAATAATCCACTTTTGCTAATGGTGGATACATCATTAAAATTAATCCGATTGCCAATGGAATATTAGTTGTTCCGATTGAAACGGCATTGATATTAGTAGGAATATTTGGAAAAAAATATCCCAAACTAACACCAATTGCCATTGCTAAAAATATCCAGACCGTCAGATAACGGTCTAAGAACTTCATTTTAATATTCATCGTTTTTTACTTGAATAATTTCTCCATTTATAGTGCACGATAACTTTACGGTATTGTAGATTGTGCCAAATTTTTCAATATTCTTCTTTAGCAATACGGTATTTATATTTTCATCAGCACTGTAAATAATTAACTTGTAATTTATATTATCCATTTTCACAGGTTTTTCCGTGCGAATAGCGGACACATTTACTACGGCTTTTGCATAAGTGAAATTCATCATAGCAGAAAATCGTTCTACATTTTTTAGCATACACGCAGCAAAAGCTCCTAAAAAAAGTTCGGCAGGATTAGGTAAAATTTCTGCTGAATTTGAAGTCGTTCCAAAAGCTATCTCATTTTGCTTTATTTGTAGTATCGCATCTTTTGTTGAAACAGATGAAGCCTTAATTTGATATTCCATAATTATTTTTTTAGCAACATTTCGAACTTGGTGAACAACAATCCGCTGGCTTTTCGGCATAAACCGTTATGCTTCTAATTACCGTATCGTTTGCTTTGTATTGCGTAATTTCTTCTTCATTTAGATAATCCTTCAAAATATCGTCAGG
>JAIXKS010000055.1:0-795 GCA_026928325.1 Chitinophagales bacterium | reverse complement strand
AATTTCACTGTATTTTTGCTTTACCATTTCTTTGATTTCTTGTTCTGTTTGCATTATTTTTATTTTTTAATTTAACAACAGTCTTGATGGATAACATTAGAAGCAATATTTCCAAAATATTTACTTAGTAATTCGAAAGTAGATTCGTTGATACAATAGCGCACCGTATTTCCTTCAATTGTTCCTTTGATTAAATTGGCATCTTTAAGAACTTTTAGGTGCTGAGAAATCGTAGGTTGTGCAAGCGGAATTTTTTCTAAAATATCATTTCCGATACAAGCATTTACTTTTAATAATAAGTCGATAATAGCAACTCTTGCAGGATGCCCCATTGCTTTTGCAATTATCGCAATTTCGCTTTGTTTTTCTGTAAAATGTTCTGTTTTAGTTGTTCCCATACCTTTATTATAATATTGCAATATTACGATATGCTTTTGAATTAAAAAAATAATTGTGACTTTTTGTTTTTAAAATGATGGATGATTGTTTATTAGAGTTGTTCTTTAGGGTGACGCATAACGTTTTGGGTATTGCCGAAGGCGGGGATTTTTAGCACAAAAGCTCAATCGAAGAACGAATGTTGAACCTTGCACAAATGTTCAATCGAAGCCGTTCAGCCCCGCTTTTGGCAATACCTTGTTCAAGCGACACCTACGGTGAGCGATACTAGCACCAAAAGGCACTGACAATTCACAAAAGATCTCACTTTTACCTTTCATTTATTAACGTTAAAAATAATAATCATGCAAGGTAACACAATTTCATCAAATGTGCTCAATGAAAGCGGAAAAAATT
>JAIXKS010000069.1:17316-19089 GCA_026928325.1 Chitinophagales bacterium | reverse complement strand
CAGTGCCGTCATCATTGATAAAGAGCGGGTTGTAACCGTATTGATGCCAGATATTGCGGGCAGGAGCCCATTGCTGACCTTCGGGTGGACCGAAGATAGTAATTCGGGCGAGTAAATCAATAAAAGGGCTACTACCTCCATAAGTTGTATCTGCACAGGTTACACATATTCTCGACGTTCCTGTATTATAAATATCAGCTATAATAGGGCTATCATGAGTAGTATTACTGTAACAAGTAATATCGCCTATTGTTACCGGAAAGTCATTGACTGAATTAATAACTTTCAAACTCTTGAAATTTCGATATATAATCTCCTGAACACCATCATTATCAAAATCATAAGCTAGCAAACATAATCTATACCTACCTCCTTGAGAAGTGGTCAATTGCCAATCTTCAGATAGAGTTTCTGAACCATTATACGAAAATTTTCGTAATGTATCTTGTGTATATAGCACTATGCCTGATTCAGATTTATTTGAAAAATTCCCGACAATGGGAAACGAAAAACGACGAACATTACCTAAATCCTTTTTTGCTATTAAAACACAATCCTCTTTTTCTAAAGTATAAATATACATAAACGCTTGATATGCATTATTAACCCATTCAAATGTCGCTATAATGACATCTAACCTGCCATCATCATTGATATCTGCAACCACTGACCAACCGTCATGTAATTTCCCGTTGAATCGCATATTATAAGGTGTCATTTCATTACCTGCCAAACCTTCGGCATTAGTTATTTTGACTTTATAAATGGTATAACCTGCTACTAATTCCAAATCATTTGGATTATCATCCATATCAGCTGCTACCGATAAACCAAAATGATATCCAACTATTTCCCCTATTCCATATTTACCACCAGCTGCTAATTTTTTACCGGTGCGGGCATTAAAGATTTCGTTAAAAATATATACCTCCGGAATGCCATCCTGATTGAAATCAGCTAAGGACAAACTTCCTCCTCTATTAAATTCCGACAAAGGAAGTAACTGACCCGTACCAAAAGTATGATCAGAAATCCATTTAATACTCCCATCTGACCGGTAGCATATCAATTTTCTTTTGATATTATTAGAATTAAACCCATTATAATCAGAGGCTGCTACGATGATTTCGTAACCTCCGGAATCATCTTTTAGTACGACATAATGATCCAAATTTACTAAAAAATAACAAGTCTTAATTTCGTTGATGATTTCATGGGTTTGTGCGTTTATTATTACAATATCCCAAAAATGATAAAGTCCTCCTAAATACCCTCCATTTTTTACAGCAATAATTTCCGGAATACCATCATTGTCGAGATCCATAACTTTAAGGGTTTGAAATTCGGTCACTTCAAAATCATGTTGCCATTCTTTCTCTATTCCGAACTCGAAATCACCTGTACCATAGCACAAACTATTGTCCTGTCCTACGATCGATATTTTCATTACAAACAAAGTAGCTAAAACAAGAATATATCGTATTCTATAATACATACACTTATATTATTTAAATCCTTGATAGCATACTCAAGGTATGCTATCAAGGGATTATTACATAATTACTTATAGTTTAATAAAATGAATATATTGTGTTTTGCCATGCCCGTCCAGATAACGAATGAAGTAGCTGCCCTGTGACAGGCGGCTTACATCCATAGTATGTTCTTTTCCTTCGAATGTAACCTTATCCAACAAACGTCCATTGATATCTATGATGTCAATATCCGTTTTCTCATATCCGGAGATAATACGTAGTATATTCCGTTCTATCG
>JAIXKS010000069.1:14813-16798 GCA_026928325.1 Chitinophagales bacterium | reverse complement strand
ATGGCATTTATTCGTTCGTGTTGTCGGGACGACAAACGCTAATGTCAAACTTAGTGAGGACACTAAGCTTATCAGAGTAAAAATTAAACTCTTACACGTATAAACCCTTAAACCTATAAATCCACCAATTAATCCAACTCGACAAATCTAACGAATCCACGAATCAACAGTTAAAAAACAATGTCTTTTCAATAACTTCGATTTATTGTTTACTTTTGCCCTTGAATATATCTTATCTATGCTGAAAAAGATAGACAGACTTATAGCTGGTAGTTTTATTGGACCTGCGATTTTATCTTACTTTATCGCCACATTTGTGTTAATCATGCAGTTTTTGTGGAAGTATATCGACGAAATCCTAGGTAAGGGACTCTCTATCCTTGAAATGATAGAATTGATATTTTACTATGCCGTTACGCTGATACCTATGGCTGTGCCCATAACCGTTCTGATTTCGTCCGTGATGGTGTTTGGAGATATGGCTGAGAAATACGAATTATCCAGTTTAAAATCTGCTGGTATATCTTTGATTCGAATCATGTTACCAGGTGTCATTATTGCTTGTTTGATTGGAGTATTTTCTATTATCTCTGCCAATTACCTCAAACCGGCAGCGCTACTTCAGTTTAATAAACGGTTTATTTCCATCAGAAAACAGAAGTCTTCATTAGCTATAGAAGAAGGAATTTTCAATGATGCCTTTGATGAAACCATCATCCGAGTGAGTAAAATTGACAAAAACAAAAAAGACATCCATGATGTATTAATATATGATCACACCGGAAGCGACAAAAGCCTCATTCGCCTGACTACAGCTAAAAGTGGGCAGATGTTTACCGCGCAAGAAGGTCGATATTTTGTCATGGAGCTTGATTCGGGAGTTAATTACCAAGAATTGGATCGGCGGACTAATCCTGACGGCACTAAAGTAGAAATGCCTTTTAATAGAATGTATTTTGACAAGTGGAAAGTAGCCTTTGACATGAGTGTATTTTCGGGTGATGACGGTTTTTTAAACATCAGTCATGACCGAGAGCAAATGATGAATTCTCTGCAACTCCTCAAATCTATTGACTCATTTTCAAACCGTATCCGCGAAAACAACGGAAAAGTAGCAGATCAAGTTTCTTTATTGATGGCCGAATTTAGCAATCCGTCATCCATTCCCAATCCAAGTAAAAAGGAAATACAACCATCCTTGCCTATCAAGCCTCAGCTAGAGGAAATCCGTGCAGCAAGATCTCTGGCTGCAAAGCTTCAACAAGAGGATGCGCCGCTTGCCGATACTTCTGAGATACAACCACCTTTACCCGCAGGCTCTAACGAATCTGGACTTTCTCCGCCTGAATTACCTAAGGCTCCGACAAAAAAAATAGTAAAGCAAGAGGAATATACCGATCTAAATGGCCTTAAATATTGGGTACTATCTGTTGACTCCATAGATTTTAGGCAGGTAATCAACAAAGCGCAATCCAATCTTTCTGGCGATCGAGATGCTACATTGAATATATCGAGCGTCAATGCTGATTTTGACCGTATCTACAATAAATATATGCTCCGATTAAATCAGCAATACAGCTGGGCAGTAATTTGCATCATATTCTTATTTATAGGCGCTCCATTGGGCAGTATTATTAGAAAAGGTGGATATGGATATCCGCTTTTGGTAGCAATTTTATTTTATATGATGTTTATTATCAGTACGATTTTTGGCGAAAAATTAGTGCGGTCCTCTGATATGTCCGGTCTTCAAGCGGCTTGGATTCCTTGTCTGATCCTCTTACCTTGGGCGATCCTTTTGACGATTATGGCACTTAGAGATGTAAAATTTAATCCAGGTATCATTACTTCATTTTTCACAAAATTACTGCCTAAAAAGTGGGTCAAAAAGGAAGAACCCTAGTGCTCTGTCTATAAAAAGACTTAAATTATAATGGAAGTTGTTTTTTTTAAAGATCAAGGCAAAAAACGCAGGCATAGTGGTA
>JAIXKS010000069.1:8944-14803 GCA_026928325.1 Chitinophagales bacterium | reverse complement strand
TTTTTTTAAAGATCAAGGCAAAAAACGCAGGCATAGTGGTAACTATGGCGAGTATTTTTAACGATGAGATTTGAAAAAAGAACAACATTTTATTAAGATTTTTTTGTGGACAGAGCACTAGCTATTTTCTAAATGGTATTGGCATTCCAAATAGTCCTAAAGATATTGAAAGATCGTCATAAGGCAATCCATCGTGTATAAGATTGATAGATCCTACCATCTGAATTTGCAGTTTTGTATATTGTCCTCCAATTCGTAAAGTTATACCTGGTTCGAATAACAATGAATGTCTTTTGTTTTCAATGCGTGATATCATTTTGTGATATGACAATGGCATTGGTCTGCCATCATCGTCATATAAATCCAGTTTAAACATATACATATAACCCAATGCAGGAGTTACTGCAAAATCAAGATATGTTGAACTCTTACCAAAAGATGGTTGTACAAATAGCTTATTATAGGCAGATTTGAGGATATGACCTCCACCAGAACCTGAAGATTCTTTGCTAAATTTGACATGATCTCCAATAAAAATTTCAAACCGACGCTTTTCATCCTTGGCTTTATACCAACCATAAGCCAAACCGCCTTCATAAGAATTATGACTTGAATAAAAATCTAAGATTCCCAAAGTTGTAAAATTTTGGCTATAAAAAAAATTGGCTTGCAAGGCATTTTTATCAGAATAAGCATAAGCTGACATAAGACCTATAGCGTGTCCAGAGATAATAGTAGAATATTTGACTTCATCTTTCTCTTTGAAAAATGGTACATTTTGTGTCTGTAGCGCATAATGTGCATACCGGCATCCAAATAGCATCACTATGCAGTAAATCCCTGCTATATATTTTACCATGATTAAAATTTTATGAGATATACGATATCATTTCCCTATCCCATTCAGTTTTCTGTAAACTTTAATATTAATCTTTTAACCAAATATTCGGTAAAAAAAACAAACCACATGAAATTGAATACCGGTCATAAGGGAGTTCGGGATGTGAAAGATTGAATGTATTTACTATCTGCAACTGAAATTTTGCTTGTTTCCCCCCGATTCTTAAAGTTATACCCGGCTCAAATAGCAGAGAATGTCTTTTATTTTGAATTTCTTCGGCTATTTTATTCCTTGAAATATCAATACGCTCTCCATCACTATCATAGACATTGGTTATAAACATATTCATATAACTGAATGAAGTGGTCCATGCCAAGTCAATCAAATTGGTTGTCAACCCTATGGATGGCTGTAAATAAAGTTTATTATACCTGAATCTTAAATACTGATTTGCATCAGGTCTATTATTGCGGTATCCTATGGCATCGCCACCAAAAATTTCAAACCTTATTTTCTTATTCAATGGTTTATACCATCCAAATGCTAGGCCTCCTTCTCCTCCTTTACCTAAATCTGCATCAAATAGCAAACCTCCCATTGGATCAGTAAACATTAAATTAAAATTTGCATGGACAGCATAGTTATCCGTCAAAGCATAGGCAGCCATTAAATTTATAAAGCTCGTTTCGTCTGTATTTCCAAAATTATAAGAAACCCTTGATTCGCCCTTTTCCTCAAATAAAGGTACATTTTGAGTAACTGGAGCATAATATCGATGAGCACATCCGACAAGCATCACTATGCAGAATAGTCCTATTATAAACTTAGCCATGACTCATTTTTTTCCAAAGATATGCTTTTTTCCCTTACCCTCACATTTTTCTGTAAACGTTATTTTATTTATCTGTAGATCTAAAGTCCGGTGACACAAACAATCCAAACGAAATCGAATATTTTTCATAAGGTAGTCCTTTGTTAGAAAGATTAAAGGATCTTACACCTTGGATTTGCAATTTCACCTCCTTAATGCCAAGCCTTAATGTCACGCCTGGTTCAAATAAAAGTGAATGTTTATTATTGGCAATGGCGGACTCTTCAGGAAACTTTGTAAAGGACATGGGTTTGCCGTTATTATCCAATAAATCGAATCTGAACATATACAAATAACCCAATGCCGGTGTTAGTGCAAAATCAAAATATTTTGAACCCTTACCGAAGGACTGCTGAATATATAGTTTATTATAGGCAGAATTTAGATGATATTCAGGTTTATCTACTCCGTTTGCGTTTATTTTTTTAAATCCTATATTATTACCTACAAAAAGTTCTACCCGAGATTCTTCGTCCACCGTATTATACCAACCAAAAGCTAAACCTCCTTCAAAAGTAGTATGTTTTTGAAAAAAATTAAAAAATCCTGGGCTTCCACTATCATAACTGTCAAAAAAGAAATTGCCTTGCAATGCATGTTTATCAGACAAAGCATAAGCCGCCATTATCCCAAAAAACCTTGTGCTAGACTCCTCTGTAAATACAGAATTAAAAGAAAATCTTGCTTCTCCTTTTTCCTCAAAAAAAGGTATATTTTGAGTAACCGGAGCATAATAACTCTGGTTGCATCCGGCGAGTATAACTATAATGAAAAATCCCGTTATGTATTTAACCATAGTTCATTATTTCCCCAAAGAAACAACATTTTTTTGAAAGCTAATCCATTTGTAAACGGCTAATTCATAAAAAGTTAAAAAATATTCAAACAATAAAATCAAAAATTGCATTTTAAAATTCAATATTTTTATACAAAAACAGTTATATATTTTTATCTTTGTTCACACTAAATCCATTTAAAAATGAAAACCATGCAAAAACTCCTTTTATTCGTTTTGACGAGCCTTCCTTTGTGGTTGTCAGCGCAGATACAACAATATCAATGGAAAGAAGCATCTTCTGGTGGTTACGACTACAAATATGTAGAAAACGACCCGGCTCATGCTCGCTTTTATACCCTAAAAAATGGTCTGACCGTCATCTTGAGCCCTTCTAATAAAGAGCCGCGAGTGCAAACTTACATCGCAGTAAAAGCAGGAAGTAAAACAGACCCAGCAACCCATACCGGTTTAGCCCATTATCTAGAACATATGCTCTTCAAAGGAACCGATAAATTTGGATCGTTGGATTGGGAAAAGGAAAAACCTTTATTAGATCAAATTGAGCAATTATATGAACAATACAACTCTACCAAAGACGAAGAAAAACGCAAGGAAATTTATGCACAAATAGATGAGCGTTCCGGTGAAGCTGCCAAGTATGCCATAGCCAACGAATACGACAAAATGATGGCTTCCATGGGTGCTAAAGGTACCAATGCATTTACTTCTTTTGAGCAAACGGTCTATACCGAAGATGTTCCAAGTAATGCCATTGACAAGTATTTAGCAGTTCAAGCTGAAAGATTTCGCAATCCTGTATTCCGAATCTTCCATACCGAACTAGAGGCGGTTTATGAGGAAAAAAATAGAAGCTTGGATAATGATGGTAGCAAAGTTTTTGAAAAAATGTTTAGTCTGTTATTTCCAAACAATAATTACGGAAAGCAAACGACCATTGGTACTATCGAACATCTAAAAAATCCATCGCTTGTAGAAATTCGCAAATATTACAACAATTACTACGTACCCAACAATATGGGTATCATCATGGCAGGAGATTTTAATCCAGACGAAGTCATCAAAAAGATCGACAAGGAATTCGGATATATGCAATCTAAAGCGGTACCACCCTACTCTTTTGATCCAGAAACACCGATTATGGAACCGGTAACTGCAGAGGTTTTTGGCCCGGAAGCCGAGAGAGTCATGATTGGATACCGATTTCCAGGAGCTTCTTCGGATGATGCTCAGATACTATCCTTAGTAGGTAGCATCTTAGCTAATGGATCTGCGGGATTGATTGATCTCAACCTCGTCAAAAAACAACAACTCTTAGGTGCTTATGCCTTCCCTTATGTCCTTAAAGACTATGGCATGCTGTTATTGATGGGATTGCCTACCGACGGTCAAAACCTCGATGAAGTCAAGAAACTTCTGCTTACAGAAATCGACAAGCTAAAAAAAGGTGCCTTCCCGGATGATTTAATCACCTCAATCATCAATAATGAAAAGAAAGATGCCCTCGAATCTAACGAAAGTTACCGCAGTAGAGCTTCCGCGCTGATGGGCAACTTCACCTCCGAAGTGGATTGGCTAAAAAATGTAGAATATATCGACAGACTCAATAGATTGACCAAACAAGATATCATGGCATTTGCCAATAAGTACCTCAATGATAATTATATCGCAGTATTCAAACGCCAAGGCGAAGACAAAGATATCATCAAGGTTGAAAAACCACCGATTACTCCAGTGACTGTCAATAGAGATGCACAATCCGATTTCCTCGTACAGATAGCCAATATGCCTGAAAATGAAATCCTTCCGGTTTGGGTCAATTATTACAAGGATATAGACAGATCCAATGCAGACCGATATGAAGTATTGGCTGTCAAAAATGAAGATAACAACCTATTTAGACTCAACTATTATTTCGAAACAGGTGGTTGGAACAACAAACTACTGCCGCTAGCTGCCGAATACATTGAATTTATCGGAACAAAAAAGAAATCCGCTGAGCAAATCTCTAAGGAGTTATACAAATTGGCCTCTTCATTTAATGTAACAGCCTCATCCGAAACGACTTATATCAGCATCGATGGCCTTCAAGAAAACTTTGATCAAACTGTACGACTGATAGATGATCTTTTGAAAAATTGTGTTGCAGACAAAAATGCCTTAGAAGCCTATAAAGCCAGATTAAAGCAAAACAGAGTTAATAACAAGAAGAATAAAGGACAAATCATGCAAGGTCTTCTAAATTATGCGATGTATGGGCCTAAAAATCCTTTTAATCACGAATTGACAGACCAAGAACTCGACAATCTGAAAGCAGAGGATTTAATCGCTGTGCTCAAAGATTTAATTCAATACAAACATAGAATCTTATATTACGGACCAAAATCAGCGGCCGAAATAGCAAAAGTGATTACTAAAATCCATCCGGCACCCAAACAGTTTAAAAACCTGCCAAGTCCGGTCAAATTTACACAACAAACACAAGTAGAAAACCAAGTACTCATGGCCCATTACGATATGGTACAGGCTGAAGTATATTGGGTGAGAAATGGAGGTAAATACAGCCACGGATTAGTGCCGATATCTTCATTTTTCAATGAATATTTTGGTAGTGGTATGAATTCGATTGTCTTCCAAACCATACGCGAATCCAAGGCACTCGCTTATTCAACCTTTGCATTTTTTAGCAATCCTCAACAGAAAACCTATCGGACATCTTTCCGTGCTTATGTAGGTACGCAAGCCGACAAATTTTCTGACGCAGTAGAAGGAATGAATGAATTATTGAATACATTGCCAGAATCCGAAAAAGCCATAGAAATCGCAAAAGAGGGCTTGCAAAAGAAATTGGCTACAGAGAGAATCTCACAAGACAGGATTATATTTAGCTATCTCAATGCGCAAAAAATGGGTAGAGATTATGATATACGCAAAAAAACGTATGAACAAATCCCTGATTTCACCTTTGAAGATTTAAGAGCTTTTCATGAAAGAGAAGTCAGTAACAAACCATATACATATTGTATCGTAGCAGGTGAAGGCAAGATAGACGAAGCCGCACTCAATGCCATTGGTAAGGTTAAAGTACTTGAACTCAAAGACATTTTTGGATATTAAAATATATTTGAAATGAAAGGCTGTGATGGTGGCTTAAAACAAGGTTAATACAAATTGCAAAAGTAATTCCTAGTGCTCTGTCTATAAAAGGACTTAAATTATAATGGAAGTTATTTTTTTAAAGATCAAGGCAAAAAACGCAGACATAGTGGTAACTATGGCGAGTATTTTTAACGATGAGATTTGAAAAAAGAACGACATTTCATTAAGATTTTTTTGTGGATAGAGCACTAG
>JAIXKS010000069.1:3362-8838 GCA_026928325.1 Chitinophagales bacterium | reverse complement strand
AGATTTGAAAAAAGAACGACATTTCATTAAGATTTTTTTGTTGACAGAGCACTAGAAAGACGCATCACGATCATTGCAATTTTTACAACAATAAAAGTGCCCAATTCAAATTAAAAAAGAGCTGGTTGTTTATTCAATCGGCTCTTTTTGATATAGGAAATATTGCTAATAGATTTGAAATATATCCTATATTCATAGGCAACATTAATGGAGATTTCATAAATTTGTATCTTGATGTTCAATAATCATAAAAATCAATGGCAAACAACTGGTTTCAAAAAAGAGAAAAACCATTATGGATCGCAGGTCCTTGTAGCGCTGAGACCGAAACGCAAGTTTTGGAAACGGCCATTAGGCTGCACCGTACCGGCAAGATAGATATCCTTCGCGCAGGTATTTGGAAACCAAGAACCCGACCAGGTGCATTCGAAGGCATCGGAGAAAAAGGGCTTCCGTGGCTCGTCAAAGCCAAGGAATTGACTGGCCTGCCTCTTGCCGTAGAAGTAGCCAACGCCGAGCATGTCGAACATTGTTTGAAACATGAGATTGACATCCTTTGGATCGGAGCGCGCACTACGGTCAATCCTTTTGCAGTCCAAGAAATCGCCGATGCACTACGGGGAACAGACCAACATATCATGATCAAAAACCCTATAAATCCCGATTTGGATTTATGGCTCGGTGGCATGGAGCGCCTACTGAATGTCGGCTTAACCAAACTTGCAGCCGTGCATAGAGGGTTTTCATTTTTTGGAGAAAAAATATATCGCAATCGCCCACAATGGCAGATCGCTATTGACTTTAAAACGGCTATGCCCGATGTTTTTATGATCAATGACCCAAGTCATATCTGCGGCAATCGCCATTTACTAGCTAAGGTAGCTCAAAAGGCCATGGATCTCAATTTTGACGGATTGATGATCGAATCCCATATCACGCCCGATGAAGCATGGAGTGATGCAGCACAACAAATCACGCCTGAAGTGTATGCTGACCTCATCAATAGCCTCATCATCAGAAATACTTCGCCTCAAGACCGAACTGTAAAATCTCAGCTTGAGAGATTAAGAAGGGAAATTGATATCCTAGATGACGAAATCATGCATTCCCTAGCATCTAGAATGCAACTCGCACGGGAAATCGGAGCCTACAAACGCGACCAAAACATGATTATACTTCAAAGCGAACGCTGGATAGAAATCTTCCAAAAATACATCGAAAGAGGCTCTCAAAATGGCCTGAGTGAAGAATTTATTACTCAAATTATCAAAGCCATCCACAACGAAAGTATCGAGCAACAAGTAAGGATTATGGAAGAAAAAATCGAAAAATAATCATTAGAACCTAATCCTTATCTCATATGCTCAGGCATTTTATGAGGTTGTAAGAGTATTTTATTACAGCACTGAACCCAACGACAAAAACAAACAAATGGCGAAACAGAAAATCGAAACAGCTAGACAATTAATATATTATTCATATGCGAACTTGGCTATGGCCCATTCAGCTATCGATAAAAATCAAGAAAAATATGAGATGTTTAACTTTATGATTAGAGCCAAACTATTTAAAGGCTTGAAAGACGGAACAATGAATATGCGGACTTTTTTTGATGATGAAAAAATCAAATTACAGACTGGACAAATTTGTAATTATTGCGGCTCGATAGACCAATTAACATTAGATCATATTTTCCCTCAAAAGCTTGGAGGTAAGGATGATGCTGAAAATCTAATCTTTGCTTGCAAGTCTTGTAACAGTTCAAAAGGAAAAAAGGATTTAATGGAATGGATGGCTTTTCGTGGGCAGTTTTTACCATTAATGATAATCAGAAGATATTTAAAACTGACTTTTAACTACTGTAACGACAATGGACTTTTAGACAGACAAATTGACGAACTTAAAGAAATGGAATTGCCATTTAGGATTGACCTTTTGCCGACAAGCTTTCCAAAGCCTAACGAACTGACATTAAACACAAATGATAAGAAAAACGCACTATAACAATGATTTTGCAAGAGCGAGAGTCAAGTGCTTCTTTTGAAACTTTTTCATAAGCTTAATCATTCGTGCTTCTCTATCAATGATAATACTAAAATCGGCTTCCAAACAAAGCCACGAACAGTTGTAAGAGTTGATATTCACCATATTCTTTGTCAGTTTTGATGTCTTTTTGTCAAAACCTATTATTTTTGTTCTATATTATTCACGATTCATCACAATGTCTATGTCATTTTTTAATAAAACTTGGTTGGTCTTCTTGTTGGGCATGCTCACACAAGGTCTTTTCGCTCAATATCAAATGCCTGTTTACAGCGTTTCCTCCTTTCAACCTGCGCAAAGTGGTACTGAAGTGACGCAAGTCATTGACGGACTTTGGGAGACTACTTACCACAGTGAATGGAGCAAAACCGGCATTCCGGATACACTTACTTTTTATTTCAGTAGTATCGTTCCCGAGATAACGAATCTCCGATATATACCAAGACAAGAAGGGCTCAATGGTATTTGGGAAATCGTAGATATTTATATCGCTACCCGACAAAATCCCACGGTTTTTACCCGTGTAAATTCCGATCCTATCGTGTGGCCAGCTAACAGCGAACCAAAATCTTGGGATTTTCCCAACCCTCAAGAAGATCCTTTTGCTATTAAAATCGCAATATCGAAAGCTTATGGCACTTATTCTTCATGTGCAGAAATGGAGTTTTACGGATCAAAACCGACAAGACCGGACGGTAGTCAGGACTGCGTCATCACTTTAGAAGGGCTAAAAGTTGCGGCCGATATAAAACTTCCGATTAGTACCAACGGGTCTTATGCTTCTTCTTATCAACCCGGCGAAAACATAGAAAAGAGTTTTGATGGCAGCCTAAGTACGCTCTATCACTCCAATTGGAACCAAGCGTATTCGGCGCTACCCATAGAGTTGAACTATCATTTTAATGCATTACAAGCAGTGGATTATTTCGTATATTATCCACGAAAAGAAGGATATAACGGTTTTTTTGGCAAGACATCGATATACTACCTAGATCAGGAAACCCTCGATTACGTGCATATCATGGATTATGATTTTGAGTTTAACGGCTTGGACACAAGGGTAAATTTTCCTACTCAAATATCGACACATGACATCAAAATCATCATTCACACCGGCGAACAAGGCTTTGTGAGTTGTGCAGAGATGGAGTTTTATCAAATAAAAGAAAGTACAGATACAGAACCACATCCGTACAGCGATATCTTTAGCTCTGCATTATACGATCAATTGCTACCGCAGGTCTCAACACTAGACATTGCCAACATGGAGCCCGGCTTTTACCAATCTTTGGCTGCTTGTCTGCTTGCAGAAAGTTATGACAAGGCCACAAGATCTCGTGCATATTCCGCTTATCAATCCATTGGCAAACTCAGTGATAAGCTCAAGACTTCACGGTATGATGCCTACGAAAACCCTACCGGCTTACTTTTTGAAAAAGGAGACACGGTCGTAGTCATGGCCGAGGGGATTGCGTCCATCCCGATATATCTTCGAGTAAAGGACTTTGCTAATGAGGATGATGCCGACGATTATGCCTACCAGCTCAACAATGGGTTAAATGTGCTTGTGATGCGTGGAGCAGGATTGAGCTACGTTTCTTATTACACCGATAATCCCGATGATGCGCCGGATATTCACCTCAACATCGTCAATGGCACCATCAATGGCTACTACGATATCGATCGACATACGGCAGTGGATTGGGTCAATATGATGTCTCGCAATACCTACAAAAAAATAGATTTAATCGGAAATTATGTGCATCTAAATTACGACAGATTACCTTTAAAGGTGAATACCCCTTTTGATGCAAGACCATTAGTGATGCTTTACGATAGTATCGTTCAGTGGCAACGGATACAAATGGGACTTTATAAGTATCAACACAACACTTCCAATCACATGTTTGGCGTCTCCGGCACCGGTGGCGGATGGTATGCTGGTGGTCAAGGTATCCATTTAGACTTAACTTGGGGTCCTGCTTCTATTACAAATGCAATGCGCCTCGATATATGGGGTATTCCTCATGAGTTTGGCCACATCAATCAAATAAGACCGGGATTGAAATGGATAGGAACAACCGAAGTGACCAACAACGTTTATGCAGTCTGGGCCAATTATCAATTAAATAGAGAAAAAGTGCCTTATACGCGCCTCGAAGCCGAGAGTTTTGCCACCACAGGATCGCCTCGACGGGCGATGAATCGATACAATGGCATCCTCAATGAATTATACCAACAAGAAACCCACATTCAAGAAACGAAGGAAGATTATCCTTTTAGAGTATTGATTCCATTTTGGCAATTGCAATTGTACTACCAAGTCGCTGGAGCTTGCAGGGATGGTTTGCCATTATCCTATGCCGAAAATCCGCCTGCTGACGATATAGATTACGCCCATTGGTATGGTCATGTAGCTGAAAAAGTCCGAAACACCGACGAAAATGGTCTGGATAACGGAACGCTTTTGCTCAATTTTTATAAAAATACTTGCGATGCCGTACAAGAAGACCTCACGGATTTCTTTTTGAGAATGGGCTTACTGCGACCGGTCGATACCGAAATCGATGATTATGGTAAAGGTCAATTAACCATCACCAAAGCCCAAATCGAACAAGCAATTCAAGAGGTGCAAGCCAAATACTCGAATTCACCGGTTTCTCCGGTCATCCACTACATCAGTGCATTAACCGTCAATACGTATCGCCAAAAAGCACCACTAACAGGTAATAATGGCGAAGGATTTACTATCAACAATGGCAATGCTGACCCTTATATGGAAATCGACCACCAGGTTTGGAAAAATAGTGTAGCCTTCGAGTCTTACGACAACAACGGCAATCTTATGCAAGCAACCTTAACAGGAACGGGAGATTTGACTAACCAAAAGACTTTAGTACCGATGTTAAGTGGAATTGCTTCGGTATTTGCAATAGGATTTGATGGAAATAAAATACAGGTATGGCCGCAAATCGTTTCAACAGAAGATACGCCCTTATTATCGGATTTAAAAGTGATTCCGACCTTAGTGGGCGATCAAGAAATCATCCGTTTAGAAAGCAAAAACATAGAAGGCAATTGCCAACTGACGATCTATAATAGCGCCGGACAAATCGTATATCGGGACAAGGGAGATTTACAAGCGCTGAACCAAAATCTCACGCAAAAAACCTTTAATAATATCGGCTTATATCACATTCTAGTACGGTCACAAAAAGGAAATCACTATGTACGTTTTATCAAGATGAAATAATGACGATATACCGTGTTTTCTTACGTAAATAGCACGTCTAATCGGATATGTTACCATGATTTAATCCAACTGGTGCACTGTCTATAAAAAGAATTAAATTATAATGGAAGTTATTTTTTTTAAAGATCAAGGCAAAAAACATATCTATACGATTTAAGCGAAGTTTAATGAATGCCTGAA
>JAIXKS010000069.1:0-3296 GCA_026928325.1 Chitinophagales bacterium | reverse complement strand
GAGATTTGAAAAAAGAACAACATTTCATTATGATTTTTTTTGTGGACAGAGCACTCGAACCATGGCAACATATTATCATGATTATGTCAAAGGTTGGGCATTTTCTTGCGAACAAAAAAAAGTAGGCTATCTTTGCGCAAAAAAAAGAAAATGAATTTGTCAACCAAAATCGGTGCACTTAGATTTTTTGCTCTAGCAGAAGGTATTTCATATTTAGCACTTTTCGTTACCATGATTTTTAAATATGGATACGATATTACCGGACCCAACAAGGTCGTAGGATATATGCATGGGCTATTATTTATAATCTATTGTGTCTTGGTATTACTAGTCAATCGTCAAGCCAAATGGAAGTT
The DNA here is from genome assembly GCA_026928325.1 of Chitinophagales bacterium. GTDB lineage: Bacteria > Bacteroidota > Bacteroidia > Chitinophagales > Saprospiraceae > OLB9. Next base: position 2,940 of record JAIXKS010000069.1, on the reverse strand, counting down.
TTCTACCAATATTTTGGCATACCTTGCCTCTCTCATCCCATTTGGAACCTTTGTGGCTGACGCTAAGATTTTCAAACCGACCGAAGCAGATCTTTCTAAAAACGAGAAAGCCTAATGCGATAACCTCACGAGATTTTTTTGAAAAAACTCGGTACGTTAATATTGAGAACAAGGTGCACATACCTTGATTTAATACATAACTTTCAAAAAAAATTCATAAATTTGTTCCATCAATTTTGCGAATATGAGATTGGTATTATACTTACCCGTCTCCAATATTCGTTAAGATGTTATATTTTCAATTAAATAAATTTAAAACAGTTATGAAAAAGTCATTGATGATATTGCCGTTTGTTTTCGGTATTTTACTTACTTTCAGTGCAAATGCACAACTAGGGATAAAAGCCGGGATCAACATGGCTAAAATCCAAATAGACCCTGAATCTTCGACGAACTCCACGAGCCTAAAACCTGGATTAAGCATCGGAGCATTTTATAATATGCGGCTCTCTGACCAATTTGCATTAATGCCAGAAGTCGTCTATATCCAACATGGCACAAAAGATGAATACAAGTCTGGAATTGACAAAAGTACCAGCAAAACTAGCATCAATTACATACAAATCCCGGTATTGCTCAAAATGAGATTAGTTAACAGCCTATACGCTCAAGCCGGACCTTACCTAGGAAAAGGTATCGGTACGCCTCAAGTAGTAATAACCGATGCCAGTGGTAATGAGACAACACTTAAATCTGAATTTACAGATAATGGTGTCGATGGTCCTAATCATTGGGATTATGGTTTCCAGGCAGGTGCAGGATTTGCTATATCGGCCCGAGCAAGAGTCGATGCCAGATACATCCACGGTTTGAACCACGTAACTGAATTAAGAAATTTCAAAACCTATAATCGCAGTTTCAACCTTAACCTTAGTTTCTTCTTCTAAGAAACACACAAAACTGAATTTTCATACGCTACTCAGATGGCTTGCACATTGGAGTAGAATGTGGTATCTATGTAATCCCGATAAAGTTTTACAAATAGGTTTAGATCATAAGAACTGTAGAGTTTTAATACGAAAAAATGTAAAACTTTCAATGTTAAAAGATGGTTTTCAAACTGAACATAAGTAATATTTTTACAAACGATAAGATTTGATATTACCATGATGCTAGTGCTCTGTCTAAAAAAATCTGTACATCCATAATTTGAACAAGCTTTACTTGCCTTTGTTGTTAATACACAGCTTTCAACAACTCAAATTTATGCGTATTTTATTTGTCTTCATCGGCTTCATGTGGAGTATCCATATTTCGGCACAATACGAAAAATACATAGGTGTTTGGGTTTCTGAAGATCAAGACGTCATGGCCATTCGAGATACGATGGGACTTCACGGCAACACTTCTATTCTGGGTTCGGGGATGGGCGATATGGAAAGAGCCGTTTATCTTTATGGCGATACCTTGAGTTTTCAATACCAATATACCTCCGTAATTGGAGGCGTAGAAAAATTTAATATCGAGCGATATGATTTAAAAATTGCAGAAGAATCAGATACGTCGCTAACGGTCATACCCGTTTCTCCATGGGCTATCAAAGCCTTTAATTATCGGGATAACATTCATTTTGTCCAGCAAGCCTACAACATCGATCCCACGATCCAATTTGAGAAAATTGTCTATCGCTCCGATGCTTGCCATGGAAGTTGCCCGATTTATCACCTCGAGATACGCAATGATCGAAGCTTTTATATCAATGCCACTTTCTTCAATGCACTCCATTGGACAGAAATCGACACCAATAAATCCGGAATATTTGTTGGCACGCTAGATGAAACCATGTACGCAGAGCTCATCCGGCACATACAAACATCCAATCTAAAAACGCTCTTTTTTACCGATACATGTATTTCCGATCTACCGATGCAAACCCTTATTATTTACTACAATGGTCAAAGAAAATATTTAAAATCCAAGCTTCCACCAGTAATCGTCAGTAGTCTGGTTCAATTTCTAAATCAACTCTACGACCGAGCATCATTAACAAAAACTAAAGAGATGAAACAATTAGAAAGGTAAGTCAAATAAACAAGCCAAAACCATAACAAAAATAACCAAGCTCCAGAGCAGCGACAGATCAGCATCAACAACAAATGTAAACGAACTCCAGAAGAGCGACAGATTAATAACAAACCCTAATTTATTTTAGGTAATAGAAATTTTCTCCAATAAACCTTTCGTTAATTTGTTCGGTTCGGTTCGGTTATTATTTCCTTTCCAACATTGTATTTTGTTTTCTTTATTGATTGTAAGAACATTTTTGTATCCTTTATCGAGTATTTGTGATTTAACATCTGCTTTTTCTTTAACGGCGTGCTTTTCAGTATATCAAAGAGTCTATAAATCACAATCATACTTAACATCCCCCCATTCAGTGATTCTTCTGCCTTTTCCAATGCCTATTTTTACACTGGTAGTATGGCGTCTGACTTCTCACGGCAATTGTTATCCGTTTGTCTTACCCCGTTTCCATACGTCCGTGAGACCTCTCATGGTAAGCTAATTAATTTTCATCCCATCCCTCCGCCCTATTTACACTTCGCTGTCCGTGTAATCTTTGGACTTCAACTTGTTTTGCACTCTTATTCCAACGAATACGCATGATAGGATTAGTGTTCCTCTGAGCAGGACTTTGTCTACGGCTTCCTTCAAATTCCACCTCATGATGGACACCCTTGCCATCAGCTAATGGTTGGCGATTACAAAACTCTATTGTGGACTTTCACCACCTAGCTAATTACCATGCACGGCACACAAAAAAAGGCACACGCAATTGCGTGTGCCTTAATTTTATGGACTCAACAAGTCTTCAGGTTTTACCTGATTACTCGATGATGATCATTTTCTTAGTAGCTGTGAAGTCACCGCTCTCTAATG
>JAIXKS010000042.1 GCA_026928325.1 Chitinophagales bacterium | reverse complement strand
CGAGCTCTATATACATATACCTGTTTTTGATACGCAAACGTTGCATGAGATTGTAATAATTATTAAATATTTTTATTTATAATATGTAATTATCTGCAAATCAGATTTTAGTAATTTGGTATTTTTTTATTTTTTAAGCATATTTTGTACATTGTGTTATTAGTAACTTTATAATGATAATGATCAAATCAGCAGATTAACGATTTAACAAATCAACAAAAAGGGAGACAACCGACGGATTTTGATAGTCTATCGGCTGTCCATATTGGGTGTTCTTACTCTATTTTTATGATCTTATGCCGCTCATTAATTTGATTGTTTAATATGTTCAGGATATAGACACCTGACGGTAAGTTGTCGATATTGACTTCTAAGGTTACATTATGTACAGATTGTACTAAGCTGCCATTGAGATCATAGATATCGACCTTAGCCGGAGTGTCTAAGGTTTCGATGGTCACTATGCCTGTGGTAGGATTTGGATAGAGTTTGAGATGGTTTTGTGTGGCAGGTGTATCTTTTGTCTTGGTGACGATGCCCATCTTTGCACCGTCTAGCATAATCCAACTGAACCACCTTAAGGCTGCGGGATCGTTTACATTAAACTGTTCGATAAGTAGGAGGATGTCTCCATTATCCATCATGGAAAGCCATTGTGAACGGAAGTGATCTCTAATTCCATCTACATGGATTCTTTTTAAGACAATATTATCATCGCCATCAGTTACTCTTAGTTCAAAAAAGGAACTTTCGCTTTTCTTATTCTGTCTGGAGTGAGTTAATATGATTCTATTGTTGATTATATCAGCTATGGGCTTAAGCCAACCATATATAATGCCATTGTCTATGCCATCCCTTAGGGTGTGATTAAGTTTATCAATAAACTTACCCTGGGAATTAAATAAAAAATTATGCATATAAAAATTGAGGTCATCCCAATCCTGAATGGCTGTGGCTAAAATAAAGTATGTAGGCGAAAGGTACTGAATAGTCATATCAGAAAAAGTGTCAACAAAATGATGAGATAAATAGGTAGAATCTAATATTTTGAAATCTCTATCAAAGGTGGAGTATTTTACTGAAAAACTATCTCTATAGAAAGAAGGTACAAAAATCATTCCTACAGAATCTTTATTAATATCAAAATATCTAAAATTGTTAGTACCTTTTTCTTTAAACACATCAATGGTATCCCTACGAATAATTTTTCCATTAAAATCTAATAAGGCCTTATTTATGAAATTAGTAAACTTAGGGCCTTCCCATCTAATATCAAATGAGGTAAATAAATATCCACTATCTTTTAAGTAAAACCGAGCATTGGTACTCGGCGGGTCAAGAAAAGTATTTGAAACAAACTTTGTCAGAGAGGTATCCGCATAATCTACAAAATGACTATCAATGACAATGCCCTTTTGACCATCAATAATCATATGAGCCGGATAGCAGTATTCCCAATAACTTTTTCGTCCTAATCTTGGCTCACTTTCATCACATAGTGTGACAACAAGGTTGCCATCACTTCTTAATTCAGGTACACTAATACTTTTCCTACGTGGATGTAATTGATAGTCGGTATAATTCCGCTGTACTTCCCAATATTTTTGCCCTGTAGTGCGATTGAGTTTTTTTATGACGAAGCCACAAAGACTTGCAGAAGTATTATTTTCGTATAGGCCTTTATAATTATTAAACAAATATATGGTATCATTATCCACAATAGGAGGAATTACTAACCCATAATCTATAGATTGATTGTTTTCTTTTACATTATCCATCCAAATTAGCTCCGACCACTTAACGACATCTTCTTGAAATTTTAAAGGTAAATTTTGTTGTGCCACAGATGACAAAGAAAAGAGAAGAAAATATAAATATAAAATGTGTTTCATGTTGTATTTTTTTATTATTGTTTAAGAATAAAGATATCATGAAAGGCAAAGATGCCTTTCATGATATACTAGAATTAAATATCACCCTCTGTTGGAGTCTCAGTTGTGGGAGTCATAGGGCCTATTATAGGGCCACCGCAATCGTGCGTACATTCTTCAGGACAAGAACCTTCGAATTTTTGATAATTTCGTGGAGTGGAAATAATTAGATTGGGCTCTCCATTTTCGTAATTTTGTACGCAATATTTAGCACTTCTCGCACAGCAGACTGTACTGCCGCAATCTTCCTGAGATATTACAAAACTCCCATCACCTGAACCTGTGCCTGGCGTAGTGCCAACACCTGTATCTGTTACGCCTTTAAGTACCCATTTATAGCAAGTGTTTTTGATGTATTTAATGGAGTAGAAGATATGCCCGGGCTCAGAGCATGAGTATATCTCAGGTTGATTGTAATAAAGTTTAGTCTCATTATAAGCCTCAGTAAACTCCACTTGACTGCTGATATCGTGGTCTAAGGCATCAAGGAAGCTTTCAATCGTTCCATTGAGGTTGTGATAGCTTATTTGTGCTTTTAAAGCCGGACAGGCAGCGATAAGTGCGTTGAGGTCGTAGTGGAGATTATGGACAAAGTGAACTACTGTATTGTTGTAATTAATTACACATGTTGTAAATGTATAAGTAACTGGAACGGAAATACCACCGCATAAAGTAAATAATATGGACTCTGTAGAGTATAACCCATAGCCTAAAGCAAAAGATATGATAGTATCTCTAGATTCCACTATACACCCATCATATTCGGTATATAACGTCTGTGGACTACAAGCTGATGAATTTCCACGCAATTCAA
>JAIXKS010000059.1 GCA_026928325.1 Chitinophagales bacterium | reverse complement strand
AATTAATATTGTTTGTATAATTTTATAATTTTTTAACCAAAACTCAATCTCATGAAAAAAGTAAATTATTTTTCTTCTTTGGTTGTGTTATTATTATTGTTTTTTGGAGTTTCTCTGAATGCACAATCGTTCATCTCAAAGAACGACGCTATTCGGGTTGTTAAAACTGTAATTAAGGATAATACTAGCGCATCAAGTTCGTCAGTAATTTCAAATGATCCCAATGATGTGGCTATTAAGGTTTCTTTAGACAAGGTTACCCTTATTAAAGACCTTAAAGTAAAGTTTGGAGAAACGATGCTTTCTGAATTAAAAGGCCCAGCAACAGTATCAGAAGTTTTTGCAAAGGCAAAATCTACTTATGAAGTCTCGTATAAATCACGTGGTCAATACGATGCTTATTTAGAAGTAGAAGATTTTTATGCTAAACTTCTTCAAAAGTAATTACAACTATTTTTAATCAAAACTCAAAATTTAATTAGTATGTTTAACAAAAATACGAAATCGAAGTATGCTGGTACTATGAAGGTTTTGGCAGTTTTATTGGCTTTTAGTGTAGTCAGTTTTGCTGCTTTGCGTTTATATACACCTGCATCTAGTGAGGCAACGACTGAAACATTTGTAGATAAAGCGGATATCGCTGATGCAGCAATGGCTCCTTTGGCGTGTCTCAATACTTCTAGTTATGGTTCGGGTATTGCACCAACAATTTGTTCAGGAACGGTTTTTACTACTTGTAATTATGCAAGTGATTATGCCACAATGACTGGTGCAATTGCAGGAAGAGATTACACTTTTTCTTCTAGTATTAGTACGGATTACTTGACAATTAGACAAGGTACATCTAATGGTACAGTGATAGGAGAAGGTACGACTCCGGTAACTGCAACTGTGACTGCAAGCGGTAATGTTTATATTCACATCAACACGAATGCTGGATGTGGTACGGAAGCTTCTTGTAGAACAACCTCTGCAACTTGTGCAAATTGTCCTCCGGAAGCAGATTATTGTTCAGTGACATCAACAAATACCTCTTATGGTATCGCCCGTGTTGAAACCACAGGTGGCGTTGCTGACTTCAATAACGCATCAGGTTCTGGTCAATATACCAATTATTCTGCAACAACCTTTGTATCTCAATACGAAGGATCACCGGTTACTTTGACAGTTTCTCCTGTTAATACTGGTGCATCTCATGGTTATGGAGTGTGGATAGATTGGAATAACAATAAGTGTTTTGAGACAGGTGATGAACTAATTGGTAGAACAACTTCCTATTTTACTGGTAATTACACTGTTTTTATTAATATACCTGCTGGAACAGCTCCAGGTGATTATCGAATGAGAGTAGTAAACAACTGGTTGTCCAGCGTACCTACTGCTTGTGGAGATTTAGGATCTGCAGGCTATGGTGAAGCAGAAGATTATACCTTTAGAGTTCTTGGTGCAGATAATCCAGATGCAGGTGGCGGTAACATCGAGTGTTTGCTAGTTTGTAGTAATGATCAAACCATTACTTTGGCTGCTGGAGCTTGTGACGCAAATGTTAACTATTTGGTTACAACTATTGGTAATTGCCCTGCTCCTGTGGCAGGTAGAGCAATTGTTACATCTCAATTAACTTCATACCCTACACAAGTAGATGGAGGTTTGAGATGTGGAACTGATAATTTAACAGGATGGCACTCAAGAGCTTATGTAGGTTATACACAAGCAGTCAATCTTTCTGGAATCGATGTAGCTTCTTCTTATAGCGGTCAGCAGAGAGTGACAATATATACCTATACTGGTGCTATGGGTGGCCAATTCTTGGATAAATCTCAAATGACAAAGATTTATGAATCTCCATTCTTTAATATTCCTAATGACTTTGCAACATTCCACTACGACTTTGCATCTCCAGTGTTAATTCCAGCGAATACAAATTTTGTTGTTGAACAAAGTTCTACTGCGGGTAATTCAGATTGGCGTATAGGTTATACTTTTACTGGTCAAACAGCTAAGTCATATATTGCTTGTTCTGATACAGCTAACCCTGAGGACTATGGTACTTGGAGTGGTGGATACCCTGGTCGTTCGATTTATCAAATCCTTTATGGAAATACATTGTCATCTGGGGGGTATTCTATCGTACAGAAAGAAGGTATCCCGTCAGGTGAAGTTTTCCCTGTAGGAACTACGACAAACTGTTTTGTACTATATAGTGGTGCAGAGGCTGTAGATTCATGTTGCTTTGATATCACAGTTAACAAGTATCCTAATCCAAGTAAGACCTTGGTATGTAATGACTATTTATACATTTCAGCTGACGAAAATTGTGAAGTTAGTTTAAATGCAGATATGTTCTTAGAAGGTGGACCTTACGGATGTTATGATGATTATATCATTATGATATGGCCATTTGGTTATGAACAAAATAAATATGCGATTGAGCAAAATAAGCCACTGTATATTCCATTAGGAGAGCATATGTATGAAATTATTGACCCATCTACAGGTAACAGATGCTGGGGAAGTTTCAAGATTGAAGACAAATTGGCTCCTGTTGTAACATGTAGCTGTGAGGATGTTGATATCATAGCACCTATTAGCCAGTTTACTGGCGTTTTAGAAGACACAGATCCATTGTACAACAGATGTGGAGCAGCATATACACCACAATATTATGATGTATTTGAATTCCAAGTATCTGCTACAGGAAGTTATACTTTTAGTGCAGTAGATCAATATAATGATACTTACGCATATATTTACCAAGGAAGTTTCGATCCTGCTAATCCATGTAATAATGTTGTAGCACAAGGAGATGATGGTTCAGGTGCGTTAG
>JAIXKS010000012.1 GCA_026928325.1 Chitinophagales bacterium | reverse complement strand
CCATTATCAAATTCGGTTTAGGGTTTATTTTACTTGGTATCGGGTATTATGTACTATTTACGACACGATTTTTTGCTGTAGATGGCGTTTCTTCTTTGGATATCTTTACACTTGCCTTACTCATTATAACCTTTGGAGAGTTGTGCCTATCTCCTATCGGACTGTCTATCATGACCAAACTTTCTCCTGCACGGCTTCAGGGTATCATGATGGGGATGTGGTTTTTAGCCTCAGCTTATGGACAATATGTAGCCGGATTGATAGGTGCAGGTCTTGCAGACGCTGATCCGAATGCTTCTCCAGAAGTAACCATGATGACTTATACAGACGGATATAAAATGTTGGGGTTATATGCCGTCATTGCAGGAGTTGCTTTGATTGTAATATCTCCATACATTAAGAAGTTGATGCAAGGTGTGAAGTAGGGTAAAAAATTTAGGGATAAAATCATTTTTGTGTGATTAAACTCGATTAACCTATTATAAAATCTTAGGTATTTTGTTTATATATCTTAGATGGATTTGGATAATCTAAATGCTTTGCGCATTGCTTTTATAATTTTTTAGTTTAAAATTGCTTGAGTTCAAATAAAACTTTTTATCTTGGTCGATTAAATTTTATTTTTATGCAGCAATCATCCAATCATAATTCTTTTTTTGATACCCAAGTCTTAGGTCATCCTGCCGGATTATTTGTTTTGTTTTTCACTGAAATGTGGGAAAGGTTTTCATTTTACGGCATGCGGGCGCTCTTGGTTTTATTCCTTGTCAGTGCCGTAGGTATCGGAGGATGGGACTGGCCGAGAGAAAATGCCTTGGCACTATATGGTACTTATATCGCCATGCTTTATTTGACCCCGATTATAGGCGGTCAACTTGCGGATCGATTTTTAGGTTATAGAAAAGCGATTATTATTGGAGCTGTCATCATGACATTTGGTCATGCTAGTATGGCCATAGAAACTCCTTTTTTCTTATATCTGGGTTTATTGCTATTGATCGCAGGAACCGGCTTTTTTAAGCCCAATATGACCTCGTTTATTTCTGTGCTTTATCAGGATCACCCTGAGAAAAAAGATGGTGCCTATACCATATTTTACATGGGTGTCAATGCGGGTGCCTTCCTCGGGATTATGCTTTGTGGATACCTTGGCGAGACTTTGGGATGGAGCTGGGGCTTTGGATTAGCAGGTATCTTTATGTTATTGGGATTATTGCAATTTACGCTAGCACACAACATATTTGGCGATGTAGGGCTTGCACCCAAACTCGCTGGCCAATCAGCCGATGCTGCACAAACGATAGGTAAAGATGAAGAACCAGCCAATCCATTTACAACGGTGGATAAAATCATCATGTTTATAGTCTCAACTGGAGGTCTCGTTTGGACGATCAATGACCCACTATCCAAGATTACGAACTTCAACCTTCTAAAATTTGGCGATACCGACATCTCCAATGGTACCATTATCGTATCCCTTTTGTTATTTATCTATTTATTAGTCTCACGAGTAGTAAGATTTGGGAAGATTACGAGAGATCGTATGTTGGCGATCATGATGATTGCCTCCTTTATTATTTTCTTTTGGGCTTCATTTGAGCAAGCAGGAGGATCCATGAGTATTTTTGCCAAAGACTATACGAATAGAGTTTTGTCGGGAAGCTACGCTTTAGTCTTCAATATCGTAGATATCATCATAACGGTAGTACCTGTTGCGATTATCTCATATGTCTTATTTTTGCTGATTCGAAAGACTTATAAAGCTTATCTTGCGTCCAATATCATCCTAGCCTCTAGTTTTGTCATTATTTGGGCATTGATATTTTGGAAAATATATGCGAATTTCAATACTTATTCTTACGAAATATCTTATCCGGTTTTTGAACAAACAAAAGTAGATGATCATGGGCAAACCTCTCAAAGCATCGTTGCTGTTAATGCTTTGAATGTACCTGGTCCACAAGCTGAGATTACAGAACGAACAACGGTTATCCGCGCTTTAAGTGATTTTGCACCTGGAAATGGCCTACATATTATAGATTTAGACAAAAAAGGCAATAATTTCAAGATGATCGACCCGATGAAAGCTAGTGAAATCAAAGAAAGTATTGAAGCTAAGGTCATTAGAAAAAAAGAGAACGAAATAGAAATTCCGGCTACTTGGTTTTTGATATTAAACTCCTTGTTTATCATCGCCTTGGCACCGATCTTCTCCAAGTGGTGGGAAAGCAAATTCAACCCATCTTTAGCGGGTAAATACGCCATCGGCTTGTTTTTCTTAGGTACGGGATTTGCCTTTTTGGCCTACGGCGCAAGTGATATCACCCAAGGTGCAAAAACGGCTTCTGTTAGTTTAATCTGGTTAGTCTTGGCTTATTTTTTCCATACGATGGGAGAATTGTGCGTACAACCAGTAGGTCTATCTTACGTGAGCAAGCTCGTACCTCCTCGAATGATTGCCTTTATGTTTGGTGTTTGGTATCTCGCGCTAGCCATCGGCAACAAAACATCGGGCGTTTTGGGACAACAGATAGACCGAATCACGGATCAATACAGCCTATCGGCATTTTTCTTGATATTCACGATTATTCCGTTTATTATCGGAGTTATAGCGTTGATTATGGGTAAAACCTTAAAGCGATTGATGCATGGCGTGAAGTAATCCTAGATGAATTCTTGGATGAAGATTATTAAAGTATGGCCTTAAAAAATCGAGTAGCAATTGCTTGCTAGGGATGTTGTTGATACTCTATTTGTAAATTATCAAGGTATTATCTTCAATTGAGTTTAAAATCAGCGTGGAGCTTAAATTCCGGAATCACCACTTCAAAT
>JAIXKS010000020.1 GCA_026928325.1 Chitinophagales bacterium | reverse complement strand
TTCCTAGCTAAATTATTAGAATAAGCCAAGTGTAGTGATGATGGCTAAAAGCACGTGATCCTTGGGATATTCTGTCAAAAAAATCATATATAAATTTTATTTTATATATTACTTGTTTATCTTTACGCCAATTTTAATGATTATTTCACTATAAACTATTTTAAAATATGGTATTAGGAATTGGTTCGAGAGTAAAACACCCAGCTTTTGGAGATGGTGTCGTTATAGGTGCAGATGTTGCTGCCTATCAGGTATGTTTCATCACTTATGGTATAAAACCAGTAGGAAAAGAATATAAGGCTTGGGAGATCATCGAGCAAATAGAATCTGATGATAAGGTATCCTTTTCTGAAGCTGAAAAGCATCTTGTAAAAATATTAAAAGCATGGTCTGATATATCCGAAGTGGTACCTTTAGGTGATAAATGGACCGATGGCACAATGATATTAAATCCGGGTGATCCAAGTTTAAAACCTAAAGAAATTCCAATCGATGCTTTTTTTCATAAAATCGTTATGGTGCGCGATCGACTGCGCGTGATGGAGCAAAGAATCAATGCATCTAACTTATCTGATGAAGAAAAGGTGAATTTACAGCAATACATAACGAGAATTTACGGGAGTTTGACGACATTCAATGTTTTATTTAAACATAAGGAGCATAATTTCGTAGGTGAAAAAAGTACAGACTAATTGACTTGGGTTAAAACATTTTACCTCAGGAGATTGTCTTTATTTGTATAGTTTGCCAAAGGATTTATGAAGTATTTACCGTTTATTATAGTATTTTTTTTGATGGGATGTCTAGAACCAATTCAAACCTTTGAAAAGTTGCCACCTGGAATATGGCGTGGTGTTTTAATGCTCGATAGAGCTCCAGTAATCAAATACGGAGATGACCGTGATATCGTCAAAAAATTTGATATTGACAGCGAAGTACCTTTTACATTTGAAGTAATATATGATAATGATACGATGTTTCACCTCGTTATTCATAATGATACAGAAAGGATAAAAGTCACCGATATCAAATTTAACAAAGACAAAGCCACTGCCAAGGACACCATTCGAATCAATTTCCCTGTTTATGATACACAGATAAGGGCCATTTATGAAGATGGCGTGATGGAAGGTGATTGGATTGTCAATTACTTGGATAATTATCGCATCCCATTTAAAGCGGTTCATGGCAAATCCGACCGTTTTGATTGGACCAATCAGAGCGATTTAAGTACAGTAGAAGGAAGGTGGCAATGTACATTTGGAGACAGTATTCCCGACAAATATCCAGCTATCGGCGTATTTAAGCAGCAAAAAGATAGGGTAGTGGGTACCTTTCAGACAGAGACTGGAGACTATAGATTTCTTGAAGGCAAGATGTTGGGAGATAAATTGTATCTTTCTTCATTTGATGGAGCTCACGTATTTTTGTTTACCGGAAAGATTGAAGATAACAATTATATCAGTGGAACATTTCGTTCCGGTAGTCGATATATAGAAAGCTGGGAAGGTGTACGCGATGACAAAGCAAGTTTGCGAAGCGCTTTTAGTCTCACTCAAGTGCTGGATAAGCAATTGCGTTTTTCGTTTTTGAGTACCGAAGGTAAGCAAGTCAGTCTTGACGACGCTGCCTACAAAGACAAAATCAAAATTGTCCAAATCATGGGAACTTGGTGTCCAAATTGTATGGATGAAACATTATTCTTAAAGGAATATTTAGCTGCGCAACAAGCCGATGACATTGCATGGATAAGTATCGGCTTCGAAAGATATCGAGACACCACTAAATCCTTAGCTATTTTAAAAAATTATAAGGAAAAGATGAATATCGATCATCCTGTACTTTTGGGTGGGTATTACTCTAAGGCAGAAGCATCCAAGCAATTGCCGCAAATAAGCGAAATATCCTCTTATCCAACTTTAATCATTGCCGATAAAAACAATCAGATTATCGCCATTCATACAGGATTTAATGGTCCAGCTACAGAGGATTATGAAGCATTCAAGTCTGAGTTTGAAACATTAATACATCGAGCTCGCAACAACCAATAATCATCTAAAAATAAGTATATCATGAAAATTCCATATACTAAAATAGCATTAATCACCGGTGCAACTTCAGGTATCGGTATGGCTACAGCCAAGATAATGGCAAAAAATGGTTATAATCTCATCGTCACAGGACGTAGAGCAGAAAAACTTGCCGCTTTAAAGGATAAATTATCCCATAAATATGGCGTAAAAATACAAACGCTTTGTTTTGACATCCGGGATGCACAAGCTGTTTTAAAAGCATGGAACTCGCTAGATAACGATTGGCAAAAAATCGATGTTTTAATCAATAATGCCGGCTTAGCCAAGGGATTTGCATCGATTCATGAAGGAAAATTGGAAGATTGGGAAACGATGATTGATACCAATTTAAAAGGCTTACTTTATATCACAAGACTTGTTACACCTAAAATGGTCGAACAAAATAGCGGTCAAATCATCAATGTTTGTTCCACAGCAGGCCATGATGTATATCCGAATGGCAATGTATATTCCGCTACAAAATTTGCAGTTGACGCCCTAACAAAATCTCTGCGATTGGATCTGTATAAACACCATATCAGAGTAGGGCAGGTGTCACCCGGTCATGTAGAAGAAACAGAATTTGCTTTGGTTCGTTTTGATGGCGATTCCGAAAAAGCCAAAATATATCAGGATTTTACGCCACTCAAAGCTAAGGACGTGGCCAATGCCATCTATTTTATGATTTCTCAGCCCAAATACGTCAATATACAACATATATTATTGATGGGCACACAACAAGCAGGAAGTAATTTTATAGATAGAAGTGGTCGTTTAGAAATGTAATTTCGTATAGATTAATGATAATTTAGTCTTAATAATCATTAAATTCTTAAAAATTCTAACTTCACTTGTAACAAATGATTACTTTTGAGCATTATATAAATTG
>JAIXKS010000063.1 GCA_026928325.1 Chitinophagales bacterium | reverse complement strand
ATATCAAAATCCTTGATTTTGGTATTGCTAAAGTGAGGGATGAAATGTCCATGACCCAAACCGGTCAAGGCTTGGGTACGGTGATGTTCATGAGTCCTGAACAAATTAACGATGCAAAAAAGGTGGGTAAAGAGACTGATTATTATTCTTTAGGAATGACTTTTGCCCATATACTCATGGGCAAATCACTGTTGAATGTTACAAAAAACGACTCGGCTTATGCGATTCAGACGAAAATCATCAATGGAGATTTGAATCTGTCAGAATTGCCAAAGTCGTGGAAAAATATCATTGAGGCTGCCGTCTGCTTAAATCCAGAAGAGCGATCCTTGGAAACATCTTTTTTAGATTGCGCCGGAGAAAGAATAGATAAAGATCGAACGATTATTGATTGTACCGATGATAGCAGTGCTATACCAAAAGATGACACTACACTCAAAGGTGGATCTACCAATAGTGTTTTTTTTCAAGGTTATAGATTCTTCATAATCTTATGTTTGTTGGCGGGATTAGTATTATTGATGGTCGGCAGAAAATATGTATCTGTCAATCATGAAAAGGATGGATTGACAGGGAAAGCCTTTGATGTCACAGGTTCTAAGGCTGCGTTTGTTTATACATTGAGTTCCGGTTACGAATTGGTAAATGCTAAGGTTGGCGGGCTTGAAAATCAATTGATAGATTTCATTACAGATGGTCATAAATCCGCTAACGAAAAACTATGGTTTGGATTTGATCAACTGTATTTTGAACCTAGATCTTCAGTACTAAAGCCTGAAAGTCATGTACAATTAACTAATGTCGTTGAGATATTAAAGTCATTTTCTAATGTCCAGATTGAAGTCGCAGGATTTTCATTATTAGAGTCGGACTCATTCGACATGCACCTTTGTTCATATCGGGCAATTACGGTTATGAATACCATAGGCGAGCTCGGGATTTGGCAACATAGACTTTCAAATGCGTGTTACTCTTATAGATATGATGAGGTTGAAAATAGTGCTAAAATTGAAAATATATTATTTAGAATATATAAAGGTTATGTTAAACAAGAAGAAAATATAACCTATGATCAATTTTTAAGAAAAACAGCAAAAGATAAGTATGTTAGAGATCTTGTATATGGTACATTAATAGGTAACAACATAATTAAAGATGGAGATCAGGATGCTTTTAAAGCATTACATTCTGCTGAAGTAGATAGATTTCTAACTAATAAGAGTGCTTATAATATTGATGTCGTTTTTCCCTATACCTTATCGGATAGTCAAATGGCTTTGCAGGTTGTGCAAAAATAGAGATAACAATAGTTTCCACCTCATAAAATATATATAACTTGAATAGTGTGTAGGTCAAGTAGCCTCATGTTGCTATGATTTTATAAGGGTTTTCAAGGAAAATGATTATTTTAACAATATTTTTTATAAATTACTATTTGTTATTATATGGATAATCGCTACTTTTGCGGCTTAATTTAATTTCATTTAATTTTTAAAACAACGAAAATGAATAAAACAGATTTAATTAATGCTGTTGCAGAATCTGCAGGAATTACTAAGGCTCAAGCAGGTAGCGCAGTTGATGCTGTATTTAGTAGTATTGAGGCTACTCTAAAAAGTGGCGACAAAGCTGCATTTGTTGGTTTTGGTACTTTCTCTACTGCTCATAAGCCAGAAAGAGAGGGAAGAAACCCATCTACAGGTAAGACCATTAAAATCGCTGCTAAAACTTCTGTTAAGTTTAAAGCAGGTAAGTCTTTAACTGATGCAGTAAACTAATTGAAGTAGTATATTAGTTTTTTGTAAGAAATAAAGAAGGTTGTACATGAATATGTGCAACCTTTCTTTTTTTATACTAGTGCTCCGTCCACAAAAAGATCTTAATGAAATGTCGTTCTTTTTCCAAATCTCATCGTTAAAAATACTCGTCATAGTTACCACTATGTCTGCGTTTTTTGCCTTGATCTTTAAAAAAATAACTTCCATTATTATTTAAATCTTTTTATAGACAGAGCACTGTGCTCTGTCCACAAAAAAATCTTAAAGAAATGTCGTTCTTTTTCTAAATCTCATCGTTAAAAATACTCGTCATAGTTACCACTATGCCTGCGTTTTTTGCCTTGATCTTTAAAAAAACAACTTCCATTATTATTTAAATCTTTTTATAGACAGAGCACTGTGCTCTGTCCACAAAAAGATCTTCATGAAATGTCGTTCTTTTTCCAAATTTCATCGTTAAAAATACTCGTCATAGTTACCACTGTGCCTGCGTTTTTTTGCCTTGATTTTTAAAAAATAACTTCCATTATGATTTAAGTCTTTTTATTGACAAAACACTACTTATATATTCAATCAAAAAATGATAATTTCCCTTGATCCTTCCGTGCTTTTATTGCCAATGCTATTAACGCAGCAAGTAACTTCGTCTGACGAAGCATGGGCTTATTTTTAGGATTTGAATAAGACGGCTCAACTTTCCCGATAATCATCCTATTATATCGGGCTTCTACGCATCAAGACTTTATTTCAGGTTACTTGAAATCTTCGTACATCGGCAACCCGATTAGTTCTGGATCAGTTTCTGTACGCGCTATCGCTTTTATCTTTTCTAAGGTGTCATTCAACAACAATTGTGCTTGGAGATCATTGGATCTTTCCATGAGCTTTGCACTGATTTTTATGAGCATATTCATCGCATACAACTTCCTTGTGCTACTGCCATTCTCAGGGTTGGCGATGGCTGCATTTACTTGGATGGCTCTTTTGAGGGTTGCGTTACTTTTAGATTCTAAAAATTCAAAATATACATCATAGAAATCATGGAGGTAATTCACGCTTATGTTTGCCGCTTTTTTGTCGAGATAATCTAAGTATGTCTCGCTTTCATCTGGAATCAAACTAACCAACGTACTGACTAAATAGTCTGAATCTTCATTTTTAAACTTGTTAAAATACTTTTCAAAACCTTCGGGTTCGTATCCGCCGACTACACTTAGAGCTATTTCTATGATGGGATAAGATTGCTCGCTGTTGATGATGATATGGCTCAAAAGCATCGGGTCGTAATCCTCTATATTTAACAATTTAATATATGCACTTCTCCTAACTTTTGAGTTTGGATCGGATATGGCCATATCTTGAAGTAGATCGATATAGTTGGATACGAGGTTTTCAGGAATGTATTCTATCCCGATAGATCTAAAAAAGTAAAAAGAATCTTTAAGTAAATAAGGCACTAATTTTTCTGCCTCTTCCATGCCTCTGATCGCGTCAAATTTATTTGTAAAATTAGACGCATGTAAATACTGATGTTCATATTGATCCTCCGTTTTATTTTCGTGGATGATGGCCAAAAGCGCACTTTGTCCGTCTAATATATAATTTGCGGGAGCTTCTTTAAGGTTTTTAATGGTCAATGTCTCCTTTGCTTGTGTGATGGTCAGCGGGTGATGGCTTATACTTCCGTCTTTATAAAATACGGCCACTTCTACTGGCAAGATAAATGGTGTTGTAAAGTGATCGGGTGTTTCTGTTTGGTCAATGTCGATATTGAGCGTATGGGCATCGGCATCGTAGGCATAGTTCACTTGCAAATGTGGATGGCCTTTACCTAGAAACCATTGGTTGAAGAACCATTGGAGGTCTTCTCCGGTCGTATCTTCAAATGCCATTCGAAGCTCATCGACTTCTACTGCTGTACCTGCATGTTGCGTCAGATACCGGTTTAGACTCGTAAAGAAGGCGTCATCTCCAACATACTTTCGGAGCATATGTAGTACCAACGCACCTTTATTATAGGAATGTCGGTCGAACATCGCTTCTTTAGTTTTGTAGTAGTAGTCGATTAATGGGCGAGTTTTGCTGTAATATATTTCGTCAAAGTATTGATATGCTGAGGTCAATCTAGAAAAATCGGCATGATCTCTACCGTATTTGTATTCGGTCCACAGGTATTCTGCATAGTTGGCAAATCCTTCATTGAGCGTAAGGTTAGACCAATCTTCACAAGTCACTAAATCTCCAAACCAATGGTGGAACATTTCATGGGCGATGATGTCGTCATTGGGCTCGTCGGCTAATTCTTTAGCTGTTTTTTGTACGAAATCTCCGAAAACTACCGCTCCTGTATTTTCCATGGCTCCTGATACATATTCGCGGACGACTACTTGGCTATACTTGTCCCAAGGATACGGATAGTTCAATATATTGCTAAAAAAGGTCAACATCTCGGGTGTATGCTTGAAGATGTCTTTCGCATATTTTCCGTATTGGTGATCGACCATATAGGAAAGTGGTAGATTGTTCCAAGTGTCATTTTCTACATGAAAATCACCGATGGCTATCATCGCCAAGTAGGTCGCATGTGGGATTTTTTGTTCCCAATGATCGGTGCGGGTTCCATCTTCATTTTTTGTCGAACGGACTAAGACGCCATTGGATAAGGTTTTGTATTTGTCTTCAACTGTAAGGATGATTTCTTGGGAAAATCGCTCATTGGGCTTGTCAAAGGTCGGAAACCAACGGCTGTTGTACTCGGTTTCTCCTTGAGTCCATATTTGTGTGGGCAAATCCGGATCTTTGCCGAGCGGATTGATGAAAAATAGGCCTTTATCTGAGGTAATCGCATCGCTTCCTGAGATTGGGTTTTCGTCGGGTTTTGCGGTATAATCTATCGTGATGTGGAAGGTATCTTTTCGCGTATAGGTTTTGTCGAGCCGAATCGTCAAGTTATTGCCATCATATCGGTAGGATAGTGGCTTGCCTGAACTTAGATTTACATGGTGAATGTCAAAGCCCACAGCATCTAAAGTCAAGCTGTCGAGATTATAAAAGTAAGGCTTGATCTGTAATGTCGCCAATCCTAATACATGGCTGCGTTTCCAGTCAAAACGAAGGTCTAATTTCGTATGAAGAATGTCGTATCGCATGGTAGCAGAACTTTGATAGACCCGTGGAAGGGTATCCAGCTCCAGGGAATCGCCGTAAACATCTATTGGTTCAAAAGTATAGTTTTCCATATCCTCTTCTTCTTCATGGTTATGCATTGCCTTTTGGGTGCTGCATGACATTGAAAAAAGTATGAACAACAATAAATAGATTCGGGAAAATAATCTCATGGTTTGGAATTTTGACAATCAGTCGGCAAAGGTAATTTAATATTATTGTAATCAATAGGATATAAGGGGATTTCAATAGATAAAATGGCGATTTTGCTAGGAGCGGGTGAAAACAATCTCAGTTTTGGGAATGATTTTGAACTATTGTTTGTTATGGCTATCATGGATGGTTGAATAAAATCGCTTTTATGATGAAAAGTGCCGCATCAATGAAGTCTATGTTGGATAAGATCTCTGAGGTCTTGTTTCCTGATTTGTGTTTGGCTTGTAGTGAGGTACCTAAGTCGTATGATGCTCATTTTTGCACCGATTGTTTGGGAATGCTTCCTTTTACGGATCACTTTGGTGTGAAACAAAATGCGGTCACGATGCACCTCGCCGGCAGAGTCAATATTGATCATGGTGCAGCGCTCTTGACCTTTCGAAAAGAAGGTATCGTTCAGAAAATGCTACATCAATTAAAGTATAAGGGGCGGTATGAAATCGGTGAGATTTTGGGTAAAATGTCTGCTACTCGGTATCAAGATTCACCGTACTTTAGTCGGCCGGATGTCATTCTTCCGGTACCTATCCATGCTACGAAACAAAGGATTCGCGGCTATAATCAAAGTGAAATCTTTGGTACTAGCGTTGGGCAAGTATTAAATGTATCGTGCGAACCCGAGATTTTGGTTAAGATTAAAAAGACGGAATCCCAAACTGGCAAATCTAGAACACAGCGGGTGGAAAATGTGGCTGAAGGTTTTTGGATTTCGACACCGGAGCGGCTCGTTAATCAGCATGTGTTACTCGTGGATGATGTGATCACTACGGGAGCCACGTTGGAGGCGTGTTGCCAGTATATTTATGATGGTGGAGCTGCGAAAGTTTCTATACTTTGTATTGCCGCCGCAGAAAATTGATAATTTATAAATTTCTATGAAATCAACTGAAAATATATTTCATATTTCGATAATGTATTGTATTTTTGCATAAAGTTTAAAATTATTCATGATGTCGGAAGATGTGAACCCATATATTAGAGAAGAAAAAACTCAGCGACTTCAGGAGATCGTTGCTCAGTTTGAAAGCAATCCCGATGATACTTTTACTGAATTGTCTCTAGCGGATTCAAAACGTGTGGAGTTGATGAAGAAAATGAAGGAAGATACGGACAAAAAAGAGTATATGATTATGCTGAATGCCATTGTCATCTTTGCGGCGGTTGTCATGTTGATTCATTATATCGTTTTCAATAAGTTGCTCACGATTTTATTCTTATTGCTCATCCTAGGATTTTTTGTTTTTGTCAAGAAGCGCCTAACCACGGTTACTTTGAAGCTTCCAAGTTATAAGACGGATTTTGATAAATATCTTTGGGAAGGGTTTCACCTGAAGGAAATGCGATATTCGGCTGTAAAGCTTACGTATCTCGTGTTTTTTCCACTGATTGTGGTTTTTAGCGTGGATATTATCATGAATTATAATAGCCTGAATGGTGCGTGGAGCAATTTTTTGATTGCCTTAGCCATTTCGACGATGGGTTGGATGGTGTTCTTCTATGATGATAAAATGCTCTTAGAAAGCATCGAGGTAGATCTTAAAGCCTTGGAATATATGTAGTGCTCTGTCCACAAAAAAATCTTAATAAAATGTTGTTCTTTTTTCAAATCTCATCGTTAAAAATACTCGTCATAGTTACCACTATGCCTGCGTTTTTTGCCTTGATCTTTAAAAAAATACCTTCCATGATTATTTAAGTATTTTTATAGACAGAGCACTAGTCGAAGGATGACTTTCGTCCTTACTTTTTTACCTTGTCGTATATAAATTGGCCATGCACCTATTTTTCGCTAAAATAAGCTTGGTGCGTGTATTGATTGATGAATTTGCTCCAAGGAGTTGATTTGTGGCTGTTGGTGCCAAAATAAGTAATAATCATTTCGAAATTATCTGGGCTTTGAAAGCCTGGAATGGCTTGAATTACATTAAATTCTTCATCTAAAAACACAGCAGTAGGGTAGCTCATCCGACCTTGCATCAGGTAGGCAGCGAGTTCGTGATAACCTCTTCTTCCGCTATTGACAAATTTATATTCTACACCTTTTAGAGTGATGGCTTCTTTGGTTTCTGCATTAAATCTTACCGGATAATAGTTTTCATTGATGTATTTTGCGATGTGATTTTGCGCAAAAGTCGAATGATCGAGTTTTTTACACCACCCACACCAATCCGTATAGACATCAACGAATATCTTTTTATTGACCTTCTTAGACTTTTCTATTGCTTCTTCCCAAGTGATCCATTTAATCTTATTCTGCGCTTGCAGTTTCCAAGTCGAACTGACGATTAAAAGGCTTGTTAAAAATAAATACCGTAACATTGAAAATTACTTTCTCTTGATGACAATGTATAGATAACCATTATTATGCCGAAAAAGGTTATTGATTTCTATTTTTTAAAACAGAATTAACATTTCAATCAGGACTTGTTTAGGTTTGCTAGTACTCTTTCAACAAAAGGACCTTAAAGATATGTTGTTCTTTTTTCAAATCTCATCGTTAAAAATACGCGTCATAGTTACCACTATGCCTGCGTTTTTTGCCTTGATCTTTAAAAAAATAACTTCTATGGATATTTAAGTCTTTTATGGACGTCGCACTAGGCGTAGTTATGGAACCTTTAGAAAAGTGATAGGCATTTCTTTCGTGCTTTTTGTTAAAAAGTTTCTACTTTTGCAGTTCTGATGATTCGACGTATTGCTATAGAACAATTTTTACCTCAGATTGATGAGGTGCCATTATTGGATGTGCGTGCACCTGCCGAGTATGCTTATGGCCATATCCCGGGAGCACACAGCCTGCCTTTGTTTTCGGATGAGGAGCGAGCAGCCGTAGGGACGACCTATAAGCAAAAGGGTAGAGATAAGGCGGTATTGTTAGGCTTTGACTTTGTTGGGACTAAATGGCGTGGTTTTATCGAACAAGCATTGAAAATAGCACCCGAAAAGCGGGTTTTTGTGCATTGTTGGCGCGGCGGCATGCGGAGTAGTGCTATGGCTTGGGCACTGGATTTTTATGGCTTTGACGTGACCGTATTGGAAGGTGGTTATAAGGCTTGGCGCCAATGGGTGCTGGCTCAGTTTGAGCTGGATTACGACCTCTGGGTGTTAGGTGGCATGACCGGATCGCATAAGACCGATATTTTGAAGGAATTGGCATTAAGTGGCGTACAGGTTTTAGACCTTGAAGGGTTGGCACACCATCAGGGATCGGCCTTCGGGAGCATGGGTAAATGGACGCAACATTCTCAAGAACACTTTGAAAATCAACTTGCGGTTGCCCTTCATAACTTGGATTTGAATCGCAAAATATGGGTCGAGGACGAAAGTAGAACCATCGGAAAAAATGCAGTACCTAATTCTTTCTGGCGACAAATGCAAACTAAGGATTTGATCGAATTGCAAGTGGGTCGCACGCAAAGAGTGGATTATTTGGCGGAGGAATATGGGGTCTTGGACAAAGGTTTTTTGGTAGAAAAAACCATTCAAATCAAAAAAAGACTCGGTCTCGAACGCATGAAGTTGGCCATAGATGCCATCGAAGCCGGCGAGATGAAAACTTTTGTAGGGATCGTTCTGGATTACTACGACAAGGCATATCAAGGTTGCCTAACCCGACGAGATCAAGATAAGATTTTTTCCATGCAGTTGGATTATAAGGATGCAAAGGATAGCGCAGCGCAGGTTTTGGCCTTTGTAGAACATTTAAATATAAAATAATAGACCTTTTTTTTATGAGTCATGAAACGATAAAATTGACCCAGTACTCTCATGGAGCGGGTTGTGGATGTAAGATAAGCCCGGCTGTACTTGATACGATATTGCACAGTCAGGTTACTTATACGCCGGATGCCCGACTTTTAGTGGGTAATTCCGAACGAGACGATGCCGCAGTTTGGGATCTAGGGAATGGATCTGCTTTGATATCTACGACGGATTTTTTTATGCCGATTGTGGATGACCCTTTTGATTTTGGGCGGATTGCGGCTGCAAATGCGATCAGTGATGTCTATGCTATGGGCGGTAAACCAGTTTTGGCCATCGCCATTCTTGGTTGGCCTATCAATAAGATTCCTGCGGAGACGGCGCAAAGGGTTTTGGAAGGTGCCAGAAGTGTGTGCGCGGATGCCGGGATTACGATCTCAGGCGGACATAGTATCGATAGTCCCGAACCTATCTTTGGCCTTGCGGTCAATGGTATCGTCGCCTTGAACCAGCTCAAACAAAATTCTAAAGCAACGCCGGGTTGCCATTTGTATTTGACCAAACCGCTAGGGATAGGTGCTATGTCCACTGCCCAGAAAAAAGGATTGCTAGAAGCCACAGACGCAGCCATGATCCTCAAAAGTATGACTACACTCAATAAAATCGGAGAACAGCTAAGTAGTAAAGATTACGTAAAGGCCATGACAGACGTGACTGGCTTTGGCTTGCTGGGCCACTTGAGCGAGATGTGTGAAGGTAGTGGCGTAACGGCCGAAATCTATTACGATCGAGTTCCAGTCATGCCGGCCTTATTGTCTTATATTCGCAAGGATTGTATCCCTGGAGGTACCAACCGCAACTGGGATAGTTATGGCCATAAAATCGGCGATATTACGGTAGAGCAACGCTATGTTTTGGCGGATCCGCAGACGAGTGGCGGCTTATTGGTCGCAGTGGAAGCGGAATCAACAGCCGATTTTGAAAGCTTGATGCAAGAATATGGGTTGCAGCTCACATCTTTCGGTTTGTTGAAGGAAAAGGGCGATGATGCGGCTTTGATCGTAGTGAAATGATGGTAGTGCTCTGTCCACAAAAAAATCTTAAAGAAATGTCGTTCTTTTTTCAAATCTCATCGTTAAAAATACTCGTCATAGTTACCACTATGCCTGCGTTTTTTGCCTTGATTTTTAAAAAAATAACTTCCATTATGATTTAAGTCTTTTTATAAACGTTGTACTCATCTTCCAACACGCCTTTAATGTTATAAATGACCTTTTGGAATCTATGTGCAAAGATAGATTTTTTTATTCTGCTTATCCCATAATTCCTAATAAAAACGTTTGAATCCACGGAAGTCTGCGCATAGGTTTATCATGGGATGGCTACTTTTATGGGATAGCGACAAAGAGACATGGTGGAGTGGGTAGTTCATCTGTTAGTATGGTTAGCTCTGTTCTTCAATTGCACACATATAAAAAGAATGGCTCCATACCGAAGCATGAAGCCATTCTTTTTGTTTTTACATCCCAAGAGGTATGTGATATAGCCGATTGGATCTTTATTCTACAATCAACTTATGGTTTACTTTCTGGCTCTGGTTTGCAAGTTGTAAGATATACATACCCGGTTTTAAATCAAATGGTACAGCAACCGTGTTTTCATCGATATCTACTTGAAGTAATTGTCTGCCTTCGATTGAAAATACTTGCAATAGATTGAAATCATGTTGACCGGAAATGAAAATTCTGTCATGTGCAGGATTTGGGAAAATGATAAGGTTGTGCTCCAAATCTTCTGTGCTAACGGTAACACCACACAGGATAGGGTCGTAAAGGACTTCGCCTAAGGTATCATCATCCGCTACATCAAAGATGACTGCACCAGCTTGTTCAAGGGTACTTTCTTGTCCTTCAATCCAACAATTGCTCTTGGCTGAAATCGTAAGTGGCGTATTGTTGTAAAGCGCATAGACAACGCCTTCATTGCCATTGTCTGCAAAAATATTATTACCGGGTGTATCGTCATCTCCAAGATTGGCGCTCGCTTGACCGATGATTGTGATACCCCAAAGGTTTCTTCGGATTTCATTGCCAATGATCGTGATATCCTGTGTAGGAGCACCCGAGTTTAGGGAGATACCGCTTCCACCAAGATTAGGCTGACCTTCGGTGTCATTATCTTCGATGATGTTGTTTTTAATTAGTGCATACGCATTGCTACCTGCAACGGTCATTCCGTAACGGTTGTCAATGATAGTATTGTTTTCTATGATCGTATTGATGCCGTTGGCATTACCAGTCAGATTAGAAACAGCGATACCACCGACTCTTACCAATTTTCTGTCGCCAACGATCGTATTACCTGAGATGATAAGCGTGTCGCTACCAGTTGTACCCATATTGATCTGCGGTCGATTGTCATTTTGCTGATTATTGCCGTAGAAGTAGTTGTTAATGATTTTTGCAGCTACGGCACGATTGGCTGGAGAGGATATGGCAGGTCGTTGATTGTTTATAAATTTATTGTTTTGAATGATTGGCGATCCATAAGACAAGTCCAATACTGCTGATGACCCAAGGCCTCTGACATTGTTTAAAAACTGACAATTAAAAACAAAGAGATTTTCAGCAATCACTCTTAGTCCACCACCATTTTTTACGATACTATTACTAAAAACCGCATTAGCTCCTTCTTCAAATCTAAATCCATTGTAGGGTTTCAGACTATCAACCGATGTAATCGTAACTTCGTTATTTTCAGCACCTAAACTAAAAAACGAACCAAAAACAGTAATAGAAACCGCACTGTCTAATTCAACAAAATCATTGGGATTTAACAAGATAGTATCCAATGCTGACACTTCGATATCATCCCCTATGATAAATCCCGATCCTTTGGGATACACTGGAGCATTAGCAGCATTCAAATCACTTAGCGTCCATTTAACACCCGTATTTGGTGTTGTGAATTTTTGTGCTTGTATAGCAACTGAGAATAAAACAAGTATTAAGGGTAAAACATTACGAATCATGTAAAACAATTTTTTGGTGATATAATATCATTTATTAACAAGACCCTATAAAGTTTGTTGGCTTAAAGCGCGATTTTTTCTTGCATGCACCACGGTATTGAATGGGATTTACCTTGATTTTAAAGATTTTATCGCATTTATATCGGGAAAGTGGTGTTTTGTTTTTATTTTTGAAGGAATATTTGGGACTGCGTCTGACAAATCTCAAATTAGGCATTTAATAATTAATAAAATAGCAATTCAAAATATATGAAAAGAGGATGGATAGGAAGTTTCGTAATGTTGATTTTTGCACTTGGATTACAGGCACAAACCGCAGGTAAAAGTTCGAGTGAAGCCAAAAAATCTTCAGATTCTGAAAGTAAACAATCCAGTGATTTGGTGTTTAATCCGGATCAAGTAGTCATTACCAATCATACGGCGACGATCAATAACAAACAAGTTTCCTATCGGGCTGTGACTGGTACTATGCCGGTTTGGGACGAGAAGGGCAAAACCATGGCGGGTGTATTTTTTGTCTATTATGAACGGACAGATATTAAAGATAAGAGTACGAGGCCGCTGACCATTTCTTTTAATGGTGGGCCGGGTACAGCCTCGGTATGGATGCATATCGGATATACGGGACCTGTATTGCTCAATATCGACGATGAGGGCTATCCGATCCAGCCGTATGGCTATAAAGCCAATCCTTATTCGGTGTTAGATGCTACGGATATCCTTTATGTTGACCCAGTCAATACGGGATTTTCAAGAATCGTAGGAGATACGCCTAAAGATCGTTTTTTTGGTGTAAATGCCGATATAAAGTATCTTGCAGATTGGGTAACGGGCTTTGTAAATCGCTATGATCGATGGGCTTCACCCAAATTTTTGATTGGAGAAAGCTATGGAACAACACGGGTTTCCGGTTTGGTTTTAGAATTGCAGCAAGCGCATTGGATGTATATCAATGGCGTTATTTTGGTGTCACCTACGAGTTTAGGCATCGAAAGAGGTCCAGCCACCGGAGCGGCACTGTTGTTACCGTATTATGCGGCGACCGCTTGGTATCACCAGAAGTTGCCAAAGGATTTACAACAAAAAGATTTGAATGCCGTGTTGCCTGAGGTAGAAACCTTTACGATGGACGCGCTAATACCGGCGATCAACAAGGGTCACAGCCTTAGCGATGTGGAACGAGAAAAAATTGCAGCTCA
Organism: Chitinophagales bacterium; assembly: GCA_026928325.1. Taxonomy (GTDB): domain Bacteria; phylum Bacteroidota; class Bacteroidia; order Chitinophagales; family Saprospiraceae; genus OLB9. The sequence continues at coordinate 9,532 of JAIXKS010000063.1, read as the reverse complement.
AATCGCTCGATATACCGGATTGTCTAAGGAGATTGTATTGCAAAATAACCTCACGATTTCTACCCAATTGTTTTGGAAGGAGTTGTTGAGAGCGGAAGGATATACGATAGGAAGGCTAGATTCGCGGTATCGAGGCATAGACAAGAGGGATGCAGGCATGAGCCCGGATTTCAATGCAGAATTGACTGCATGGTTACACGCTTTCACGCCGCCGATCAATATGTATATCAAGAAGGAATTGAATTATACTTCGGATTTCCAGTATAATATGTTTGGACCTGTGTATCCTTGGGATCATGAGAATAACCAAACGGGAGAAAATTTGCGTAGAGCTATGGCCATTAATCCGTATTTACACGTTTTGGTACAGTCTGGATATTATGATGGTGCTTGTGATTATTTCAATGCCAAATACAACCTTTGGCAGATGGATCCTGCCGGCAAATTTAAGGATAGGATGCATTGGGAAGGGTACAGAAGCGGTCACATGATGTATCTCAGAAAAGAAGATCTTAAGGAGAGCACAGAGCATTTAAGGCAGTTTATAAAGCAAGCAACACCGCTCCCAGGTACGCCGGCTAAGTATTGATATAAGTACAAGAATAAAGGAAGAATTGTCTTATAGAATTACAATATAAAATATCATAATGAATATTTTATATATTGGATAAATATTATATATATCAATTTTGCTACCTTTGCCCTTATGTCTAAATCGAGCATCAAAAATATTGGACTTAATATCGGCAAAGTCGCATTGGCAATGCTTGCAATTCTCCTATTAGGATTGGTGATGCTTTGGGTTGATGTGTGGGCTTTTGAGATACCTACACGCAGTGCTTTACAACATCCTGTCATCAAGGAAGCGTCTAGCCTTGTCGATACCAAGGGTCGTCCTATCGGACAATTTATCAATGAATATCGAGATCCAATCGAGCCGAATGAGATTAATCCTTATATCAAATCTTGTGTCATTGCTACGGAAGATATTCGGTTTTATGACCATAGCGGAGTCGATTATAGAGCGATGGGTCGAGTTTTAATAAAAACGGTGTTTTTAAGAGATAAGGATTCCGGAGGTGGTTCGACGATTACCCAGCAATTGGCGAAGCAACTTTATCCACGACCCGATGTTCGCTCTAAAAATCGCATGATGCGGTCGTTTTATCTTGTAAAATCCAAGATTAAGGAATGGATTATTGCTTGGAAATTAGAAAAACTATATACCAAAGACGAGATTTTAGCCATGTATCTCAATAAGTTTGAATTTATCAATCGAGCTTATGGGATAGAAGCCGCTGCGATGACTTATTTTGGCAAACATCAATCAGAATTGTCTCTAGAAGAGGCTGCAGTTTTGGCCGGAATGCTCAAAAATCCGAGTTTGTATAATCCGGTGCGCAATCCCAAATTAGTCGAAAAAAGACGCAACGAAGTTTTGGATCGATTAAACTCCAATGAGGCTATTCAAGCTAAAAGTATAGCGACAGACTTCTCAAAATTTAAAAGATTTACGGTCACGGATACGATTGTACCTTATTTTAAGGCGTCGCTTGAAAGCTATTTGTATCAATTGATTCGAGAAAACAATTTGAAGAAATCCGATGGAACGTATTATGATATTTTTGCGGATGGATTGACGATAGAAAGCACCATTGACCTAGACCTACAAAGGTATGCCGAAGCAGCTACTATGGAACATATGGCATGGATACAAGGATGGTTTGACAAAGATTGGAAGCAGGAGAAACCTTGGACCTATCAAGCAGACGACAAGGAACAAGCGGTTCGTTATTCGGTGATAACGCAAAGGGCTAAAAAGTCTCCAAGATACGAAGCGTTACGTCGAAAAATCTTGCTTCCCGAGCTTAGTGAAATTGGCGTAACCCTCACGGATGGCGAATTGTCACAATTGATGCTTGAAGAAAAATCAGCACTCGAACAAAAAAACATTTCCAAGGCTCTAAAAATGGTCTTGAAGCATCCCAGATATATCAAAGTCAAACAGGCTATTCGAGATTTGGAAGTTGCTTATAAAAGCGAGTTTGATACGCCGGTAAAAATGAAGATCTTCGATTATACAAAAGGCAGCCGCGAAGTAGAAATGACACCCATGGACTCCATAAAGTACCATTTGATGTTGTTGCAAACAGCAATGGTCGCCATAGATCCGCATAATGGCTATGTAAAATGCTGGAACGGTGGTTTGGATTATAAGTTTTTTAATCTGGATCACGTTCATATTCGTCGATCTATAGGCTCTACCGCCAAACCCTTTGTATATACCTTAGCGATGTCAGAAAAGGGCGTCAAACCTTGTGATACGTTTTTAGATACGCTCTATACCATCTTACCTGGAGAAGGAGATTTTAAGAATAAAGAGCCTTGGACACCGAAAAATGCAACCAAGATTAATACGGCATTGATGTACAATCTCTATCATGGATTGATGTATTCTAAAAATACCATCACGGTGCGACTTCTCAAGGAGCTAGGTTCAGTAAAACCACTGATTGAACTCTGGGATAAAATGGGCATCAGCAAGGATGAAAAACTCCCAAATGGCCGATTAGCGGTTCCGGATTTACCTTCTATTGGCCTAGGAGCCATTGATATCTCGTTATTACAATTGACAAGCGCATACACTACTTTTGCCAATGAAGGCCGGTGGACAAAGCCAATCCTAGTCAAGTCGATCAAGAATAAAGCAGGTGAAGTCATTTATGAGGCATCTCATCAATCGGTATCGGCCATCGATCCTTTGTATAACGCCATCATGATGGATATGTTGGTTAATAATGAGTCGCATGAATTTAAGATGAAAATCAAATCAAAAAATGGCGGTAAAACTGGAACTACGGATGATCAAAGTGATGGTTGGTATGTCGGATTAACACCAGACTTGGTCGTGGGTGTTTGGACTGGTGGCGATGAAAAATGGATCCGTTTTTTGAGAGAAGATGTCGGACAAGGTTTTTTTACAGCTCGACCGTTATTTGAGCAATTTATAAAAAAATTGGAAAAAGATACTACAGGGATTTATGATGTACAAGCAGCATTTGCAAAGCCACCGGAAGAATTTGAAAGCCTAACCAATTGTTCTAAAAAGAAAACGGAGGCGATACCGGAAGCTGCAAGAGGGAGACAACCCGAGTAGGGCAAAGGCCTTTGTAGGCTATGCTCGAGCCAGCTTTGGCGATATCATACGATGTTGACTCCCGATAATTCTTCTTTCATGGCGATTAATCGCATGTCTTGGTCATAGACTGCATTCAGAATAAAAAAAGTGCCAGTTTCCATATATTTGTAAATGGCTGGGTCTGTCGGAGGCACGTGGAGACTTGGAGCCAGGTTTTTGTCTATCCACATGAGTATGCCTTCCTCGCAAGGTTGCGGAATCACATGATCGATTTCTGCGGTATAGACAAAACTCACCCAATTATAGTCAATGGGCGATGTTTCTGTGAGTATGCCGCAAAAGTCAACATGCTTGAGCACAATTCCGGATTCCTCAAAGGTCTCTCTGATGGCTGCTGCCTCGGGTGTTTCATGAGGTTCGACACTACCGCCGACCGGAGCATACACACCATAATAAGGTGATTTTGTTCTTTTGAGTAGGAGGTATTGGCCTTGATTTTTTAAAAAACAAAAGGCAGCTACTCTCTTTGTACCGGATTTCATAATCATGGTTAGCCTCGCATTTTATCCAACAAATCGCTTAAAGTTGCATATTCTTCCGGTGTCATTCTAATGTTTTGGCTGTCTTCTATTGCCATTTCTTTGGACATAGCGGTCAATTGTTCGACACCTAAATCGGTGATTGTTATATCCATCTGGCGTTTATTATGTGGACAAATGCGGCGTTCGACCCAACCTTTTTTCTTCAATTTGTCGATAAGTCTTGTCAGATCGGTACCCTTATCGAGCATGACTTCTTTGATGTAACCGGGCGTGACAGGATCCGGATACTTGCCTTTTAATATTCTAAGGACGTTATAATGTTGGCCTTGGATCTCGTATTTTTTGAATATAGGTTGGTGAATATCTCTAAAATAATTAGATGTGTACAGTAAATTGACTATGGCTTTCTGATAGTTGTCTTTAAACTTTCCTTGTTTTATGACTTTGTCTATTTCCACGATTTACATTCATTTTAATAAAATAAAAAGAGATAACGAAATGCATCGTTACCTCTTTCTATAACACTTTTTTTAGATAGTTGTTGTAACAGATATTAATTGCTGAAATAGACAAAAGTCGGAATGATTCCGGTTTTATGCGTTGCTGTTACTTTATACTCAGTATTTAAAATGGATAATTCTCCATTTTGAGTGTAATCTTTAGCATTCAGCAAATAAAGATGATCATTGGTTGGATTAACCGCTAAACTGTAATATAATCCTGTGAATACTTCCTTGGCAGTAGTAGATGTCGTATTGATGTCATAGCTTAATACTTGGTCAGAAAATAGGTAATAAAGTGCATCTTTTTTGTTGTTGATGGCTAATTTGCTCACACCGTTGCTTAGACTAATGTTAAATACGGATTTGTTGCCAGAGATTTTGTGCAATGAACCTTGAGTGCTGTTAGCAGGGTCGTTCCAATCAAAAAAGCCACTACATAAGACCCAAAGATCGCCGTTTTTATCAGCTACGATGCTATTGGAATTGTCTCCGACTTCGATGGCTTCGGCTACGTTATCATTTTGAATATCGTAACGGATGACGTGGTGATTGTACTGATCCCAAGCACTGGCACTTACGGTAGCGTAGATATTTTGATCAACAACTGCCATATTCTCAACAAGGCCTTGGATCGGCGTTGATTTTTGGATAGAAAAATCTTTGGTATTAATCAGGTTGATAAATCCAGAAGAGAAGTCCGAAGTCCAAGAAGTAACATAGAGTTTGTTGCCTGAAACAGCAAAATATCTCGGAAGATCAATTTTGATTTCTCCGATATGTTTAAAATCATTGGCATTGACGATGACAATTTTTGAAGCGTTATTTACCGCGATAAAATATTTGTTGTCAAATTTTATCATGGACTGTGCAATATTACCTAAGACGCGACCTTCGTTTTGTTGCGCATAGAGGTCTTCGACATTTCCTGCATCGCTCAAGTAAGTGATTGTACCTGTTCCGGAACCGAATAAACCTTCATTGACAATAAAAGTACCTTTGCTGTAATTAGTCGTCGAGTTGTCATCGTCTTTGCTACATGCAAATGCTGTAAAAATTAAAATAGAATAAAATAAAAATCGTTTTAACATTGGATGATATTTTGATTGTGAAAAAAAATTATAATTGATATAAATAAGTTATCGCTGCGTGAATTCTAGGCATTGGATAGAATCTTACCCAAGTATAATTTTGATTGAGTAAGTTTTGAATATCTATATGGAATCTATGTTGCTTAAGTTGTAAAGAATAATTGAAATGCATCAGATGTACGGGCTTGAGTATGCCAGTTTCGTCGGGTTGGTCATACCGATTGCCGGTCCAATGATATTGTAGGGAAAATTTCGACTGCTTTATATGGAATGTCGCCTGCATACTTCCTTGGTGCATAGGTATATAAATCAATTGCTTGCCTTCTAATGTAGGGTCGCTATAATGCGATAACGCAGTTGTTCGATTCAAAGCGTATTTGGCTTCAAGATGTACATGGCTTTTGGCTAAGTTTACAGCTTTACCCAAGGTCAATTCTAATCCACGTGCCAATACTTTTTTCTGGTTGATCGGCGACCATAGTCCATTAGCTTGAGGTAGCCATTGGATCCAATCATTGACATGATTGGCATAGATGGATGATTGAATATTGAGGTCATGTATAGCAAAACTGTATTTTAATTCAGTCTTATATGTTTGTTCTGTTTTGAGGTCAGGATTGCCACCAGAAGGCCAATACAAGTCATTAAATCCAGGTAAATTATAATTGCTAGAGATAATCCAAGTGAGCGAATTAAACTGATTGGTCAATGTCCATGAAAAAGGCTTAAATTGTTCATCCACAAAATCTTGTCTCAGGCTAACTTCTGTGTTGAAGGAATCCGTCCAATCCAAATGCTTGAATACACTCGCCGAGGTAGTGTTTCTTTGATGTGATTTTGTGAAAAAATTGGGATTAGCAATATCTGTTCGGTGTTGTAATTGGACGTTCATCTTGAGGTGATGTAATTCGGTCCATCCTGCTTGGATAGTGTAAATGCCTGTTTTGGCTCTAGAATCTACAGCTGGCGCAAAAAAGTTGAGTATTTCGTGTCCGTACATGGAGGAAATATGCCAAATGGACTGCGTAGTATAATATTTATATACCAGCGATGATCTGAAATTTTGGTCTTTTTGTTGCTGAAGCGTATTGGACGATGTTACACTCGTAGGAATGATTCTATCCGCAAGTTGCCACCAGATATCAGCATGAATGGATTGTCGGTTGTTGATGAGATAACTGGTATTAAAGAGGACGTTATTTTGTAAAAAATCGGTGCTTTGCCTATCGTGTTTTTGAAGGTTAAATTCGTAGCTATAGCGATTGAGTTGGTATGCGGATTGCACGCCTAATTTGTACTTGAGTTTATCGGATTTTCCAGCCAAAACCAGACCCGCCTCGTAATTTTGAAGAGATGAAAGTCGTATAAATGCTTTGGATGATTCTTGGTTCGTACTTGCATTATGAATCGAAAGTGCACCAGCCAAGCCATTGTTGCCGGTTAAAGTTGGATTTCCGTGATTGTAAAAATTGATTTCACTAAATAAAAATCCAGGAATAAGCGCCAAATCGAAGGAACCATTGATGGTGTTTTGTAGATTAAAACCTTGCCATAATATTGGTAAATGGCGGCTGCCCATGCCGCGATGTAGAAGGGTTGTGAGTCCGCCCGGAGTTGATATTTGTACTTGACCACCTTGAATGTGTTGCAAAAATTGAGTGACATTGCGATACAAGCTGTCTGAATAACTGGCATCAGCCTTGAGCGTACTATTATAAAATGGTCTGTCGCCTTTGATTTCTACGGTGTCAAGCCAATATTGAGCCTGAGCGGAAAATCCAACACAGAGTATGAAAAATAAGGTTAAAATGCCATGACCTTTCATCCGTTTTATGCGTTTGTTCAGGCCAAAAATCCTTATGTGTAAATTATAAAAAACAGCTTGCTAAAAAAGCTCGTGTCATTAGAAAATATACATAAACAACCTTTCGCCCGAAAGTTATTATATAAACAGTGATATGGCAGGTCTTCTGACTTGTTTCTTTGGAAGCGCCTTCCCATCAATGGACAGTGGCGAATTGCTTACAAATACCGAATATCGGTTTGAAACTTACAGCTACGGGGATAGTTCCGGACTTGCACCGGATTCCCTTTTAAGTATGTAATCTAAAGGTTACTTACACCATAATCGTCACAAAGGTAGTGTTTTCAAATGAACTAGTGCTCTGTCCACAAAAAAATCTTAATAAAATGTCGTTCTTTTTTCAAATCTCATCGTTAAAAATACTCGACATCGTTACCACTATGCCTGCGTTTTTTGTCTTGATCTTTAAAAAAAATAACTTCCATTATAATTTAAGCCTTTTTATAGACAGAGCTATAGTGCTCTGTCCACAAAAAAATCTTAATAAAATGTCGTTCTTTTTTCAAATCTCATCGTTAAAAATACTCGTCATAGTTACCACTATGCCTGTGTTTTTTGCCTTGATCTTTAAAAAAACAATTTCCATTATTTTATAGACAGAGCACTAAATAGGATATTTTTTGAAAAAATGATTTTTATAATGTTGGTGATATTAATCTATTGCCAAATAATATAGAAATACAGTGATTTTAATTAATTCATCTTTTTATAAGCGCTTAGGTCAATATAGTATTCAGTATCTGACAGAGAATCAAACCACAATTGGGTTTTTGCTCCGTAGTACTCGGTATATTCACTTAGTAAAATATAATGACTCGGGATCATCTCGGCATAGTCAAAATGAAAGGGTAACTGTGCTTCAATGGCTAGGTTTTTATACATATATAGCGGCAGAAAACTGTATGGCATCGGTGCTATATTGACGACCGTCGGCATTTCATCCATGTCAGGAAAAACGATATGGTATTCCTCTCCGGTGATGATAGGCCAACCATAGTTATTCTTTCCAAAAACGGTCTTTTGGTGGGTCGGGACAAAAAATTGAGTGAAATTTTCAGGTATAGAATCCGGACTATTCAGCAAGGTTTGAAGACCTTCGACTGTAAATACTTCATATATCTTTTTCCCGTGTTCTACAGTGTAAGCTGCGATATAATTACCCTTTTGATCGGCAATCACAAAATCGACCATCGGCCCGGAAAAGACATAGGCTTCAGGTGTAAATAGAAAGGTTCCGGATTTCTCATCGACGTAAATCCGAATTTCTATGCCCTCCTGGAGCAAACTGTCTTCTGCCATTTCGTCCTGATACTTCCAAGTCAAGACTTGATTAAAAAAATATTTTCCTTTTTTGGGATTCCAGTTTTTATTGCGCCAGGCATCATTGGCCTGAGCCGACAGCAAAAGAGGCCATACAAAGGCCATTAAAAGGAATAGAACTTGATATTTTCTCATGAATTATTATATTTTTTGTTATCAAATTGAGCTTCTTTTTAGAAGTCAAACCTTATTCAGGACGAAAATAGGACATATTTGTTAACAATAGGTATTATTTCCCTAAAATGTCCTAAACATATTGGTATCTATAATTAGAATATCGACATATCATCACCTCTTAAACAAGAATCTTTCGATAACTTCCATGACCTCATCTTTATAGCTTTTGCCGATTGGTAGCACCGCTCCGTTTTGTAGGATTAATGCGTTGCCATCAATCGATTTGATAGCCTCCATTGCGACAAGAAATCCTCGATGTATTCGCAAAAATTTATTGGATGGTAATTGCTTTTCGACGCTTTTAAATGTGAGATAAGAGACAATCTTTTTATCGGTTGTATGAATGATAACGTAATTGGAAAGACTCTCGACATAGGAGATTTCATTGACAATTACTTTTTCAATCTTTTGATTTGATTTTACAAAGAAAAAGTCATGGATATCGATTTTGTTGTGACTTCGATTTTCGATAATCTCTTTGGCCTTATCAACGGCTTTGGAAAATCTAGAAAAACTAACTGGTTTCAAGAGATAATCTACGACATCCAATTCGTATCCATCAATAGCATATTCGGGATAAGCGGTAGTAATGATCGTCAATGGAGGATTGCGGAGGTTTTTCATAAACTCAATACCTGTTACCTTAGGCATTTGAATGTCTAAAAACATCAAATCGATTTCATGACTTTGAAGCACGTTGACGGCTTCTATTGCGTTTTTACAATCGGCAATTATATTTAATAATTCTATTTGTAAAACATGTTCGACTATGCCTTTCCTAGCAATGGGTTCGTCGTCAACTATTAGGCAATTGATGGTTTTCATATCTTAGGATTATTTTAATATTCTTGAGTTCAACTAATAAATGCAACTTTTGGTAGGAAAGAAATAAGGGATAA
>JAIXKS010000038.1:774-22903 GCA_026928325.1 Chitinophagales bacterium | reverse complement strand
CTATGACGAGTATTTTTAACGATGAGATTTGAAAAAAGAACGACATTTTATTAAGCTTTTTTTGTGGACAGAGCACTAGTGCTCTGTCTATAAAAAGACTTAAAATATAATGGAAGTAATTTTTTTAAAGCTCAAGGCAAAAACCGCAGGCATAGTAGTAACTATGACGAGTATTTTTAACGATGAGATTGGGAAAAAGAACAACATTTTATTAAGCTTTTTTTGTGGACAGAGCACTAGATTATAGTTTTTTCCTTTGTACCCAAAATTTAATCAATAATCTTCTCTAAATTATCTTCTAATGTTGCCACCACGCACACACTATCCCTGTTGCTATGGCCACATTGAGTGAATCGGCTACTCGGTTGGAAGCTCCGGGTATGTAAATTTTGTTAGTTATATATTGTTCGTGGTCTTGGTGGATGCCTTTTCCTTCATTGCCCATAACTAGGATCGCATGTGTAGGTATAATTGTTTCATAAATGGACGCACCTTCCATATAGGTACCTACTATGGGTCGCTGATAATCCATTAATTGTGCAAATGACGATGTAGCAAGACGAACATTGGTTAAACTTCCCATAGTAGCCTGGACAACCTTGGGATTAAAGAAATCGGCAGATTCCGGAGATCGGATGACGGCATGTATGCCAAACCAATCTGCAATGCGAATGATAGTTCCGACATTTCCGGGATCTTGGACATCATCTAAATATATAGCGGAAAGGTTAGTGTCGGTTAAGAAATTGATCGAATCTTCCTTTTTTTGGACAACTAAAAAAATATCCGTTGGTGTTTTCATCGCTGAGATTTGATTCATCTCATTAGATGCAATAATTAGAGGATTATGGCGTTCGATACCTTGTAAATGTTGATATTTCTCACGTCCGACTTCCGTAACGTAAATGGCCTCAATGATAAAATTATCTTTTTTTATGAATTCAGCACATGCTTTCCCACCTTCAACCACGAATTTATTATAAATTTGCCTGAATTTTGGCAAATGAAGTGATTTGATCTCTTTTATCTTTGCTTTAGATATCACTTTAATCTTTATTAGATGTTACGGACAGATAGATTTGGAATTAAGATACATTGGCTTACAAGTTTGGTATGTCTTATCTTCTTGTTGAACTCCTGCAATTCGCCACATTATCTTGCTTCAGATCAAACTCTGCTCCAAAATACAAAGATAGTATTTAAAAGTAAAACAAAAATAAAAAACGAAGCTAAGCTGAAGGAGGAGTTGTCAGCCTTGATAACCTTACAACCCAACCATAAGCTCCTTTTTGTCATTCCAAAGGAATATTTCTATGTTACTAATGCTAAGCCGGAGCAACAAAAATGGTACAATAAGGCCATGAGAAGCATTGGCGAGCCACCATCCTTGTACGACGAAAATGAAGCTGTCGAGATTGCTAAAAACATGGAGAATTTTCTAAAATACAAAAAGGGATATTATGAAGCCGTTGTAGATTTTTTTGTTGAAGAAAAGCAATATGGTTGGACTTCATCGCATACACAAGATGTATGGAATAAAGCGGTACTTACTTTTATCGTCTCAACCGGGCCTCGCTATAAAATCAAGAACATCACTTATGAATCGGGAGATGAAAAAATATTATCGTTTATCAATGAACGCCAACAAGATGCCCTCATCAAACCTGGTGATGATATCGATTACAATACGTTCGAAGTAGAAAAGAGCCGATTGGTCATTGAATTGCAAAATAATGGGTATATCAATTTTTCAAATAATTACTTTGAGATATCAGGAGATAGTTCCTTTGCTAATAAAGAAGTAGATATTTTTATAGAAATCCGAGAACCTTTGCCGGACACATTGCACCATAAGTATAGAGCGGGAAATATCAATGTTTATACCGATTATGCCAACGACCAGCAAGCTGAACACCTTACTTCGGATACGCTCAATGATATCTTTTATTATAAACGCTCTAAAGACTTTCTAGTCAGAAAGGAAATCTTGGACAATGCCATCTTTCTGCGTTCAGGAAAGCTGCTTAGTAGAGATGATAGACAAAAGACATTCCGCAAGCTCAATGGCTTGGGTACTTATCGCTTTGTTACCATCAATGCCATTCCCGATAAGGAAGTGGACACCTTGATGCACTACGATATTCTGTTGGCTCCTTTTGCGAAAAAATGGATTTGGGATGGTGGTATGCAGGGATATTTTAGTACTTTGGGTGCGGCACGTTTATTTGGATTATCCTTGTCCTCTCAATTTGTTAACCGCAATTTTTTTGGTGGTTCTGAGAAATATACACTTAGAGCTGAAATCGGAACTGAGCTTGGTTATGAAAGTAATAAGGGTGTCATCCAGCGAGCTAATAACTTAACCCTGCAAAATAATCTCACGATTCCATCATTTCAAGACTTTTTAGGCTTTGGAAAGTTGATTAACAAAGTTGGCATCATAAAAACAAAATTCTATAATGATTTTAAAGAAGGTTGTAGTACCAATATCGCCCTTGGGTTTAGTTCGAACAATATCATCGAATTGTATTCTTTGAGCTCCTTTAATATGAATTATGGGTTTGACTATACTTCGCCTAAAAACAATCGGTACATCTTTCGGCCTTTAGGCTTTAATCTTGATTTATATACGATTAAAGATACTGCACGATTTGCAAAAAATCCTTTGGTTTTGTTGTCTTTTCAAGATAACTTAGGGACAGGTTTTCTCTTTAGGGATTTGACTTATATTTATAATAGCAAAAAAATAGGTAGTGGCAATTCTTTCTTGGTAATTAATAATCTTGAATTGTCCGGTTGGGAAGTGCATTTAGCCAATCTCGCCTATAATAGCGCATTTAATAAGTCGTCTATATGGAATCTCGGGGATAAGAGATTTGCAAAATATGCAAGATATGAGTTGGATGCTCGATACAATAAAGAGTTTACGAAAACAGAAAGTTTGGCTGCGCGTATCAATCTAGGAGCCATTGTAGCTTTTGGAGAAAATAGGGCTGCGCCATTTGTTCGACAATTTGGAGTAGGTGGGCCAAATAGCCTCCGTGCATGGAATATCAAAGAGCCTGGTCCGGGAGGATATCGAGATCCCTTGGGTAAGCTGGAAGTGCCACCGACTATCTACACCAATCAGGGCGATCTAAAATTAGAAATGAACCTAGAATATAGGTTTAAGATGTTTTATTTTGTGGATGGTGCCTTGTTTTTTGATGCTGGAAACGTTTGGCTGCTGAATAAAGATGATGAACGTCCAGGAGCGGCCATATCTTCCGATTTTATCAAGCAAATGGCGATAGGCACCGGATATGGTATCCGCTTTAACTTTAACTTCTTTATCATTCGTTTTGATTTTGGATATAAATTGAGAAATCCATATAAGGACGAATTTACAGGAAGAAATTGGTACACCTTTAAGGAAATTAGGCAGCAAGGCTTGGGCAATGTTCAAGTAGCCGTTAACTATCCTTTTTAATGGATATTATCTCCATTTGCAAACCAATTGATTGAAAAATATGTTAATAAATAAAAAATTGAATACAATGCGAAACATTATCCTTTTGACAGTTTCTTGTATCTTGTTTACAGGAACATGGCTTACGGCACAACCTTTTTCTTTGCCTAAGTTAAATTATAGTTATGATGCGTTGGAGCCTTTTATTGACGCAGAAACCATGGAAATCCATTATTCGAAGCACCATCAGGCTTACTTAAACAACTTAAATAAGGCGGTTACAGATGCTAAGTTGACGGATTGGACTTTAGAGCAATTGATGCTGAATGCAGAGAGAAGAGGACCGGCGATTAGAAATAACGCAGGTGGACACTATAATCACAGTTTATTTTGGGCGATTATGTCACCAACTGCTCAGAAAACACCTTCAGGAAAACTTGCAGAAGAAATCAATTCCACATTTAATTCTCTAGATGACCTCAAAAAAATGATGAACAGCCAGGCAGCAACTAGATTTGGTTCTGGATGGGTTTGGTTATATGTGAATACAGATAAAAAATTGGCAGTGTGCTCATCTCCTAATCAAGATAACCCGATTATGGATGTCATGAAAGAAAATAGAGGTATTCCGATTTTGGGTATCGACGTTTGGGAACATGCCTACTATTTAAAGTACCAAAACAAAAGAGGAGATTATTTGAATGCGATTTGGAATGTCATAGATTGGAATTTAGTCAATCAAAATTATGAAGCCGCATTGAAAGATCCTTTCTTATTGGTAATTGAAAAAAATACTTGGCAGGCACTTAAAGATTTTCATATGGTCATGGCACAAACTTACCATCCTATGGAGGACGGAGATTTCGCTCCTATTCGCAACAGATCTGGAGAAATGGTGGAAAAAGCCAAAGCATTAAGTACTGCGGCTATACCGAATTCATTTAGAACAACGCCTATCAAAAACGCAATCAACGAACTCGTTAGCGGAGCTGAAAGCCTTGATAAATTGGTGAAGAAAAAAGCCAAAAATGACAAGATTGAAGCTAGCTTAACTAAATTGCATGATACTTTCCATAAAATACAAGGTTTATGCAGTGAAGTAGATCATTAAACGATGTAAGATATACTTAGAATTTATAAAAAAATATTTGTGTCGGTATTTGAGTATCCCGTGAATGCCGACATTTTTTTTGCTGGATATCGAAATGGATAAAGTGCAATCTCCATGGAAGTAAGTTGGAATTTTATAAAATGTGGATTCAGTATCCGATTTAATTTTCCTTACAATTCGCTTCCTTTTGGAAGAATTAATCATGCATAAATGGTTCAATAGAGCGGCAGATAAAAGGCTGTGTTGAGAATATTATTTTTTTCATTAACTAATTATTTAGGTATTATATCACAAAAAGAATATACTTTTGCGGTATGAAATTCAATACTAGGATTTGGTCATGGTTGTTATCCTTGATGCTGTACATAGCTGCGCTGTATTCGGGTCCATCTATATCCCTAGATAGTGCACCAAGTACGAGCAAGGAGACCTTATCCAAGGCTTGTGTGTTTTCTGTAAATGGTGTATTAAAGTTAGTTAATAGCCAAGTCAATCAGGCGAATAGTAGTGCTAATACCATTGTACAACCTTTTTGGAGAACCATCGGCCGACTAAGTTTGAAGTTCGCCACGGTCAAAGGACTGTGGATGAAGTTTTTTGAAAATGATACGTTTGTTGTCAGAGCGTTATGTACATTGCGGATGAAATTTGCAGTGTATCCGTTCCAACATCATTGGTAGTTATGACATATTAAAATAGATTGGAATCTTGTATTTGTACGCTGTTCACAAAAATTAAAGTTGCTTTTTAGGTGGCCTAAGTTTTTAAAATAGGCTGAAGTCAATTTGCTGTTTTTAAAGAGCTTTAATACTTAATAGAAGAGCAACGACCATAAATAAATACTGTGGTGAACAGAAAAGTAAGTTTATTTTTATTCATTAAATTAAATATTTTTAATATGTCAGATATCTTGATCAATATATTGTTGTCGATTCTAATTATTGGACCTTTATTGTACTTTGTTTTAAATAGAGGCGGTAAAAAATCAGTTGCGCAGCTAAAAACTCTTATAAAAGAGGATCATTTGGAACTTGGAAAATACGTAGTGTTGAGTCGTCAAACCTTGGCGATGGATGCTTCAGGAGCATTTTTGTACAACATGGACAATGACGGAACGCATCACGATAAAGTAGCTCTAGACGATGTGCAACAGGTAGAAGTCGTGAAGCAGACTGGAAATGGTCCGGATGGCACAACCATTTTTTTAAAACAAATTGATATACAATTTTTGAAGAAAGACAAAACCAAGATTTTGTGGCCTGTTTTCGATTTTCAACAACATGGAGCACCGGGAACAGATTTGACAGATATTGAGGACTTTGTCAAAATTGTCAATCAAAATATTACAAAATAATTTAAAATATTTGCAACAAGCGTTTAGCCATGATGGTTAATATATTATGGCTAAACGCTTTAAACGAACTATACGTATATGATTATCTGGATCGCTTTTCTTTTTTTGATATGTATCTTTTTGGCCATTGATTTGGGTGTGTTTAATAAGAATCCACATGAAATCACAACTAAAGAAGCCACAAAATGGACTATTTTATGGGCTAGTGTAGGGATTTCCTTTGCAGGTGTGATTTATTGGTTATATCTAAATGGATATATACTTTCGCCTAATGGAGATACACCATGGCAGGCAGCCACAGAGTATTTGACGGGATACATCATCGAATTGTCGCTCAGTGTGGATAATATTTTTGTAATAGCGACCATCTTCAGAACCTATGGAATACCCAAACTATATCAACACCGAGTACTATTTTGGGGGATTTTGGGCGCCTTGATAGCGAGAGGCTTTATGATCTTTTTTGGTGTAGTCATCATTAATCAGTTTTTCTGGGCTACCTATGTATTCGGAGCATTCTTGATGTTTACTGCATTGAAAATGGCTTTCTCTGGAGATGATGAAGAGTTCGATCCTCAGAATAATAAAGTGTATAAATCAATTCGGAAGATCCTACCGGTAACAAGTACCATCCATGGTGATAAATTTATAATTAAACGTCAAGGTGTGATTATGGCTACGCCGTTATTAATCGTGCTTATCATTATAGAGATTACCGATATTATATTTGCCTTAGATAGTATTCCGGCCATTTTGGGTATCACGACCGATCCATTTATCGTGTTTACTTCCAATATTTTTGCTATTTTAGGTCTCAGATCCATGTACTTCTTTATTGCGAATATGCTTGATGTCTTCCACTATTTGAAGTACAGCTTGATTGTCATCTTGATGTATGTCGGCGTAAAACTAATCCTCGCACACCATTACAAATTGTCGATTGGTCTATCGCTAAGTATTATCGGTCTTTCTATCCTTGGCGGTATCGTGGCATCCTTGGTCATGAAAAAGATCAATGATAAAAAAGGACTTGCGGAGTAGGGTGTAGGTAGGTTTAACAATTTATGAAATTTAGATAAAAATGATTATTGCTATTTAAATTTATCGTTACCAAAATTAAACAACGAGGTATGGACAAAATGGTTTTTAGTACCGTAATCATTTCAGTAATTTTCATACATCTCAATTATTTTTGCAAACAACAGACCAGCAAATCAAAAAATCATACATCGTGCCCGAATCTATTGAACAGGTTTGGTGGCGATGGACGACCCACGATGGTCTAAAAACGTTTATGGGTGCCGACAATAAGATCGAACTTACTCCGGGCCGAGCATTGGAGATTTATTTTATTGTGGACGATCCTTTAGGGCTTAATAGGTACTGAAGGATGCAAAGTTCTAGTTTTTTTTTGCCGAAGCAAATGTTGGCTTTTTCCTGGAATGCACCGCCGCTATTTGCCGCAGTTAGAGAAAGTGCGTATGAGACTTGGGTCGTTGTGGATTTTGAGGAATATAATCACCCTTTCGCATGTAAGTTGGCCGGACGATCCGCAGTGGGCAGCAGTAGATTCCTATTTTGATAAAGCTTGGGATGAGGTGTTGGTCGATTTGATAGTAGCTATGGAAAAAATAGCGTGACTTCTTATTGTTTGTGCGGACGGATTTACATCGAGATTTTATTGTGCTCTTGGGCTTTTAAGATCGTGAATGAATAAAAAAATCATTTTTTTTTTAAGATTTCTCTCACGTTTAAAAAAAATGTTTTATATTCGTATCAAATACTATTGATATGGAAACCCAAAGGCCAGATGCCGCACAGAAGCGATACAAGTTTAAGGAGTTGAAAATATATTCTTCGACAGAATGGCTTGCTGATAATAGGAAAAAATATCGGCAAGTATTTGAAGGGAAGAAAGTATCCTATATCTATGCAGAATTGTCCTTTTATAATAAGGCTTTTGATCGAGAAGTCTGGGACTTGTCGGGAGAATTAAGATGCTATGAGGTAAAAAGCAATAAAAAGAAAATCGCAGAATTGCCCTTTAAAAAGAAGGTAAGTAAGCATGATCATACGGTCTTTATAAGAGAAGGTTGGGGCAATAAAAAGGAAGGCTCCTATTGGAAAAAAGGTACTTATTGTTGGGAAGCTTGGGTTGATGGTGTGTTGATTGGTACTAAATTCTTCTATGTTGAGGATTATGCTATTGGAGATAAAGAGGAGAAAGATCCGCCGGCCAAATTGGTGTCTGTTCGATTATACGAAGGTTCGTATGATGATGTGATCGAAGAAGAAAGGGTTTATTTGACGAGATTTGCATCCAATGCAACGCGTTATGTATATGCCGAGATTATCTTGGATAATAAAATGAATACCGCCAATTGGTATTTGGAAATGTTTGTTCGTTTTTTTAACAGTAGCAGGGATCTGAAAGGTCAAATAATTCGCTTGGAAAAAATCGAAAAAAACGAACATCAGATTAAACTTACTGCCGGTTGGGGCGCCAATGATTACGGTTCTTGGAATCCCGGATTGTACAGTATAGATATTGTCTTTCTAGAACACATGGTTGCTTCTGTGGATTTCGAAATAGGAGAAGATTTTGTTGTAGGCGTTCCTACGCTAAAAGCAGGAGCTGTTCCTTATCTTTTAGACCAATATTCTGGTTATCCGGAGAAGCGAGAAAGTGACATTATTCAAGAATTTAATGATCTTATAGGGCTTGAAGCCATAAAAAAGCAAGTCAATGACCATTTTCGCTATCTAGAATTTATTCAATTGCGGATAGAAAAAGGTTTTAGAGAGTCCGACAAGATTAATCTGCACGCTGCCTTCAAAGGGAATCCGGGTACAGGGAAAACAACAGTTGCGAAGATGATGGGTGCCATTTATAAAAAAATGGGTTTGCTTTCTAAAGGCCACACCATTGAAGTGGATAGGGGAGATTTGGTCGGTGAGTACATCGGTCAGACAGCACCGAAAACCAAAGAAATTATCGAAAAGGCTCGTGGCGGTGTGCTTTTTATTGACGAAGCTTATGCCTTAGCGCGCGCTAATGACGATAGTAAAGATTTTGGTAAGGAAGTCGTAGAGATATTGATTAAGGAGTTATCTAATGAACGAGGCGACATAGCCGTTATTGTGGCCGGTTATCCTAAGGAGATGGATTTTTTTCTCAATTCTAATCCGGGACTAAAATCTCGATTTAAGCATCAGTTTGATTTCTCGGACTTTATGCCTCAAGAATTGTTTGAAATAGCCATGTTGAAGGCGGAAGAAAAAGAAATCACCTTCAATGATAAAAGTAAAGCGCTCTTGCGAGAGATTATCACCAGAGCATATCGGGACAAGAGCAAGACTTTTGGCAATGGTCGTTATGTGAGTGATTTACTAGATAAGGCAAAGATGAATATGGCTTTGAGGATCATGAGTAGAAAAGAGCCTGCTAAACTTAGCAAGTCGGAGCTGTCCACGATTATTGTTGCAGATATTCAATCTTTAGTACAAACTAAGCCAAGAAGGATTCCGGAACTTCCTATCGACGAACTCATGTTGGAAGCGGCTTTAGCCGAATTGGAAGCCTTGATAGGCATCCGACAAATTAAAACTCAAATCTATGAGTTGGTTGATATTGTTCGGTTCAACCTTAGAAATAATAGAAATGTACTAGATCAGTATAGCTTTCATTCTGTATTAATGGGAAATCCCGGGACAGGGAAAACGACCATAGCTCGCATTTTAGGAAAGATATTTAAAGCCCTAGGTTTATTGGAGCGCGGACATGTGGTTGAGACGGACAGGCAGGGATTAGTAGCTGGTTTTGTAGGGCAAACAGCGATTAAAACAGCGGAAAAGGTCGATGAAGCGCTTGACGGCGTGCTCTTTATTGATGAAGCGCATGCCCTGAGTGCTTATGGCCAGAACCAAAATGATTTTGGTGGTGAAGCCATTCAGATCTTGCTCAAAAAAATGGAGGATTATCGAGGTCGATTGTTTGTGATTGTAGCCGGTTATACCGAAAATATGGAGCAGTTTTTGAAAATCAATCCGGGTTTGAGTTCTAGGTTTGACAAGACTTATGTATTCCAAGATTATACACCGGAAGAGATGTTGGAGATTGCCGTTTCTATTTCTAAAAATGAAGGTTATAAAATGACCTCCTCTACCGAAAATCTTTTGTTGGATTATTTACGGGAGCTTTATAGAGGCAGAGATAAGCATTTTGGTAATGCAAGAACCGTTAAGCAAATCGTGCTAGAAATGATTCGCCGCCAAAACCTTCGATTGAGTACGATCGAAAATGATGAAATATCGCCTCGACAAAAATCCACGCTGGAAGTTGCAGATATTCAAGAAGTCAAATCTATCAAGGAAGCTGAAATGCCTAACAGAGTTTCGATTGGATTTAAGTAGTTGATTGGATGTAGAATTGATTTCTTATCCGAATAAAAAGAAAATGTAATGCTTTGGAGCCTATTAACGCAAGAAGAGAAAAATCTGATTTTACTAAAAGTACTGGTGTATCTGTCGGTAGCTGATGGTGAAATTCAAATTGCAGAATTTTCATATTTAGCGACCATTTGTCGCTCGTTAAATATTGATCCTGAACGCATCCGGGATTATGTTCGCATTGAAAACCAACAACTGCGAGAGATTTTGCCGGTAGATGAGGAAGATCGCATGAATTTTCTATATCATGCCTTGTTTATGATGAATGCTGATAAGAAGGTGGACTATGACGAAGAGATTTTTGTATTCAAATTAGGCTTTAAGCTTGGTTTTTCAGAAGAAATGGTGCGTGAATTTATTGAATTAATGAAGCAGCACTCACTTGACGACGTACCAAGAGAAGCCATGTTGAATATCATCCGAAAACATAACAATTGAGTTCGATTTACTGTTAGATATATATTCAGTTACTGAATTTTAAATATTAATTATATGCAGATATCTTTCCGCAATGTTTGGGTGGTAATGAGTTTGTTGTTGAGTGTCGTTGCTTATGGGCAAGAATTTCAACGATTGGATGTGCCTGTTTATAAAGATGGGAAATTACTTTCCTTGCTCAATGCCGGTGGTCTGCGTTCGCCACAATTCTCTAATATTGATTTTGATGGTGACGGTATGCTCGATTTGTTTGTTTTTGACAAGAATGGAGATGTGATTTTGCCATTTGTGAAGATTGGAACTCCAGGGACGTTGGATTTTCGATTTGCACCAGAATACATAGCTCGTTTTCCGAAATTACAGGCTTGGACATTGTTGGTTGATTATAATGGAGATGGTATCAAAGATATTTTTACGAGTTCGTCCGTACTTCCCAATTGCTGTATCGAAGTTTGGAAAGGGAATCGAGATGTCGAAGGAAAGATATTTTACGAACAAGTGACTTTTGATAATCTGCCATTCCGAGATATTTTACAATTCCAAATAGGTGGCAGTTACACTAATATTTACGTTTCGGCAGTGGATTTGCCGGCCATTGTGGATGTAGATGGAGATGGAGATATAGATATTATTTCCTTTGAACCCGATGGAAGCTATGCATCTTTTTACAAAAACGTGGCTGTAGAAGAAGGATTAGGAGCCGATGCTTTAAAATTTATAAGACAGGACATCTGTTGGGGCAAATTTTCTGAGGATCAATACAGCGAAATCTTATCTGTAAGTTCTAGCCCTTTTTCTTGTGCGCATCCATTTACCGGAGGAGGAAATACAGGAATACGACATGCGGGCTCGACCTTGACGATTTTTGATATGAATGGTGATGGCTTATTGGACTTGCTTCTAGGAGATATTGACAGCCCTAGATTAGTTAAGCTCACGAACGGAGGCTCTCCCGAAAATGCTTGGATGCGGGAGATCGAGATGAATTTTCCGGTAGATGATGTCCCTGTGGATCTTGGATATTTTATATCCGCATTCTATGTCGATGCCAATGGTGACGGAAAGCGTGATCTAATCGTGACGCCCAATGATGTGAGTATTGGTGAAAATAATAACCACATTTGGCTCTACCTCAATAACGGTTCAGATGCTGCGCCCATTTTCAATTTGAATAAAAAGGATTTTTTAGTAGATCAAATGCCTTTTTTCTATGGAGGTACACATCCTGCCTTTGCGGATGTCAATAATGATGGACTCGTGGATATCGTCTTGGGTATCAACAGCATTCTCAAAAAAAACAATCAATATGAAAATCGGTTAATTTTACTGTTAAATACAGGGACGGCTACGCATCCGGTATTTCATGTGGCTGATGAAGATTATCTTGGGTTTTCTAGGGAAACCCAATACGTCGGTAGGCTGGCTCCTGCTTTTGGAGATTTGGATGGAGATGGACGGCCGGATTTACTGATTGGCGATGCTTATGGTCAATTGTATTTTTTTAAAAATATAGGTGCTCCGGGTCATCCTTATGATTTTGCACCCGCTATTTATCCTTATTTCGACATTTTTGTTGGGCAAAATGCCAAGCCGCTCATTATGGATATGGATGGAGATGGCTTAATGGATTTAGTCGTCGGCAAAAAAAATAATGAATTAAATTTCTTTAAAAATCAAGGAACAGCCACAGAACCCATTTTTAGTTTTAACCCGGGCTCAGCGCCCAATGTTAGACAATTAGGCAATATATTTACAGGCAATGATTACTATACCCAAAATGGAGCTCCGGCTATAATCACGCTTCATGATGGGAAAAGACGATTAATTATGGGCTCTGAAGCTGCTAGTTTTCGATCCTACGAGATTCCCGAAAATTTTGGGTCAGATTATACCTTGGAAGCGACAAACTTAGGTCAAGTCTATGAAGGTCGCAAAGTAGTTCCGGCCTTTTATGATATCAATAATGATGGATATTACGAAATGGTGGTAGGCAATGAACGTGGTGGATTGTCCTTTTATACGACTAGTTTTAAAATGGGTACTTCAAGCGTATCCAACGATTACAAAAGGGAAAACACGCTCGTGATGTTTCCCAATCCTGCATCCCATCTTGTATATGTTGCTAGTGACTTATCAGATGCGGTCATTCAACTGAGAGACGTGCAAGGACGCATCCTAAGCACATTCAATAATGGCGCTTACAATGTTTTAGATCGTTCGATTCCAGATGGTTTATACCTGATTACGGTATCTTCTGGTCAAGGCTATTATACCGAGAAGCTGGTCATTCGAAGATAAAAACTATATTACGGCTTGTCGGATTGCGGTTAGCTTGGTGAGTAGAAGCTCTAGCTGGTCTAATGGCAACATATTGGCAGCATCAGATTTGGCTTGTGAAGGGTTGGGATGAGTTTCTAAAAATATCCCGTCAACACCTACTGCAATCGCCGCTTTAGCAATGGTCGTAATCAACCCTGGTTTTCCTCCGGTTACGCCGGATGGCTGATTGGGTTGTTGCAAAGAATGCGTACAGTCCATGATGACCGGCACGCCAAAGGATTTCATCACTGGAATGCCGCGATAATCAACGACCAAATCTTGGTACCCGAAGGTCGTACCTCTTTCTGTCAATAAAACCTTAGGGTTATTACATTCTCTCACTTTTTGCACGGCATGAACCATCGACTCTGGGCTCATGAATTGTCCTTTTTTGATATTGACAATTTTGCCGGTGTTGGCTGATGCTGCGATTAAGGATGTCTGCCGACATAAAAAGGCTGGAATCTGTAGGATATCGACATATTCAGCTGCAATTGCGGCTTCTTCATCCGTATGGATATCGGTGGTTACGGGCATATCAAAGGTTTCGGAAACTTTTCTTAAGATTTTCAATGCCTTCTCGTCACCAATCCCAGTAAATGAATGGATAGAAGAGCGGTTCGCCTTCCTATATGAGCCTTTGAATATATAAGGAATACGCAAGTCAGCCGTGATTTTTCTGATTTTTTCGGCTATTTCCATGGCCATCGCTTCGGATTCAATCGCACAAGGTCCGGCTATTAAAAAGAAATTATCTGAAGTTTTATGACTGATATTTTTTATAGAAGGTACTAAAGCGTAAGGTTCCATATATTCAAAATTCGTATTTAATGATTTAAATAATGATTAATTGCCAAAAACATATTGGATGATATTGGCACCCATTCTTAGGGCTTTTATGCGGACTTCTTCTGGGTCTTTATGCACTTCCTGATCTTCCCAACCATCGCCGAGGTCTGTTTCATAAGAGTAAAAGCAGACCAAACGTCCTTCCCAAATTAGACCAAAGCCCTGGGCAGGCTTGCCATCATGTTCGTGGATTTTTGGCAATCCATTAGCAAACGCATATTTTTGGTTGTAAATAGGGTGGTTGAAAGGCAATTCTACAAAGTTTAGCTCGGGAAATACCTGCTTCATGGCGACACGCACATAAGGATCCATGCCATAGTTGTCATCGATATGAAGAAAACCACCAGCGATGAGGTAATTTCTAAGATTTTCTGCTTCGGCATGACTAAAGACTACATTCCCGTGCCCCGTCATATGAATCAAAGGATAATTGTAAATTTCAACACTGCCTACTTCGACTGTTGCATAATCTGGGTCTAGGTTGGTGTTGAGAAATTTATTGCAAAAAGCAGACAAATTGACTAATGAAGTCGGATTGGCATACCAATCTCCTCCGCCACCATATTTTAATAGACCAATTTTGATCGAAGGAGGTGCAAAAGAAAAGTAAAGTGGTATGACCAGCAATAAAAAATATCGCATAGTATGTTTTTTATGCATCACTAACAACAATGGATTGATTTCGTTGCAAAAGTAAACGATATTTGAATAATTTTAATATTTGTGACATAGAAATCATTGAATCCTTACACTGAATAAGACCTTGCTACATCTTTAGAATAGTCCTAACATTAATTTAATTCTGTGGTGGTATGCAGCGAGGCATTGATACTCAGATGTTCTTTGTACCAACGATGATTTTGCAACCTTCTTATGGTTGGATTTATCAAAATAAAGAAAAATAAAGAAGTGAACGTATTGCTTATGGTATAGGCTAAGGCTACTTGGAAGGCTGGTTCGCTACTAAAGTTTATCGCAATGCTTTTTAACAATCCAAAAAAAGGAAACATAAGGATAACACCAAAAATGTTAAAAGCCGATGCTGCCCACGCTACCAATTTGGCGAGTGGAGATAACTTGAGACTCACCAATAGGGCTGTAGAAGTTGTTCCTATGTTTGCACCAATCACAATCGGAATGGCAATGTCAAGGTCAATCGTGCCTTGAGAGAAAAGTACAATGACTAGACCTACAACGACAGAACTTGATTGAATGATGACCGTAACAATGATGCCGTATAAAATTCCCATCAATGGATTCGAAGCCTTGGACAAGACTTCTACCAAATAAGGATCATTTTTTATAGGTTCCATGGCTTGACTGATCAAAGATAGAGAAAAGAAGATAAATCCAAAATAAAACACAGATTTTCCTACTACAGCCACCTTAGCTGGAATAATACTGATTAAGGTACCTAATACAATAAAAAAAGGTCCGAGTATTGTAGAGTTCATGGATACAATCCAAGCGGTCGATGTGGTGCCAATATTTGTACCGAGTAAGATGAGGATACTGTCGCGCAACGTAATAATGCCAGTATTGACTAAGGATACGGTCAAGGTTGAGACTAGGGTACTCGACTGAATGATAGCAGTAAAAATTCCACCTAATAAAAAACCTCCTAAGGGCAGTCGAGTTATTTTTCTAATCCATCTTGATAACCTTTCTTTGCCTAAATTCTCTATTTCTTTGCTGAAGCTTTGGAGTCCAAATACGAATAAAGCAATCGATGCAATGATAAACGTTATCGTCTGAAAATCCTCAATCATTATTGCTAGTATATTTTATAAGTATGTATTAAACTTTTTTAAGTAAATTTTGTTTAATGGACTTGTGAATTTTATTCATTGCCTTCATTTTTGAATCTCAATATTGAGCGCTTATTTCAAGTATCTAAGTTATCCAAATAATCATTTTTGAATAATATTGAAAAGGCGACTAGTAAATTTTCTTATTAAATCGCTGAAATATAGGGATTTTTATTATTTTTGTTGCGTGTTGGTTTTTCATTCGGTTATAAAAATAAAAACTTGAATCCATTATATCAATTTGGTGTCTGCATGAAAGTCAAATGGATGGTCATTTTAATTTCATTTTTTTGTTTGGGCATGGCCGAAGCACAGCAACCATTTGAATGTAAGGGGCAATACTACCTGAGTCTGACTCGGTCTAATGCTCGTACCTCTGGGTTATACGAGGTCAAGATAGCACAAGATGGTTCTGCTGTATATTTAGATACAATCTCAGCCTCTATAGGGCTCGTTATGAATGCGATGGGTTATTGCATCACGGATAATCTGATATATGGTGTTGACCCTTCAACTGCAATGTTGAGAAAGGTAGGACAAGATGGCGTGGCTGTGGATCTAGGTATTCCGACAGGAATTCCGCAAGGCATTTTGTACTATGCTGGAGATGTAACACCCGATGGTAGATATCTTATTTTGATTGGTTTGAGTAGTAGGCCACAAATAGTTAAGGTCGATTTGCAAGATCCTGCATATCAATGCAGTTTTGTGCCTTTGCAAACCAATAGTGTTAGTATCCTTGATGTTGCTTTTGATCCTTATACTGGCATTTTGTATGGTCACGATTCTAGGATGAAGCGGTTAGTGACGATAGATCCTGATACGGGAGAAATCAATACAAACTTTATTCAACAACCGAACGTAGATCAACTGGGCGCTTTGTTTTTTGATTCCTTTGGCAACCTTTTCGGTTATGGAGCTTATGAGACTTTAACACAAGATAAGTTTGTTGCTGTTAATAAAATAACGGGAGAAATCACCTTATTGGGCCAAGGCCCGGTGTCTTCTGGTCAGGATGGATGTGCGTGTCCTTATACGATTGAATTGCAAAAGATTGTGACGCCTGATACCACATTTACTTGTACTGAAGTAGTATATTCGTTCGTGTTGAGTAACCTATCTGGTGCTTTGAGATCGGATATATATTTTGAGGACCTAATGCCTGAGGTGTTTACGATACGAGGCATTCTAAACAATCCTTTTGGTGGCCAAATAGAGATAACGAAACATGGGATTCGAATCGAAAATATGGATGTTGACGTAGGCATCGATACGCTCAAAATCCTAGTAGCCATAGATGAGAACGCTAAAGGTTTGTATAAAAACCAAGCGACCTTAGGCGGTCTTCCTAATTCTCTCGGCAGTTTTACCGTTTCAGATTATCCCAAGACATTTATTGAAAAGGACAGTACGCCTATTTTTGTGATTCCCGTAGATTTGAGTGTACTTGATGAACAGCCAATAGCCTGTTTCGGAGATTCTATTCAGGTAGATCTTAGTTTTTTAAATGACAACCTGCGATGGAGCGATGGCGATACGTCACTGGTGAAGTGGCTTGAAAGCCCAAGTAAGTATGAACTCGAAATTTCAAACGTTTGTGGCACTACTAATTATCAGATTGAGGTGTTGAGTTATGCACTTGACGTGAATATCCTAGAAGATACCGTCAAAATAGAATTAGGCCAATCCGCCTACTTTATTAGTGCTGTCATCTCAGATCACCCTGATCTGAATTATCGATGGTATTCGCTCACAGATAATCCGGATGTGTCGTGCCAAGATTGTCCAAACACGTCGGTTATGGCTAGGGTAGATGGCTATTATTATTTAAGTGTAACGGACAAATTCGGTTGCACAAATCTCGATAGTGTTTATGTGCGAGTCGTATGGAGTAGTGATGTTTTTGCGCCAAATATTATATCAAGCAATGGAGATGGGCGAAACGATATTTTCTTTTTAAGTGGAAATCCCTTGGCGGGAATGGGAAAGTTTTTAGCAATCTATGATCGTTGGGGAAATAAAGTGTTTGAAACGTCCAATTTTGAATTGAATAATCCGACTTTTGGATGGGATGGCATGTTTTTGGGTCGGCCAGCCGTTAATGGCGTTTATACATGGGTAGCAGAGATCAAATATATCGATCATTCGACAAGGGTTCTTTCAGGTGATTTGACACTCGTGCGGTGATGTTCAATTTGAACTTCTTGTTTTTATTTTAAAAATTCATTACCAAAATAAGTAATAGACATAGCCAACAGCAAATATAACTAAGGCAGCAAGAACATTGAAAGCAATAGAAGTCTTAAAAATGGAATCGTCATAATGCATAGCTTTAGGGTCGTCTTGGCTTTTATTCTCCATCCAAGAGATTAGCACCATCAAAGCCGCTATAATAAGAAAACACAATCCCATTCTATCTAAAAAAGGAATTTGAGGCGTTAGATATTTGAAGACTACAGATAACGGAATGGCAATGATAACGCCAACCCAAGCCGCATTAGTCGATGTCTTACGCCAAAATAAACCCAACATAAATATGGCTAACACACCAGGACTGATAAAGCCTGTATATTCTTGTATATATTGAAAGGCTTGATCTAAGTGGCCTAATTGTAGCGCTAAAAAGATACCAATAATGATAAATAGAAGTGCGGATAACTTACCAGTTCTGACTAATTTCTTTTCATCCTGAGCTTGTGCGACTACATCGTTGGACATAGAGGAATCGCTTTTCATGAACAGCGGCTTGTAGATGTCTAAGGTAAAAATGGTCGAGGCACTATTGACTATGGAGGCGACCGAAGAGCCTATTGCTGCTATCAAAGCGGCCAAGGCAATGCCTTTAAATCCGGGTCCTACATAATTAGAAATGACCCATGGATAAGCTTCATCCGGCTTGCTGATATCGGCATGCAATACATAGGCTGCGATTCCGGGTATAACCACGATCAAAGGCAAAATCACCTTAACCAAGGCAGCGGCTGCGGTTCCAACCTGTGCTTCTTCCATGCTTTTGCTGGCAAGAGACCTTTGGATGATGTATTGATTTGTGCCCCAATAATACAGATTTGCAATCCACATACCTCCGATGAGCACACTGATGCCCGGTAGATTCATATATTCGGCATGACCTTTGTCCAAAATCATGTCAAATTTTTCGGGTGCCCTTTCTACAAGTAGTTCTAGACCTTTGATGATACCTTGTTGGTCACTTACGGCATTGAGCACCATATACGATGCTACCAATCCTCCAAAAATCAGCGCAACAACTTGTACTACGTCGGTCAGCGCTACTGCCTTAAGGCCACCGGTTACAGAAAAACTTGCTGAATATACAGCTAGGACGATAATGGCAATCACCATCGGAATGCCAATAATCTGTTCTAATGCTAACGCACCTAGATATAAAACAGAAGTGATATTGACCAATACAAATAAAAGTACCCAAAAGCTGGCTAAGCCAATTTGAACCCGTTTATCAAATCGCTTTTCTAAAAATTGAGGCATGGTGTAGATTTCTTGATGTATAAATACAGGCAAGAAATATTTAGCAACAATAATCAAGGTTACGGCGGCCATCAATTCATAAGCGGCTATAGCTAATCCTACGACATATCCCGATCCCGACATACCGATAAATTGTTCTGCAGAAATATTGGCTGCGATGAGCGATCCACCAACGGCCCACCATGGCAGCGAACTAGAAGCAAGAAAATAGTCTTTGGCTGTGTCGTTTTTGCTCCGATATGAAATGTAAATGCCAAAAACCATCATCAGGATAATCCAACTGACGGTGATGATAATATCTATTGAAGTTAATTTTGTCATTAGCATAGAACAAAGATAATTATTTACTAGCATAATGGAGTGAGGTTTTTACCTATTTTGTAGAAATATTCTTCATTTTGCTTTTAGAAATACTCGATTAAAGGCCTGAAAACATACAAATTTTTATTATATGACATTTTTTTTCATGAATAATTACCTATGAAATGAAAAATAGATATATCTTTGTGCTCCAATTTAGAAAAGATAAATTTTAGGTAAAATGAACTTAATAGATTACGTACACGAACAAGTGTCATTAAAGCAGGATTTTCCGATTTTCAGACCAGGTGACAATGTCGCAGTTAATTATAAAATTATAGAAGGAACCAAGGAGAGAATTCAGGTTTTCCGTGGAGATGTTATTCAAATCAATGGCACGGGTGCTACAAAAACCTTTACCGTTAGAAAAATTTCTAATGGTGTTGGTGTAGAAAGGATTTTTCCATTCTCATCTCCATCTATTGCAGGAATTGAATTGTTAAAAAGAGGTAAAGTTAGAAGAGCTAAATTGTATTATTTACGTGGTCTTACTGGTAAAAAAGCTAAGATTAAAGAAAGAAGACACGTTACAAATAAGTAATCATCTTGATGTTAAATATATGAAGGGAGGCAGCCAAGCTGTACTCCCTTTTTGTTTTCTATATCATGCATCGTGTATGTTACTGCATATTTATATTTTATATATTGAAAGGAATAAAGCTAATTGCATCTTGATACCAACCATTGCAGGGTAGGGAAGTTTTAACTTAGATGGCGCATTATTAATTTCCTGATGAACATCTGAGTTTAAATCGGCGATCTTGTCATTTTTACCTGAAGTATATACAATTGATGATTACTTTATTTATATTTGCCCTTACAAAATTTAACCATTAAAAAAATATTAATCATGGGACATGGATTATTAGCAGGAAAAAAAGGTATTATTTTTGGAGCGCTTGACAGTAGGTCAATAGCTTGGAAAGTTGCTGAACGTGCAGTCGAAGAAGGTGCTACTATTGTTTTAACTAATGCGCCAGTCGCCATGCGTCTTGGTGAAATTAATGAATTAGCAACAAAATTGAATGCTCAAATCATTCCGGCAGATGCAACTAGTCTTGAAGATCTTGAGAACTTGTTTACCCAATCCATGGAAATCCTTGGTGGTAAAATAGATTTTGTCCTACATGCAATCGGAATGTCTGTCAATATTCGTAAGAAAAAGGAATATACAGACCTTAATTATGAATGGATGAAGACGACCTTAGATGTATCATCGATGTCCTTTCATAAGATGATGCAAGTCGCTTACAAAATGGATGCTATGCAAGAGTTCGGCTCTATTGTGGCCTTAACTTATATTGCTGCCCAACGTACCTTCCCGGATTATGGTGAAATGGCTGAATCTAAAGCATTGTTGGAAAGTTTTGCGCGTAGTTTTGGGTATCATTACGCTAAAAAGGCTAAAGTCAGAGTCAATACCATTTCGCAGTCGCCTACAATGACTACGGCGGGATCCGGTGTCAAGGGATTTACGGATTTCTTCGGCTATGCGGATAAAATGTCGCCGCTCGGCAATGCTAGTGCGGATGCTTGTGCTGATTATTGCGTGACTATGTTCTCGGACTTAACGAGGATGGTTACGATGCAAAACTTATTTCATGATGGCGGATTCTCTTCTATGGGAATGGCTCCGGAATTATTAGAGGATTAGTAAATAAATTTCTTTTAACATTTTAAAAAAAAATATTGGTTTATGAATAGAGTTACTCTATTGCTGATGGTTAGCTTTTTAGTTAGCAGTTTTACTTTGTCTGCCAAAGCCAAGTATTTTGATGGTTACATCCTGATGAAGAACGGCACTAAGATTGAAGGCCAGATCAAGTCTTTTCAATCTTATGATGATAATATCAAGTATCGGATATCTTCCGATGCTAAAGATCAAAAAGTCAAGACAAAAGAAATCGATATTATCTCGTTTAAGGCGGATGATGGAGGCGAGGATATCGTTTACAAACATTTACCCAAAGGAGGGATGTTTTTTGGCAAATTTAAAATATTGGAATCAGGCGTTTTGGCTCAATTATTTTACCAAGATGATAAAATCGAAGGATATATTGCTTACTTTACTGAAGGAAGCTTTTCAACAGGAGCAATGAAGTATTATACGACTTCCGGTAATTATGAATTATATGTGCGCTATCCAGATGATAATTATTTTACATGGCTCTCTGAAAAATCCAGCTCCGGTCCTGCCATAAATGGCAATAAAACTTTCCGCAAAAACTTTGAAAAGTTTGCTGAAAAAAAGTGCCCGGCTGTATCAAAAATCTTGGAATCAAAAAAGTATAAAGTTGAGGATTTTGAAGAACTTTTGAAAGCCTATTCAGCTAATTGCAATTAATTTGAAATAAGGATTAGCACTAGTGCTCTGTCTATAAAAAGATTTAAATAATAATGGAAGTTGTTTTTTTAAAGATCAAGGCAAAAAACGCAGACATAGTGGTAACTATGGCGAGTATTTTTAACGATGAGATTTGAAAAAA
>JAIXKS010000038.1:0-764 GCA_026928325.1 Chitinophagales bacterium | reverse complement strand
TTTTAACGATGAGATTTGAAAAAAGAACAACATTTCATTAAGATATTTTTGTGGAAGGAGCGCTAGTGGCATTTGGGAATCGAGGTAGTATAGAAATGCAGAATTGATGATTCGTTTTAGTCATAAGCGCTTGCTTCAAACTTATTTGACATAGCGAGCACTTCCTATAGTTATACCTAAACTGCCTAGGATACAAACACTTATGACGTCAGTTACCTTAAACCAAAGTGGAAAGTGGTAATTGAGGAGATACATTAGAATGATGACCAAGAGAACGCAAATGGTGAAGATACCGGTCTTGACTCGATGGCTCCCTGCTACCAAGCTGCTGATTAATCCAGCAGAAAATGCAGCTACGCTATGACTGATCGCGATGATGTAAAAGGCGCTTTTGGGCAATTGTGTCATCCATTCCGCTACTAATTTTTTATTGGATAAATCCATTGTTGGCGGCCAAGGATATAATCCTTCCCGTATCATCTGCGCCATGACAACAATTAACCCGGCTGCAGCCAATGCTGTAAATATTCCAAAAATTTGCTTCACCTTTTTGTTTTACTCATTTTGGGATTTGAGAACGGCAAAAGTAATGGATATTATTAAATTAAAAAAAATATATTAAATAAACTTAGAGTTAATTTTTTTAAAATTCTTTTATATCAAGCTAAAATGATGCTTGATTTTTAACTGAAAGTATATAAAAAAGTAGCTAGTGCTCTGTCTATAAAAAGACTTCAATAATAATGGAAGTTATTTTTTTAAAG
>JAIXKS010000051.1 GCA_026928325.1 Chitinophagales bacterium | reverse complement strand
CCATGTCACATGTTACGGTTACATCTGGTGGACATACGATTTGTGGTGGTATCTTATTGTCTATCTGAACATAAGCCCATGTTGTATTGTGATTATCTTTCAATCCATTGACAATCAGATTGTCACCGATGATTCCATTCATATTACCATCATCCCATACGCGCAATTCTACTTGATGGTTGCCATGATCCTCTCCTGCTGGTATATCATCGCAGCAGAACTTAACGTACTCTCCGCCATCTGTGTCATTGGCATTGTCGTCCGGATGAAGCCATGTATTTCCACTTCCTGTTACTCCATTGTGATTATTGAAGGTAAGGTTATTGTTGTACTTGCCATCTGCTCCAATATTCTGACATGCAGATTTTTGATCGCCGATTCTTCTGATTTCTAATTTAACCCGTGTACACTGATCAAAAGATCCATTATCTACCTGCCATGCATATAACTTAGCTATTCCATCTCCACTCGTAGCTCCGCCTGTCAAGCTCATAACTACATTTTGCTTCGCTATAGCGATTGGGGCGGTCTGATCCAAAACTTTGACAGGGAAAATACATGTGGACTCATTTCCACATTCATCCGTTACAACGTATTTCACCAAAGTTTGGGTTCCCTTCTTAACATGATATACATAAACGCTCAAATCATTATTCTCTAAAGAGCCTTCTACTTCTATAAATCCTCCGCCATAAATATATGCATTAAAGGTTGCTGCAGAGCACTTATCACCTATATTTTCGGGTATAGGTAAGAAACCTGCACCAGAACAAGACCACGGATCTACACTAAATACTACTTCATCTGGGCAAGGATGTAAGAGCGGAGCTTTCGTATCTAATACCTCAATTAATTGATAATGAATGATCGGGTTAGTAGCGCTAATAGGTTCACAACGATTTCGAATCACCCACTTTCTAATTATTTCATAACTACCACCACATATCCATAAATATTGATCTTCATAAGTATGAGATAGGTTACATAAGGCATTAACCTTATCCACGATTACACCATCAATTGTAGGATAACCCAAAACATTAGGTTGAATCAATCCCGGATATCTATCGACTGTATCACAACTCAAGACTGCATCCTTCGGCCAAACTATCTGATCAAAATCAAAGGCTTTGACTTCTATTTCTTGCGTACATGTCGCCTGATTACCAACTTTATCAGAAACTCTAAAGGTTCGATAAATATGTGCGATAGGATCAGAGCAATTCTGATTTCTAACGGTTACATCTTCATGTGTGATAATAATATCTGGTTTACAGGATTTTAATTCTACCTCACCAAAAAGCAAATAACCCAGAGCATCTTTCAAGTCCTTATCTGTACTACAATAAATCACCGTATCTGCCGGACAATCTATCAAAGGAATCGCTTTAGCTTCTATGAGAATAGTTCCTGAACAGCTATTACCCGTAATTGGATCAGTAACTTTATAAATCAGCGTTTGCCCTTCATGTTCTATATACACAAATGGAGAGGAAGGAATTAGATTGCCAGAAAAATCGAATAATTCTACAAGGTAATCTTCATAACATCGATATTCATCACCTTCAAGCAACATATCCGGCAAAATTTCAGCTTCACAATCTTGTCCTAAGCTTAAATTCAAATGATCATTACAAACGAGAATATTTGTTTTAGGTACATATTCTCTAACAATAACATTAAAAGTACAGGAATCCACATTACCTGCTTTGTCATAAACATATATAGTAACCGGCGTTGTCCCTATTTCAAAATAGGTCAAACAAGGTATAATACTATAAGCTGTATCCACTACAGCACAATTGTCTGTAGCAATAACTGGTCCATAACATACAAACGTTCTACATTCTCCACCTTTCAATTGTACAATAATATCATTTGGACAATAGACTTTCGGCTTATCTACATCTAAAATCGTAACTCTAAATTCGCAAGAATCTATATTTCCACTTCCATCTGTAAGAATATATCTAACAATAGTTGTCCCAACTGCAAAAAACTCGGTGATCGTGTCCGCTTGAACAATAAAACCAGGACTAGCAGGAAGCGGAATTGGATCGCTACTCAAATATTTTAATTCGACTGTTCCTTCTTTACAGTTGTCAATAAGTCTTGGGTGTACCCATGTAAAATCAGCACCACATAATCCAGGTTCATTAATAAAAATAGTGTCTCCTTGACTATAGTTGTTGATTTCCCACAATCTTAACGTCCAATTGGTGAGCATGCCACTATTAGCGGCAGTTGAATCACATATTTCAAACAACCAATTACCTTGAGCATTTTCACCATAGAAGCCGTAATTAACTGCATTTAATGATTCCAATGGTGAGAAAGTGCCTCCAGCCCCTAAAGGTCCACATGGAGCATTCAATACAGATGTCAATGAATCAGAGTCTAAACTCAAATTAAAATTAGAAGTACCAACACACATCCCGTTAATCAGTAGAACTGTCGTTCCCTCAGGAGAGGTAATCCTAAATTTAAGATCGCTCATTTCAGGATGCTGACCAGTAATATTTAAAAGATCCACATCACCTACAATAAAGTTGTCCGGCACATGGATAATAGA
Organism: Chitinophagales bacterium; assembly: GCA_026928325.1. GTDB lineage: Bacteria > Bacteroidota > Bacteroidia > Chitinophagales > Saprospiraceae > OLB9. The sequence continues at coordinate 20,957 of JAIXKS010000051.1, read as the reverse complement.
TTGATAAATCTTACCGCCTATAATGCTATTTGGAATACTTAGATTAGTGGCTCCATTGTATATATTTTCGATAAATTCACCACAATACGGCAATTCCTGATCAATTATCGTGACATTAAATGCACAATCTTTTGTATGTGGCTCTATGCTTTGGAATGCGGAAATACTTCCATTATCTGGCATTATATCAATGGTTGGATTCACTTGTCCAATAGTAATAGGTCGGCAAACTTCGGCAACTTCCCAATCAAAGGCTTGATTATTATCATAGGAAAATTTACGAAAAACTCCGCCTTTAGCTTGCATACTAGGAATGCTTCCTGTCCAATCAGAAGCTTGGACTACCGCTGCCGTTCCTTGCCCGACAGGTGCATATCCATTAACACTTACAACATCTAGCACCCTACCTTTAAAACTCAAAACATAAGCAGCACCTTGACCTGTAGTCATATCAATGGCACACGGAACATTAAAGAAAAGATTGATAGGATCATCATTGCCATTTCCAAAATGAACAACTAATGTTTGCCCAACACCCATGATAGTATTATCAGGTACCGTCCATACTTCAGGAAGTACATACCCTAATCGTTCCAATGTCAACCCACTAATATTCATCGTTGCAGGTCCTATATTCGTAATCTCCACATAATCATCTGTGGTTTTCACTACATAAGGTACTGGATCCATACCTCCATTAGTTATCCCAATAGCATGCGTTACTTCGGTTATTAACAACAATGGCTGAGTCTGCATATGATAATACACCCGACTTGTTCCATCTAAAAATCGTTCACCACTAGCATTTGTAGCTCCACCTTGAACTATAATACCGCTTCCAGCAGGATACTCAATCTGATAGGTTACAGCAACATTATCAATACAATTATCTGAAATTAAAACAGGCCCAATGTTTTGTACCACAGCGCTACATTTCCAAGGATCCGTACTCTCTAACACATCATCACGACATTCAAAGTTAGGGAGCTGCGTATCGTTGACAATGACTCTAAGAGAACATCTGGCAATATTTCCTGACGGATCTTCTGCTTGCCATTCTAATATTGTCATCCCTACTGGAAATACACTTCCACTTGTCAACCCTGTTTGATCAACTTGAGTAACGACAATTTGGTTACAATTATCCACTGCTATTGGATCTTGAAAAGTGACATAAGCACCACAAGTCCCGGTTTCTGCATTTTGAACAATATCTTGTCTAGGGCAATTTAGAAACTCAGGTGCCTGATTATCGATAACTTCTACAATTATATTACATGTGGAAGTATTGCCGCTTTGGTCAAATACTGTCCATTGTATCAAACTTTCTCCTAAGGCAAATTCGCTACCTTGCAAAGTATGGTCAAATGGCCCGAATATATAATCGTGTCGGATATACGGATCCGGACAGTTGTCAGTATATCGCGGATCAAACCCTTTGGTTAACATCGTATAGTTACAAGTACCAGGATCTGCCAATACTTGAAGCCTATTACCGGTTGAAGTCACATCATTGCCACATATCTCCAATGTCCAACTATCTAAAGAACCACATAGCTCGTGATAAGTAGATATAATAGATAAGGTCCATGTACCAATGCTTCTCTCTCCATTAAACATTGCTAAAGGAGATGCCGGTATATAGGTAAAATTATTAACTAGATTACATGATCCGGAAACATAACCACCACTTCCTGTATCGTCCATACCAATATTGACAAAACTCGCAGAACCTGTACATTCTTGGTTAAACAAGGTAACAACCGTACCATTTGGACTTGTCAATGTCATGGTAAGGTGTTCCATAGCCGGATGGCTACCACTCATATTTTTAATATTGACATCTGTTATATCGACGTCAGCTGGCACGTTAAATGTAAAGGTAGAAACGTCATTAGGTTTAATATCTAATGGCTCGTTCATTGTATAAGATGTACAAGCAGTCAGTTCTTCACAGAAGATTTCGGGCAAAACATCATCAATAACTGTCACATTAAATTCGCAAAGAATAGGTCCATTTCCTGCGGCATCTGTATAAGACCAAACCACTTTCGTAGTACCTACTGAAAAGAATGAACCCGACAACAAGCCTTCTGTCAAAATGCCAATCAATCCTGTTCCATCACAATTGTCATTGAAAGTCGGAGTATCGTAATATACAATTTGTCCGCAGGCATCCGGTGCTGCACTTACGACGATATCGCCTGGGCAATAATTTCGTGTAGGCAATTCTGTATCTCGTATTGTAATATCAAAAGAACAACTTGCCTCTTGGTTGCCATCCGGATTATTCAACTCTCGGATTGTATAGGTTACTGTGGTCGTCCCAACAGGAAAAATCGTACCGCTTGCATCATCCATACCGGCTGACGGTGTCGCACCGAGCGCTGACCAGGTCACTTCATAGTCACAGTTATCATAAGCGATTCTCGGCGCTATACCAAATACTTGGCGGCTACAAACTCCAAAATCATTTTCTAAGATTTTAAAATCAGGGCAAGCCAATAATGGTCTTTGCGTATCTTTAACCTCGATAGTTATTGTACAAGTAGATGAATTTCCTGATGCATCTGTTGCGGTGTAAGTAGCCGTATGGATACCTATAGGAAGAAAATCTCCAGGTCTTACACCACCACTATGCGTAATCGTCACTCCCGGGCAATTGTCCAACGCAACCGGAATAGAAAAATTTACATAGGCACCGCAAAGGTCAGGATCATTGCCAAATACATATCGGGAAGTCGGACAATTGATAAATACAGGACTTTCTTTATCTTTATCTTCATCATCATCTCCATCCGGACATTCACCAATCATATTCGATACTCCTGAAATAATTGTTGAAAATGGCATTCCCGGAGAAGCTTCTGACATCCCGTTGGTACAGTTGGATATAATCCTAACATAGTAGGATTGACCGGCAACAAGACCTGTCAAATTATAATTTAGGACTGTCAATCCAGATGCGACCGTATTCCAAGTAGAATTGTTTTGACTAATTTCTACATTAAAATTAGAAACGGTCGTAGGATATCCGGAATTCATCCATGATACTGTCGCCGTCGTTTCTGTAATATTGGTAATAGTGATCGCCGTAGATATCGGACATTCTGTATCTAACCTTTTAAATATACGATTTCCCAACTCATCAAATCCATACTCGATTTGTATCCCGTTACTATTAGTGACATAAGTCAGTCGGTTTAGGTCGTCGTAGGTATAGGCTGTAATTCTGGACTGAGAAATTAATGTAAATTTGAATATAACCAGAATAATTGTTGATAAAATTACTTTATTATTCATATTATTTGTAATAATCTAAATTAATAGCTGAATTGTCTAAACTTTTTGTTAAGAGTTGAAAAATCTAAACATTGTGATGGTGCAGGCGGCAACGGCTCAGAGCTCATCCAGGTACTTGCATTCATTTTACTTGAACTAGATGCTTTTGGTGCATATAGGGCTAAATCCGTAAACTTAACTATATCCAACTGCATATTTAAGCCATCTGCGCCAAGTGAAATTAATTCTACTTTAGTTGGAGTTGAAGAAACTTTTCCTGCACCAACAAGAGCATGTGTAGTACTTTCAATTAAATCTCCCGCTGCTCCTATTGTTGCAGCCTTTTCCCAATCCCCATCATAACTTGCTAACCCTATAGCCAAACCTATCATACCAGAATAAGTAGTAGGCATATCTTTCAAAATTTTTTCTTCATGACTTCCCTTTTCAACAAACGCTCCTGAAAGTAAAATAGCTCCACCCGTAGTAGTTGAAATAATTCCCGAAGTTATTAATAATGGTAAAGAAACAGGAGCTAACATTATTGTAGCCATTCCACCTACGATTCCTAGTGCGCCTATGCCTATTAATTCCCAACTTACAAATCCTGAAGGATCTGCAAAAGATATAGGGTTATTATCCGCATAAGGATATAAATTAGTGCTCCATATCGGATCTTCGGACAAAAACCTTCCTATTTTCGGATCGTAATATCGTGCCCGCATAAATACCAACTGATTCGTCTCATACATCACTCCAAGCATTCCCACATATCGAAAAGGATTATAAACTGTTTCCATGATATCCGTGATTTGCCCGTATTCATCATAGCTATACGCATTGACGACATGCTGACTTGCATCCGTCATCGCCATAACACTACCTCTGAAATCCGGATGATAGTAGTAGGTTGTGCCATCCGGTTTGACATTGCTAATCAAAGTCAAACCATATACATAGTAGTTGCGGTAATTGCCGCTACCATCTTTTTCTGCCAGGACCTTACTCATTCCTAGTATATCCAAACTATATTTGTACACTATCGAATTTCGGTTTGCTTCTCTCCTGTGCCCCTGTCCATCGTATTTAAAGGTAAAATTATTGGTGCCATCATTATACGCTATCAGCATATCGTGGCTGTCCCAGGTATAGGATGTTCCATTCCTGGATATCGTATTACCATTGGCATCGTATGACCATGACAGGTTGGTCCCCATATCTCCTGTCACAGTCATCAGTTGGTTTATATTATTGTAAGCATAGGAAAAACTTTCTGTAGATATAGTTGGATTGGCAAATGGTTCATCAAATTTTTCTTCACTGAGATGATTCCCATTTTTATCTAAAGTATAGATATATCTAATCCAAGGAACACCTCCATTATGGTAATTAATTAGTTTCACAGCCCTGCCTGCCGCATCGTATTCATACGCATAGGCTGTTCCATTGGGTAACCATACTACCTTTAGTCTATCATCTTTATAATATTCATAAACGGTTTTTTTACCATTCCAGTCCGTTACGGTTTCCATCCGGTCATTGGCATCATAGGTATATATCACTGCCATACCATCGGGATAAATTACCTTTGTTACATTGCTGTTTTTATCATATTCGTAACCTACGGTCTCGCCATCATACTCAATAGAGATGACTCTATCTAAATCGTCATAACTATAGATAATCGCCTTACTGTGTTTTGTCACGGTCTTGATTCTGTTTCTACTATCATATGTATAAGTGGCATATCCGTCATCGATTAGGTTGCCCTTGTCATTATCATAAACATAATTGAATACCGTATTATCCGGTTTTGTCACTTTAAGAAGCTTTCCTTCCTCATCATAATCATACTTTCTGGTAAATCCGCCAAAACTCGTAGATCTTAAAAAATCATTTTGATCATAAGTCATAGTAGTAACCTCATTCTTGGCATTTTCTATTTCCGTAAGATTTCCATTATCATCATATCTAAATTGTGTTATATAGTTCATTGCATCTGTAGTTTTAACTACAAAATCTCTAGGATTATATTCTAACTTCGATACTTGTTGATTAGGATTAATTAGTTCTATTCCTCTACTAGCACCATCATAAGTCATACCTGCAATGATACCACCGGGATATGTTATAGAATTTACATTACCATACACATTGTAACTTAAATTTATTTTAATCCCTTCAGGATTAATAATATCGATAGGCTGGCCAAACGAATTATATGAAATATTTGTCGTTCCAATAGGCTTATTAATTTGTTTTAGATTCCCCTTATTGTCATAAGTAAAGTTAGTTGTCAAATTTCGACCATTGGTATAACTCGAAATATCATTAAAATTAGTATATGTCATTTTTTCAATAATAGCTTCCGGTCTTGTAATTTGGATAACATTTCCATTCACATCGTATTTATATTTCGTAGGAACATGTTCAACTTCGATTGAGGTTGTTTTTGTCGGATTATTGCTGTCTTCATAAAGTAGGTTATTGATTGCTATAGTAGGAGATAACATACTTGTTAAATTTCCAAGACCGTTTTGCTCAAAATGATAATCTCGGACATTGCTACCATCATCAATTTTCATTGTTGAAGAAGTACCAGCATACACGCCATTTTTCAGTCCCCAGTCCACATCTGTCTTTATTTTCTGCCCGGTTGAAGCATTATTGGTTTTGGAACTCTTCAGTTTTCGGTTTTCATATTCATTATCAATCGTATTCCCGTTAGGTAAGGTAATGTTTTTCAACAAGTGCGCTTCAGCATGATTGGTTCCATACAAATAAGTCGTCACCTTGCCTTCAGCATCAGTATAAGAAGACAAATCATAGGTCGCCATATCATAATCAAAACTCACAATACGGCCGATTGGATCTTCTATCTGTGTCAGAAAATCATAAGGCCCGGCCGTTATGTACTGAAATTTGAGTTTTCTACCTCCTGTATCAATAACCTCGGTTAATTTATTCGTCCCTGCCTGATAATTTAGCAAAACAGTATTATCATTTCTGTCCTTGATAGATTTCAGCATAAACGGAGCATTATTTTTGGTCGTAATTTTTTCAAAAGTATAGACCATTTGGTTTTTCGTCTTAATGGTTATTTTATTAGCGGAATAAGATATATTATCATATACTCCCTTGCTGACCGGAATTCCATTGCTGCCGTTTACGACAAAATCATACATAGACCCACCCGGCCATACAACGACAAATCTATCCGGCATTGACTTTACAGGCCCCGTATATCCCGGGACAACTTTAATATAACTATTATAACTATGAGACCATCCCCGGGTTAAGGGTAAAACAGGAAAGAGTTCATCCGGAAGCTCCGTCAAATGCGAATTGTAATTATGGCTAAAGACCAAAGGGAGATTTCTTCCCGGAATATTAAAACTTACTTTAGAATACGCATCAAAATTCGCGTCCGATAGTGTAGGCTTATTCATGAGATTATCGGGATGATAATTTCCCGGGATAAAGTAATCTCCATCGACAGCGTGATTCGGTAATGGAAGCGGATTATCATTAAAGTAATTACATAACAATCGGTACAGAATTAAAAATGTTTCTCCGCGTTTAGCCAGGTCATTAGGGCGAAAGTTTGTACCCGGATTGATGGCTCCTGCATCTCGCAGCGTCTCTATATATTGAAGTTCCATCAGGGTAACGGTGCCATTTGCATAGGCCGCATTTACATCCGCATATGAAGATGACGTAGCACTCGAAACCGGCATATTAAATGCTTCAACAAAGACTTTTCCTATTAATTTTCTGGTTATACCATCTGTCGGCCTAAAATTGTAAAACACTCTACTGAATGGAGGTATCCCATCCTGATATTCCAAATAGCTTAATGCCTTGGCATATTTATAATATTCTATCCAGTTTCCTTGCAAATCCGCAAAAGGGGTTGGAAAACTATCTGCCGGTGTTATAGCAGATACACTTCCATACAAGCCAATAAAAGCTATCTTTGCTAAATCCTGCCTTATAATATTATCATTTTCTTTAATATTAGTAGGGCTATCTAAAATACCTTTACTGTGTAAATAATTAGCCGCACATTGCAACTCATTGGAGGTACCGCAAGGACATTGGGAAAACAAGTTCTGCTGAACAAAAATTAATAAAAAAATGGATAAAATCGCATTCTTCATATTGTACTTCGTTTTGGTTATCAAATGTTTTATATCGTTTGTTCAGATACCAAAACAAGGTGAACTATAATGAAAAGCAGCATCCATTATCTCCGTTGGAAGATGGGTTGAAATATGGGATTCCGACTTTACAAGACTATCACAGATTGCTAGGCATCCGTGTAGTTATCAAACCTTAAATTTGAGACCTGACTTATTACGAACCCAAAGGTATAAAATGTCCTTATAGCACAATATTACCATCGTATATTCGGTAATAATATCAAAAATTTAGCATACATATTAACAAATAAAATCATGTATATTGTAATAATATTCTGACATATAGATTTTACGTATAATCTATTATTCTCAATATACTTCTGCCAAATAATCACCATTTATATTGATGATCTCTAATATATTCTTTTAGCATTTTCATACCATTACGTGAAGCAGATAATCGCTTCCCACAATGCAATTCCAACTCTTGATTGACAACGTCTATATATTTGACTTTTTTTAAATTCACCAAGATACTTTGGCTTACTTGAAAGAATGATTCTCCACTTAGCATATTCATATAAAACCGGAGAGATTGACTTCCGATTAATTGTTGCTCATGCTCTATGACAATATACACAACTGGACCATCTGACTTAAAATACTTAATTTCATTCACATCCATTGCTGCAAAATTTCCCTTAAGCAATGGAAGAACAAAAACACTACTTTCCTGACTCATCGCAACTTTTTATTCAAAAATCGATCAATAATTAAATATTGGTGTTTCAAGGTTAGAAGTATAATTGGTATGTCCATTCTAATATTTGAAAAGGCAAGACCTAATTATATTTTTGTAAAAATAGACAAAAAGTACCTGAAATTTACGAAAATTCCATGAACACCCTAAATAACTTTGTGAATCCTAGCTTTTATTTTGTGGGCGAGGTGAGTGATACTTTTATAAACCATGTTTCCTTCTTGTATATGTATCATCCGATCTCTTATCCATACTACTCACATAAGATCATGTATCGATCGCCCAATTGAAGTTTTAGAAGGGATATTAATTTAAGTCCTAAGGAAGTTTGTGACACTTGTCCTTCTTGTGGTTCCTGAGATAGCGGCCCGTTATCTTGGTATTGAAGGTGAAGTTTTCCAGTAGAATCTAACGAAGTATTGACTTGAATCTTTGGCTCTTCGATGTCATTAAAAGCATGTTTTACACTATTGGTGACGAGTTCATTGACGATGAGGCCTAGACGCATCGCATCTTCGGCATTAATCTGACAATCGACTATGGAAGTCTCAAATTGAATAGGCTTCCCATCCAAAACAAAAATCTCTTTCAAGTGTAAGATGACTTCTTGAAGATAAGTTTTTAAATTGACTTCTGTATCGGATTCACTTCTGAACAGTTGACCGTGCACCAAGGCCAAGGCCTTCAACCGCGACTCACTTTCTTGTAATACTTCTTTAGCTTCTTGACTCGAAGTACGTCGCCCTTGCATCTCAATCAGCGAGGTCATAAAGGCGAGGTTGTTTTTGACACGGTGATTAAGTTCACGGTTGAGTAATTGTATTTTATCTTTTTGGGTTGCTAACTGTTGATTTAATTTTTTCCTTCGTCGATTTTGATAAATAAGGCCTACCAATAATAAAAGCAGCAACACTAAAAAAACGACAGAAATCGTAGCTATTTGTTTTTGCAAAGCCAAATTTGCAGTAGTTATATTATTGATTTCTGTGAGCTTTTCATTCCTTTCTAAAGCATCCTTTTCGGCTTGTGATGAGAGTTGCAACGCTAAAGATTGCGCCTCCAAATCATGCTGCACCCTTTGGGTTTCAATACTGCGTTCGAGATTTTCAGCCTTTAATAATTCCGCATTGACTTTTTCGCGCAAATATTGTTCATTGATCTTTCTTATCTCATTATCCTTCACCAAAAGGTTGTACTTCTTTTCTAGTTCTACTGCTTGCGTATTGAGTTTCGCGCGATAGAGGGAGTCATATTTTATCTTATATTTATCCATCATTTTGTAATACGCCAAACCTTTATCACTGTCCTGAATTGCATTCGCTAAATTGCCATAATGCTCCTTTTCGGATTCACTCAATTTGTCAAAATCAATCTTATTAAAGTAATATCGGGCAGAATCTACCTGATTTGTATATGCATAAACACGCACTAAGTTTTTATAAATATGTTCATTGTAGTAATCCAATTTTGCGAAGCCTTTTTCAGCGTCTAAAAGGTAGATTTTAGCATTTAAGAAGTCATCATTGAGCGTATAAAACCCACCTAAATTGCCTTTAATTTGATTAATCAACAATTTGTCCTTTGATTTCTTTGCATGCTTTAAGGCTAACAAACTATTTTCAATAGAACGCCCTAAATCTTGAGATTCCGTATTTATATATAGTCTTGCGAGATGGTTGTAGCCTATAGCTATAGATTTACTACTTTCTATTTTTTTGGATATTTCCAATGAATTTAGAAAATATCTTTCCGCATCTTTATGGTTGCCATTTGAAGATAAAACCGAGCCCATATTTTGATAGATGATTGCAATAGAAACACTATCCTTTTTTTGTTCGAAATACTTGAGTACTTCTAGATAATACGTCATTCCCTTTTCAAGTTCCTTTTGTTTGACATGGATATTGCCAATTGAAAACTTAATACGGAATTTCTCTTTATCGTAGGCCTTATTATTACCCAATCCATGGATTGCCTTCTCAAAATAATGCAATGACGAATCTAATTTATTCCAAGTTAAAAATTTAGCAGCCATTTCCCGATGCAAAAATGCTCTTTTAATCTTGTGCTCTTCATGTAACAAATACAACCTCAGCGAGTCGATACAATCGCCCAAAAGCCCATTTCTAACTTGATATTGATACCTCTCCCTTATTCCATTAATATAATCATCGGTGATAATATCTTTACTTTGTGCGCCAACATTACCCGATACTTGTAGGAGCAAAATATATAATAGTATATTCAGAATCTTTTGCATCAGATAGTATTTTTATCAAACTTTGTGCAATCGGGCATGAACATCCGAACGATACTGCTCTCCAATCGGAACATTGAGAAGTACACCATCGTTCAACACAAAGAAAGCACCGTAATCCACCGCATGCACATGCATAATATTGACGGCATAGGATCGATGACACCGGATAAGTTCCGAATGATTAAGCGCTTCGAGGATTTTAGTCAAAGTCATGGATACCAAGGTGGATTTATGACCTGCGTGGACATGAGCATAAGAGCCTTCCGCTTTGATATAGGTAATATCCCTTAGGTTGAACTTTTCGTAACACTCATAATTTGCAGTTTTAACCTTTAAAAAAACAAAATCTTTAGATACACTTATCGGCGTCTTAGGCGACTCCTCTGCTACTCTTTTTTTATAAAATGTGCTCAAAGCAATATCTATGGCCACATCTATCTGTATTTTGCTGGCAGGTTTTATGAGATAACCAGCCGGATTTGTCTTTTTCGCTCGAGATCGAATGGCCTCATCGGCAAAGGATGTCAAGTATATCACCGGAACCGCTCGTCCCATATCTTCACTTAACACCATGTCGATACCATCCAATGTACTACCTTGAAGGTGAATATCAACTAAACATAAGTCGGGATGAATATCTTTAAAAATAGCAATTCCACGATCGCTATTGTGTGCGTGAAAAATTTGTCCATAACCCATTAAGTCTAGGTTTTCTTTTAGGTTTTCAGCTATTATCAAATCATCCTCTACTATAAGTATTTTAAGCCCGCTTTTATCCATAATATTGAATCTCGTTGTTTTAACCTCAATAAATCCAGATTAAAATATTCATCACAAATAAAATGCATTTATCTGACAATTGCACAAAAAACGATAATTTTTAAAAAAATAAAGTTCCATTCCAACCATTTACAAGATGAAAACGTCTAATTAATAGTCAATAACAAAACGAGCAAATGCGTCTCATACGTTTACAACAAGACCTTTCGGTAATTTTAAAAAAAGCCAGTGAAGGAGAACACAAGGCTCAAAAAATAGTCTATGACCGATTTAGCGGAAGGGTATTGAGCATTTGCAAGCAATATGTCGGAGATATATTTATAGCTGAAGATCTAATGATCACCGCATTTTTGAAAATTTTTCGTGCTTTGCCTACACTAGAGAATATGGCCGTTTTCGAATCTTGGATGCGAAAGATCACCATCCATGAATGCATTTCCTACATCAGATCCAAAAAGCAAGTTCATTTTATAGAACCTAATGAGAACTCAGCTATTGACGATGCCAGATCGGATGATGGATTGATTCTGCATGATCTCCAAGCCGTTTTAGATACACTTCCCTATGGTTGCAAAATGGTGTTCAATCTATATGCTATCGATGGGTATAAGCACCACGAAATCGCAGAAATGTTGGATATTTCTACGGGAACATCTAAATCTCAACTGGCCTATGCCCGTAAGTTATTACAAGAAAAATTAAATCTATTAAATCAGGTCAATCATGGATAATAATCATAATATAGACCAACAATTTCAAGAATATTTTAAAAATCGGTCCCTCAATCCTTCAGAGGTTAGTTGGGAGCGATTGGAAATCATACTTCATTCCGAAGAAAAACCGAAGGCAAAAGCATCGATCAAACCCTATTTGAAAATAGCAGCGATGCTCTTCTTTGTCCTAAGTGCCACTACTGTTTTTTATCTATCTACTCAAGAAAAAACAACAGAGATGGCAGCCAATGATCTATTTTATGAGCGTGATTCTCAACCATCCGACGAATCCGTTTTTGCTTTAGAATCCTCTGCTCCTACATCGGAAATCATTGGAAATCGCACTTCGATTGTTGCCGAAAACACGTCCAACTTTTCTATCAAAAAAGCCAAGGCCGTAGCAGATAAATCCCAGTACAAACAAGGATCAACCGAAGAAAATACGATGCCAAACACACATCTAAATTCGATAGAAAAACAACCAGCTTTAGCTAGCGAAAGCATCGATCAAGCATCGACCCAATTAGAGGTCGCCAAGCAAACATTTGTCTATATCGATGCTCAAAAACTATTGGCAGAAGTCGAGCACAACCTTTCGACTCGCCAATCCAACCACCCGATTGCTATCAAAAAACCATTGCAGATTAACCCTGAACTTCTTCTTGAACAAGTAGAATCCAAGGTATCAAAGACATTTTTAGAACGGCTATACAGGGGTATTCAAGATAATTCGAACAGCATTTATGTATCCATTTCCAATAGAAATTACGTAGAAAAATAATTTTTTTTAAATATCAAAATCATTAAAATATCAAAACATGAGGACATTTATTTACACCATTTTAACATTGTTGGCTTTTGGCACGCTTCAAGCTCAGAGTTCGTTTGAAACTCGCATCAAATCCATCAAAAACGAGATCAACACCATCAAAAGCGAAGAAAAAGCGCATCTACAAAAAGAAGTAGAACGCATTAACCAAAAGTTAGAACAAAACCAAATTTCTGAAGCCGAAGCCGATGCACAAAAAGAAAGCAGCGCCGTGGCTTGTGCAGCTCGTATTGAAGCTAGGGTAGCTCCTCTGGAACAAGAGATTCAATCCTTAATAATAGAAGAAGTCGAAAGTGAAGATTCTTCCATGCAAGAGATGCAATCGGATATCGAAACCGCCATTGCTGACATAAAAATTACGACAATAGAAAAAAAGAAAAACAAGCAATTTAAAAATGAGAGCCGAACAACCTCACAATTCATTTTTGCTTTTGGACTGAATAATTTACTGACGGATGGCCAATTAAACCCTATGAAAGATAATGGCATCAAGGCTTCCACTTCCCGATTTTACGAATGGGGATTCACATGGAAAACTAGGTTAATTGAGAATTCTCCTTTATTAAACCTAAAATACGGGCTTTCTCTAACCTACAATAATCTCAGGCCGGACTACAATACCTATTATGCCAAACTCGATAATCAGACCTTGCTAACATCCTTTCCAATATCATTAGATAACGAACCATATTTCAGAATGACCAATCTCGTCATTCCAGTTCACCTCGAATTTGACTTTTCTAAAAAAATCACACGAGAGGATCAACGCATCATCAAAACACAAAAAGGATTTAGAATAGGCATCGGCGGATATGCAGGAATCAATACGAGAACCAAACAAATCATTGAATATAAAGAAAATGGCCTTCGCACAAATGTTACCACAAAAGGCAACTATAACACCAATTCTTTTATCTATGGCGTTAGCGGATATATCGGTTATAAATCGATTAGCCTATATACTAAATACGATTTGAATCCTTTGTTTAAAAACAACCCTATCGAACAAAATAATATCTCCATGGGCTTGAGATTTGATTTTCATTAATCCTTGTCGAATACAAAGCATCAATAAGAATGAATGGGAAATTCCCGTTCATTCTTATTATTCCAAAGTTCATATCCTCCGAACTAAAAGCACCAATAAAACCTAAAATGCGAAGCAACTATAAAAAACCACAACTTAAAACTCGACCTGCTGACAAATTCACGCCCAATCCAAGCAATTTTCATCAAATAAAAGATATTTTACTCCATAATCTTGATTATCCATTTGAATAAGCTTTATCTTTGCCCTTTCATTTAGTGAATCATTGTAAAATCATCGTTCAGAGATTTGTCATAAAATTTGAGATTTGAAAATTTCTGACGTTAAAAATAAAAGGATTATAAGCCATGCGTAAGCAATTTATGATTGTATCGGTCGCGCTATTAATTGTAAGTTTAGCCATGACCATCTACCTGAATATCAACTGGGTAGTTTTATTTGTCATTATCTTAGTGATGAGTATCCTCGGGTACCAAGACATGCTTCAAAAGAAACATACCGTAAGGCGAATATTTCCACTTTTTGGACGGCTCCGGTACGTATTGGAAGATTTACGCCCTAAGATGTATCAGTATTTTATCGAATCAGATATCGATGGCAGACCGATTCACAGAGTTGACCGATCTACGATTTACCAACGTGCCAAAAAAGAACTCGAAACCATTCCATTTGGAACTCAATTTGATGTCTATGCCGAAGGATACGAATGGATGAGCCATTCTATTTCTCCTAAGTCGTTTGACACACTCAACCAAGATCCTAGGGTTTTGGTCGGCAACAAAGACTGTAAGCAACCTTATTCGGCCAGTATTCTCAATGTCTCAGCGATGAGTTACGGATCATTAAGCCCACAAGCTGTGCAGGCGATGAATGGAGGTGCACAACTGGGCGGATTTGCTCAAAACACCGGTGAAGGTGGTATCAGTGAGCACCACTTGCTGTATGGTGGCGACCTTATCTGGCAAATAGGTACCGGATACTTTGGGTGTAGAGATAATGACGGAAATTTCAACCCTGAACTTTTTGCAGAAAAAGCAGCATTTCCAAACGTAAAAATGATCGAATTAAAAATATCTCAAGGTGCAAAACCAGGCCATGGAGGTATCCTTCCTGCAAGTAAAAATACCGAAGAGATCGCTAAAATTCGCCACGTAGAGCCTCACACTAAGGTCGTATCTCCACCCTACCACTCGGCGTTTAACACACCCTTAGAAATGGTTCAATTTATCGGAAAACTCCGTGAATTATCGGGAGGAAAGCCGGTAGGATTTAAACTTTGTATCGGATATAAAAGCGAATTTATCGCCATTTGCAAAGCCATGATTCACCTCGATATCTATCCCGATTTTATCACCATTGATGGTGGAGAAGGAGGAACAGGAGCTGCACCACAGGAGTTCTCCAATTATGTAGGTGCACCACTATTAGATAGTTTGGCTTTTGTACACAACATTTTGAATGGTCTAAATATTCGCAAACACATCAAGATTATTGCTTCTGGTAAGGTATCTTCAGGATTTCACATAGCTAGAGCCTTGGCCTTGGGTGCAGATATGTGTAATTCAGCCAGAGCCATGATGATTGCCATCGGCTGTATTCAAGCTTTATTGTGCAATACCAACCGATGCCCTACAGGGATTGCAACTCAAGATCCAAACTTGACTATTGGATTGGACGTAGCCGACAAAAAAGTGCGTCTTGCTAATTACCATAAAGGTACTGTCGAAAGTTTTGTAGAGTTATTGGGTGCGTCAGGATTGGATGACATGAAAAACATCACTCGTTCTCACATCTTTAGAAGGGTTTCTCTCAACGAAATGCGCAATTATGAGTCTATATTCCCATCCATGAAACCGGGATCTATGCTCAGTAATGAAATGCCTGAAAAATACATCCAAGATTTCGAACAAGCAGATATGCATACTTGGGGCATTCCTTCTATTCAATACGGTAAATAATAAGTACGATCCAATCTATTCAGGGTTTACAGGTACTTTGAGTATCCCCCGTGGATAAATACCGTAGTAGTAACCATCTTGATAAAGGATGTACATCAATTCAGTAGTATCCTGGAAAGATGCTATCTGGATAATTTGTCGCTCTTTGAGTTGAATCGAAAACGTTTTTAATCCCGTTTCGGTATAATAAATGACCAATTTGCCATCAAACTGAAACGAACGCAAGCTAGGAGCAGGAAAATGGTAGATGTATTGACCAAAATTGTCAAAAAACCAAAATCCTTTATTATAGTCACATAAGACGACATAGTTGCCGCTTTCGATGATTTTGGCAATGTGCATCCCTGCCATTCCGTAGTCAGACACCTGATCCGATTGTAGCACGATGCTACCATTATCCGCAATTTTTACCAATCGAAGTTGCACGGCATCATAGATCCATAGCCTTCCGTCATTGGTCGAGCTACATGCTGTAATATCTAGAAACTGTTGAGACAAATCCACTTCCTTGATTACAGACAATGTATTATCCAAAATACTGACACGATTAAAATCGTCGTAAAAAACCGTTATTCTCAGCGGATTACTAACGTCTAAACTCGAGATCAGACCATTTCTATTACTTGCGTAGCGATAGAGTTCCTTATAATCAACACCGTATTTTATCAATCGATTTTTAGCATCGACAACATAGATATGACCTAGATTATCTACCTCTGCGAACCGAATCTGATTAGAGATATCAAATGGAATACTGCTATCCGAGGCAGCGGGCTTTATAACTGAGGTACTTGTACAACCCAGCATCAACAGAAAAATCATAAATAACATAAAAAACTGCCTCATGTTGATAATCATTTTTTACCAAAAATCCGGTCGAATGAAGACTCGTAAAAACCAACCTGCATGTCCTTGCCATCCCAGACGCCGTAGGAAGCAGCATACATCCATTCACCTAAATTAATATAACGCGAGCGCCCATTGGACAAAAGATAATCAATCGGCAAATGACGATGGCCAAAAACGTAGTAATCGATGGAATTAGATTGGAGGTGTTCTTCTGCAAATTGAACCAACCATTCGCTTTCCGGCGTAGTAAAAGGTGATGATTCACCGGTATATTCTCGGCTTTTCACACTAAAAAAACGCATCATCCGCAAACCAATATCCGGATGTACCCACCCATAAGCCCACTGACAAAACGGATTATTAAATATTTTTTTTATCGTTTTAAAGCCATAATCACCCGGACCTAACCCATCACCATGACCGATATAAAACTGTTTGCCATCTAAGGTTTTTTGGATCGGTGATCTTAAAATAGGGATACCAAATTCATCTTCAAAATACCGAAACATCCACATATCATGATTGCCTGTAAAAAAATAAATCGGAATATCATCGTCACGCATTTCCAACAATTTCCCAAATAATCGAATAAACCCTTTAGGAACCGTCTTTTTATACTCATACCAATGATCGAAAACATCACCCACGAGATACAATGCGTCAACATCACTGTGAATCGAATCCAGCCAACGAACAATTTTTTTTTCTCGTTGGATTGAAGTTTCCAACGCATCGACTCCCAAGTGAAAATCAGAGGCGAAATATATCTTTTTTGTCATCTGTCAATTTTGATCAGCAAATCACACCGATATTATTATAAAATTTCAGCCAAAGATATATAATTTCGATTTCTAATCACGCATTTCTTCCGATAAAAAGCCCAAATCTAATGAATAAACGCCCAATTCTATTTATATAGGCTAAGCTAATACGGTATATTGACAAACTCTAATTCGCACCATTTGTACGTTCAGTGGCCGCTACATAAACCCAACTTATTATTGACTAAACGAGATGCAATCTAAAGAAAAATGCTTGAATTGCAACACTTCTACATTTTAAGCTTGACAACAAACACGCCCTAATCTATGATTATAAAGGTGCGCTCCGGCAACGATTAATCCACCCATGACACTAAATACCAGCATCCATCCATGGTGTTCAATCATACCAATAAAAAGAAATACAAAGCCTAAAAAACCCAAAATCAAAGGGCGAACATTGCGATGCTTTTTAATAAAATCACCAACTAGGGAGTAACTCGCTATGACGATTCCTATACCGATAACGACCCAATCAAATGCATGGTTGTGCAACCAAGTAGAAGTACTTAGCGCTCCCATTGAAATCAAAACAGGTACTGCTGAGCAATGAATGGCACACAAAAGGGAGGTGAACATACCTGCAAAATCCGGATTGCGTTGTAAAAATGATTTTTTCATCGGTTATTATCCAATTTGATACAGCAAAGATACAACAATAACAGTCATAAATGCAATAGTGTTGCATTTATGGAGCGATTTTTAACGAAAAGAAGAAGATTTTTAACGAAAAAGGTAGTTTAAAGGATAATATAAATAATTTTGTAGCAAAATTTTTGAGTTATGAGTCAATTAAAAGGCAAAGTTGCATTAATCACAGGTGGATCAAGAGGTATCGGTGAAGCCATCGTTATGAAATTTGCACAAGAAGGTGCAGATATAGCATTTACCTATGTATCATCAGCAGAAAAAGCTCAAGCGATCGCAACTAAAGCAGCCGCTTTCGGTTCTAAAGTTATTGCTATTCAATCGGATGCTTCCGATTTTGCGCAAGCCGAAGCATTAATCAATGAAGTTATTGATGCATTTGGCAGGGTGGACATCTTGGTCAACAATGCTGGCATCACCAGAGATACCCTGATGCTCAGGATGACAGAAGAACAGTGGGACCAAGTCATAGAAGTCAATCTCAAGTCCGTGTTCAACCTAACCAAACATGCCCTCAAACCCATGATGAAACAAAAATCAGGATCGATTATTAATATGAGTTCTGTAGTGGGAATCTTCGGCAATGCAGGACAAGCCAATTATGCTGCGTCAAAGGCAGGAATTATCGGTTTTTCTAAATCGATAGCCAAAGAAGTAGGATCTCGAAATATTAGATGCAATGTCATCGCACCTGGATTTATCGAAACAGACATGACGCATGCGCTCACCGATGACCAGAAAAAAGCATATACAGACAATATCCCACTCAAACGTTTAGGTAGTGGAGAAGACATTGCCAATGCTTGTGTTTATCTCGGTTCTGACCTTTCAGGATACATAACCGGTCAAGTAATCAGCATTTGTGGTGGTTTAAACACCTGACAATCGCGTTTTTAATAAAAAAATAAAGAAACATTTTTGCAATTCAAATAATATCATTATCTTTGCGTTCCCTTTTTAGGGCGTAATAAGCAATGTTCATTTTCAAATAAGATAAATCGTTTATAATAATGAAAAAAGAAATCCATCCTGAGGATTATAGATTAGTAGTATTTAAGGATATTTCCAATGATGAAATGTTTTTAACAAGATCTTGCACTAAATCTAGAGAAACTGTCGTATTTACAGATGGTAAAGAATATCCATTAATTAAAATGGAGATATCTTCATTTTCTCACCCATTCTTTACAGGTAAAGTGAAGTTTGTGGATACTGCGGGAAGAATTGACAAGTTCAATAAGAAATTTGCAAAATTTGCTAAGAAATAGTTTTTAGAAAAATACCAAATACAATATAAGCCCTTAATCAACATTAAGGGCTTTTTTGTTTATATTTGTACCGATTTTTAAATGCAAGACCATGGCCAACATTATACTCTTTGACGATTACAGATGGCAGTACTTACTACCATTAACATTTACAAGACCTATAAGCGAACTGAGAATCGGTATCTTAACCATAAAAGAAAAATGGGAAAAACATCTTTCTACCACTGCAAGCTACTTGACACAGCCCTATCTATCAAAAAAATTCCCAACCCATATATCCCAGGATAATTTATTGATTAATAGCGCATTATTACCAGACAAGCAGACACTTCAACAAATACAATCCTTACAATTGGGTCAAATCCTGGTACAAGGTGATGATGTCTTAGCTGTAAGATTATCGGAAGAAGACACGCGACGCTTTACCATCGGATTGACTTCGGTTAAGGATTTGATAGAAAAACACGAAACATCAACTACCAAGCTAATTGCAACATTCATTAGCAGACCTTATGATATCTTCTCTTTAAATGGGATAGAGCTAGAAAAAGATTTTGATCTCGTAACCGCAGGGCGACAAACTCACCCCTATTCCAAGACTAATACCGTATTTGGTAAGCATCCTATTTTCCTCGAAGAAGGTGTTTACATGGAGTGCTGTATCATCAATACCCATGATGGACCAGTATATCTCGGCAGAGAGACCCAAATCATGGAGGGCAGTATCATTCGAGGTGGCTTTGCAGCATGCGAAGGAAGCATCGTCAAAATGGGCGCAAAAATATACGGCCCTACTACCATCGGCCCGAATTGTAGATTGGGTGGAGAAGTCAATAATTCTGTGTTCATCGCTAATTCCAATAAAGGTCATGACGGCTTTTTGGGCAATAGTGTCATCGGTGCGTGGTGCAATTTGGGCGCAGATACTAATACTTCCAACCTAAAAAACAACTATCTACCCGTAAAAATTTGGTCATATCCCGACCATGGATTTAGAGATACCGGCCTCCAATTTTGCGGACTTATCATGGGTGACCATAGCAAATCCGGTATCAATACCATGTTTAATACCGGTACCGTTGTCGGTGTAGCCACGAATATATTTGGAGATGGATTTCCGAGAACCTATATTCCTTCATTTTCGTGGGGCGGCGCTGCTGGCTTCATTACCCACCAATTAAAAAAAGCACTTGATACCGCCAAAATTGTCATGAAAAGACGAAATTTGGAACTAACCCAAGAAGACATTGATATCCTAGAGCATATTTTCGAGCTAGAAGATAAAGTAGAGTAACTGTTTTCTATTGTCGATCCTTGGATTCGTTGGAACTAGTTTAAAGGTGTAATTTTTATTGTTGATTTGTGGAATCGTTGGAGAAATTGGCAAAATTGGTGAAACTGATGGAATTGGTGGATTTATAGGTTTAAGGGTTTATACGTGTAAGAGTTTAATTTTTAGGTGTGGTAAACTAAATTATCAAGAGTTTTCTAAGTGTTCTTAGTGGTAAAGTGACTGTTGATTCTTGGATTAGTGGGATTTGTCAATTCGTTGTGGAAATTGGTGGATTTATAGGTTTAAGGGTTTATACGTGTAAGAGT
>JAIXKS010000045.1 GCA_026928325.1 Chitinophagales bacterium | reverse complement strand
GGTAGTTAAAATATAATCAAAAGATAAAATCTGCTAATTGCTCTAAGAAATACTTTCTTTAGTCGAAAGAAAGTAAAGGATAGACGTAGTTGTCATATTTTTGAAAATTATTCATTTACAAACATCAAATCATTAACGAATGAACAAATTATTTTTTAGTATTTTATTGATGGGTAGCCTGCATTTTGCAAATGCTCAATTAAATAAAATCGAATTTCAAGAATTTACTTTAGATAATGGCCTTCATGTTATCTTACATCAGGATAAGACGACACCGATAGTGGCCGTATCTGTCATGTATCATGTAGGTTCGAAAAATGAAAATCCGGAAAGAACAGGGTTTGCGCATTTCTTCGAACATTTACTTTTTGAAGGATCTCAAAATATCGGCCGTGGAGAATACGATAAGTATGTAGAAAGTGCAGGAGGTACACTCAATGCAAATACTTCTATGGATCGAACATTCTATTTTGAAATCTTACCTTCCAATCAGTTAGAACTTGGACTTTGGCTTGAATCAGAGCGGATGCTACATGCAAAAGTCGAAAATGTAGGAATCGAAACCCAACGTCAAGTTGTCAAAGAAGAAAGAAGACAGCGCATCGACAACCAGCCTTATGGTTCTTTGCTCGAAGAAATCATGAAACGTGCGTATAAAGTGCACCCATACAGATGGCCGGTCATTGGTTCTATGGCGCATTTAGATGCGGCACAAGAAAGTGATTATGTCAATTTCTATAAGGACTTTTATGTTCCTAATAATGCGATCCTATCTATTGCTGGTGATATTGATTACGATCAAGCTAAGGCATGGATTGTGAAGTATTTTGGTGACATTCCAAAGAGTACAAAGCCTGTGTATAGACCGGATATCGTCGAACCGCCTTTACGTGGAGAAGTTAGAGATACGATTTATGACAATATTCAATTGCCGGCTGTGATTATGGCATATAGAATTCCAGCGGCAGGAACACCGGATTTTTATGCGGTTTCGATGTTAGGAACTTTGCTTTCTCAAGGCGAATCTTCAAGATTGCACAAAGCCATCGTGGACGATCAACAAAAAGCGATGTTTGTCGGTAATTTCCCTTTAGATACGGAGGATCCGGGAGTTTCGATAGCATTTGGTATCTGTTCTTTAGGTTCAGATGTACAAGATGTTGAAGAAGCGATCTCAGCAGAGATAGATAAGGTAAAAAGTTATGCAATATCTGATGATGAATTCCAAAAATTGAGAAATCAAGTAGAAAATGACTTTGTAACTGCAAACTCTAGAGTTGCAGGTATAGCAGAATCATTAGCCAATTATAAAATGTATTATGGCGACGCAAATTTGATCAATACAGAGTTGGATCGGTATTTAGCAGTGACCAAGCAAGATATTATGAATGCAGCTAAAAAATATTATACAAGAACCAATAGAGTAGTTCTTCATTATTTGCCGAAAACAGCAAATCCATAATCATCATATTGTAATTATTTTAAAAATATAAGAAATCAGAGATATCATGAAAAGATATATATTCGCATTGAGCGTACTATTTGTATTGACACAATGTGCTAAAAAACCAGCTACCATGATGGTAGATAATTCTAAAGCATGGAGAGCCACTGCACCTGCTGCGGCACCAGCGAGAGATATAGAACTAGGTACTTATTCGAGTTTTGACCTTAATAATGGTCTGAAAGTTATTGTGGTAGAAAATCATAAATTACCTCGTGTTTCATACCAATTGGCATTTAATCACGATGCATTATTGGAGGCTGACAAAGCAGGATATACAGCTATTGCAGGTGATTTGTTGAGTAAAGGTACAAAAACAAAAACTAAGGCTGAGATTGATGAAGCGATAGATTTTATAGGTGGAAGTATCAACACTACTGCTCAAGGTATATACGCATCTTCCTTGAAAAAACATTCGGAAAAGTTGCTAGACATCATGACAGATATGTTGTACAATCCTGTATTTTCACAAGATGAATTCAATAAAATAAAAAAGAAGACTGAATCAGCTTTGGCTTCTTCTAAAACTAGCCCTGAAGCTATTGCCGCTAATATTCGATCTAAAGTTAACTTCGGCGAGCGACACCCTTATGGTGAAGTACAAACAGAAGAAACTTTAAAAAATATTGAATTGAAGGATTGTGTGGATTACTATAATACCTATTTCAAACCCAATAATGCTTATTTGGTAATCGTAGGAGATATCACAGCACAAGAGGCTAAAGATCAGGTAAATAAGTATTTTAGTAAATGGACAAAAGGCGCACTTCCATCATTTGGAGCACCAAAAGTTATGGAACCAAGAGGCGCACAAGTACATTTTGGAAATAAGGATGGTGCAGTTCAGTCGGTCATCAATATTTCTTATGCTGTAGATTTGACACCAGGAAGCGCAGATGCCATTAAAGCTAATCTCATGAACTCAGTTTTGGGTGGAGGGATATTTAGCGGTCGATTGATGCAGAATTTGAGAGAAAAGCACGCTTATACTTATGGCGCACGTTCTACATTGGCTACAGATAAGATCAAAGGTTATTTTAATGCTTACGCAAGTGTTCGAAATGAAGTAACAGACAGTTCTATTACGCAATTTTTGATTGAAATGAATAGAATCGTTAATGAGCCAATTTCAAGTGAAGACCTTAAAATCGTTAAGAGTTCTACTGCCGGAAACTTTGGTCGTTCCCTAGAGTCACCGCAAACGATTGCTAATTTTGCATTGAATACGTATAGATACAATCTCCCAAAAGATTATTACAACCACTACCTTAAAAATGTGGATGCAGTAACTGTTGCGGATATTCAAGCGATGGCTAAAAAGTATATTCGACCTGAAAATTGTAATATCATCGTTGTAGGTAGTAAAGATCAAGTAGCCGATAAACTTCTTCAATTTGATGCTGATGGAAAAATAGATTACTACGATCCATTTGGTAATAAAATCAAAGAAGTTAAGGTAGAGATTAAAGATGGTGTGACGCCTTCAAGTATTGTTGCAAATTACTTGAGTGCAATTGGAGGAACTAAAAAATTAGGTGAAGTCCAAACGATTTCTCAAAAAGCCAAGTCGAATATCATGGGACAAGATGCTACTATTGAGACGCACATGAGTAAGGCAGGAAAATCAGCCATGACTATGAGTATGATGGGCATGAACATCCAAGAGCAAAGATTTGATGGTACAAAGGCCATGATTGCTCAAATGGGACAAAAGCAAATCATGGATAGTGGAGATGAACTTGAAGAAATGAAGGATGCCGCAAAACTTTTTGCTCAAATGGATTATAGCAAACCTGGATATACTATGGAGTTAAAGGGTGTAGAAGCTGTCAATGGAGCAAACTGTTATAAGATTTCGGTTAAAGACCCTAAAGGAAAGGAAAGCACCGAGTTCTATGACATGAATTCAGGACTTTTATTAAGATCTGTAGTCGCTCAAGGTCCGGCTATTATCACAACGGATTACAAGGATTACAAAGAAGTTGGAGGTATTAAATTTCCGTTTGTCCAAGAATTATCGGGAGCGATGCCGGTTCCGTTGATTATGGAAGTGACATCTATTGAATTGAATAAGACATCAGACGATGTATTTAAAGTTGAGTAATTAGTATTCGACCATAAATTGACAATAAGGAAAGGCAGTTTGCGATAGTAAGCTGCCTTTCTTATTGGTAGTAGTTTCGCTAGTGGCTTGATCAAATAAATCTCCTTCATGAAATCATGACACAACAATGGTTTTTAATGAAGATGGAGCCAGTTTGAATGTTACTTTCTTATTATAAAGATTATGATCGTCTAAATATTGGTATCTTTGTCCACTTTTTGTTTTGGCTTCTAAAATTGTATATATTGATGAGTTTCATAAAAAGAGCTTTTCATTCCATTATTCTACCGCGTGGGAAGCAGTTTGTACCTGATGCAAATTTATCTATCGATTGGCATCAAGAAATGTTTTCTAAAGACGATCGTTATGTACATGTCTTATGCAAGGCCTCAGCTCATGCGAAGCATACAGTAATCCTAGCACATCCATACTTAGCGGATGCGCATCAATTTTATCAAAAGCGTGGATATCCGGATTTATACTTAGAAATGGGATGCAATGTCGTGCTTTTTGATTTTAATGGATTTGGGAAATCGCCGTTTAATGATTTTTCTTACGAAAAGGATTGGGCTTTAGCCGCTGCATTCGCTTCAAAGCAATATCCGGATACGATGCTGATAGGCCATGGTATTTCTTTTGGTGGTAGCCATACCATCTCGTATGCAGGAAGTAATCCGCATCATGTTGATAAATTTATCATCGAAAACACATTGGATAGTAATCTGTCGTACTACAAAAAGCGTAATATTAAATTGTATAGGTTGATGCGCACATTGATGAAAATATCAAAAAAAATAAATGCAAATCATGATTATGTCCGTGCGGCTCATAAGATGAAACACCAAGGTGTGCTCTTTATTTATAACGATGCGGATGATTTGACGACCATCGCTATGGGTAAGCAACTGATGGAGGCGTGCCCAGAACCTAAATATATGGTTATTTTTCAAGGGAAACACTTGGAAGCGTATCCGAACAGCCCGGATTTGTACCGGAAGACGATAAGGAATTTTATTTTTGGTTGATTAATATGCGATACTGAATGAGTTCAGGCAAATACATAGATTGTCTGAACTATACGGCATTGATATAAATCTTTATCCTGTTGTAACAAATGTGTATATTTGTAAAATAAACCACAAGTCTGTAAATGTCAATTAAATCTTTATAAAAATATGACAAAGCACCTTTTTATTTCCTTTCTGTTAATTACTTGTCTGTCATGCGGAATACACCATGACAAACAAAATGATTGTACTTATAAGGTCAAAATGGCGTTGAAAGATGTTTCTAAGTACATTACAGTGAATAAGGAAACGAAAGTTTATACATTACACTATGCTAAACTTCCTGAAATTGAAAAATCAAGGTTTGAAAAACTCAGGGATTCTATTGAATATGCTAGTTACATACCGCATGATGAAAACATGGTAAAGCACTACCTTTATAGTAAAGAGTTGAAAAATCTTTCTAAAATTTTTTGTGAAATATCGGTTGCAGATATCAGAAAATATTTTGGCAGAGAGTCAGCATCAGGGACTAATAACGGTATAATTCATAGTATGTTTTACTGGTTTAATGGCATTAATTATGACAATTGTAACCCAACCTAGGTATTTGGATTCAAAAATCCATGTATTTTACTTAAATATAAGATAAGTAACAATCAAAAGGTTAAAGAAGTAATATTTGGTTTTTTCTGAGTAATGGGATGTACCTAAAATGGATATAACCAAAAATCATTTCCCAATTTCTTCTAACAAGAGGTTACAGCCGCGGATATCGGCTGTAGTCAGTCTTCCTATGATTTCAAATCTACCATCGGCATAGCAGATACCTTGGTCTTCTGTTAGAATAAAAGCACAACTATCTATATTGGCAAAATCCGTAACGGCTAAAATTCCGGATTTTCCGGGTAATTCCAGAGACAACGGATCGTTGATTTGGCGTGTATGTACTTGAAGTAGGATGTTGTTTGAAAAAAACGTCCCTTGAGTAGTATAGGCCTGAGATTGTAACTCCGTCATACCATATTCCGAAAATATTTTTTCTGTTCCGAAAGCCTTTTTTAGGATTTGATGTAATTCTTTTTTACTAATTTCGGTACGTTGCCCCTTCATGCCTCCGGTTTCGATCAGCATAAAGTCGGGAAAAGACATGGGGTAATCTGCTGCAAAATCCAATAAAGCATAAGTTACACCAAAAAGGACTACCGGAATATTATGTGATTTTGCCCACAATAAGTTATTATATAAATCCTGATGATTTCTTAAGTAAAAGCCACTTTGTTTGTAAGGAGATAAACTTATAAAATGATTGACCATACTAATTAACGAAGATCCGTCACGTTCAAGATAACCAGGAAGCAGGGCGTAAATACAGTAGTTTGAAACTTCTTTAAAATATTGATTCCAGATTTTTGTTGTGTTTTCTTGATAGAAAGCTAAGGATTTGATACTGTGCCTAGATCGGGTTGAACTTGTTGTTCCGCTACTTACGAATATTTCTTCAGCTTCAAAACTTCCCGTTTTTACCTCATGATATTTAAAGGCGCTAATGGGGAGATGTGGTATTTGTACCGACTTTTGAATGTTCGCTGGAAATATTTTAAGACTATCGCAATAATCATGATAAATCTTATTATATTTGTATTGAAAATGAAAGAGTGCCATCATATAGGTTTCCTGATTGAAGTCGGATGGTGCTTTCTGGTAGGTGTCCAGAAAGGATAAAATCTGATTTCTATCTTGGATTAATTGATGTTGCATTTTAGAGATTTTCAAATATAGCACAATGTAATAATTTTTATGAAAGAAAAGCGAAGACATTTAAAATTTCTTTTATTGGCGCTACTTGTAGTTAGTTTGTCAGCTTGTATTCGCTCTCATGATTACGATGAGATACCACACTTAGAATTTCGTGGTTTTTCTAAAGACATCATGAAGCAAGGTAGCAATCAACAAGATTCAGTCATTATGACCTTGTTTTTTACCGATGGAGATGGAGACTTTGGGTCTTCAGTCGGTAGTTCTGAGTCAAACATTTTTTTAAAGGATTTGCGAACCAACGAAATATTTAGAGAATTTAAAGCTCCTTTTGTGCCTGAAGAGGGTGCCAAAAATGGTATTTCTGGTACCATCAGAGTCAAAATCTATACGACGTGTTGCGTTTATGAACCGAGTACAGGTATTCCACCATGTGAAAGGACGAATCTCGTTCCTGAGAATGTTTTACCCTTGGAAGTTTATATAAAGGATCGATCAGGTCATGTTTCTAATATAGTTAGAGCTACGGATTTAATCTTGAAATGTGATTATTAACCTGCGTTGAATACAGGATCTACCATTTTCATGGCGCGTCTAAATTGCTCTTTGTCTAATCCCGTTGCTACATTTTGCTGCTCAAAATACTGGATTAAATTTTCTGTAGCCATATTGCCGGTAAGGTCATCTTTGGCCATCGGACAACCACCATATCCTCGGATAGCTGCATCAAACCTTCGACATCCACTTTGATAAGCTGCTTCGATTTTTGGCATCCAATTGAACGGTTGTGAATGCAAGTGTGCACCAAATTCAACATTTGGGTAGTGCGGCACTAAGTTTTTGAAAAGATAAGATATGCTCTCTGGTGTCGCAATCCCAATGGTATCCGATAAGGCTAAGATTCTAATACCCATATCGACTAACTTGTCCACCCACTTTTGTGCGATTTCTACATTCCAAGTATCACCATAGGGATTGCCAAATCCCATCGAAATATAGATGACAGTTTCCTTATTGCTCTTTAAGGCTATATTGTGTATTTCTTCGACTCTGATGATCGATTCTGCAATCGTAGCATTTGTATTGCGCAATTGAAATGTTTCAGAAATAGAAAATGGATAACCCAAATAGTCGATTTCGCTAAATTTAGAAGCATCTTCAGCGCCTCGAGTATTTGCAACAATAGCCAGCAATTTGGTCGAGGTATTATCTAGATGAAGCATAGATAATACTTCAGCGGTATCTCGCATCTGGGGAATGGCTTTGGGCGAAACAAAACTACCAAAGTCTATGGTATCAAATCCTACTTTTAAAAGCTGATTAATATAGTCGCCCTTAACCTTTGTAGGAATGAAATTATGCAATCCTTGCATGGCATCTCTTGGACACTCTATAATTTTGACTGACATTTTCAGCTTTTAATTTATAAATAAAAACAAAGGGTAAATATAGCTAAAAACCCGAAAAATAACACTATTTGGAGCGGATTAGTTTCGATATACCAAGATAAATCTTGATTACTTTGACAAATATGCCTTGTAAGGACGCTAATTGCTGTTGTATTCAAGTTTTTTGCGTATTTTTGTAAGATATTTTAAATAGATATGAAAAACCCATATTGGATGTTGGTAGGTTTTCTGATGTTTATGGCAGGAATCTTATCGTTTATATTTTTGATGGTAGGGCTAAAAATCACCTTCCTAAACTTTATTTACAACAAAGGTATTTTTACCTTGTTATTTCAGATTTTCCTCTTATTTGGTGGTATGATGATTTTATACATGTCTTATCGAGCACGACTAGATGAGGATGAAGAAGAAGATATCCGGGCGTTCGGGCAAGATCAATGATACATCATTTTTTTATAGGATGATTTGTACGAATCCATGTTTTGATACAATCTGTTATTTATTGTTAATTGGATAAAATAGACTGTTTGTTTAACGGTTAGCTTCCATGGTTTTTTTATAGCAATAATGACTGCTACAAATAAAAAAAGCCAATTGACTTGGCTTTTTTTATTTTATATTCATGTTGGTATTTGAACTTAGAACATAATGAATTTCGATCTAGCACCACATCTTGCTTTTCCAAAATATCCAACACCCCAGTTTAATTCAAATACAACACCTGCAAAGGCAATGTGAGAAGCGGCAGTACCATTGTCCACATAAACACGTGGATCTGCTACGGGTGCTCCTAGGTCTTTACCGGTTTTAGAATCAAGATCTGTAAATCCGTATTCAAATCTCAAACCCAAGATACCGCTAAATCTTCCATCGTTGCCTAAGATATTTGCACCAAAGCCCACAACTCCTGAGATTACGTTTTTATTGAAATTTTCAGTCGGTTGATCAGCGGTAACATTATCCGCAGTTAAAGATACTTTATCGATAAATGAAAACTTTGGTCCGATTTCAAAATATCCCATATTTTTTGCATTGCGGAAGAGCGTATAAACATCTAGCGAACTCCATTCGATGGTTTTAACCGTTTTGTCGAAACTTTGTTTTCCAGTACTCTTCATGACGTCGATAGCAAGTCCGTTAAATCCGAAATTGATACCCAATTTACCACCATAAGCATAACCAGAACCAATAGTGTAACCGTATTGAGGATCGTCAGCGAGTGCTTGATTGTAAAGTCCAGCGGCTCCATATTGACCTTTTAAACCTAGGTCAAACCATACGATTTTTTTCTGTCCAAATAAGGATAAACTTGCAATCAATAATGTAAATGTAAATAAATGCTTCATGTCTTTTTAATGATTTAATTTAAAGATGTTTGTTATTTGTCGGTCAAAGATAATAAAAAATTGAAATGTGAAAAGAATATGAATGAAATTCATAACGTGAAATTATGTTTTTTGTCAGTTGACGCATTAAAATTACGTCATGGATTTAGTATTTTAAACCTTGCTAATGTCTGATCGCTTCAACAGGATCCATTGAAGAGGCTTTTGAAGCCGGAATGATACCAGATATAATCCCGACGAGGATTGATGTTCCTATACCTATGATAGCGTTCAATACTGACATATTTATACCAAATGGAGCGATGCCGGAAATGGCTTTGAGCATGAGAAAAACAAGAAGTAGTCCCAAAATCCCACCAATAATGCAAAGAATAATAGATTCAATAAGAAATTCGGAAAGAATAACATATTTTTTAGCACCAAGTGCCTTTTTGATACCGATAATATTGGTGCGTTCTTTTACGGAAACAAACATGATATTGGCAACGCTGACCATGCCTACGACTAAAGCAAAAATGCCAATAACAAAACCGGCTAAATTGAGCACTTTAAATACTTTTTCTAAAATCTGGGTTAACATGGACAGCTCATTCATCGAAAAATTATTGTCTTCAAGAGGCCTCAATCGTCTGCTTGCACGAATGACAGATGCTACTTCACCTTTCAATTCTTCCATATCAGTTCCCTTTTCTGCTTTTACAACGAGCATCCGTCCGATGGTGTTGGAATTTGGTGATACATTGGTATATTTTTTTACTGAATTAAAACTCGTCCAAATGACATTGTCAAAATCCATAAAATTAAATACATTTTGGCCTTCAGGCTCTAAATAACCTATCACTTGGTAGTTTTGACCAAATAATTTGACTTCCTTATTGATTCCAGATATTCCTTGAAACAATTCGTTATAAACATTAGAACCCAATACGATTTTGTTGGTTCCGTTTGCGTATTCTATGGGGTTGAAAAGTCTGCCTTCAGCCAATTTAAAGTCTTGAATGGAAGCATATTCCTCTGTGGATCCCATGATAAATGCATTGCTAATCGCACTTGATCTGTATTTGATAGTGCGCCCACCTGTAAAAGCGATAAAAGCTGAATATTTTGCACCTTTTACATTTTTGTGGATGGCCTGATAGTCTTGGTAAGAAGTATTGGGCCGTTTTTCGTACTTCCAATAATTTTGCCCGGGATCTTCATTCCAAGGCCTTCTGTCTAGGTATATGACATCGCTCCCAAGTTTATTAAATCCTTGTACGATATTGTCCTGAAGCGAATCGACAGCGGATTTTACAGTGATAATACAGAAGATACCTATGGTAATCCCTAAAAGAGACAATAGCGTTCGAAGGGTATTGCTCCGTAGAGATTCTACCGCTTGTAAAAAACTTTCCCAGATTATTTTTAGGTAAATTTTCATATCAACTCCATATTACAAAAGTAAAGATAATTGTTTTACATGATTTTAAAACTATCCTTAGCTTGAATAATCGATGAATGTTGGGATTATCTCGTCGAAAAGTATTTATATCACGTAGATATTAAACCAAATTGCTACTGTACCAATCCTTGACGATCTCCGATTCGGTCGAAGGTTGGCTAATATGCGTCCATTCATTAGAATGTATATCGTATGTATATTCTTTAGCCCATGCTTCGTGATTTTTACATAGTGCTTCGATACCATCTAATATATAATTGACTTCATCATCCGTCATGGTTGGATGGATAGACATCCTAATCCATCCGGGTTTATTGGATAAAAATCCTTTATTGATTTCGTCGGTAAGGGATTTGGATTGTTCATACGAAACTTCTAATAAATAATGGCCATAAGTTCCTGCGCAAGAACATCCACCTCGTACTTGAATCCCAAAATGGTCATTGAGCAATTTTACAGCTAAGTTGAAGTGGAGATGATCGATATAAAAGGAAATAACACCCAGTCGATCTCGATGTTGGCCGGCTAAAACTCTTAGATTAGGAATGCTGTCAAATCGTTTCCAAATCAAATCCAATATTTCATGTTCGCGGTTTAAGATTTGTTGTACGCCCATTTCTTCTTTCAAAAGGATGCTGAAAGCAACTCGAATCGTCTGTAAAAATGCGGGTGTTCCACCATCTTCTCGTGCTTCGATTTCGTCAAGATATTTGTGTTCGCCCCATGGATTTGTCCAATCGACTGTACCACCACCCGGATTGTCTGGAACTCGATTAGAGTAGAGTTTTTGGTTGAATATTAAAATACCGGTTCCAGAAGGTCCTCCTAAAAATTTATGTGGCGAAAAGTAGATTGCATCGAGATAACCTTCCTGGTGTTCAGGATGCATATCGATGTCGATATACGGCGCTGAACAAGCAAAGTCAACAAAGCAATACCCGCCATAGGCATGAATCATCTCGGCTATCGTATGATAAGGCGTTCCCAAGCCGGTAACATTAGAATAAGAGGTGACAGCGGCGATTTTTATCTTTCTGTCTTTGTAGGTTTCTAATTTGCTTTTGAAATCTTCAAGATTGACTAAACCTTCAGCATCAGCACTTATGACGACAACCTCTGCGATGGTCTCGATCCAAGAGGTTTGATTGGAATGGTGCTCCATGTGAGTGACAAAAACTACCGGACGGTCATTTTGCTTGATTTCGACTTTCCCATCAAATTTTTCGTGAAGTTTAAGCCCTAGAATCCGTTGCAATTTGTTGACGACACCGGTCATGCCACTATTGGAAGAAATGAGAATATCATTTTTCGAAGCGTTAACGTGCTTTTTAATGATTTCCCTTGCTTTTTTATACGCCAACGTCATACTTGAGCCAGTTACATTGGTTTCTGTATGTGTATTGGCAACAAAAGGTAAAATCTTTTCTTGGAATATATCTTCTATAGGTTGGTACATACGTCCACTTGCGGTCCAATCGGCATAGATGATTTTCTTCTTGCCAAATGGCGAATCAAATTCTTGATTTTGACCAATCAAGTGTTTTCTAAATGGTTCGAAATAAACTTCCAATTGAGATTTTGTTGATGTTGTCATGACATAGCGGATTTTACTTGATTAATTAATGCGAGTGCTGTAGCCTCATCTTGGGCTTCACAATATACACGAATGATGGGTTCTGTATTTGATTTTCGCATATGTACCCATCCTGCAGCAAAGTCGATTTTTAAGCCATCCGTTTCGTTCAGTTTTTCGTTGGCAAATTGGCTTTTTACTTTGGTGATTAAATGGTTTATATCGGTCTCTGGCGTTAGTTCGATTTTGTCTTTAAT
The DNA here is from genome assembly GCA_026928325.1 of Chitinophagales bacterium. GTDB lineage: Bacteria > Bacteroidota > Bacteroidia > Chitinophagales > Saprospiraceae > OLB9. The sequence goes on along the minus strand of JAIXKS010000045.1, from coordinate 11,341 downwards.
TATCTGATAAGAAGGGTAGGTCGCTTTTAAAGCAGTCATGGGCATTCCCATTTTTGCAAAATGGGATAGAAATAATGCAATCCCAATGAGTGCATCTCTTCCATAATGCAAATCAGGGACAATCACACCACCATTACCTTCACCGCCAATAACGGCTTGATTGGCTTTCATAGCATTAACAACATTAACTTCACCTACTGCTGAGGCTGTATATTGGCCACCGTGCTTTATAGTGACATCGGATAAGGCTCGGGTAGATGAGAGATTAGATACCGTATTTCCTTTTTCTCGGCTTAATATATAGTCGGCTATGGCAACCAAGGTGTATTCTTCGCCAAACATACTGCCATCTTCATTGACAAAGGCCAGTCGATCTACGTCTGGATCTACGCTGATACCAAGATGCGCTTTGTGATCGATAACTGCTTTTGACAATGCTTCAAGATGATGCGGAAGTGGCTCTGGATTATGCGCAAAATGTCCGAAGTTGTCAGCATGGATTAGGACGTATTCCACGCCTAAAGCGTCTAATAAAGGCGGAACTGCGAGTGCTCCTGTCGAATTGATACAATCAACGACTACTTTGATTTTCGCTTGACGAATTAAATCTATTTGAACATGTCGATACTTGAGAATCTCAAGAATATGATCTTGAATGGCATGGTCATAGTAGGAAACACAACCTAGCTGATCTGTCTCCGCAAAATGAAATTGTCCATGGTCGATATAGGCTACGATTTCCAATCCATCTTCGGGTGAAATAAATTCTCCCAAACTATTTAAGAATTTCAGTGCATTCCATTGTTTAGGATTGTGGCTTGCTGTGAAAATGATACCTGCGCCTGCATTGTTTTTGGGTACGGCCATCTCAACCGTTGGCGTAGTCGATAAGCCCAAATCAATAACATCAATGCCCATACTTATGAGCGTGTTTACGGCTAGATTGCTGACCATGGCACCACTAATTCGGCCATCTCTTCCGACGACAATCTTTCGTGGTAAATTGCGTTTTAAAAGCCATTGGCTGAGTCCCGCTGTACAAGCGACAATGTCAATAGGCGTCAGGTTATCGCCTTGAATACCGCCAATCGTTCCTCGAATTCCTGATATAGATTTAATGAGTGTCAAAATTCACTTTTATTAAAATGATCAAATACAATTTATGCAGACAAAGGTAATCTAAATTTCAAATTTAGAATAGTAAACAAAAAAACAAAAATTCATTATATATTTTATTCTTTGAAGTGATTAAAGGATACTTCCGGATTCATTTTTTTTTGAATAATTCGAAAATTGAATAAATTATATGTTTATTTGTGGTCGATTAATAAGATTTTGATGTTTTTAACTCGGATTATATATTAGGTTTCATCGGGAGCGTCAAGAAATCATCCATCGGTGACTTCTTACTCACCCTTTGGTTGTGGGTAATAAGTTCTATAAAATGGCTAATTTGAAGCCATTTTGGCGTGTAATAAATTGTTTTATGCATAATTCGGGTTGATGCTATTCATTTTTATTTTGAAACATAAAATCACTAAACTATGGATTTATCATGGTTGTTTAAGCTTGCCGGAGAATTGAACGGGAAGCAAAAAAAAATCCTTACGGTTGTTGGGCTATTGATTTTTATAGGGATTTGGTCTATATTGACTTTGGGTGCAAGTCCCATTATTCCTAAAGCAATATTTCCTGATCCCATCCGGGTTTTTAAGGCCTTCGGAGAATTATATCAGAAGAATGACCTGGTTAGAAATTTGTCAAAATCTATAGGTCTCAATTTTGGCGGTTACATTAAAGCGGTCGCATATGCCATACCAATTGGTTTTCTGATAGGTCTCGTACCTTTCTTTAGAGGTGCCTTTCAGAAATTGATTGATGCGATTCGATTTTTGCCCTTGACCGCATTGACTGGACTTTTTATTATTTGGTTTGGAATCCATGCTGAGCAAAAAATTAATTTTCTTGCCTTCGGTATTTTTATTTATCTATTGCCAATCGTTATTCAGCGGATTGACGAGGTCGATGATGTGTATGTCAAGACGGTACATACCTTAGGAGCAGGGTATTGGGGTACCATTTTTACGGTATATTTGCCCTATGTCATTTCTAAGTTATCCGATGATATCCGAATCCTCACCGCCATCTCATGGACTTATATTATCGTAGCTGAAACGTCCGCAGATCAAGGTGGAATTGGATCTCTAATCTATAAAGCCGGACAGCGACTTGGTCGTGTGGATATCACGATCGCTTGTTTGATTATCATTATGTTGGTTGGTGTTTTTCAGGATCGAACATTTGCCTATTTGGATAGAAAGCTCTTCCCGTATAAATATCAGTTGAAAGAATCCTATGATGCCACTAATACGCTGAAGAAATTTAGTGAATGGGACGCTATCTCGGATTATATTGTTTCTCTCACGGCTTGGATATTCATTGCGATTTATATCGCTTTGACTGTCAATGAATTTACACCGATTTTAGGGCAAGCGAAACCGCTGAGCTACTTATTTGGTGATACTTTGTGGACGATTCATGTCGTATTTGTATTAGTGTTGGTTTATCAGGTTTATCAATTGTTGAAGAAGTTTAATCTAGCAAAATGAAAAAAGTAGTATTTCAGGATAATGTTACATTGGATAATATTATAGAACTCAAAGGAATAGGGCAGTCCTATGATGGAGGCAATCATTGGATTATTAAAGATTTCGATCTTTTGATTGAGGATAAGCCGGCTCAAGGACAGTTTGTCGTTTTGTTAGGCATGTCAGGAAGTGGAAAATCTACTGTCCTTCGGTATATATCCGGCTTGCAAAAACCCACGGAAGGTCAGGTGTTGATCAAAGGCAAACCCATTGATGATAAAACCCACATCAGTATGGTGTTTCAACAATATTCTTCGTTGCCATGGATGACCGTTTTGGATAATGTCGGTTTGTCGCTGAGGTATCAAGGTGTAGCTAAAAAAGAGCGAGATGAACGAGCAATGGAAATGATCAAGCTGGTTGGACTAGATGGACAAGAACAAAAATATGCAATGTATCCGACACTTTCCGGTGGTCAATTACAACGCGTGGCGATTGCTAGAAGTTTATTGGCCAATCCTGAAATCCTCTTGATGGATGAGCCTTTTGGTGCTTTGGATATTAAAACACGGATTCAGATGCAGGAATTATTGTTGGATATTTGGGATAAATTTCATTCAACAATATTGTTTGTCACGCACGATATTTCTGAAGCTGTATATCTAGGTGATGATATTTTTATTATGAAAAGCGCGCCTTCGTGTATTGTAGAGCACATTCCTGTGGATTTGCCGATACCTAGGAAGAGAGATATTAAACGAGATCACTACTTTATGGAGTTGGTTCACGAAGTAGAGGATTTAATGATTAAGGTTAGTACTTATTAATTTGCTTAAAGTGTTAAATTGTGGTTAGTTTCATTACAGCTTTATAATCAATAAGTTACCTCTTTTTAGTTCTTTTGCTTTTGTTGTAGTCCATAAATATAAATTCTCCTAAATTATCTAGGGAAGAATAAAAAGCTTTGCCATTATTGACCTTTGTAAATTGATCTACAAAATGAACAAGGTATGGGTCTTGGGCAATCATAAAGGTCGTGACTGGAATACCTAATTTTTTGCAGTTTCCAGCGATAGCAAGGGTTCTGGATAATATTTTTCTATCCAATCCATAAGGGTTTTTGTAGTAATTCTTTCCTTTTTTTATACAAGTTGGCTTCCCATCCGTGATCATCATGATTTGTTTATTGGGATTTTTTCGCTTTCTCAGGATATCCATAGCCAATTCTAGACCAGCCACCGTATTTGTATGATAGGGACCTACCTGCAAATATGGAATGTCTTTGATTTCAATCGACCAAGCATCATCGCCAAAAACTAGGACATCCAATGTATCTTTAGGATATCTCGTTGTTATTAATTCTGCGAGTGCCATGGCTACCTTTTTAGCAGGCGTAATTCGGTCTTCTCCGTACAAAATCATAGAATGAGAGATATCAATCATCAAGACTGTACTCGTCTGTGTCTTGTAGAAGGTCTCTTGAACTTGTAAATCTTGCTCGGTAATCTTAAAAGATTCAATTCCATGATTGATCTGTGCATTTTTGATGGATTCGGAAACGGCTATAGTATCTAGCTTGTCACCGAATTCATAAGGTCGAATGTCGGAAGTAAATTCATCGCCTTGCCCTATAACTTTAGTGTTGTGTTGTCCGTGTTTTGATTTTTTGAGTTGGTCGAAAATATCATCCAATGCTTGTCGGCGCAAGGCGGCTTCCATTTTAGATGTAGGCTGATATTGTGTTTTTTGTTGTTTTGAATGGCGAATATAACCGCACTCCTCTAAATCTTTGATAAAATCGGCAACACCATAATCCGAATTGGTGATATTGTATTGTTTATCTAACTCTGTTAACCATGAGATAGCTTCGGCCACATCGCCCGAAGTATGCGTTAAGATTTCTTTGAATAGTCTTAACAATTCATCGAATGGTTCTTCATCATGGTTAGGGATATAATCGTTAAATAACCAACCTTTCATACTTAAAAATAGATAACATTGATGCCTTATAAACAATCATGTTAGGTCTTTAGTTGCACATCGGTCTTTCGTCGGAATAATGGGTGCAAGGATTGATAAAAGAAAGATATCTATTTGCCATACTGATGTGTAAGAAACCGCATTTTAGATTCCGTTAAAGCATGACCTCATTCATGATCGCCCAAAGTTGGTCTTTTAGCTCGGTTAAACCAGAGCCAGAAACAGAAGAAATAAAAATAAAAGGTACGTCTATTTGAATTTCTGGACGAATTAATTCTAAATATTCAGGTTCGACAATATCGCATTTTGTGATGGCTAATAGGCGTGGTTTATCGATTAGATCCGGATTGTACATATTTAATTCATTTAAAAGAATGTGGTAGTCTTTAGATATATCATTGGATTCAATGGGTACCATAAATAGGAGTACAGCATTTCGTTCGATATGCCTTAAAAACCGCAATCCAAGACCTTTTCCTAGATGTGCATCTTCTATGATGCCGGGAATATCCGCCATTATAAATGAACGATTATCTCGGTAATTAACGATACCTAAATTAGGTACAAGGGTTGTAAAAGCGTAATTGGCTATTTCCGGTTTTGCTGCGGATATGGAAGCTAGAAGGCTAGATTTTCCTGCATTGGGAAAGCCTACAAGTCCAACATCAGCTAGAATTTTAAGTTCTAAGATTTTCCATTCTTCTTTTCCGGGTTGCCCAGGTTGAGCGTATTCTGGAGTTTGTTGCGTGGCGGATTTAAAATTAGCATTTCCCAAGCCTCCACGGCCGCCATCGACTAGGATTTTTGTCTCACCATGTTCGGTGATTTCAAATTCGATTTCGCCGGTTTCTGCATCTTTAGCTACTGTTCCTAAGGGAACTTCAAGGATAATATCATTGCCGTTGGCTCCTTTTTTTAGAGCACTCGCTCCATTTTGGCCGGGTTGCGCAATGACGTGTTTTCTATATTTTAAGGGTAGGAGCGTCCACATATGAGCATTGCCTTTTAGTATGATGTGACCACCTCGGCCGCCATCACCACCATCAGGACCACCTTTTGATGTATTTCTATCTCTATGAAAATGAGACATTCCTGCACCGCCGGCACCAGAACGACAACAAATCTTTACGTAATCTACAAAATTTTCACCTGCCACAAATACTACTTTTTTTAACCAAAGTTAATCTTGACCTAACAACACGCTTGGTCTATGGCTTCGCTGATGCTTTCAAATATCTCATCAATGGTACCAACACCATGTATGCTAACTGATTTGCCAACTTGATTGTAATAGTCAAATACTTGTGATGTCTCAGATTTATAAACTTGGATTCTATTTTTGATGATACTTTCATCTCTATCGTCCGCTCTACCAGAAGATTCTCCTCTTTTAAGTAACCGCTTGGTTAATTCTTCTTCAGGTACATCAAGTGCAAGAAGCAAGGTAACTTCGGTGTTTTTCTCTTTCAAAAATACATCTAAAGCTTCGGCTTGAGGAATTGTGCGCGGGAAACCGTCAAAAATGATTCCTTGAGCATCTGGATTGGCGTTTACTTTGTTCTCAAGCATACCAATTGTAACCTCATCGGGAACAAGTTCGCCTTTTGCCATGTATTCTTTAGCTTTTAAGCCCAAAGGTGTATTGTTGCCCATCTCATACCTGAATAAATCTCCGGTACTGATATGCAATATTCCGTATTTTTCAATCATTTTTTCTGCCTGCGTTCCTTTTCCAGATCCCGGTGGGCCAAATAGTATAATATTTAACATGATGATGGATGATTTTTAATTGTGGTCGTAAAGATAGTGTTTAAGCTATAGTTTAGACATGATTTTTATCATAAATGTTTCATTTTATCCATTTATGCTACAATATACCCTTATATTTTGCTAATTGCTGACAATTGATTTTATGACTTTCATGTCTAAAATGGCTACAGCCAAAAATCTTCCTTACCTAAAATACTGTTGCAAAAGTTAAGTTTTTTTTAAAAAAATAATACTTGATGATTGTTCCATTAGAATGCTACTTTTATAGTTAGATTGGATTCATTTTATTTTTATCGTGCAACTAAAATTTAGTAGTAATGTTATTTTTATATATTGCATCGTTATGACATTGGCTTCTAAAATTTTATTAGGATTTATTATAGGTATTCCTACTTGGTTTATGAGTTGTTTTAAGTCTAATAAAGTGATTTCATCTAAAAGTATGGTTAATATAGAACAAGTTCAGCCGCCAACCTCTTTTTTTGATTTGCGGGCAACATCCATTGATGGCGAAGAAATTCTTATGTCCCATTATAAAGGAAAACGCATCATTGTGCTTAATGTAGCTTCAAAATGTGGCTATACACCGCAATACGCCGAATGGCAATCGTTTTTCGAGAAAAATGCAGATAATTTTGTTGTGCTCGGCTTTCCTTGTAATCAGTTTCTAGGACAAGAGCCAGCATCCAATGCTCAAATATTAGAATTCTGTACAAATACCTATGATGTGACCTTCCCGATGTTTGAAAAGGTATTGGTGAAAGGAACTGGCCAACATGAGATTTATCAATGGTTAACTAATCCAGAATTGAATGGTTGGAATCAAGAAGTACCAAGTTGGAATTTTTGCAAATATCTAATCGATGAAAATGGACGATTGACGCACTTTTTTGCGTCCGGTATTACGCCCAATAGTACAGAATTTATTGAGGCAATTCAATAAGCTTTTGTAAAAAAATAAAACTAAACCGACTCTGATTGGTCTCGGATTTGAGTTGTAAACATAAAGTAAAAACTTACAACAAAGAGTATGGCTAAAGCTAGAACAGAATAGCGCATATTGTTGGTAATATTATCAACCAATCCAAAAATAAACGTACCGCTCACGATAGATACTTTATATACTACATCATAAAAACTAAAATATGAGGTCGTGCTATGGTTTTTCTCAGGTATTATTATAGCATACGTCGCTCGCGATAAGGATTGAATACCTCCCATGACCATACCTACAAATCCTGCCAACACATAAAAAAACACTTTATCTGTCGTAAAGTAAGCGGCAAAACAGATAAAGGTCCAAATGAGAATCATGACCAAGATTGAAAATCTATTTCCTTTGATATTGCCGATATAAGAGAATAATTGAGCACCACCTATGGCTACAATTTGGAGGATAAGTACAAGCATGATGAGTTCCGCTGTTTCGAAATTCAATTCTTTTTTTGCAAAAATCGTAGCTAGATATATGACGGTTTGGACACCTGCACTATAGAAGAAAAAAGAAATCAAAAATCGCTTAACATTAGGGAATGATTGGATCTTATACCATACTTGTATGATTTCATTATATCCATTTTTTAACAAAGAGGTTGGAAACGCTTTGTTTTGGTCTTTAGGAAGGTAGTAGAAGGTGTATTGTGCAAAACCAATCCACCAGATTCCTACCATAGCAAAACCTATTCTTGCAGCTAGCTGTCCGTCAGGAAGTCTGAATAATTCGGGCATTTGAATCATCGCTAAAATGATAATCAGTAAAATAACACTACCTATATATCCCAACATATATCCTTTTGCGCTTACCTTGTTGTATCTGTCTTGAGTAACAATGACGGGCAAATAGGAATCATAAAATACAAGACTTCCTGCAAATCCAATCGTGGCCACGATGAACGATATCGTACCTAACCAGATATCTGCTTCGCTTTTAAACCAAAATAACCCAATACAAGCAATGGAGCCCATTAGGGTAAAAAACTTTAAAAACATTTTTCTCCTTCCGCTATAGTCTGCAATGCCCGATAACAATGGCGATAACATGGCGATGATGATATAAGAAAATGAAACAGCAAAGGAATATAAGGATGTATTGGTAAATGAAAGTTGGCTTATTGAAATTTCTTTGGGTGTAAATTGTTCGTAATATCCCGGAAAAATCGCTGTAGAAATGACTAGAGCATAAGCAGAATTAGCCCAATCAAACATCGTCCACGCATGAATGGTTTTTTTATTATTGAGCGTTGTGGCTTCCATCTTTTTGATTTGATTGCACTAAAGTATATCTTTTTTGATGGCCTGCGAAATTTCAAGTAATTTATTTTTTAAAACTAAGAAATTCGACGTTTCGTTTACCTATAAATTACGTGATTTTAAGTTATTAATCTCTAATTATTTCAGGAATTATTTTAGACCATCCAAGCTAATAGATTTGTAGATTTTGCATTTTTTAACGAATGAATGGAATCAGGGTGCATTTTAGAATAATTTTTTTTTTAAATGAATTGGATTAAAGTATATTTACATTCTAATTTGAAATGTATGAATATAGTCGTCCTTTCCCGAAGCAATGCATTGTATAGCACTCAAAGTATTGTGGCTGCTGCAAGAGAAAGAAACCATTCGGTAAGAGTGATAGATCATTTATATTGTGATTTGATTATAGAATCAGGAAAATCGAAAATTTTATATCATAATCAGCCGGTGAATGATGTAGATGCAGTGATACCAAGGATAGGCGCAAGCGTGACCAATCATGGCGTGATGATTTTAAGGCAATTGGAAAGTCAAGGGATATTTACTACGTTAAAGGCAGAGCCTTTATTGATGGCAAGGGATAAATTGTCTTGTTTGCAGATATTAAGCAGCCATAATATCCAAGTTCCTAAGACGATTTATATCAGTAATCCTTATACGATTCCTCATTTATTGGATGAATTAGGTAGCTATCCGGTTATTATAAAGTTAGCTTCCGGCACTCAAGGAATGGGCGTTATCTTAGCTGAAAGCAAAGGCAATACTGAATCGATTTTAGAAGCTTTTTATACAACCAAGGAGAAAGTGCTGCTGCAAAAGTTTGTCAAAGAGGCTAAAGGGACAGATATCCGTGCTTTTGTTGTGGATGGAAAGGTAGTTGCCGCTATGAAAAGGATTGCAAAATCGGGTGATTTTCGTTCTAATATGCATCGAGGTGGTTCTATGGAGCGCATCAGACTCACTTCCGAACAAGAGGAAGTCGCTATCCGATCAGCCAAGATATTAGGGCTTCATGTTGCTGGTGTGGATATGCTGCCAACATCCTCAGGACCAGTAGTGTTAGAGGTTAATGTTTCACCTGGTTTGGAAGGCATTGAGACAACAACCGGTATCGATATCGCAGCTACAATCATAAAATTTATTGAACGAAATCACAAATAGGATAATCATGCAAATTCCATTACATGAATTTAAGCTTGCAGGAATAGAAGATTTGCTCATTGATGATATCATCATTGAGCCCAAAGTAATGAATACGATTAAAATTTATGCGGGTAAATTGCCTTCAGATACTAAGATTAATGTCTATGCACATGTTTTACATACGGGCGTTCCGGGACCATCGGTCTTGTTGTTAGGTGGTGTTCATGGCAACGAAATCAATGGTATTGAAGTTGTTCGCCGTAGTGTAGAACAACAACTATTTGAAACCGTCAAGAGAGGAACAGTTATAATCGTTCCATTATTGAATATCTATGGTTTTATAAATTTTAGTCGCTCTGTTCCGGATGGCAAGGACGTTAATCGTTCTTTTCCCGGACATCTAAATGGCTCATTGGCTTCCCGTGTGGCGAGGGTTATCACGCGAAAGATCTTGCCTTATGTAGATGTTGCTATTGACTTTCATACGGGCGGAGATGCACGTTATAATTTTCCGCAAGTCAGATATGAAAAATATAACCGAATAGCAGAAGTGATGGCTATGCACTTCAAAACCAAGTATGTTATTGAGCAGCCGTTGATACCGTATTCTTTTAGAAAAGCGGCGCATGACATGAAAGTTCCAGCGATAGTTTATGAAGGAGGAGAATCGATACGATTGGACCCATTAGCGATAGAACAAGGGTTAAATGGCATTAAAAATGTATTAAATGCACTCGAAATGACAGATTTTCAAGTAGCAAATCAAGAAGAACCTCGTTTTATTATTCATAAAACGAAATGGGTTCGCGCATCTTCTTCGGGATTGTTTATATGGTGTAAACCTTCAGGTGGCTTTGTCGAAAAAGGCGATTTACTAGGAGAAATTAAGGATCCGTTCGGAACTAAAAGTGTGAAAATTGTAGCGAATACTTCTGGTCATATTGTCGGACATAACAACGCTTGTGTCGTTTCGCTTGGCGATGCTTTGTTTCATATCGGCCATGAATATTCTGAAATTTAAATAAGGCGTGTCATCGATTATTTTTCTAAAAATACTTAAAAATTTTATAAAGTTCTTATCAAATTAAATTTATTATTTTGACTAAAAACATATAAAACGCTAATAATCATATATTTGTAATATATTGTATTTTTTCATAATATGAATTTTTTGGTTGAAATATTTGTTTATCAATCGTTGATTAATTTAATTTGCGCTTTAATTAGAAAACATTAAAAAAAATGTCAGAAATAGCAGAAAAAGTAAAAAAGATTATCATTGACAAATTGGGTGTTGATGAATCAGAAGTAACCAATGAGGCAAGCTTCAATAATGATTTAGGTGCAGACTCTTTGGACACAGTTGAATTGATTATGGAATTTGAAAAAGAATTTGATGTTTCTATTCCGGATGATCAAGCTGAAAAAATCCAAACAGTAGGTCAAGCTATTGAGTTTTTAGAAGCTAGCAAAGCTTAAGATTTATTGAGTTAAAAAAAATTGACAATCCACAAGAGTGTTCATTCTTGTGGATTGTTTCGTTTATGGACATAACTAGTGCTCTGTCCACAAAAAAATCTTAATGAAATGTTGTTCTTTTTTCAAAT
>JAIXKS010000024.1 GCA_026928325.1 Chitinophagales bacterium | reverse complement strand
TTCATCACAATACGAAAGGATTAAACTCGAATTATGCATTAGAAAAATCTATAACGGCTAAAAATGAGTTCATTCTAGTACTCTATCTATAAAAAGACTTAAATAAAAATGGAAGTTATTTTTTTAAAGACCAAGACAAAAAACGCAGACATAGTGGTAACTATGGCGAGTATTTTTAACGATGAGATTTGGAAAAAGAACAACATTTCATTAAGATTTTTTTGTGGACAGAGCACTAGTTACCATTGATCTTAATCAATGATCTTTTTCTTCCTTCTGGATACGAGTTTCTTGAATATTGTTTACAATCTGACGAATCGTCAATTTGCGAATCGATCGCTCAATATCTCTATTAATCTCCTTTATGGTATATTGAAATTTTAAGAATAGATAATCGTGCTTGACTTCCACTACTTTTAGATTATAAGAGCCTTCTTCAATGTAAGAATTGTAATCTTTTAAGGAAGCAACCAAAGCCCTTTCAAGATGTTCAATAGACGTAAAATACTTTAGGCTTAGTTCAAAATCAATACTTACTTTTCTGATTTCTCTTTTGGTATAATTAATAATTTCTCCGAGATAGACCTTGTCATTAGGTATAAAAAGGATATCGTCATCATCATTAATTAAGGTGATTTTCGCCAAACTAATATCTAAGATCTTACCCTTTTGACCACTAATTTTGACATAGTCGTCAATACTGATTTCATGAGAAAAGCTAATAATAAAACCCGAGATGATACTATTGACATATTCTTTAGAAATGATAGCTAAGGCAGCCGCAACGATACTCAAGGATGTAAGGAGCGACTTAATATCTATATCCCAAAATCCTAAAAACATCATAATGACACCAAATGTCACAATCAAATAGTAGAGATTATTGATTCCATTAATGACATTATCCGTAAACTTATATGGGAGATTCTTCCGGAGTCTGTACAGCATTATCAAAACCGCCGTAACAATATTGACGATTATCAAAAACAACAAAAAAGAAATAATGCTGTATAAAATTTGATAGGCATCATTCAAAAAATCTTTGTGCCGATCCACGACATTGCGCAAATACAACAATCCTCCTAAAACCGAAAATCTAATTAAATATCTAAAAATGAGATAATAATATTTCATACAATACTACCGATAAACTTTGACAAAAGCGCCTTCTTTTTTGATATCATGTACTGCGTAACCGCAATTATGCTGCAAAGCTACCCATTTTTTTGAAATCCATGGTTTTAAATTAGGGTTCAGTATCAACGTATCGGGAAAAACCCGCTCAAGAATGCGCTCCGGATGTCCTAAATCATTACCTGCGATATACATATATTTCGGAGCAATCGGTGCTTTTAATCGAGAAACATCTTCTCTAGAGTTACATACATAAATGAGGTTTTCCTGAAATTGTAACATCGGCTGCGAAAAAAGATGCACCTGTTTTATTCTATTTTTTACCATAAAGCCATGCGCAACTTGATCTATTCTATCGTCATCTTGTGCTCCAGAAACATGCCTGAAAATCTTTTTTCCCAAGCCTAAATCAAGAACATCATTGCCATAAAGATCATAAATCACAAGAAAAGCTTGGTTTCTCTTTTGTAATTTATCTAGTGAAACACCAGCAAAAACAAAGCACAAGCTAAAAAAGGTCAAATACAAAGATGATTTTTCAAATGTTTTGCTCCAATACATCAAAGATAAAACCGCAAAAGCAAGAACGATGAAACCAATTTCAGAAATGTAAACATCGGTTAAGACGCTATACGGCAACTTACTAATCTGAAGAATGACATAATTGAGTAGCACAATCATATATTCTAAAAATACTCCGAGGATATGCGCTAAACTTTCCCATACCAATTCTGCCAACACCATAGCTGTTCCTCCATAAATAATAAAAGATACTAAGGGCACAGCCAACAAACTACTCAATGCAAAACTTAATGAGAATTGATGAAAGATTAAAATGGATAAGGGAAATATCATAATTTGAGCAGCTAAGGAGACATTGACTAAGCTCCAGCAAAATTTCAATACCTTATTAGATGGTTTCCACCATTGCGCTATCCTAGGTTGAAAAAATAAGATGCTTAAAAGCGATATAAATGACAACTGAAATGACAGTTGGAAGAGGTAAAAAGGCTCATAAAACAACATCAACATTGCTGCAAAAGCTAGCACATTATACGTATTATAGCCTTTGAAAAACGTACTTCCGATCACATATAGGCTTACCATCGTTCCTGCCCTTAAAACAGAAGGCGCCATACCAGTCAAAATAACATAGAACCAGACGATGAGTAACAACATGGACACTTTAAAAATCTTCCAAAGCAAGGAACGCCGCTTCACCTGATTGAACAAATACAAAAATACCGCAATAAAAATAGCGACATGCATTCCTGATACGCTCAATACATGAATGGCTCCAGTATCGGCGTAGCTTTTATATATTTCTTGACTGATATTCAGCTGTTGGCCAATAAGTAAAGCTTCAGCGATGCTTGACGCTTCCTCATCGTGTATGTACTTATGTATCACCTTATCGGTAAATAACGTGCTCTTATTGGCTAAATTTCTAAAAAGACCAAAACCATTAGCCGCAAGCATTTTGTGGTCGCCCATTTTGACCTTACCTAAATACTCTATGCCTTTATATTTCAAATATTGAGAATAATCAAAAGCCTCCGGATTAGAATTTGGCATAGCTTTCTTAAGTCGAAGCCGCACTGCAAGATGATGACCCACCAGATAGTCAGAAGCCAAGGAGTCTGACGGGTCAAATGAAAGAATAATTTTAGACCGATGCGCCTCCAACTTATCCTTTGTACGTCGATAATCGGTATGAAAAACGAATCGAATCTTATTGGACGATTTTAATCGCTCGGTCAATGTGCCTGTAAGAAGTACAACTTCGTCTTCTGGAAATGCTTGCCTTTCTAGCTTTATGTATCGAGCATTCAACAACATAACACCTATGAAAAACGTCGCGGTCAATAAGGCAAAGCCTGTGATTGTGCTTTTTGATATAAGGTTAGACCAAAATTGCTCTAAAAGAATCCAGCCAAAAACGCTAATAACAAAACCAATAATGCCGAATGAAAATGGCAGAGCAAGGTACTCCTGACAAAGGATTCCAGCGCTTAAAGCGATAGCAATTCGCAGCAAGGGAAACGGAGCCCAATTCATACAGCCTCATTTTGTGGTTCAAAATATAACTTTTACTTATGTTACATATGGACATATACAAAATTCCGTTCAATAAAGTTCCTTGATTTCTGGATTTATAAATTTAATATATTTTATTCAGCTTTTTATCTATCATTTGATTGTTTTTCCCTAAAATAATCTCTACTTAGTGCTCTGTCCACAAAAAAATCTTAATGAAATGCCGTTATTATTTAAGTCTTTTTATAGACAGAGCACTAGATTTTTAATATCCTAAAAAATCCAAGTAATAAAACCAAGATAAAATATGGTACGACTATTAGATATCTTGATGATGAATAGGCTTATTGCACCTTATTCATAAACTGTTCCCTTCCTACGCCATTCTTGTATTTTATCCATGTTCGGTTTCTCCTTCGTTGATTCGAACTCGATCATCATGAGATAGGCTTTTTGCATTTTGCCATTTTTTATTTCTACTCTTTGGGCATAGGTGGTCGGGTCAATGGTCACAATGGTATCCGAATACGATACGATTCCCGGGTAAGTCATCAACATAAAGTCCTCAATGAGTTCGTTGTCTTTGAGCACGTAAATCGTTTCTTTGTAAGTTTTAGGGTCAAGAATTACAACCGTATCAAATTCCGTTTTAATTTCTACGGGAACTACTTGTACAGCTTTTGTTTTGCATGCGCTAAAATAGAGGCTGATGAGTGCAAAAAACAGCAGATAAATGCTCGTTTTGCCAATCGCTAGAATGGTAATATGCTTATTCATAAAAGAAAGATAAATGGTGTAATCAACAATTTTTCGATAAAGATAATGCTTTTACCATATGAGTGGTAGAATTGATCAAAAATAATTAAAAATTTATAATTTAAACAACCCATACATTATAAGCTCTATTTCATTTTAAGACGAGTCCACGTACAATAATTGCATATAAAAAAAGAGATGCGCATGGCACATCTCTTTTCCATTTGAAAACGCCCATTATGTTTTTTTTAGTAGGCGCCTATCATATAAAAGATAAATTATTTTTTAATCTTCTTTTTACCCTTCATAGTAGAAGCATAAACTAGGGCATCGTATAAATTAACAATACCACCAGATACACTCAATTTGCTAAAAGGTGCTAACTCACCATTTGTACCAGGTACTTTGACATTATGGTTCAATTTATACGAACTTTTCATGATCGCTTCCTTTACTTGCTCAGCTGTTAGCTTTGGATAAACTGAACGGATGACAGCAGCTACGCCAGCTACCACGGGAGATGCCATAGAAGTACCTTGTAATTGTGCGTATTCATTGTTTGGCATAGTAGAATAAATTCTCATACCTGGCGCAAATACATCAACCATGGTTTGACCATAATTAGAAAATGGTGCAACAGCATCTTCACCTTCTTTAAAACTTGAAGCTCCTACTTCAATCCAGTTTTTAGCTTTTCTTTTCTTCTTGAAAAACAAGAATCCTGTCTTTTTGTCATATTGGGCATTAGGAAAATTATCGGTAATATCATTGTTTTGCGCTGAGTTTCCTGCAGCATGTACTAATAATACGTCTTTTGACTCTGCATATCTCACTGCTTCATCTACTAATTCCTTATTGGTACCAAAACCCTTTCCAAAACTCATATTAATGACACTCGCACCATTATCGACAGCATATCTAATGGCATTAGCTACGTCTTTATCTCTTTCGTCTCCATCGGGAACGGCTCTAACAGACATGATTTTTACATTAGATGCCACACCATCCATACCTATCTCATTATTTCTAACAGCACCTACGATACCGCCTACGTGTGTTCCATGAAGTGCATCTGGACCGATAACATCCGAATTTCCATAATATCTTTCATTCGGATCATTGTAATTATCCATAACAATGGTAGCGCGAGGATCGTAGTCCGGATTGAAAGCATAATCTAGTTGGTCTTGGAATCTTTTTTTATCGTCATCGATGTCACTTTTGACAACCTTTTTGAGATCGTCAATATTTTTGATCTTGCTATCTCCAGATAAGTACTGTGCAGCAAGCATTTTGGCCATAACAATATCTTGTCCTTGGCTATCGTCAGCTGCATCAACAGTTTCCATATTAAATGCTCCATCACCGATGGCATTACCAAGTAAATCCAAGGCAGCCATAACCTTCATTTCCAATGCATTTATTCTAGCTAGTCCTGATTGCGCTTTAGCTTTTTCAGCTTCTACGTTCTCTTTCGCTTTGATAAATCTTTTGTACTCTTCCTTTTGTTCCTTGTTTAATTTAGATTCGTCGGCATTTTCATATTTATATCGAAGTGCACCATAAACACGAGTAGCTTCATAAGTATCCGGGCCAACATTTTTTCCTCCAGGTCCACCAATAAAGTTCCATCCGTGAATGTCATCGGCATATCCATTTCTGTCGTCATCTATGCCATTACCAGGGATTTCTCCGGGATTGACCCACATATTATCTTTAAGGTCTTCATGATAAAAGTCAACTCCAGAGTCAATAATAGCTACCACAACCGTTTGGGTAGGCTTACCTTTAATAAATTCTTCATAAGCTTTATGCATAGAAATTCCCGTATATCCTTCTCCTGGATTTCCATAATACCAATCATTAGGTACAGGGCCTTGGGCATTCATGTATGTAAAGCAAACAAAAAAAGCAATTAATAAATTAAAAAATTTAGTCATATGTTTGATGTTTTTAATAAATAACTTTAAATTTGCGCCAATATTTATAATGTACATTCTTTAAACCGATAAATGTAGTACATTTTAAAATACTAAATGTACTATTTTGTTTATTTATTATTATAAAAATCAATAAAATTATTGATAAATAGCCCATTTTGAGTTATTTTATAGCGAATAATGCGTGTTATAGTCACGAATTTTTATTGTGTAGCACTATATTTATTGGATAAATTTAAAGAATTCGTATCATGAAAAAGTGGTTATATTGTATTGCAATCGGCATTTCTATAATTGCATTCCCTTCTAAAAATCATGCACAATATTCTGATCTTGGGTTAGGTCTCGGATTTACAACTTATTGGGGAGACTTGAATGTCCCTTCATTTTCTTCGAATTTGATCCATAATAGTGGACTAGCCATCGAAGCCCATGGACGAATCATGAAGGGTGAGCGACTCGGATTGAAAGCTGCATTTTTGTATGGAACCGTACGAGGAGACGATTCAAGATCGGATGTAAACTGGCAATTGCAGCGGAACCTAAACTTTTCATCTTATTTGGCTGAATTATCAATCATGGGTGAATTATACATTCTGCCTTTTAGCACCGACCCGGGAAGATTCTTTTTTGCGCCTTATCTTACAGCCGGTATTTCTGCGTTCTGGTTTAGCCCGGAAACGGTCTATCATGGTCGTGAAGTCAAACTCCAACCTCTCGGTACCGAAGGTCAAGGTATGCAAGGCCGACCAGAAAAATATCGACTCAACAATATCGCTATTCCTTTTGGGGTAGGTGCTAAATTCATATTGACCGAAACCATCAATTTGGGTGTGGAAGTCGTGTTTAGGAGATCATTTACCGATTATATTGATGATGTAAGTACGACTTACGTCAACTATGACGATCTCAGCAGAGCTAATGGCGTATTATCAGCACGTTTATCAAATAGGATGAATGAATACCTTGGACAAGATGAACCCGTAGTCCTTCCTACCGGCGCACAACGCGGTGGAGCCAATGTACCTGATTATTATATTGGTACCCTGGTAACACTCAACTTTGTTCTGACTGATTCTCGTGGACGAAAGAGAATAGGTGGCAATAAAGTATCTTGCCCTACGTTCAAATAAGAAATTTTCCATGATTTGGTGGATAGCAAATCTATATTAAAACAATATTGGGGGTATGAGGAGTTTCGGGAGCCTCAGCAACAGATTATTGACACTGTCTTACAGCGTAAAGACACGATAGCGCTACTGCCTACCGGTGGAGGAAAATCCATCTGTTATCAGATTCCGGCGATTATGCTCCCGGGCAAAACCATCGTCATTTCACCCTTAATAGCGCTGATGCAAGACCAAGTCGATAATTTATTTAGACGTGGAATCATCGCTAAGTCGCTACATTCTAATTTGAATTACAAAGAAATAGATGTAATCCTAGACAATTTTATTGATGGAAATCTAAAATTACTCTATATTTCTCCTGAGAGAATTGAGTCAAACTCATTTTTAGCGAAAATCGGATATGCCAAAGTAAATTTAATCGCTGTAGATGAGTCTCACTGTATCTCTCAATGGGGTTATGACTTTAGACCGGCTTATTTTAATATTCCCAAACTCAAAGCATTATTTCCCGATGCCACGATGATGGCATTGACAGCTACTGCAACGCCCAAGGTATTATCGGACATCATTGAGAAACTGAATCTCCAAGCGCCTCAAGTTTTTAAGAAGAGTTTTGTTAGAGAAAATCTAGGATTAACGGTGATTTATGGCGCAGATAAGCGAACAGAGCTCCTTTCGTTGCTCAAAGGCGTCAGAGGTAGTTGCATTATCTATGTAAGAAATAGACGAGAAACCCTAGAAATATCTTCATGGTTAGAACACCATGATTTACGTTCTGTAGCATATCACGGGGGTATGCCTAAGGAAATCAGAGAGAAAAACCAGATTGCTTGGATGAATAATAGTGTCAATATCATTGTTTGTACCAATGCCTTCGGTATGGGTATTGACAAACCCGATGTAAGACTTGTCGTCCACCTAGATGTACCGCCTAGTATTGAAGAATATTTCCAAGAAGTTGGCCGTGCAGGAAGAGATGGCCAAAAAGCATTAGGTGTGGCCTTGATTGAAAACGGAGATATCGAAGCAGCAACGTTAAATCTAGAAAGGCAATTTCCCTCTTTAGAGTTGATTGCATCTATTTATGACCGATTGTGCCGATATTGTAAAGTCGCCTATGGGTCGGGATTTATGGAAACGTTTGATTTTAATGCGCAAGCGTTTTCAGAGCATATTTCTGTTCCCTATTTAAAGGTGTTTTATGTCATCAATATCCTAGAGAAAGAAGGTTGGCTGACTACTTCGGAAGCATATAAAGAGCCTTCAAGATTAATGGTTACAACCAATACAGAAGAACTCGAAGAACTCAATAGAACGCCGTCTTTAAAGTCGAAAATCATTATCTATTTACTTAGAAAATATGAAGGTCTTTTTTTAGATTTTGTGAAAATCGACGAGACTAAAATTGCAGAAGACCTGCGAATCGAAGAGACTAAATTGACACAATACTTGTTTCAACTACAAGCTCAAGGACTTATAGGATACTTACCTCGCAATGCTAAACCACAGATTACTTTTACGCGTGAAAGACCACAGATTGAGTATTTTTCTATAGATAAAAATGCTTACAATCAAAGAAAAAAGATGGCAGAAGATAGACTTAAAGCCATGATTAAATACTTCAAAAACGAAAAAGCATGCCGCCAGAAGATGGTCGTTAATTATTTTGAAGAAGCTTCAGAAAATTGTGGGATGTGTGATGTATGCTTAGGTTCCGGGCTTGTATCTGCATCCTCTGAAGAAGTAAAAAAGATAACAGAACATCTGTATCAAACACTTCAAAGGCGACCGATTCACATCAAAAGCTACATTGGTATGTATCCCTACCATTTTAGAAAAAGAGTTATGTATGTTCTAAAAAAGCTAGAGTCTGAGCGTGGGGTACTTGTGGATGAATTTGGAACTTTATCATTGCCCGCATGAACAAGAACCAATCCATCATTCGGTGTTTTGTGACCAATGACCTGAATCAGGATCAGCGGATGCATCGTATATGCACAACGATGGCAACCATGAATCACAAGGTTATATTAACGGGTAGATTAAAACCTGACAGTTTGCCTTTGATGGACATGCCTTTTCAGCAAAGGCGAATGCATTGTCTTTTTAACAAGGGTGTACTTTTTTATGCCGCATACAATATGAGGATTTTCTGGAAGCTGATGGCATCACCTGTGGATTTAATCTACAGCGTGGATACAGACACAATACTTGCGTGTACTTTAGCCGCCAAGTTGAGAGGCAAAAAACTTCTTTTTGACAGCCATGAATACTTTGTTGAAGTGCCGGAATTAGAGAAAAGTCCAATCAAACGTGCTATATGGCGAAAAATAGAGCAATGGTGTGTACCCTATACAGACCTCTGTTATACCGTCAATGAAAGCCTTAGCAATTTATTTACGAAGCAATTTAAAAAGACTTTCATTTCAATCTATAATGTTCCATTTCGCAGTTTAGAGCCAACAACAGGTCGATCCAAAGAAAAAATTTTGCTGTATCAAGGTGTTTTAAATCAGGGTCGAGGACTGGAAGAAATCATCACTACCATGCCACGGATTGAAGGTGTAAAGTTGGTAATCGCCGGAACTGGAGATATAGAGCATAAACTTAGAGCTATGGCAGAATCTAGTCCCGCAAAGAATCGAATCATCTTTGTCGGATGGCAATCTCCTGAGGCATTGCGACATCTGGCTGCACAAGCCACCTTAGGTCTAAATTTGCTCCATCGTGGAAGCCTGAGTTATTACTATTCTTTGGCCAACAAATTCTTTGATTACATGCAAGCTGGGCTTCCATCTCTCAATATGGATTATCCTGAATATAGCAATATGATTGAAAAATACGATAACGGCTACCTTTTAGACACACTTAGCCCTGATAATTTGGTTACTTGCATCCATGAGATTTTAAACGATGAAAATACGCTCAATCAAAAGCGCATCAATAGCCTGAAAGCTGCCGAAACCCTCCATTGGGAAAATGAAGCCTATAAGATTCAAACGTCCATTACTGACTTATTGAATATGTAAAACTCTTAATGAGCCACCAATCTATTTGCTCTTATGGGCAAATAAAGATTTGAATTTCTCGATTTTTGGCTCGATTACAATTTGACAATAAGGTTGTGTCGGATGGTCATTAAAGTAGTTCTGGTGGTGATCTTCGGCCTTATAAAAGGCTGTAAAAGGCTTAATTTCTGTGACAATCATATCTTCAAAATCCGCCTGAACTTCTTTCATAACCTCAAAAGCGATTAGTTTTTCATCTTCATTCCTATAAAAGATGATACTACGATATTGAGTACCTTTATCTGCTCCTTGCTTATTGAGGGTCGTTGGATTGTGCGTGTGAAAATGTATCTTCAATATATCCTCATAGGTAATCACTTCTGGGTCGTAGGTAATCTCTATAACCTCGGCATGCCCAGAAAGCCCGCTGCATACTTCTCGATATGTCGGATGCTGTGTTTTTCCACCAGCATAACCAGAAACCACGTTCTTGACGCCATCTAATCTTTGAAATATAGCTTCGGTACACCAAAAGCAACCACCACCTATAGTAACCTTGCGAAGTCCGGAATCAATCTTTGTTAATGCCAGCGCATTGATACAATATCTAAGCCCACTAGGTGGCGGACCATCTTGAAACACATGCCCAAGATGTGCATCACAAATATTGCACTTGGTTTCGATGCGATACATGCCATGCCCTCTGTCTTTGTGGTAAGAAATGACGGATTTATCGAAAGGCTGTGTAAACGAAGGCCAACCGGTACCACTATCAAATTTCACTTCCGCATCAAATAGCATAGTACCACAGCAAGCACATGCATATTGACCCGGCAAAAAACTAGTACACATATCCGAACTATTGGGTCGTTCAGTCTGACTCATTCGAGTGATTTTGAATTGTTCTGGAGAAAGGATCTCCTTCCACTCGTCTTCAGTCTTTTCTACCCTTTTGTCAGGCGTTGGGTTGCCGTTATTCGCAAATCTAAGTATATCTATCCACGTGAGCATATTCAGTACCTAATTTGATATTTATGAATTTAAAAGTGTTTCACCAATCATATAATCTAACCGAAGTAGTGCATTATTCGGGTCTGAACCAAAGATTGAATATTGGACAATACCATTTTTGTCAACTAAAATCCAATGTGGTGTTCCGCCACTACCAAACCTCAATGCAGTAGTGTCATAATTGAAATCACTAAAAAAAGGAAAACGAATATGAAAATCCTTTTTAGCCTGCTCAAATTTTTCTAGAGAAAACTTTCGAGAGCTATATCCAGAATGAATGCCGATAACCGCCATTTGATCTCCCTTTTCATACACGATACGATTAGCATAAGGTATTGCTCTACCTAAACATCCGGGACATCCCATGTTATAAAACATAATGAGTAATGGTTTACCTCGAAAGGATGCAACGGTTGGTACCTCATCACCCATGATAGATTCGAGTTGCCACTCAGGAAGCGGTTCGCCTAATGACACTTCATTTAATAATAGCCGATTGTCAAATGATAGATTCAAAATAATAAACTTATGATTTGTATTCTAACAATCATACAAATTAATAGTTTGAAGTATAGGAATTCAAATAATGAACCTAAACTATATCATAAAATAAAACAAAGCGATTTTATAGGCTTAGTTGACCTCTAAAAAGATTATTCAGGCCAGATAATCGTTTCTTCGTCATCTTCGACGTCTGGTAAAAATTGGATTTCAATGGCGATGTCGTCTTGAAACCAAATCATCATCCCTGATTCCTCGGATTCCATCAAGATTAAATCAGGATTTTCGTCATCAGATACATCTTCCACATGGGAAATGGTTACATTATTGTTTTCAAATAAATCAAGAACAGACGCTTTGTCCATTTCGATAACATGCTCGCCAAAAAGTGTAAAATAAGGATCACTTACTGCAATGGATACTAATCTCCAATCATAAAACCCATCAAATACCAATGAAAATTCATATTCGTCATAATGCCAAGACTCTAACTGGTCATTGACTTCTTCTTCAAATCCAGGTAAACTCTCTTTATCATCCGGTGGCCCAATAATGACTTTAACTTCATCTCGAGTCATACCGAATTTGATACCACCCAAACCGACGTTTGGTACTATTTCTTGAACATTTTTCAACATGTCGTTTTAAATTTTGGCACAAGGTAAGGAGATAAAACCAACCAATATCGAATTTTCTTTAAAATTTACAATTAAAGCGCCTTCTCAGGCTATATGTGAACCTAAATTCTAATAATACCCTTAATGAAGCCCTTGTTTAATCATCATTATCTCGTATCAATTCTCTAGATTCCGCATTAGAACGACATACGTTGGATTCGGATTGCATTGAAAATCGCCAACAGCGAAACGCCCACATCAGCAAAGACCGCTTCCCACATGGTCGCCATGCCACCTGCACCCAAGGCAAGAACCGCTATCTTAACTAGAAATGCAAAAGTGATATTCTGCCATACAATCTTTTTGGTCGCTATACCGATACGAACTGCCATTGGAATCCTTGAAGGCATGTCATCCTGTATTATGACATCCGCAGCTTCTTTGGTCGAATCACTTCCTAAGCCACCCATCGCTATTCCTATATCGCTAATAGCTACTACGGGCGCATCATTGACACCATCACCGACAAAAGCTACCTTCCGATGAACTTGCTTAATCTCTTTAAATTTATTGACCTTATCTTCAGGAAGTAAATCGCCAAAGGCATGATCTAAGCCCAACTTTTCGGCAACATGCTGAACAACAGCGTGCTTATCTCCACTCAGCAAGGTTGTTTGAATTCCAAGCCCCTTTAAGCTCCGGATCGCTGGGGCGCTATCTGCTTTGATTTTATCTGAAATAACGAGATACCCTACATATTGGCCACCATAGGCCACATGAATCGTGGTAAAAGGTATATCCTTATACGCATGACCATAGGGAATATCAAATTTGTCCATCAATTTGATATTCCCTACTAAAAATGTCTTTTCGTCTATAGTCGCTTTCAGGCCAAGGCCAGGCAATTCCTCCGTATAGTGCATAATAATATTAGCATCTACCTTTCCTACATATCGATGTATAGCTGTAGCTACAGGATGTGAACTCAGTCGCTCTAAAGCATTGACCATATTAAGAATCTTAGTATGATTCCAATTTTCACCTAATACGACCTCCTGAACTTCAAAAACGCCTTCTGTCAAAGTTCCGGTCTTATCCATAACGATATGATCGACCATCGCCATGGCATCTAAAAAATTACTACCTTTAAATAAAATCCCATTTCGGCTAGCTGCACCGATACCACCAAAATAACCTAGCGGAATAGATATCACTAACGCACAAGGACACGATATTACTAAGAATATCAAAGCTCGATACAACCATGTTTCAAAAGCATAATTTTGGTCGAAAAAGTATGGTAGAAAACAAATGGCAAAGGCTAGTAAAACAACAATCGGTGTATAAACTTTCGCAAATTTTCTGATAAACAACTCTGTAGGTGCTTTCTGAGCAGTAGCATGTTGCACCAAATTCAGCATCTTACTCAACTTACTATCTGAATAGGGCGTATCCACCTTGATTCGAGCCACCGTATTCATATTAATCATGCCGGCAAGGACAGCATCGTTTTTGTTTATTGTCGCTGGCTTACTTTCTCCGGTCAATGCCGATGTATTAAAAACATTTTTTTCAGAGATGAGGACGCCATCTAAAGCAACTTTCTCACCAGGCTTCAATTGGACAATCGTACCAACCGGGACCAGTTCTGCAAGGATCTCATGTTGCGATTCTTCAATTATGGCGGTTACGACATCTGGGCGTTGATCCATTAAAGCACTAATGCTCCCTTTCGCTTTGGCAACAGCCATCGTTTGAAAAACTTCGCCAACTGCATAAAACAACATGACTGCGACGCCTTCAGGGTATTCGCCAATAAAAAAAGCGCCTACAGTTGCAATCACCATAAGAAAAAATTCAGAAAAGACATCTCCGACTTTAATACTATAATAGGCATCTTTAATTACAGACCAACCTACAATGAGATAAGGAACCAAATACGCCACTAACCGCACCCATCCTGAAAACCACATCGGCCTCCAAACGTAATCCAACAAAACCGCAACTAGCAATAAAATCAGTGTGACTATTGGCGGTATAAACATTTGAATACCTACTTGGCCATCATGTGAATGGCTATGTTCATGCCCATGACTATGGTCGTGATTGTGGTCATGATGGTGCACATGCGCGCCACGATCCACCATTCCTTTCGGGTGGATGAGATCAGAAGCACCCGCAGCTGTATAAATTTTTTCTGTTAAGGCACAACATAATTGCCTCCCATCCGAATCGTAAATATGGTCTGATTCCATCTATATCAATTTAGACACCATTAGAAAAGTTCGATGTACATCATCTTAACACGTCTAACCACAGTATCGTTTATAATTCGGGATAGAATCTTGGTAGAAATAAAACAACTTAAAGACCATTTCTATCGCAAATTAATGACACCTAAAATGTATATTTTTTTAAAAAAAATATACCTAAAGACACGTCATTCAGCGGCCAAAGGACAAAAAATAAGGAAATCAAACGTAAATAATTATTTTAAATACAGCTTTAATGGCAGCATAAAAACATATAATTATTTAAAAACGCTATATTCTAATTTAAATATTTTTCATTTTTAACAATAATTAATACTTTATTATATTTTTTTTAAATTTTCAATATAAAAGTTGATTTAACACTAATTTAACAGCGAAAACGTAACTTTACACTTGCTAATCTCATTTATAGTATTATATTTGTATTGTATTTTCAAAAATTTAAATTTATTATGAAGCAAATTTTATTTTTCTTACTTGGCTTTGTGAGCTTTTCACTTACAGCTCAGACAAAGTCTAACCCTGTTGTTACACATCCTGTTAAAGAAGTAAAAGCTGAGCCTGTCAAAACGGCAACGGCGCCTGCGGCTGTTAAATCTGAATTAACACCTGCACCGGCACAAGAGGCTGAAAAAACAAATGCTGTAATGACATTTGAATCTACAGTTGTTGATTATGGAACCATTGACAACGGATCTGAGCCATTGAGAGTAGTTAAGTTTACAAACACAGGTACTGACCCATTAGTCATCAAAAACGCAAGAGGATCTTGTGGTTGTACAGTTCCAACTTGGGAAAAAAGCCCAATTGCACCAGGTCAGAGTTCTACTATAGAGATCAGATATGATACTAAGAGAACAGGACCAATCAACAAATCTGTAACTATTACAACCAACGAGGGACCTGAAAATCATGTTCTTCAGGTTATAGGGACGGTTTTGCCTCCAAAGAAGGATGAGTCTGTTCCTGCAGCTGAACCATCTATGATTAAGGGAAACTAAGATTGTATTCTTTATCATAAAAAAACCTTGACAAGTTACGGCTTGCCAAGGTTTTTTTTGTATATTGTAAATTGAGATTGATTCAAAATGATTGTCATCCTTTCTCCTTCCAAGACTATGAATGCGCATATTGACGAACCACCATCCATGCCATTGACAACTCCTGTTTTTCAAAAAAAGGCCACCTTGCTATCCGCAATTATTGCCGAATTATCTAAAGACGAATTGGCCAAATTGATGACACTCAGCGCCAAATTGGCTGAGCAAACTTGGCAACGATTTCAAAACCTAAAAGCACACCATGCGATCGGTAACCAAGCTGCGCTCTATAGTTATACAGGAGAAGTTTATTCAGGCCTCCACGAACAAGCTATGACCGATGAAGACATTCGATATGCGCAAGATCATCTCCAGATCCTTTCGGGTATGTACGGAATCCTTCGTCCACTCGACAAAATCATGCCCTATCGCTTAGAAATGGCTGCAAAATTAACCTTACCGGCCGACAAAAATCTATATGCATTTTGGCGGGAAAACATCACAACCAATTTAAAACAATCTATTGAAGCTACAAAAAGTCAATTTTTAGCCAACTTAGCTTCTGACGAATATGCTAAAGTTGTTTATTTTAATCAACTTGATATTCCTACCATTACCTTTGATTTTCATGAAGTTCGCAATGGTGTCAAAAAATTTGTATCCTTCAATGCAAAAAGAGCACGTGGCTTGATGGCTTCCTATATCATCAAAAATAGAATAACCCAACCAAAGCAACTCACCGCTTTCAATAGCGAAGGATATCAATACGATGCCGATGCAAGTACCGATCTCCACTTTGCTTATATCCGAGAATGAAACATAGATTCTAGTGCTCTGTCCACAAAAAAAATCTTAATGAAATGTTGTTCTTTTTTCAAATCTCATCGTTAAAAAAATACTCGTCATAGTTAACACTATGCCTGTGTTTTTTGTCTTGATCTTAACCATTATTATTTCAGTCTTTTTATAGACAGAGCACTAGTGCAGCGTCCATGATCGATATACTAAGCAACCTTAACTAAAAACTTATTCTTTTTACCGTTTTCGACCATCATGAATTGACCATGAAGGAAGTCATCCATACTGATGACATGTTCGTGCGTACTGATTTTATCTTTGTTGACAGCGATTGCATTGCCTTGGATCGCTTTGCGCGCTTCGGATTTAGAAGGTAAAATGCCCAATTGGACCATCATGTCCACTAAATTCACACCTTCCGATAATTCCGACTTACTTATATTAAAAGAGGGAATCTCCTCTCCTATAATTTCAAATTGTGTCGGTGAAATTGTCTTTAAATGCTCTGAACCTGTTATCTTTCCGAACAACAGTTGACTCACTTGCAAGACAGACTCAAAATCTTCATCACTATGGATGCGTCGTGTCAATTCTTCAGCTAAAATTTCTTTTAATGCCCGAGGATTGTCTCGATATTCTGATTCTAAAGCTTCGACTTCTTCCCTTGATTTGAGCGTAAAATAGCGCATAAACTTAGGCAAATCGGCATCGTCAGCATTAATCCAGAACTGATAAAACTTATACGGTGAAGTTAACTTAGCATCTAACCATATATTTCCTTGTTCGGATTTTCCAAACTTGGTTCCATCTGCCTTAGTCAATAGTGGCGTTGTAATCGCATATGCCTTTCCATCAATATTGCGGCGAATAAACTCTGTTCCTGACGTGATATTACCCCATTGATCAGAACCGCCCATTTGTACGATGCAGTTATACTTATCGTAAAGCAATTGGTAGTCATAAGCCTGCAAGAGCTGGTAACTAAATTCAGTAAAAGACAAGCCCGTTTCTAACCTCGTTTTCACGGAATCCTTCGTCATCATATAGCTAACGGTCAGCGTTTTACCGACATCACGCAAGAAATCGAGGACATTCATCTCCTTATAAAAATCAAAGTTATTGACGATAATAGCGCCATTGGGTCCATCAAAATCCAAAAACTTAGCAAATTGTTCCTTTTGGAAGGCTAAATTTTTATCTACCTCATCATAAGACTTTAATTCCCGTTCTTTATCTTTAAAAGATGGATCGCCGATTCTACCCGTAGCACCGCCCATCAAAACAATAGGTTGATGCCCTGCCAACTGGAACATACGAAGCAACATAATCTGAACAAAATTACCTATTGTCAAACTAGGTGCCGTAGGATCAAACCCAATATAACCTGTTACTTTTCCTTTACTCAACACATCGCTAACACCCGGTGTCATGTCATGTAACATGCCCCGCCATTTCAACTCTTCAATAAAATCTAACATTTTTTTATTTTTTAAAAATCAGAACAATTCAGGAATACCGACTAAATCTGTACTTTTGTGATTTGGAGCCGCAAAATTAGGTTTTTATTACGACAATGAATCAAGTTCAAAATGAATATTGAACATTTTATAGCAAAAAGAATTGCATTTTCTGGTAGCAAGTCCTTTACTAGGGTCATTGTCAGGATAGCCATTGCTGCAATAGCCATCTCTATGACCGTCATGATTCTAACGACGGCTATCATCTCAGGCTTCAAAAAAGAGATAACCGACAAAATATTTGGATTTTGGGGACACATCCATATTACGGACAGCAATGTCAACAGAAATTTTGAAGTCACACCTATTCCTACTGACGAATCATTTTACGATACCATCCGAACACTAAAGCGAGTATCCTATCAAAAAGAACCCAGTTCGATCGACCAACTACTACATCGTGAATCTCCGATAGTTTCTACATTTAGCGGTATCAAAGGCGTGTATCCATTCATTATATTACCCGGATTGTTAAATACAAAAGAAGACTTTCATGGCGTTTTACTCAAAGGTGTGGACACCCAATATAATTGGGACAAGCTCAATTCCTTTATTGTGGACGGGCACCCTATTTCCTATCATCAAGACAGCACATCCGACGAATTACTGATTTCTAAGAATATTGCAGAAAAACTGCATCTGAAAACCAATGATAAAGTTGTACTTAATTTTATCCGAGATCAAGATCAAATCAAGAAAAGATTTACCATTTGTGGCATATACAATACCGGGCTTGAAGAATATGACCGGAGATTTGGTATCGTCGATCTCAAGAAGCTCCAAGACATCCTAGGCTGGGCATCTCATGAAGCACAAGGAATGGAAGTTATATTGGATGATGTACGGGATTTAGATGTTTATTCAGATTATATCTATTACGAAGTCGTCCCGGCCAATTATTATGTAGAGTCCATTCGTGCTAAATTTCCGAGTATTTTTGAATGGTTAAAACTTCAAGATATCAATGAAAAAATCATACTTCAACTCATGGTTTTAGTGGCGATTATCAATATGATTACCGTCTTATTGATTCTTATTCTTGAAAGAACGCAGATGATCGGCATTCTAAAATCTTTGGGTATGCACAATGGAAGTATTCGAAAAATATTTTTATGGCATGCCGCCTACATTATTTTTTTTGGACTCCTAGTAGGCAATCTGATTGGTGTAGGGCTTGCATGGCTTCAGAAACAGTTCAAATTCATAAAATTAGATGAAGCCAATTACTACTTAGATACGGCTCCGATTGATATTCATTTTAGTACATTAATCACTATCAATATAGCAACACTACTCATAACAGTCTTGTTTCTAACCATCCCAACCTTGATCATTACACGGATAACGCCAGTTAAGGCATTGCGGTTTGAATAAAAAAAGACGAACCATGGAAAGTGAAAGCAGATACATATTCATCGCGGATTGGTTGAAGCGAGTCAAACGGTTAACTATTCATTTTCAGTATCCATTCTATAGAAAGAGAAAAAATACATTTCCTCCTTCTGGCGTTCTAGAATGGGTTTTGGACTTACCATTTTATATTTTGGATGTAATCTTAATTCCAGAAATCTACCAAACGATACTGCGAGTATGTTTCAAAAGGATAAGACCGTTAAATCCTCAAGAGCAATTATTAGCGAGCTCTATATTTGAAAAAAACATCCATTATGGGCGCATTTTCATAAATTCTAAAGCCAAAATCATTGCGCCCAAATATGCCTTGGCCTATGTGACGTTTAATATCATACATTACAAAGACGAAATCACGCCCGCCACTTTAATTCACGAATTAACGCATATCTGGCAATATCAACAATTTGGTAGTATCTATATCGCTCGAGCGATAAAAGCGCAAAAAAGCCAGCAAGGATACGATTACGGTGGAATAGAAGGATTGTATCATGCCATACAAACCGGAAAGCTCTTGACTGACTTCAACTTTGAACAGCAAGCAGACATTATTGAAGATTATTATCTTCATTCGATCGAAGGCCAACAATCATCTGCTATGCAAGCTATGGTGTACCAATACTATCATCAGCATTTGGACGTATGACCTTAGACCTAAAAAAATTGATTTATCTTGACGCTAAGTCCTTCCTTATCAATGAATAAGACCATCTCTCATTTTTGAAAAATGGCATACGCTCAACTTATTAAGAATCATTAAACTACTACAAGACAGGAAAACAATCATTATTTAGATCTATCACAAAAGGGCTCCCAAAGAACTATTTCGCTTCAAAGCGTGTTTGAAGTAGAAGTCAAAACAAAGCTTATGTCAACGATAATTACCGTACTTAATGACGGCTCGCTCAGAGTAAAAGGAGATTTTCAAATAGTGGATGGAGACGGACAAGAATACGACCTGCAAGGAAGAGAAATTGTCAGTTTGTGCAGATGTGGATTATCCAAAAACAAACCATTTTGCGATGGATCGCATAAAGGAAACTTTGAGCACAAAGCTACAGCCTTTGCATTGCCACCAAAAAAGGTGTAATCACATTATAAGGAATGTATTATAGGGAATCTAAGCCCAATTGAACATCTTGATCGATGATCTCAAATTCTGCTTCTTTTTCCCAAATTTCCATTTCGCAAGGCTTACAATTAAATTTGAGTTTGTACTCGATATCTCCATGTTTAAGCGTCAACGGTTCTTTGACCTTCTCGCCCATAGTATCGCGTTGATAACGAGCACACTTACCTAATTCGTATTTGACGCAGTACTTTGTTACCATTACACGAGATTTACCCGGATTCCATTGCAACTCGAAGGCCTTTTCAATTTCCTTCACGCCATGTCGCTGATAAAACTTTCGGGCGAGATGATTAGAAACATTATAAGTATAATCCAAGTTTTCGACCGGATATGGATGATCAGTTTTGACGATATCTCTTTCTTTGCGTTGATATCCCGCAATCCGCACTTCTGTCAATTGGTCCAAAGCATCCCGACGCATTTGGTTGACCGTAGAGATCGGAATAAACCAATTATCGGTAATATTGACTTGGATATCATCGGCGACGAAAACGGTATTTCCTGTTTTGGATAAATGCTTGATGAGGTTGGTCAGAATGGACTCTTCGATTCTAGCCTTTTCTTTTTCAGCTTCCAAGGCGACCTCAGCTCGGTAGCCATCTTCATCGACAACTTCAAGAGCAAAGCCGGTTTCCATTTCTTTAAAGAGCATAGCTACACCTATTTTTCGAATGGCACTTTTTTCTTGTTCGACCATTTTAATAAAATCGGCATCCGAGTTGCGATAAATCATCGTACCAATCGGAATCTCCTTGTGTTTATTTAATACGACGACATCATTAATGATAATATTTATTTGAGCACCATCAGCTTCGCCAGAGGCATTGACAAAGTAAAGCCCATCGCCATGATTTAAAAGTTCATGATTTTCAATCACATAGCCATTGGCTTTAACGGCCATGACCTTGCCGATTTTCTGACCTTGAGATTTTGGTGTTTCCCAACTTCCTATTTTTTGAGTTCGATTATGCACAAAATAATCCGTATAACCTCGGTTAAAACTGCGATCCATTTGAGGTTCGAAATTGTAAAAAGTACGCCCAGAGGAAGCTTTCTCGTATTGATCACTATGGGTAGTGAGGAATTGGTCTAACTTTTTTCTCAGATAGGAGACATTGTTTTTCACATAAACGACATCCTTGAGTCTGCCTTCGATTTTGAATGAAGTTATCCCTGCATCGATGAGTTCCGGCAGATGTTCACTTAAATCTAAGTCTTTGATCGATAATAGATGGGCGCTTTGCATCAAAAGTTTGCCATTGCCATCAATCAACTCATAAGGAAGTCGGCAATTTTGAGCACAAGATCCGCGATTAGCAGAGCGCTCACCATTTGCCACACTCATATAGCAATTGCCACTAAAAGAAACACAGAGAGCCCCCGACACAAAAAATTCCAATTCGACATCCGTCGCCTTGCGAATCTCCTTAATTTGGTCCAAGTTTAATTCTCTAGCCAACACCACACGCTCCATGCCGGCATCTTTGAGAAATTTAACATGTTCCGGGTCTCGATTATTAGCTTGCGTACTCGCATGTAAAACTATAGGTGGCAAATCCATCTCGAGAATAGACATATCTTGGACAATAATGGCATCCACGCCGATATGATAAATTTGATGAATTAAATCTTGACACATAGCCAACTCGTCGTCATAGAGGATGGTATTGATTACGACAAAAACCTGTGCCTTAAATAAATGCGCATATTTCACCAAAGCGGCAATATCTTCAATTGGGTTGGCAGCATTGGTACGTGCTCCAAACATGGGTGCACCAATATAAACTGCATCAGCACCGGCATTGATAGCTGCGATACCCTGAACAAGATTTTTAGCTGGCGCCAAGATTTCGACCTTTTGTTTCATCTTCTAAGTAACAATATAATCATATTACACTGCAAAAGTATTGATAATCTGACGATCTGAAGCCACTTTCGGCTCACAAACACAAAAATTAAGGCATATTTTTGATTTTTACAAAAAAATCGATGGATTAGCAACCATTTATTGAATCGTTACACTGATAAAGTTGCATACCCGCATAAATGTAAAAACTTGCTAGTGCTCTGTCTATAAAAAGACTTAAATAATACCGGCATTTCATTAAGATTTTTTTGTGGACAGAGCACTAGTGTATAAGGCAATCAATAATTATCTGCTTAAATCAATTGTTATAAATATGTGGTGGATAATCCGTATATTTACGGTGATTTGATTTAGGCACAATTCAATTGAGTCATAAAACGAAAAGAATAAGTGATATCATGACTGGTTTTTATATCATAGCTGGTGGAATTATAATATTTATCCTTAAGTGGTGGATATTTGAATTCAAACGAAAAAAACGAATAAGCTACTATCGAAATGTGTATCTCAAATCTGACGAATGGCAACGAAAACAATATGTCGTTTTAAAGCGGGACAATTGGCGTTGTGTATATTGTGGAAATCAAGCAACCCAAGTCCATCATCTGCGATATGCAAAAAGAAACATAGGTAAAGAACCCATCGAATGGCTTGTTTCAGTTTGTAAAGCCTGTCACGAAAAACAGCATCTTTAAATACACAACTATGACCATGCAATCTCACAAATAACTCTTCAAAAAATTGGCTCTCGGACAAAAAAATAAAAAAAGTAGTTTCCTTCTCGTCAAAATTCTTCCATAATTTACAGGTTTCATTTTACAGCTATTCTTTTTCCGGAAGGTTTCAATCAACTGTTTACGCTTTTCCCATATGATAAACAAAGGTAAATCAATAGTCTATTACTTTCCCGAAAATTCCATGAACACCCTAAATAACTTTGTGAATCCTAGCTTTTATTTTGTGGGCGAGAATAAAATAGGAATTAATTGAAGAAATACTATTATCCAATTTCTTAAAAATTAAGAGGCACCTATCATTTAGATAAATGCCTCTTAAAACCACTTGCAATTTATTGAATCCCGCTACTCAATGACTATCATTTTTTTAGTTTCAGAAAAACTTCCACAATCTAATGTATAATATAATACGCCTGTGTAACCAAGTATTTCTTCGCCAATCTGCAGTATGTTCATGCCTTTAACTCCATCAATTTGATAAACACCTATTCTTGCACCAATGCCATCATTTAATGTAATCGTAGCTTGTTGCGCTTTCGGTAAATAGAAGGAGATATCTGTGCTATGTACAAATGGATTAGGCTCATTCTGATATAATATGATCTGATCATCAACAACATTTCTTATACTTAACTGAACATCTCCAATATTAAGATTACCATCATAAGATTCGGCTTTGGTAATCTTTGAATTTATGGACAAGGCATCTCCAATATTTCCTGTTTTTTGGGCGATAAACCGCAAAGTAAATAAGATTTCATCCGGTGATGAATTCACACTTACTTTCGAAGCATAGCTCATGGTTACCATCTCTTGCTCCTTGAAAATACCGAGTTGTCCTATGTCCATACTCAATAATCCCGGATCAATACCAACCAACTCCAAGCCTACTGTTTGCATCGTTAATTGGAATCCCATCAAGTCTTTCGCTTGTTTTGATCGGACAGGAACTAAAATCAACGCACCTTCATCAAATGGTTTATCTTCCACTTCCATAACTAAACCCTTAGCTGTCCTAGTTTCCGTTGATTTTCTA
>JAIXKS010000017.1 GCA_026928325.1 Chitinophagales bacterium | reverse complement strand
TTACCGTAAACGTATAAGTTACTACATCGCCTACGCCGTAACTTCCGCTGGATGCGGTTTTTACTAAATTAATAGCAGCTGTTTGTGTCAATGGAACATCTTCTTCGTCATCATCACTTACTGGTGGAACACCAGGTGGGGTTCCCGTTGCTGTTGCCGTGTTATGGATATTCCCGTTATCTACATCCGCTTGTGTTACAGTATAAGGTGCCGTAAATATAGTTTCTTCATCTGGAGCAAGTGTTGCCACAGAAGCAGGGCTTATCATGCCCAACCCAAGTAATGGGTCACTTACTGTTACATTACTAAGCGTTAATCCGCCAGTATTTTTTACCGTAAAAGTATAAGTAATTACATCTCCTACCGTATGAGGCCCTGCTGAAGCTGTTTTCACAAGGCTGATTGCACAATCGGTCTCAGTTATTATCACTTCTGAAAACGCAGGAGTTTCACATGGTCCAGAACTAGGAATATAAAATGCATAATAAGTACCCGCTGGTGCCTCTGTAATACCCGTACCTGTGAGTTGTGTACCTGGAGACCTTGTGCTTGTTGTCCAGAATTCCAAAATAAATCCAGTAGGAGCTGTACCCACGACAACATCGTTCAGATCGATCGTAGTTCCCCTACAAATCTCAATCGGTGGAGGTAAAATTCCCGGTGATGTAGGTGCACCACATATCGTTACATCTCCAGTTTGACCAAAATTATATTCATCCTCTTGAGCATCTACTGTTGTTCCATCCGCCATACTTCCTCGGATTCTATGACCTACATATCCAAACTTTTTACTACATTGTTTAATCAAAAGTGTCGTGTGTCCTCCGGTTTCCACAGCCATTATTACATCCGAGATGTTCAGTTTTTGATTATCATAAGCTCCACTGGTTCTTCCAGGCATCAAACCTGGAGTACTCACATAACTTGTACCTGTTGAAAAGCCCAACATGCCATAGGAGTTTGCTCCCCAAGACCAAACTTTACCTTGATTCGTTACAACACTAATTGCTGCATTATTCTGAATCTGCGTTCCTCTATCATGTTCCATCGGGCTAATCCATTGTACATTACTACCTATGGTATAAGTTGTTCCTCCAACTGTTGTCGTCGCTGTTACCTGACCCCATACGTTAGAATCCGTTGTCCCTCCATTTCCCAATTGTCCATATTCATTTTCTCCCATAGCAAAAAGTCTCCCATCTGTAGCTAATAGATAGTATGTCTTTCCATTACTCGAAGCTGTCATCCCTATCATTTTTGGTGTTACTCCTGAAGGCTTTGTAATCATTGTTGCAAAATTTCTACTTTGAGGTGCCCCGCTATTTATTCTTGTTCCGTCTCCCCAAGTATATATATTACCATCTGCTGTAAGTGCCATAAAAACCTGATAGGTTCCTCTTACTGCTACTACATTTTGTAGCGGAGTATTCGCTGCGGTACTTACTCTATGCCACAGTAAATCATTGGCGTCAGTATCTGAAGCACCATCTCCATATGCATTCCCATTATCAGTTAGCACCCACGCTTGTCCATCACATGTAACTATGGCAAGTCCCATACGGGTACCAAACATCATTTTCACATCGGTTGGGCTTACACCACTTGGCAATCCGTCTGCTTTTGTTCCTCCTCCTACATTATATGTTCCAATGTTTACTTTTCTGAACGATCCAGCTGAAGAATTTGGAATGTTTGTAGGCACTAATACTCCGGTATTTCCCCAGAGGTATAAACCATTTGTCGTTAATACAGCAAACTGCTGTGTATTAGAACTACTCGCTCCTGTAAATTTTAAAACGTCCCCTGTAAGTTGGTTTGATCCTGATCCAAAATTGGCGCCACTTAATACTCCGGCAGGATCCGTTGTAGTTAGTATGTTACCTGTCTGACCTTGACCATTCTGCGCTACACCTTGTCCCCAAACCTTTACTACCCCATTCGCTTCCCTTACCATACTAGAGTGAAATACTCCAATAATATTATCATATTCTATCGTGTTTGGATCTTCACTATATACAAACGTATTGGGATTACAATTTCCTGATACACAGTATTGTCCTTCTAACTCTTGCGTGAATCCTGCTATTAAAAACAGTAACACAGTCGCTATTAAATATTGTAAATTACTTTTCATTATTAATTATTTTTTAGGTGTTATTGTATATGGTTGAACTTCACCGCTAAAATCTATAAAATTTAGCTGTACGCTATTCATTTCATCAACCTGACCTTTTAATAAAAATTCAATCATATTCAAGCCTGGATTAAGCATGATTGATTCTCCATTAACCCGTCCACTTATCGTCGAACCAACACCAAAACTAGTAAATCCTTGATTATATGACATCGGTTCTCCATTATAAGAACTATATGTGGCACCTAGTTTTACGATAATCCCATCACTCATTTGTCCAACTTTAATCTCATGCGAAAAACTTATCGTAGAAAAATCAAATTCTAATTTTATCGGTTTCACATCGATTATTAGCTTTTCAGGAAAATATCCATGTTCACAACTAGTACTTTGATGGTCGTGATCATGTTTCACTTCTAATGTATATCTTCCAGGTTCACTAAAAACATATTGCTTTAGATCTCCTATTTCGTTAGCAATAATATTACCATCCTCTTTCTTTAGTTCCCAACTTATGTCTTCTCCTAGTTTGTACGAAAATGGTGTATCATACGAAATACCCACTTCTATTGCTCCATCAGGTGTCAATACTTGCCCATCTATTGGATTTAAACTAAATAGCATCACCACAATACTTAAAAAATACTGTGACGAAATTAATTTTGAATATAAAATATTAGCTTCATAAAAATATTAAATTATTTTTAAAATTTTATCTCTATTTTATTTACCTTTTTAATAATATCATATAGATTTTCCTTACTATATTTTCAATTATTAAAAATCATCTTATCATCTCTAAAATTCATTGATAAAAAAAATATATTAAATCTACTTCATTTTAACTGCTTTAAATGATGCGACTTCTCCATCATTTTGTGTTATTTTAATGACAAGTGCGCCATCGGGATATTTCTCACCCTTTAGCGTAATATGGTCTGTTCCTTTTACTAATGATCCGGAATCCAATAATCGTCCGAACACATCTAAAACTTCTAAATCTGCATCTGAATCAAGCACATGATTGAACTTAATATCTAACTGATCTGTAAATGGATTAGGAAAGTAGTCAAAATTTAAAACTCGCTCTTGTTGCCAAACTG
>JAIXKS010000073.1:23629-24668 GCA_026928325.1 Chitinophagales bacterium | reverse complement strand
ATGCCTCTGCAACCATTCCTATCGCTATAGCTTCTCCATGCAAAAGTGGTTTTTCGCGAGATATCCAGTAAGATTCAATCGCATGTCCAACAGTATGGCCAAAATTGAGAATCTTCCTTTTTCCAGCTTCTAAAGGATCTTCTTGGATTATTGATTGCTTGATCATGACCGACTCATATATCGTGGATTCCCAATCGTTGATGGTTGCAACATCGGTTTTTGACAATCTGTTCCAAGCATCCTTATCCGCGATCAAGGCGTGTTTCAGCATTTCCGCATATCCACTTTTGAGTTCTCTTTCTGGGAGCGTTTTTAAAAAATCAGTGAAAATAAATACAGCTTCTGGATTGCCAAAGAGCCCTATCATGTTTTTTCGCTCCATAAAATCTACACCTAATTTCCCACCTACGGACGCATCCACTTGGCTCAATAAAGTCGTTGGAATTTGAATAAACCGAATGCCCCGCATATAGGTCCCTGCGCAAAATCCACCTAAATCTCCGATAACTCCACCTCCAAGATTGATTAATAACGAAAGCCGATCCGCACCTTTTGCCATCAAATTTTGCCACACAAGTTGACAAGTATTCAAGTTTTTATGCTGCTCTCCACTTGGAATTTTAATGACATGGATTGGCAAATCCATTTGTTCAAGTAAATGGAATAAACAGTATTTTTCCGTGTTTTCATCCACGAGAACGAAGATTTTAGACCAAGATGTCGCTTGAATCTTCTGTTTTAATGCCGACCAGTCATTAAAGTAAATATTTCCGTGTTTTCCTTTGATATGCTTCATATGGCATGCATCATCCTATAACCGTTTCTTAAGACGGTCTATTTTACAAATAGGTACAAAATGCACAAGGAAATCTACCTATTTCAAAGAAATATTTTTAATTTACAGCTTTCCATGGGTTATAAAATCCGAGACTTCGTCGTACCTTATTCAGGATTTATAACGTCTAATACCATACAATGGTTCTTCTAGTGCTCTGTCTATAAAAAGATTTAAATAATAATGGAAGTTATTTTTTTTAAA
>JAIXKS010000073.1:0-22941 GCA_026928325.1 Chitinophagales bacterium | reverse complement strand
CCCGTGGACCAGAGGTAAGTATATGGCGAAGTACCGCCTTTTACCTCCAATACAAACCCATTGTCTTCCTTATTGATTATTGCTTCAAGCACATCATTTACCGTTGTTGTCAATGTTGCTATGGCTGTACACCCTTGCTCATTCGTCACAGTTACCGTATAATCTCCCGATTCCGTCCACGAAATCGTTGATGTACTATCACCTGTTGACCATTCGTAACTTACATATCCTAACGCTACTTCTATTGTTCCTGCTTCGCCGTAACATACCAAGGTATCTCCCACTATCGGCACTTCGAGCTGCGTTGCTTCTCCTACCGTCGCTGCTATTTCGACGCTACATCCATTGGCATCCGTTATCGTAGCGGTATAATCTTCCGGTGATAATCCCGTTAGTGTACTTTCTGTAGAGCCTTGACTCCAGGCATAGGTAAATGGTGGAAATGCGCCCGATACTTCAACGGCAATACTTCCATTCTCTTCGCCATAGCATTGCTCGTCTGTCACTTGGATCGAAACTTCTATTGCTTCCGGCTGTTTGATTTCTACTGCTGCATATCCTATACATCCCAAACTATCGGTCACGATAACCGCATGCTTACCGGCTGGTAATTCGACTTCCGAGCTGCTTGCTCCTGATGTCCATGCATAGGTAAATGGTGCTAATCCTCCGGTTAGACCCACTTTTACCGTTCCATTATCGCCATAGCACGGAGCATCTGTGGCTATAGCTTCTACCGTTGGTGGCTCGCAGCCCAATCTGTTGATGACGATGACTTCTGATTGGCTACATCCTAGATCATCGGTCACCGTTACTGCATAAACTCCGGGCTCAAGGTCATCTATTGATTGCGTTGTTGATCCATTGCTCCATTCGTAAGTATAGGGTGCGTTGCCGTCCGCAAGTGCGGTCAGAGATGCATCGTTACAACCATCACATGTCTCTTCAAAAGTCAATACTGTTAAGGTTAACGTCTTACTCTTTAATATTGTAGAAGTTGCCGATGCTGAACAGCCTGCTTCATTGGTTACGGTTACCGTATAATTTCCTGGTGCAAGGTTTGTTACCCATTGAGTCGTATCGCCTGTGGACCAAATATAAGCAAAGGTATTGCCATTGACGGGTTCTACAAGGATGGAGCCCGTATTCTCAAAACATTGAGGTTGTGTTACTTTATTGGATACAAGTAGCTTATTCGAAGGTTGGACTGTTGTTGAAAATTCATTAGAACATCCGCCAACGGCTGTAACAGTAACCATATAATTTCCCGGTGCAAGGTCTGTTATCGATTGCGTCGTATCACCGGTGGACCAACTATAAGTAAATTCTAAATTTCCAATTGGATTTGCTGTAATTGTACCGTCATTAAGCCCACATGAAGTATGGATTACATCAAACGCTGCTTCTATTTCAGTGGAAGATTCATTGACAGTTATGGTCTGTTCTTCTGAACATCCGCCTACTGCCGTAACCGTAACCGTATAATTTCCAGCTTCGAGATTGGTTAAGGTTTGCGCCGTGTCGCCTGTGGACCAAAGGTAACTAAATCCGTAACTATTTGTAGGATTAACCGTAATCGATCCATTCCCTAGATTACAACTCGTATGGATAATATCTGCATCAATCTCTATTTGACCGGATGCATCAATGATACTTGTAGCTATTGCTTCACAACCTTCGTCTGAAGTAACTGTAACCGTATATTCGCCAGGAGGTAAATCGGATATTGTTTGCGTGGTCTCTCCATTAGACCAATTATAATATAACGCACCTTTTCCTACTGGATTAGCGGTTATTGAACCATTATTGAGCCCACAACTTGTATGCGTATCAGTGTTAGTTACATAAAAGTCATTCGTACTGTTAACGATCGCCGTCCTTACAGCTTCGCATAAGTCATCATCAACAATCGTAACGGTATAGGTACCTGCTGCTAAATCGGTAATAACTTGGGTCTGTTCTCCATTCGACCAAAAATAGGCAAAATTGGGATTGTCACCTTCTGGATATACAGATATCCATCCATTTTTTTGACCACAACTTTCATCTATTACTTCTACGAAAACAGATATACTATCCGAACTATTTATTTCAATATTTTCAATAATCTCTGTACAATTTCGATACGTTGCTGTTACAGCGTAAATACCACTTGATAATCCAGAAATCGTGCTCGTTGTAGCTCCATTGCTCCATAAAAAATTAACTCCTGGTGTATATGTATTTGAGGCTGTAATAACGATAGAACCATTGTCAAATCCACAAGTCGTGTGATTTCGTTCCATTTCCAAATTGAGCCAATCGTATTGATGACAAGCAACACCTGAACACCCTTGGCTGTCAGTAACGGTTACACAATATAATCCTGGCTCAGAAGGGATAATATATACTTCTGTAACGCCATTAGACCAAATATAAGTATAGGGTTCAACGCCATCTCTAGTATATGCGAATACATATTCACTACAATGTTCACCGTCAAAAAAAAGTATTCTTAAACAATCATCGGCAGTACTTGAGTCTAGGTGACTACTTTCAAAATTAGAATTTTTGAGCGACAAGTTGTTTTTTTCTGAGCTTAAATTCAAACATTCGTATAAATATGAATACTTCACTTGCTCAGGCAAAACATCAACCGTAAAATCCTTAGATTTATTCATTTCGCTATCGTGCTCTTTATAGTTTCTATAACTATGGCCATGCTTTTCGTTTAAATTGTTTGAAAATCCCCATACAACAAACGTAAACATCAAAGCTATTGTCGTAAAAATTGAAAGGTAATTCTTAATTTGCATATTCATATTTTTTTGATGTGGTTGATAATTGATTTTTAACTACATACTCTTTGATCGCATACACATCTATCAAATAATTAAGTCGGATTATTAATAGAACTAAAGTGATTTTAGCACTAAAAGGAATGTTACCTATAGTATAAGAGGCTTTGAATGTCAAATTCGTTGCCTCTATACCAAAAAATTTAAAGATTAAACCTATTAACACCAAAAAGATTTCTCACTCCGTTCGAAATAACCGCATAGACATAAAGGGAGATAAGAACATGGTCATTGAGAATGCACCGAAGGAATGAAACAGTTCCAACAATTCCACCAGTTTCACAACGAATCAACAAATCAACAGTAAAGGAACAAATCTAACAATGAAAATCCATTTTGAACCGAAAACAAAATGGATTTTCGCAGCTGTTGTCCAATTTATTCTCGGCTACCTTTAGGATAATCTCCAATTCCAACAATTCCACCAGTTCCACCAATTTCTCCAACAAATCAGCAAATCCAACGAATCAGCAACTCAACAATTAAGAATTAAACCCTTACACCTTTAAACTTTTAAACTATCAAAATCGATTCCACGATTCAACAATAAAAACCAAACCAATATTGCAAATCAACTATTAATCCAAGCGCTCGATTATCCCAGCGATACCTTGTCCACCACCTACACAAGCAGTAACCATACCGAATCGCTGATTTCTTCGCCTGAGTTCGTTGATGACCTGAATACTTAATTTAGCACCCGTACATCCCAACGGGTGACCCAAAGCAATTGCACCTCCATTGACATTCACGATTTCCGGATTCAAATGAGATTCCTTAATGA
This sequence comes from Chitinophagales bacterium, assembly GCA_026928325.1. GTDB lineage: Bacteria > Bacteroidota > Bacteroidia > Chitinophagales > Saprospiraceae > OLB9. The sequence goes on along the minus strand of JAIXKS010000073.1, from coordinate 19,320 downwards.
CCGCTAATGACTGGGTTGCAAACGCCTCGTTTAATTCAATCAAATCGATATCTTCCAACTTCATTCCGGCTTGCTTCAAGGCTCTCGGTATCGCCTCAACAGGACCGATTCCCATATACAATGGATTAACACCTGCAACCGAACAAGCAACCAATCGAGCTATAGGTTTCAAACCAAGTCGATTGACTAAGGCTTCGCTCATGACAAGGACAAATGCCGATCCATCTGATGTTTGTGAAGAATTACCGGCTGTGACAATTCCTCCTAGCTTAAATGCCGGTTTCAATCGTGCAAGCCCTTCTAAACTAGTATCTGCTCTTACGCCTTCATCTGTATCTACGATATGCTCCTTTTCTACTCTTTTATCATTTTCAACATAAACTTCCTTCACTTTCACCGGAACAATCTCGTCTTTAAATTTTCCTTCTTTGATCGCTGCGCCAGCCAATGCATGCGAACGAACTGAAAATTGATCAGCTTCTTCTCTTGTGATGTTGTATTTTTCTGCAACAGCTTCGGCCGTATGACCCATACTCACATGATAATTGATGTTTTGCATGGTTGCTTCATAACTAGGTGACAACTTATATCCGGTCATAGGTATCATCGACATAGATTCTGTTCCTCCGGCTATGTAACATTGTCCCATACCCGCATTAATTTTTGCACTCGCTATCGCTATCGCTTCTAACCCCGAAGCACAATATCGATTGATGGTCATTCCAGGTACCGTCTTGCCAAAGGCTCTCGAAGCGATAAGTCTTCCTACCTGAAGTCCTTGTTCTCCTTCTGGATTAGCACAACCTACGATGACATCGTCTATTTCTAACGGATCCAATTGAGGTACAGTAGATAGCAAGTGTGTCAATATATCTACAGCCAAATCATCTGAACGATAGTTTCGAAAACCTCCTTTTTTTGCCTTTCCTACTGCCGATCTGAATCCGGTTACTATATATGCATTCATTATTATTATTTTTTTGAATTTAGAAAATATCCCTCTCGAAACGATTAATTTCTCAATGGTTTGTTATTCATTAGTAAATATTGAATCCGCTCTAAGGTCTTAGGATTACCCAATAACTGTAAAAATGCTTCTCGTTCTATATCTAGTAAATATTGTTCGGACACTTGTCGCTGTCCAGTTAAGTCTCCACCACAAATCACATAAGCTAACTTTCTTGCAATTTCTTGGTCGTACTCTGTCATATATTTTCCAAGAAAGAATTCATTGATTGCCGTGTATAAAGCCGCAATTCCAGCTCTTCCTAATACCGTCGCTTGCTTAGGAATAGGTGCAGTATAGTTTTGAGCCAATTGTAATACTTTAGCCTTGGCCGAACTCAAAACATGGGCAAGATTGATTTCAACGACGTCTCGATCGTGCTTTAAGTAGCCGTGATTGAAGCCTTCATAAGCCGAAGTCGATACCGTCGCGGTAGCTATCGTTCTGAACTTGTCTATGAGCGTTGGCATCTGCACATCCCCTTCAAAAAACAATTCCGACGCTCTCAAGGCAAACTCTTTGGTTCCGCCACCTCCAGGGATAAGTCCAACACCTACTTCAACCAAGCCAATATAAGACTCGGCATGACAAACAGCTGCATCGGTGTGCATCAAGATTTCACAACCTCCACCGAAAACATAACCTTGGGTCGCTGTAACAATCGGAATCGGTGCATATCGCATCGCCATATTGATTTGCTGAAATCCATCTACCATTTCATTCAGTTTTTTAAAATCCTTCTGCATGGCATACATTCCGACACTCATCAAGTTGGCACCCACCGTAAAGTTTTTGGCATTATTTCCAATGACGATACCAGCCCAATCTCCTTGTGAAGCCAACTGGATCGCTTCTAGAGCTCCTTCACCGATGCCTTCGCCGATCGCATTGGACTTAGATGTAAATTCAAAACAAAGAACACCATCACCGATATCGTGTATCGTACATTCTGAATTCTTATATACCGGTGTGTTTTCCCGATAATTATCCAGATGGATGTGCATTTCTGTTCCCGGTATGACCTGATACGCCTTTGTATCTAAATCATAATATTTGCGTTTGCCACCTTCTGATTTGTAAAATGAAGTAGCTCCAGATGCGATCATTGCATCTACCCATGCAGGAAGCGTTTCACCAAGAGAGCGGGCCAATTGTGCGCCTTCGGCTAGACCTATCATATCCCAATATTCAAATGGGCCGTATGACCACGCATAACCGGATTTCATAGCGTCATCGATACTATAGATATTGTCACTAATCTCAAATACTCGATTTGCCGCATAAGAAAACAATCCACATAGGTAGTCACGAACAAAATAACCGGATTTTTCATCTGAAGCAATCATCTCATTGATACGCTTGTCCATGATTTCAACTTTCTTAGCGATTCCTACAACCGGGATTATCGACTTTTGCGATGGCTTATACTCTAAGGTTTCTAGGTCAAGCGCCAAAATAATCCGCTTCCCTTGATCATCACGTGTTTCTGTCTTTTTATAAAATCCCTGCCCAGTCTTATTTCCTAAAAAGTTATTGTCCAATAAAAACTGAGTGTACTTAGGTGTAGGTCTGTCCTTCAATATTTTAACATATTCATCATCCGGACAACTCTCAATGACTCCGTGCGTGACTTTGACAGAAGTATCTAAGCCGACCAAGTCCAACAATCGGAAACTACCTGTGCTCGGCCATCCGATAGGATCTCCCGTTATCTTATCTACTTCTTCTATTGTAAATCCATACTTTTCTGTTAATTCTCCGATTTTATTACCGCTGTAAAATCCTATTCTATTGGCAATAAATGCCGGCGTATCTTTACAAAGTACCGTATTTTTACCGAGATAAACAGCACCGTAATGCATCCAGAATTTAACAATCTCAGGATCAGTTTCGCTATGCGGAATAATTTCTAAAAGTGGTAAGTATCTCGCAGGATTAAAAAAGTGCGTTCCACAGAAATTTTGCTTAAAATTATCCGATCTACCTGCTGCTAAAAGATGAATCGGTATCCCCGAGGTATTTGAGGTAACTAAGGTGTTTTCCTTGCGCAACGCATCTACTTGCTCAAATACTCGCCTCTTGATATCCAATCGCTCCACAACAACCTCGATAATCCAATCACATTCAGAAATGCGATGCATATCGTCTTCAAAGTTTCCTGTGGTAATCCGTGATGCAAAACTTACATCATACAATGGTGCGGGTTTGGTCTTTAAGGCTGTTGCCAATGCACTATCGGCCATTTTATTTCTTAAAATAGGGTTAGACTTCTGCGCATCGTCCAGATTTGGCGGAACGATGTCTAGCATGAGTACTTCTAATCCGGCATTTGCTAGATGACATGCAATACCTGATCCCATAACTCCTGAACCCAAAACGGCCACTTTTTTTATTCTTCTGATCATATCTAATTATTCAATTAATGAAGCAATATAATATTTAGCATAAAATTAATGACTATTTTTATAAATTTCATATAAAATAGCATAAAAATTTAACTCTGGGTTAAATTTTGTGTAAAAACAGCCTTTCTTACGACATATTTTGAGCTAAATAGGCGTAAAAACACGCTATTTAATAAAGATTATATCATTAATCTTGTCTTCCTGTGTGATGCTTTTGACAACATCCATGCCTTCTATGACTCGTCCAAAAATCGTATAATTGCCGTCCAAATGTGGCGTAGCAGTCATCGTGATAAACCATTGGGTGCTTTCCGTGTGATTACCGGCCGAAGCCATACCTACATACCCACCTTTATCGTAGTATATTTGAGGCAATTCGGAGCGGATAGAATAAGGTTCTGAGCCATATCCATCTCCACGCGAACATCCGGTCTGAACGACAAAATTGGGTACTACCCGATGAAAAGCCTTATTGTTATAATACTTTTTGTTGACAAGATTCACAAAATTAATGACTGTAGCCGGTGCAACATTTCTCAGAAGTTGAATTCTAACCAAACCTTTGGTTGTTTTAACGGCTACAACGCTAGAATCTGATGTTGAAGCTAGGACTGACCAGTCAATTGGTGTATTATAATCCGGAATTTTTTCCTTATATTCTTTTCCTTCGAAGTAGGCGATACAAGCATTGAGTACATTATAGGTTTCTATCTCTTGCGGCAATTGGAGCTTTTCTAATGCCTTTTGCAAAAAGTCTAAATCCTTAATCCACTCCTTCCACGCCAATTTGGGATCCTGAAGTAGATTGGCCGCAGTAGCAATGAGTCCGACATCTCCACTATTGATAGCATGTACGAAGTGTCCCAATATTTCGGCTTTTACCCTTCCGTAATTATTGCCAAAAGCCTTAAAAAACAATGGATTCTTGATGATATCGCCCAATCCCGCCAAGGCTGCAATTTTAACTATTGGATCCTTTTCATTATTGTATTGTTGACCTACCAACTGATAATTATATGGATCTTTGCTTAAAGCTTCTACATAGGCTGCTTTTGCATAGGGTGATTCTGCTTCTTTTATGTTTTTGAGAATTCGCTGTGAAAAAGCCGATTTATAATTGGTATAATACAATGCAGTATGCGCCAGCACGGCCCCATTCATCAATGATCGAACTTGCCAAGGTACCGTTACCGTATCATAGGAAGCATATAATGGAACATCTTCCACCATACCTTTTTTTAGAAACAATCCTGCTGCCTCTGTAGCAATATAGAGATTTTCACTTTTAAGTTCGGTAAATAAGGCGTCTTTTATACCCAGATATGGATAATTACCCAAGGCTCGGATTAAATTGACTTTTACCATAAAATCCGATTCTTCTCGAAGTGACTTTTTTATTTGAGGTAATAATAAAGAGTCTTTGGCATTACCAAGTGCCAAGGCTAAAGGTAACTTGATGGCTTGATCCCGCTCTCGAGTATAAATATCACTCAATCGAATGGTATAAGGATCTAATTTAATATTTTTAGCTCGGCTCAAATAATGCGCAGCGATGAGTTGAACCTCATTGGGTATTAAATTATTGTTGAGTAAGTCTATCATTCTGGAGGTACCTTCCTCTGTAACGATATCCCGCAACGCCATTCTGTATATTGCCCGAGCTTGACCTAGTAAGAGCAAGGTGTCGGAGCTTCGATAAGTCTTGACCATGGCGATATTCTTTAAATCGGTAATTGTCCCTAATTTCCCAACTGCCTCTAAAATATTGGCATTATAGATATTATTGACGTCAAAGGAATCCTTTCCTCTAAAGGATAAAATGAGTCTATCCACGATTTTTGAATTGCCACTTTGGCCTATAGCATAAGCCGCTGCAGCACGCACTTGCAAAATAGGATCTTGCAGCATTCGGATCAGAGAATCCGCTGATTCTTTTCCCTTGATTGAACTAAAAGCGGATACCGCTAAATATCTATATGCAGGATTTTCATGGTTGAAATACTGATATAATTCCGGGATTTGTTGCTGATCTTGAAGGTCTAAGATATGCTGGACCTCCGGGTCACTATACGAAATTACAATCTTCTCATCCGCGGACTTACTACCCGGAACACAAGAATGAATGATACCGGATATTATCGTAAGGAATACTAAATATCTCCACAAATTACTCATTAGGATTTTATTTGACGGTTCAAAATTAATGAATTTCTCTGATATCGGTTTAAAATCCTTTATCTTTGCATCTCATTTTGAAAAAACATTCATGAGCGTCAAGTTAGTTACCAAAGAAATCATCAACAGAAAGGCTAAGTTTGAATATCATTTTATTCAAACTTATGAAGCTGGATTGGTGTTGACCGGTACGGAAGTTAAGGCTCTTCGACAAGGAATGGCCAACCTCAATGATGCATACTGTTTGTTTGATAATGCAGGCAATCTCACGGTCAAAAGTATGTTTATCTCTGAATACGATCACGGAACCATCTACAACCATGACGCTCGACGAGATAGAAGATTATTATTGCGAAAACCAGAACTCAAAAAGCTCCTAAGAAGAGTTATGGAAAAAGGATTTACCATCGTTCCATACCGACTTTATTTTTCAGAACGTGGCTTCGCCAAACTAGAAATTGCCTTGGCTCAAGGTAAAAAGGCCTACGACAAACGAGATTCTATTAAAGAAAGAGATAATAAAAGAGATTTAGACCGACTCAAAAAAATTAAATTATAATTTTTGTAACGGCCTCTTATAACTGAGCCTTATAAAATAATCGGCACCATATCTTATACGAAAGGAATTTAAAACCTTATTTCATTGATTACATTTGGTGTAAAACGCGTGATAAGTCCTGCAAAACGGCTGATTTGAAGCTATCATCGTGCTCCAAATATTTCCCTATGCGTCGTTATATATCTCCGTTTTTCATCGCTTGCGCTGCGGCATCGAGCTCCTCATAAAAAGCCAATCCTTTCTTGCGGATGATGGCATCTTTGACAAATTGATATAACGGAATACTTTCTCGCTTTCCTCGCACACATGCCGCTGCGCATATCTCCCAACGATCATAATTCCATGCTTCAAAACCACTGATTTCATTAGAAGAAATTCGAATCGGATAGAGATGACAAGAAATGGGCTTCTGAAACGGGATTTTTTCTTCGCGCCATGTTTTTTCTATGCCACACATAGCTATCCCGGCTTCATTTCGCGTCATAAAAACACAAGATCCATCCTCATGACAAGATGTTCCCCATGTATTATATGCCTCATAAAACTCAAATCCCGGATGTTCGCGAAGATATGCTTTGGAATTTTCAGGAAGATTATCCATAATCTTATCCTTATATTGAACTAAATATTCCATTTCTTCCTTCTCTAGCGGCGCACCATAATCTCCCTCGACACAACACGCTCCTTTACAAGCATGTAGATCACAGGCAAACATTTCCTCTACCACATCTTCACTGACTAATGTTCCATTTATAATCAACATAACTTAGTATTTTATAGCTCTATCTGAGCTTTTAATTGTTCCAAATCTCGAACCAACATTCGTTTTCTATCAAACTGTAGGATATTTTTTGTCCTGAGTTCGTTAAGAATAGTCGTAACAGATTGACGAGATGTAGAAGTCAAACTGGCAATGTCCTGGTGGGTATAAAAGTGGCGCAATAACCATTCATATCCGATCCGTTGGCCCTTTTTATGAATATTATTAATTAAAAATTCTATAATTCGCGTTCTCGAATTTTTAAATATCAACGATTCCAGTCTATTTTGTTTTTCATCAATTTTTTCACTGATGACCTTCATCATGTACATATTGAAACTAGGAAAACGAGCAAAAATTTCAGTCATCTTGTCATGGGTGATTCCGGCAAGCTTAACATTTTCCATTGCGTAAGCGTATTCGTTTTTTGAACCCGTATTAGACATCGCTGACTCATTAAAAATATCGCCTTCTACCAATATATCTTGCACAACATCTTTGTCATCACCAAAAAAAGAACCTACTTTTACCTTTCCCTTTAGAATATAAAAAACCATATCCGGACGATCTTCCGGCAAATAAATATACGCACCCTTATCAAATGAAACTTCATGAGAAAAGATAAACGTTTTTAAATCTGGATTTTCCTCTAATATGGTATGAAGGTCCTTATAATCCGTATTCAACCCTGACATGAGATGATATTCTAGTATTGTGTATCCTTTAAAAGGATTATTTCGCCCGATTGTTTAAAAATACAACCATTAAAATCAATTTCCTGAATCTAATTTTAAACCAAATTTTTGAGTAAACTTTTCTAATTGTGGATTTTTCTCGACCATGGCCAAGTATTTATCCTTTTGCGAAAGTACCGGTACAAATTTATTTTCTTCGTAATCCGGAAATCTGCTAACATCCGATTCCACCATAAAAACCAAATCCGGTATGACCAATTCGTTCCTTAACTGGTCTAAAAGATTCGTTTCCTGCAAGACCATATCTTTAGTCACTTGATTCGGTACATACACACGTATCGTTTTAGGTTCGACCTCAAATACGGTGTGCTGAAGCGCCATCTGAACGCTCTTAGAAGTACATGCTTCGGAGTATTCTTTCCACACCGATTCGACACTTTCTATGGTCAATTCCTTTCGGCTTTCGGCCTTGGTTTTCTCTTGAAGTAGAATGGATTCGCGGATTGCATCAATGCCTTTCTTCTTAAATACACCCGACAAAGAGCTTCTTTGACTTGTATTTTCTGGCATGCTCGGCGTAGTTGATGCTCGTTCACTTTCCGTGTGTTTTTCGGGAATATTACTAGACTTAACCGGATTTTTAACCACTGGAGCAATGGTCGATGAAGATACAGTCGGTTGAATTAAGCCGTCATTTTTTTTTTTACATGACCTTCACCGCTTCCAAATACGTTCGATTCAAAAGTACGTTGTAGATAAGTCAATTTTGTAAGTGCAAGCTCTACTTGCAATCGCTTATTTTTAGCCCGAATAAGATCGATATCGCACTGATTTAGAATATTCAACCCGGACAATAAAAATGAAGACGAAGCTAATGCTGCCTGATTTGCGTACCGAGCCTTTAAATCATCACTCAAGTCTAAAATCTCCTGTGTCGCCGGTACTTTTGCCATGAGTAGATCTCTAAAATGTTCCCCAAGACCAACAATGAAAATCTCCGAATCAAAACCTTGATTGACGATATCATGAAGCGTGAGCAATACTTCTGTCACATCTTCCCGAATACAAGCGTCTGTTATCTTAAAAAAATAATCATAATCCAATATATTAAGATTGGCAATGACATCTTTATAGGTAATAACGCCATCAGCCGACGAACTATGGATTTTGTCAAAAATAGTCAATGCGTCTCGCATCGCACCATCTGCCTTGGTGGCAATCATGTGCAGCGCTTCCTTTTCCGCTTGAATATTCTCCTTTTGACATATTTTTTCTAATTGAACGACGACATCTGCGGCTTGAATACGCTTAAAATCAAAAACCTGACAACGCGAAAGAATTGTAGGTATAATCTTGTGCTTTTCTGTCGTCGCTAATATAAATATAGCGTGGGCAGGTGGCTCTTCTAACGTCTTTAAGAAAGCGTTGAATGCTGACGATGACAACATGTGTACCTCGTCTATGATATATATCTTGTATCTACCTGATTGCGGCTGAAAACGCACTTGATCTATTAAGGATCGGATGTTTTCGACACTCGTATTGGATGCTGCGTCTAATTCGAAGATATTAAACGAAGCATTATCATTAAATGACGTACAAGAGGTACATTCATTACAAGCTGTAACTTTGTCAATCGGTCGTTCGCAATTGATGACCTTGGCCAAAATACGAGCACACGTCGTTTTACCAACGCCTCGCGGACCGGTAAATAAAAAAGCATGGGCTAATTGACCAGACTGCAACGCATTTTTTAAGGTTTTGGCAATGTGATCCTGGCCTATGACTTCATCAAAGGATTGTGGTCGGTATTTACGTGCAGAAACGACAAAATTGCTCATAAGACCAGTTTAGATTCATTTAGAAATGCAAAGATAGTTAAAAATATGAATAATTCAGTTACTTTTATCTCGTGCTCTGTCTATAAAAAGACTTAAATTATAATGGAAGTTATTTTTTTAAAGATCAAGGCAAAAAACACAGGCATAGTGGTAACTATGACGAGTATTTTTAACGATGAGATTTGAAAAAAGAACAACATTTCTTTAAGATTTTTTTGTGGACAGAGCACGTGCTCTGTCTATAAAAAGACTTAAATTATAATGGAAGTTATTTTTTTAAAGATCAAGGCAAAAAACACAGGCATAGTGGTAACTATGACGAGTATTTTTAACGATGAGATTTGAAAAAAGAACAACATTTCTTTAAGATCCTTTTGTGGACAGAGCACGTTACCTTATACCTTTTTAATTGCTAAAATATTCAACAAAAAAGTAAAAATCAAGTTTTCAAACGTACACCGAATTTGTTTTATTTCTTATCTCCTATTTTGAAAATTGAACATTAAAATAGGATGTATTATCGCTATAATCCTTGACTTCAATGACGAGTTCGTGCTTTCCTGAATCAATTTCATGAATAGGTATCGTCAAGGTTTGCGTTTTTAAATCAAATGGGCTAATATGAAATTGACCATCTATCCATACTTTTATACGAATAGGATCCGTAAACCCATTTTTTATAACAGGAAAATTATCCGTAATTCTAAATAAAAATCGTTTGAGTTTTGATGCTTTCGCTAGAAAACTAACCGGCCTTATCGACGGTGGTACCGTATCATAGCCTAATCTATATGTTCCAAATCCTGTAATTCTTGTTTCAAAAAGACTATCCTGCCAAGCTCCACCACAATTGGTCATACCTCCGTCTTCTTTGATGACAATCACTTTCGACTTTTTTTGTTCCGGAATTTCAAAGTCCGGTTTTATCGTAATTTTTAATGGATGCTTAAACGGCTCTTTGTAATCGTGAATCTTGTATTTGGTACCGTACTTTGCATGACGTACCGTATCGAGCTTACACTGAATATTCCTATACAGCGTTTTAGGTTCAAAATACACCTTCAATCCGTGTAATTCTACGGTTGTATGCGTATTTAGAGATACCGGCGTTGCATTCGGTGACTCTTTTTTAGGCGTTAAATGCTCGCCATTGTGCCGCAAACGCAATTTGATTTTTCGCGCATTTCCCGCAAAGTCTTCAATCACTAGCAAAACAGTAGTCGTTGTATCCGGCGATGTCACAATGATCCCATCTTGACTATATTGGATAAGTGAAAGGTCATTTCCCGGATATCGGTAGCATAACGCATAAGTGCCCTTATTTTGCAATCTTGCGCTATAATCCACAAATCCTTTAAGGTATTTAGCTTGATCAAATGATAGTTTATCCATTCTAGAATTATAATGCAAGGTATCATTAACATATAGTTTTATAGCATAAATCCCTTGCTTATTGTGGCTTCCATTGGTTCTATCAAATGCATGAATTGCCAATCCTACTTGCTTTGAAGGAACATTTATCGTTTCAAAGAGTTCTATTTCTTGCCCTTGATATTTGTGTAGAGATATGGATCTTTCCCATATTTTATACACATTATCATCCAGTCCATGGATACTCAAACTCAATAATGACGGCGGAATATTATCGTGCACATCAAAACCTACCAAAAATGGATTTATGGCTCTCTCTGTTGCAGTTTCTCTAATTTCAAAGTGCAAATGTTTTCCCAAGGAAAACCCGGTATTGCCCATCATTCCGATAAAATCTCTTTGATGTACCGGTAATTCACCCGGTTCTACCAATATATCCACATCATAAGATTCCTCTTGCATTTGATGTTGTTCGACATAAGCCGTAAGGATATCGTTAAATTTATCGAGGTGTGCATAGACCGAGGTAAGACCAGAACTTGGATGATCTATGTATATAGCCTGTCCATAGCCGGTTCTAGATACCAAGATACGGGAAATATAACCATCGCCAATGCTAAAAATCGTATCTTTCCCAGTGCCGGATTGCTTGATATCAAGTCCTCCATGAAAATGAGATCCTCGCAGTTCACAAAAGTTGCCAGACAGCTTATAATTGTGTTTTACGGGACTTATAAACGAAAAATGCTCCAAAACGTCGATCTTAGATTGAGATTGAGCCCAAGATAACGACACCAACAAACAACAAGCCAGATGAATTAACCTTTTTACCATTGATTTTTATATAATGATTTCAAATGATTCAACGAAATAAGGATTTAATGATAGATTCTATTGCGGCAAGCGCTCCCGAAGCACTTAAAGATTGATTTTGAATCTCATCGGTTAATGTCCCGTATGCTTTCTTCAATTGTGGTTGATTGAGCGTGATTTTTTCGATGAGTTCTTTGGTTTTTTGATGAAACCATCGGATATCTTGATCCAATCGTTGTTTATCAAAATAATGGAGGTCTTGCAATAGTGCTTTATACCGATTTACCGCTTGAAAAACTTCATCCATTCCCGTATGATCTACCGAAGAAACAAGTAAGGTTGGGCATTTCCATCCTTCTACTTTATGATGAAAAAGTTGGATCGCATTGCGATAAAAAAGCTTGGTTTGCTTCGCTAATGGCAACATCGCTCCGTCGGCCTTGTTGATGACGAAGATATCTGCATTTTCTACAATACCTCTTTTGATGCCTTGGATTTCATCGCCTGCGCCCGGTTGAAGCAATAGTATATTGACATCCGTCATGAAGCCCACTTCTATTTCGGATTGGCCTACGCCAACAGTTTCAATAAATACAACATCAAATCCAGCTGCTTCGCACAGTTTGATCGTCTCTTTCGTATGAATGGCTGTACCTCCCAAAGTCGCTCCGGAAGCTGTAGGCCGAATATAGGCTTCCGGCATCGAAGACAAGATTTGCATTCGGTTTTTATCGCCCAAAATACTGCCTTTGTTGATATAACTACTTGGGTCAACAGCTAAAACAGCAACACGATGTCCTTTTCCGATATAGTATCGACCTAGCGCTTCTATAAACGTACTTTTACCAACTCCGGGTGTTCCCGTGATACCGATGCGTATAGTCTCTGGCTTATGTTCCTTAAAAGCATCGATAATCTCCAATCCCAATGACCGCTTTTCAGATATGGTGCTCTCTATGAGCGTAATACTTTCACTCAATATATATCTGTTTCCTGCCCGAATACCCTCGACATAATACGATAAATCCCGTTTCAAAAGCGGTTTCTCTTGAAAACGTTGATTTGCCTGAGTGATTAATTTAGGATTGATCGACATAATTTATATTATCCGTGTGGCAAAGATATATATTGCATTCTTTACAAAGGGTATCTTCTTTAGTTTATTGCGGGTTTCTTTTTATGTAATTCAAAAAGCGTGATTTCAGGCCACATACCTACTCTTCCCGGAAAACCCAAAAATCCAAAGCCTCGATTGACATACAAATGACGGTCATTTTCGGTATATAAACCGGCCCATTTTTCGTAACGATATTCTGCCGGTGACCATTGGAAATGCTTCAACTGAACACCAAATTGAAATCCATGCGTATGTCCGCTCAATGTCAGGTGCATCTTTTTGTCGTATTGTTTTACCTTTTCATCCCAGTGTGTTGGATCATGTGAAAGCAAAACATTGAAAGTATCTTCGTCCATTCCTGCTACAGCTTGATCAAGATCTCCCTTTTTCGGAAACCACTTCTCCTTTCCCCAATTTTCTACGCCAATGATATGGATAGATTGCCCCTTTACACTTAGCTTTCTATGGGTATTATTCAATAGTTCAAAGCCCATCTTTTGCAATTTATGCTCGAAATCATCAAAATATTGCTTTTCGGCTGTCGGGTCGTTTCGATCAAAACTACCTAAATAATCGTGATTTCCCAAAGTTGCATACTTTCCGTATTTTGCCCTGATTTGCGAAAAAACATCGATATATGGATCTATTTCTTCTTTTTCAAAATTGACTAAATCTCCGGTAAAACAGACGAGATCAGGATCCAAATCGTTGATTTTCTCTATTCCAATGGCTACCTTATCGTGATTATCAAAACTACCCGCATGAATATCCGAAATCTGCACAAGCTTAAACCCATCAAAAGCATCCGGCAAATCATCAAATTCTAATCGTACTCGCTCTACCGTATATTTATATTTCCCTTTGGTGATACCATAGAGCATACTTAAAAACAAACTCCCCGACAAAAAAGTCCCGGCTGTTGTGATAAACTGCCGCCTTCCCGGTATAAATACTTGTGCGCCAGGATTGGAAGAATGACCAAAAAATGATTTTACATATTTAATTATACCTATAAATATCCGGCCACCATCTTGTAGAAGCATCGTACCGGTTAATAATATTTTCGATATAAATAGGGCAAATAATAAGCCCGTGAGTAAATTAATCCCTTCTGTCCGATATATAGGTCGGTCTTTTACCATGTGATAGATGAGTCCGATAAGCGCGACATAACTCAGTATGGTAACACTCACATAAATATTTCTAAAAATCTTGAGACTGCGTTCCGAAAAATTGAATCCTCGAATCGCAAAATAACAATAGATATCTTGAATTATGAATAAAAAGGCAACTACACCTAAAAACAAGGCTCTTCCCATGAATGTATTTTATCTTTTTTGAAAATAAATGTATGTTGATGGTTAGTGAATGCTTCGTCCATATAATCCGGATGATACATTAGATTTCGTTCTACGGGCCAAAAGCGTGATATTACAAAACTAACATCCAAACAAGCCCAATCTTTAAAAACTATCCAATTTGCGCATTAGAGCTACTCGCCACAGCTAAGATTATGGCTTACTACATCGAACTTAGTGTCAAAACACACGATATCAGTATTTCACCTTAACAAGTCAATCTTATAAATGGTTTTTCTTTTGGCAAGCAATTTATCTTAATACTTGTTAAAGTCGCCATCAACACATGTCCATTTACGTCTATCCCCAAAAAAATCGTAAATTCATAGGTATGCCTTAACTCTATGAAGATTTTACCCTTTTGATTCCAACCATTTGCGAGCATTGACAAAAGCTTCTACCCATGGAGACACTTCATATCGCTCCTTCTCCGGAAAATAAGCCCAGTTCCATGGAAATACCGAACGTTCAATATGTGGCATCGTTACTAAATGGCGACCATCCGCCGAACACATCATCGCTGCATTGTAGTCCGAACCATTGGGGTTAGCCGGATACTGATCATATCCAAATTTGCCAACAATGTTATACGCAGATTCTTCTTTTGGTAAGACAAACTTGCCTTCTCCATGAGAAACCCACACTCCTAGGGTACTACCCGCTAAAGAAGATAGCATAACCGAGTTATTCGGTTGTATGGTTACTGAGGTAAAATTACATTCGTATTTATGCGAATCATTAAAATGCATCTTAGGCTTCACATCGTGATCTGGATAGATTAATTCCAATTCCATAAACAATTGACACCCATTACAGATTCCAAGGCTTAGCGTATCCGGACGTGCAAAGAAATGATTTAAAGCCTCATTGGCTTGCTCATTGTACTTAAACGATCCTGCCCAACCTTTAGCAGAACCCAAAACATCCGAATTAGAAAAACCTCCTACTGCGCCTATAAACCGAATATCCCGAAGATCTGCACGACCACTAATCAAGTCCGTCATATGGATATCAATCACATCAAAACCTGCTAAATACATGGCGTTGGCCATTTCCCTTTCTGAGTTACTTCCTTTTTCTCTGATAATCGCTGCCTTTATCCGTCTTTCAGACGAAAAAACAGGTTTTTTACCATCAAATCCTTCTGGAAATTGGAAGCGTAAAGGTTGCTTTTTATAATTATGATATCGTTCTTCTGCTTTTGCGGCACCTGATTGCTGTTTATCTAAAAGATAAGAAGTCTTAAACCAAAAATCTCTATAATAAGGCACGTCGAGCGTATATCTTTCTTCTACATTGTCTATTCTTATAGTAGCATCGGAAGTGACATGACCTATGCGGTGATATTGAATTTTTTTCTGATCAAGCATGGCCTCAATATTGGCTTCTGTATTGGCTTTAGCCTGAAATACAAGCCCAACATTTTCGGCAAATAACAACCTGATGGAGTCATCACATTCTAAAGACGAAAAATCCAGATTCATACCAGTTTTGATACCCGTAAAACACATCTCTAGTAGGGTAGTAATCAAGCCACCACTCCCGATATCATGTCCAGCCACGATATAGCCATGACGAATCATGTCTTGAATTGTATTAAAAGCCGTCAAAAACCCTTCACTATCCATGATATCCGGACATGAAGTACCCACTTTATTTAATACTTGTCCAAAGGAAGAACCGCCTAGATCATGATCCATAAAGGACATATTGATATAGTATAGGTCGCCTTGGTTTTCTTGAGCTACCGGCTCTACAACCTGATTAATATCCGAACAATGCGCAGCAGCACTTATAATTACCGTACCCGGGGCCATGACTTCTTGATGCTTATATCTTTGCTTCATGGATAGCGAATCCTTTCCTGTAGGAATATTGATACCCAAGGCGATTGCAAAATCCGAACAAGCTGCTACTGCCTTGTACAAACGAGCGTCTTCTCCCGGGTTTTTACACGGCCACATCCAGTTAGCAGATAGGGTAACACTCTTTAGACCATCTTGCAATGGCGCCCAAATTATATTGGTCAAAGCCTCTGCAATACTATTTCTGCTTCCTGCAGCCGGATTGATTAGTGCACTGATGGGCGCATGTCCTAAAGAAGTCGCAATGCCATCTTTATTGACATAGTCTAACGCCATAACACCACAATTATTGAGTGGCAACTGTATCGGACCACAAGATTGTTGCTTAGCTACTTTTCCACCTACACATCGATCCACCTTATTGGTTAACCAATCTTTACAGGCTACTGATTCTAACTGTAGTACTTCCTTTAAGTAAGACTCCAAACCATCACCATTATACAATATTTCCTTATAATTCTTATCTTGAGAAGTATCTTGAATAATCATTCGAGGACTTGACCCGAACATATCTGAAAGATCTAAATCGATAGGCTTTGACTTGTCCCTTTCAGAATAAAATGTAAATCGTTGATCGCCTGTTACTCGGCCAACTTGATACATGGGCGCACGCTCTCTTTCGGCGATTTTAGCCAATAACGTTAAGTGCTCTTCACTGATGACCAAACCCATTCTTTCTTGTGACTCATTGCCGATGATTTCCTTTGCGGATAAGGTCTTATCTCCTATGGGCAACTGATCTAACTCGATGATACCTCCGGTTTCTTCTACCAATTCAGAAAGACAGTTCAAATGTCCACCTGCGCCATGGTCGTGAATAGATACGATTGGGTTTTCTGCACCTTCTACCAAAGCTCGGACGGTATTTGCTACGCGCTTTTGCATTTCGGGATTAGATCGCTGAATAGCATTGAGTTCAACACCGCTTCCAAATGCGCCTGTATCGGCAGAAGAAACAGCAGCACCTCCCATACCGATGCGATAGTTATCACCGCCAAGGATCACGATCCGATCATCCGTCTGTGGTGTGTGTTTTTGCGCCTGATCCAACTTTCCATATCCGATACCTCCAGCCAACATAATCACTTTATCATATCCCTGTACAACCTCATCCTCCTCATGTTCAAAGGTCAACAAGGACCCACTGATCAACGGCTGTCCAAATTTATTTCCAAAATCAGAAGCACCATTAGATGCTTTGATGAGAATATCCATTGGTGTTTGGTATAACCATGGACGTTCTTGAATTTTTTGTTCCCAAACCTTAGTTGATTCAAGTCTTGGGTAAGAAGTCATATACACGGCCGTTCCCGCCAAAGGGATTGATCCTTGTCCACCTGCCATTCTGTCTCGAATTTCACCACCTGACCCAGTCGCTGCTCCATTAAAGGGTTCAACGGTCGTCGGAAAATTATGGGTTTCAGCCTTGAGTGACAAAACCGATCCAAAAGAGGTTTCCTTATAGGAAGAAGGCCTATCGGCCAATTCAGGCGCAAATTGAATCAAGTTGGGCCCATGGATAAAGGCAACATTGTCTTTATAGGCGGAAACTATAGTATTTGGATGCGTGGTTGACGTCTTTTTTATCAATCCAAACAAACTATAGGCTTTCTCTTCTCCATCGATGATATAAAGACCATTAAAAATCTTATGGCGACAATGTTCTGAATTGACTTGCGAAAACCCAAACACTTCTGAGTCCGATAGCTTTCTACCGATTCGAACAGATACACCTTCTAAAAAGGCGATTTCTTCCTCATTCAAAGCCAAGGATTCTTGCTCATTATAACTTGTGATATCTTCAACCCAAACGATAGGCTCTGGTTCTATATCTAAGGTAAAAAGATGTTGGTCTAATCCATGATACCGTTGATATAGCATTGGGTCATAAGCATGCTCTTCATCTAGAGGCGTAAAAACCTCTATGCGTTGGATTCCTACAATGCCCATGTTTTGACATATTTCAACGGCATTCGTACTCCAAGGCGTAATCATCGATGAACGTGGGCCTAAAAAATTTCCTGGTATTTCTTTAGCCTCCATTACATCAGCTTGGCCAAATAGCCAAACTAATTTTTTAATATCTACGGCTTCTAATGGACTTTCGATGCTTACTGCATAAATAAGCGCGTCTCGAAGATTAAAAAAGTGAATCATGGGCGTGTAAGATTAGTGGAAATTTCTGTTTTGCAAAGGTCTATATAATTTAGAGTATAAAAAAGAAATCAATTTTAAAAATTCACCTTTACCCTTCTTATTCCAATAAATAATTCAAAAATAGCACCCAATAGTTCAAAAAATCCACAAAGCCATCCACCCATAGCTGAAAAATAATAGTAAAATCGAAACAGTTCTTCAATAAATATCATTTACTATACAACCTGAATGCAAACCAATCAAGGAAAACATCGCCAAGAGATGTGTAGGTATCGTTTCACAAAGCAATGGGTACATGATAGGGATATAAAGTGACAGCACAATAAAAGAAAGGTATCACTATTTAAACCTAAAATTGAAAACAAACAAATATCTAAAATAAATACAACTACGGAATATTAACGTAATTATATATAATATATTAAATAATATGAAATATAAAAACAGAATAAAAATATTAAAAGAGACTACACTGCACCAGGGTTGGTCACTACTAAAGCAATACACGATAGCGTATATTAGAAGTGACCAGAAAGTAGAAAATCAAATTAGAGAAATATTCGATAGTGGTGATGGCGCTACGGTATAATTAATCAACAAAGCAAAAGCCACGATATTGCTCATCCGACAATTTAGGCTTCCTGTTTTTCTGCATGGCCATGATACCGGATTTATACTTGAATGTTGTGCGGGATTATTGGACGAAGATAATCCCGAAGCAGCAATCATTCGGGAAATAGAAGAAGAAACGGGATATAGGTTAAATACTGTAACAAAAGTATGTGAAGCATTTGCTACCCCTGGAGCTCATAAAGAAAAAATTCACTATTATTATGGCTACTATGATGCAACCATGCACATCAACAAAGGGGGTGGATTGATATCTGAACAAGAAGACATAGAACTAGTAGAATATCCCATATCTGAGATCCAACAATTATTAGATAACGGAGTCATCATCGATGCCAAAACCATCGTATTACTACAATGGGCATTATTAAATCAAGACAAATTAGTAGAATCCTAGTAAACCATAGCGTTGTAGTAGATAAAGATGTATATTTCTAGGGCTGGATTCTAAGATTTGGAAATGATGTGGCCATAAACGGCGAAAGCCCTGATGTATTACATCAAGGCTTTCATAATAAAAGGCGGCGACCTACTCTCCCGCTTTTGCAGTACCATCGGCGCTAAGGGG
>JAIXKS010000056.1 GCA_026928325.1 Chitinophagales bacterium | reverse complement strand
TGCCCCCTAATAAATTAGCCGCATAAAAAAGAAGCTGCCCTTTTCGGACAGCCTCAACAAAAAAATCTTAATGAAATGTTGTTCTTTTTTCAAATCTCATCGTTAAAAATACGCGTCATAGTTACCACTATGCCTGCGTTTTTTGCCTTGATCTTTAAAAAAATAACTTCCATTATTATTTAAGTCTTTTTATAGACAGAGCACTGGCCATCTTCAAGTCGATATATTGAATGATATCTTGAAGTTGGTCTGGATGAAAGGTCGTCCAATTCCCGTATTTCCTAAACCACGTCATCTGCCTTTTGGCATATCGTCGGGTATTTTGCTTGATCCGATCTATGGCATCATCCTTAGTAATATTGCCTTCGAAATAATCAAAAAATTCTTGATAACCCACCGTTTGTAAGGATCGAAGATCTTTATAAGGCAAGAGCGTTTGAGCTTCGGCTTCTAATCCCGCCTCTATCATCAGCATTACTCTTTGGTTAATTCGATCATACAAAGCTTCTCTCGGCAATTCAAGCAATATCTCTACAATATTATAGGGTAAAACTGGCTCTTTGCTTTTTGAGAAGTGCTCAGAAAACGGTTTTCCAGAAACATGTATTACGGCAAGGGCTCGAATCAAACGACGAGGATTATATGGATCTACCTTTTCGAAGTACGCAGGATCTAGCGCTTTGAGCTGTCCTTGAAGCCATTCGATACCATTTTTTTCATAACCATCCGTATAATGAGTATAAACAGTCTCTGGCACTTCTGGAAAATCATCTAAGCCTTCCAATAATACTTTCATATACAATCCCGTACCTCCTGCAATGATTGCAACATCGTGGGATAAAAAGTAAGTTTCTAAGGCTTTGCGGATATCTAACGCATAATCCCCAGCACTATAAGTATCGTGAATACTATGCGAATCAATAAAATGGTGAGGTACGCCCAATCTTTCTGAAATTTCTGGTTTGGCAGTTCCAATATGCATTTCTCGATACAACTGCCTACTATCCGCAGAAAAAACATCTGCTTGATAGTGTTTAGCAAGGTCAATAGCCAATTGCGTTTTCCCTACCGCAGTTGGCCCCGCAACAATAATTAAAAATTTATTATCCCCTAAATAAAGATTAGACATACAGCTTTTATTAGCTTTACAGCGCAAAAATAGACAAACACCCAAGATGTTATATCAATTTCTTAAAATATTAGTCAGATTAGCCCTAAAAGTTTTCTTTAAAAGAATATATATCAGCGGTCTTGAGCACATCAAGTCCGATCGCCCTCAATTGATTGCCAGTAATCACCCGAGTGGTTTTTTAGAGCCTTTGATTATGGCCTGTTTTTTTCCTAAAAGTTTACATTTTTTAGTTCGTGGCGATATCTTCGACAAAAAGTGGTTACGCCCTTTGCTTTTATCTACCCACCAGATTCCTGTATTTAGATTTAAAGATGGCTTTTCCAAATTACGTGAAAATCCACATTCGATGGATGCAAGTAGCCAAATCCTCTCTGAAAATAAAAATTTATTGATTTTTGTGGAAGGTAGTACCCAAAGTATCAAGAAATTAAGGCCGCTTCAGAAAGGTATCGCGCGCATTGGATTTCAAGCCTTAGACAAAAATCCTGATATCAATCTCGAAATAGTACCCGTAGGCATCAATTTTACTTTTTCCTCGCTTTTTAATGATGAGGTCATGCTAAAAGTTGGAAAGCCTATATCTGTCCAATCATATTATGACCAATATAAAGAAGATAAAAATCACGCCATTGACCATATTCTTCAAGATACTTACCAGGCAATGTTACCCAATGTGATTCACCTTGAAGACCAAACCCAGCTTCCTGCCTTTGAAGAATTGGTGTTGCTCACTAGAAAAAGTCACTTAATCCCGAATCCACTTCCTATTTATGTCAATTCCGAGGTTCGAACCGATGCAGAAATCAAATTGGCCAATGGGTTCAATATTTTGGATACGGCGACACGACGTAGTATTGACGAACAGGTAAGAAAACTAAAAATTAGTTTTGCCAATAAGATACAATCGACTTCCGATATTCTAAAATCAAAATTGAATTTCATTAGAGGCTTTATCCTTATCATCGGTTTCCTGCCGGCCATGATTGGCTTGCTTTGCCATATTCTACCTATTGCCGGCGGATGGGTCTTTATGCGTGCCAAGGTAAAACAACGAGAATTTAAATCGTCTTTACTTTTTGTGGTTACTTTAGTGCTCATTTTGATCCAATACATACTCGTCTTTACCGTTGCCTTGTTATTGCATGCATCTTGGTGGATCATCCTTCCTATATTCATCATTTCAGGATTATGGACTCGTTTTTACCATAGGATATGGTCCACAACCATGTTTTCCAATAGCAAGAACATTGAGGATTATTCGAGTGCGCTCAACAATATTCAGTACACCTATCTACCATAATCCGATTTCCTTATTAAAATTAGGCCGAATATTGTATTTTTGCAACCTATAAGTTAAATAAACAATATTGACAGATGCAATTTATAAATGAGGAAATAATTAACCATACGATAGATCTTTTTGAAGACCCTTCAGTTTATGAGGCCACCTTCGAAGAAATATCGGAGTTTCAAAAGGATATGATGGCATTTATAGATGAAGAAAATCAAAGTTTACTAACAAAAAACGAACTCGCTATTCTTCAATACTTAGCAATCGTCATCTGTAAAAGTGTCCAGCAAAACCACGATTTAAAAGTCATTCCGGGTAAGCTATTAGAAGAAGCAGAAGAAATCAATTGGTCTGTATTTCATGATAGCGAAAACAAAACTTTTAGCAATGTCCTTGACAAATGCTTTGAAAACTACCCTCAAGAAGATTTGCTAGCCTTGGTGGAAGATAGTATTCAAGAGGATGATAATGAGGATATTAGTCAACCTGGGAAGGAAATTATCTTTGTTGCGGCAAAATCTATTATTGATGTTTTGCATCGGATTATTTCTTAGGGAGAATTGACGATTTTTTAACGGGCGCTCAGCTAAGGCCATTTTAGAATTGGAGGTTACAATTTAACAAAGGCTTCATTAAAAAATATCCGATTTCTGCGTTAGAAATACTCGACTTAGCAATGGCTATGTCTGTGTTTTCTGCCTTGAACTATGATATTTTTTAGCATGAATCTTTGGACTCATTCAAAAATCACTTTCGTATCAAAAAACTCGCCTCAATGGGAACATCTTTGGTATGGCTTTTTCGCTAACTTGGCATTTATCTCTTAGTTTTACTAGGAATAGGCTCAAACAGTTTTAAATTTTTAACGTTTTTATTCCAAT
>JAIXKS010000010.1 GCA_026928325.1 Chitinophagales bacterium | reverse complement strand
TAGAAAATCAACGGAAACTAGGACAGCTAAGGGTTTAGTTATGGAAGTGGAAGATCGTTTCTTTGTCAATGATGAAGTCATTTCTGTTCCGGTTACGGTTGGTAGCTTGCAAGACGTTTTAGGTTATCAATTGACGATGAGCACGGGAAATCTAAGTTTCTTAGATATTGAGCCGGGAATCTTTAATATTGATGGAAATCAAGTTGGCGTCTTTGAGAAAGCAGGTAAACTTACGATGAGTTTTGCAGCTAAATCTCCAATCGTATTAAACCCTGGAGATGTCTTATTTACGATGAAATTTAAGGCAAAATCAGAAGGACAGGTAAGTCAAATGCTATCCATAAATGATGATATAACCAAACCTGAATCTTACGATAGCCAATATCAAGTTGGAAATGTAGATTTGAGGTTTAATCAAATAGGTGGCGATGCTTTTGTCTTGTATCAGAATGAACCGAATCCGTTTATTAGCCATACGGTTGTAACATGGTATCAACCAAAAGCATCTGAAGTAACCTTAACATTGTATGATGTTCAAGGCCATCAAATCAAGCAATTCCGAACAGAAGGTATTCAAGGTATGAATGGCATGAATTTATCTAAGCAAGATGTCGGTGTCACAGGTGTATTGTATTACACACTTGAGTATGGAAATGAAACAGCAACCAAGAAGATGATTATTGTAGAATAATCCAGCTTATTGAATATAATTTGTATTGGCACTTTTACAATAGTAGAAGTGCCAATATTTTTTTAGGCATATTTGGTATATAAAAATTTTTATAAGTGCCAAAATCCTAAAATCATGGGTAGTATAATTGTTGTACAATAACTGATTGTCAATTATATATGAAGTTTTGAAAATAGGGTAGTGCTCTGTCTATAAAAAGACTTAAATAATAATGGAAGTTATTTTTTAAAAGATCAAGGCAAAAAACGCAGGCATAGTGGTAACTATGGCGAGTATTTTTAACGATGAGATTTGAAAAAAGAATGCTATTTCATTAAGATTTTTTTGTGGACAGAGCACAGTGCTCTGTCTATAAAAAGATTTAAATAATAATGGAAGTTGTTTTTTTAAAGATCAAGGCAAAAAACGCAGGCATAGTGGTAACTATGGCGAGTATTTTTAACGATGAGATTTGAAAAAAGAATGCCATTTCATTAAGATTTTTTTGTGGACAGAGCACTAGCATGGAGAACGGTCTATTTGAGCAATAACATATACGCCAAACTGATTAAAAATGCATACATGATAAAAACTATTTTCCAAAAATTGTGTGCTTCTTTTAGTTCCATAAAATTTAATCCAACTAAGAGAAACTTAGCTACAGAAAATAGAATAATCATTATTGCTACTAAACCTTCGGTTGCCGTAAAGGAAGCTCCTGTCGCAAAAAATGTAAGTGCCAATAAACTGATAAAGGTGGTTTTAAGACTCTTTTCCATATCAAAATAGTAAATATAGGATTGGAAATAATAGCAACCAGATCAAATCACACATATGCCAAAAAGCTGTTCCAGCTTCTAGATCCTCCAAGGAGGCTTCATGTTGTTTTTTTATGATGGATCGTCGGATGATGAATAGTATGATGACACCGACCATGACATGAATCCAATGAAATCCTGTCAATAGCCAATAGTTCATAAAAAATGGACTATAGTTGATGTCTAGGCCA
Organism: Chitinophagales bacterium; assembly: GCA_026928325.1. Classification (GTDB taxonomy): domain Bacteria; phylum Bacteroidota; class Bacteroidia; order Chitinophagales; family Saprospiraceae; genus OLB9. The sequence continues at coordinate 24,279 of JAIXKS010000010.1, read as the reverse complement.
GCAGCAAATTTGGAATAGTATTCGACTATTTTTAAAATCAAAAAAGCTATGCCAGAGTACATAGCCCAAAGCATATAAGCACTCGTTTTTCCGAAATCATTTTTCTTAAAAAATTGAACAGCCATAGCCGCAAAATAACCTCCTGACAACAAAAATACCGTGTTAATCATGGCAATGGACTTATTGAGCAAGAGACTGTCAGCGTGGTATATGGCTCGTTCTTGAGAACCATAATATGCCAAGGCTACCATGGCCATACCATAGGTGATTAGTTCGATATAGATAATTATCCATATGAGAATGCCACCTGGTGGGTATAATATTGATTTCTTGTTGTTTTCCGCCATCATTAAATGTGTTTTATGCGTTCATATAACTTGGCCAATGACTTAATCAAAGCTTCCGGCGAGGTCAAGATTTCGTAGTGGTTTTGCCCAAACATCTGTGGCAAGTAATACTTTGCTTGTGCTTCAATGGCAAGCGCATAAGAATTTATTTGGCGTTCATTCAATTCTCTCAAGGCTTGCTTGATATCTTGAATACCATGAGCACCCTCATATTTGTCGTAATCGTTGGGTTTTCCATCTGACAGGAGGATAATCCATTTGTTTTTGGCATCTGTGAGATCCAATCTTGCTCCTGCATGTCGCAATGCCGGACCTATACGAGTGTATCCATTGGGTTCTGCTGCCCCAATTTTAAGCTTGCCTATATTCCAATTTTCATTGAAGTCTTTTAGAGTAAGATAGGTCGTATAGTTTCGTGTTTTAGAGCTAAATCCATCAATGGCAAAAGTAATATTAAATTCATGTAGGATTTCTCCAAACAAGATCGAAACTTCTTTTTCGACGTCTATTACCCGGTTTCCTGCTGCATATCCATCACTTGAAAGACTAATATCCAACAATAACAATATCGCTAAATCTTTGTCTTTTTTTCTTTGAGATAAGTAGATGCGATCATCGGGACTTACTCCAGAATGGATATCTGTGTACAAATCTGTTAATGCGTCGAGGTCAAAAGCTTCACCTTGATTTAACCGCCTTTGTTGATGCATCTTATTGTTTACGCTGGTCAGCATCTTTCGCAGCCCGTTGAGCGTCGATTTATGGCGATGTATCGTTTTTGTATAGTAATCGCCTTCTGTTTTTATCTGAGTTTTGGGATAAACTTTACAATAATTTGGTAAGTAAACGCGCTTTTTGAAATCCCATTCATCATACTTGAGATGGTATCCTTTTTCGTCCACTTCTGCACTTTCTGCTACGGAGGTATTTTCTACAAATTCAGCCTGATATACCGAATGTACCGTATCATCAACGCGAACCGTATAGCGCATATTCAATTCTTCGAGTGCCTCTTGATGGTCTTTTAACTCATCTTTTCCGTCAAAATCCCGCCAATTGCCACTAAATTCTTCAGCAGTTTCCACCTTTTCAAAGCTGTGTAATAGGACATAATCCTCTTGTTGCTTTTTGTCAATGGTTAATGATTCTATTTCTTCTACGGCCTTGGCGTGAAGCGTGGTTTGCGCCTCAATTTTATTTTCAAGCCGATTGGGTTTGTTGTCAAAATTCTTTAATAAATCTTCATCTTCTTGGCTTTGACTGTTTTTCATCCATTTACCATAAAGCCAAGTTTTATCGGGTTCTGAACTTTTTTTATTGATTTTAGGAAGATTCAAGACAAAGTAGTCATACCATGATACAATGGTCGGATAGGATTCAAAAAGCTTTTTGAGTACGATGGGCGCACTTTCAATGGCTTTAATCGACGACTGAGTTTCATCGTGGTTTTCCTCTGTCCAATTGAGTTCCAATTCTTTTTGTACGCACAAATACAAGGTGCGGAATAAATAAAATTTGGTATTGGTCTCTTTATCTGAAAATAGAGAGCAAGCGATGGGCAAAAAGAAATTGTTGTCTTTATAACCGCCTTCTCGTTCGGCCGGATACAAGTCTATAGGCTGACCAGTTACAGCTCTTGCGATGATGGTCATTTTAGATTTGACATCATTCAACTCGACCTGCTTGGTTAGCAACGCTGTGTTGTTTAGCCGACGTTTTTTGAAGTATTTGACAACTCCGGAGTAAAGTAATTCATCAAGTTCCAATCCCATATCTTTGATTTAATTAAATCATTAAATCAGATAAATCTTTTAATGCTTGTACCGTTTCGGGTTCGTCGGAAAGCGGTTCTACTACTGAAACATGCACAGCTGTGCGCTTAGAAAGCCCGTTATGGATGAGTTTTGCAGCATCCACGAGCAATCTTGTAGAAACCGTTTCGGTCAATCCCATTTCCTTTAGATTCCGGATTTTATTACCGATGTTAACGAGTTTTTTTGCATCATCCTTATCAATTCCTGTCTCTTGCATGATGATCTCTGTTTCAATCTTCGCTTCTGGATAATCAAAAGAAAGTGCTATAAATCTCTGTCTAGTTGAAGGCTTGAGTTCTTTAAATCCTTTTTGATATCCTGGATTAAAGGAGGCAACCAACATAAAGTCCGGATGTGCTTGGATAGATTCTCCGAGTTTGTCTATAAAAAGTGTTCGTCTGTGGTCTGTCAATGAATGAATCGCAACGATAACATCGGGTCGTGCTTCAGCTACTTCATCCATGTAGAGGATATATCCTTTTTTTACCGCAATTGATAGCGGCCCATCCATCCAAATCGTTTCAGCTCCTTTGATGATAAATCGTCCGATTAGGTCAGTGGATGATGTCTCCTCATGACAACTAACTGTGATCAATTGCTTGTCTAAAGATGCTGCCATGTGTTCTACAAAGCGAGATTTACCGGTTCCTGTCGGACCTTTTAGCAAAATCGGGAGTTTGAGATCCCATGCATGCTTAAATATTTCTTTTTCGGAACCTGTCGCTTTGTAAAAAACGGATTTTTCTATTGTCAACATAATTTCTGTTTTAAAATGCTAAACCAATGGAAGCTATTTAGTGCTTGTGTTTGTTTTTTATTTTCTACACGGAACACTAAATTTGAATAGTCAGCTTCCATTGGTTTGTCGTTGAGTAAAAATGCTATTTGTTATTTTTCTATACTGATTCGGCATTCAAAGCTTCGTCAGTAGGCCTTCCGTATTTAATGAATTCAATGATATACATGATAATACCAATTGTAAACAAGGTAGCACACAGCAATAGGACTATAAAGTGAATGCTGATCTCATTCTGAACCTTCATAAAGTCCATACCCATTTTTCTTTCGAGATATACCTGTACGACGCCGGCTACACCAAAGGCTACAGTCATACCCAACATTCCGATATTTGACAACCAAAATGCCATGTGACCATTGGTTTGAGTATATCGCTTTCTGCCTGTGATATTTGGCATAGCATAACTAATAATCGCTAAAACAATCATAGCGTATGCACCCCAGAATGCGTAGTGACCATGCATGGCTGTAACTAACGTTCCGTGCGTATATAAGTTGGTTTGTGGCAGTGTATGTGCAAAACCTAGAAGACCTGCTCCGATAAAGGATACGATAGCAGCTCCAATTGTCCAGAATAGAGCGATTTTGTTAGGATGCGATTTTTCGCCTTTTCTATACATATACACAGCAAATAATGCCATAGCTAAGAAGGCTAATGGTTCTAAAGCGGAGAAGATACCACCTACAATCAACCATATCTTATTGACTCCAATGTAGTAATAGTGGTGACCGGTTCCTAGAATCCCTGAAAGGAAAGTCAACCCAACGATGACATAAAGCCACTTTTCGATAACTTCTCGATCCACACCTGTTAACTTGATTAGAAGATAGGAAAGAATACCACCCATGATCAATTCCCAAACGCCTTCTACCCATAAGTGAACAACCCACCATCTAAAGAAAGAGTCTGTAACCTGACTGTCAAACCAAATCATTCCCGGTAGATACAATAAGGCTGCAAATAGCAAACCCATTGATAAAACTAAGGCAGTCGTTGTTTTCCTTTTACCCGTAAATAGGGTTCCTAAGATTAGACCAAGGAATAGGAGTACATTGACGACAACGAGGTAATCCAGTTCGCGAGGTATTTCTAAAAACTTTCTTCCTTCCCAATAATTGAAGTGATAACCTACTATGGCGATAACACCTACTACGGCTAAGGAAATCAATTGGATATAAGCCCATTTGACACTGATAAGTTCTCTTTGTGCTTCTTCCGGAATGATATAATAGGCAGCGCCCATAAATCCGGTTAGCAGCCAAACTACGAGGAGGTTAGTGTGTACTGCTCTTGCAGTATTAAATGGAATAAAATCGTGCAATCCATCCATGCCTATACGGGCAAAACCCATGATGAACCCATATACAATCTGTAGCGTAAATAACAACATACAGAGTGCAAAAAACCAATAAGCTACTTTTTGTGATTTATATTTCATGACTTATTTTTTTGTTGTAATCAATTAAATTATTTGTCTTTGGCTAATGGTGAAACGATTCTTTCAAAGCCATTCAAGTCTATTTCTCCAATCCACTTGAAATAAGCAATCATGGCCGCAGCATCTTCGTCATTCATTTGGTATTTTACCATTTTTCTGCCATTTGGCCCCCATGGTTCTGGAGATTGGAGCACGATTTTGACATATTCCTCACCTTTTCTTTCGATAACTTTCGTTAATTCCGGTGCGTAATAGCCGCCTTCTCCTAGGATGGTGTGACATCCCATACAATTGTTTGTTTCCCATAGATGCTTTCCTCTGACTACTTGCGCATCTATCTTGTCGTGGTTAGTCTGGTCGTTGCGTGGGCTCATTGAAAAAACGGTTAAGCCGATAAATGCTAGGAAAGTAACAGCCGTACCACCGAGGAAAAACGCCCTTGCTTGTGATTTTGATAACATAATACGTCGTTTTATTTTGTTTGAAAATGAAAGTGTATATATTTATATGGTAGCAAAGTTATTTAGTGATAGTTTTTGATATGATGACCTAGGTCATCATGATATATGATTTGGTATTTGGAATTATTCTAAACTAAAAAATCGCATTTTATAAATCTTTATAATATTTAAAGACGTTGATACGAAGGCCTTTTGGCACTGATTCTGGATTGTTTGATTGATGGTTCGTTTTAATTTTTATGCCTTTTGTCTCTAAAAATCAGGACTTAGCACAATTTTTGTAGTATTATCTCAGATTACGCATTAGGATGCGTTATAAGTGTCAAAAAAGTAATAAATTCAGTAAAATATCTGATTGGTAGCTATTGGGGCATTATAGATTTTCTAATTTGTAATTTGGGATTGTTAAACTGAGTTATTGAATAATGATTCGAGGACAGTTTTAGAGGGATTGATTTTATAAATTTTAACTAATAAATCAACTTACTTTCCGAAATTTTCCATGGTTGTATTATTCTTTTTATCAAAATTTTTATGTGTTATGGAAGTTGTTAAGCAAGGATTTGAATATAAGGTGTATCAAGATGCACAAGAATTGTCTCTTGAGGATAGAACGTTGATGGATAGCGCTGTCGAACAATTACCTAAAGCTTATGCGCCATATTCGGGATTTCATGTAGGCGCTGCCGTGAGATTGGCGGATGATTCTATTTTTGTTGGCTCGAATCAAGAGAATGCATCTTATCCATTGTGTATGTGCGGAGAGCGTGTGGCGCTATACAATGCCGCTGCGAACAAACCAGATGTTGCTCCCATAACATTGGCTATTACTATCAAGAATCAAAAGTTGAAGATAACAACTCCTGCTTCGCCTTGCGGTGCTTGTAGGCAGGTTATTGCAGAATACGCCCAACGACATAATCAACCAATAAGGATTTTGCTGAAGGCGGATAGCGATGAAATTTTTGAGATTAATTCAATTGAAGACCTTTTACCTCTTGGCTTTAATGCATCATTCCTATAGTGCTCTGTCTATAACAAGACTGAAATAATAATGGTTAAGATCAAGGCAAAAAACGCAGGCATAGTGGTAGCTATGACGAGTATTTTTAACGATGAAAATTAAATAAAGAACGACATTTCATTAAGATTTTTTTGTTGACAGAGCATAGTGCTCTGTCCATAAAAAGACTTAAATTAAAATCGAAGTTATTTTTTTAAAGATCAAGGCAAAAAACGCAGGCATAGTGGTAACTATGACGAGTATTTTTAACGATGAGAATTGAAAAAAGAACGACATTTCATTAAGATTTTTTTGTTGACAGAGCACTAGTCATAATTTCTCTTACATGATTTAAATCCTCAATCGTATCTACACCGATGGAAGCGTAGGTCGTTTCCTTGCAATAAATATTAAAACCATGCTGTAACCATCGAAGTTGCTCCAAACTTTCCGTTTTTTCCAATTCTGATGGTGGCAAGGTTGTGATTTTCATTAATGCCTCTCTTTTGAAACCGTACATACCGACATGCTTAAAGTAATCTGCCTTATCTATCCATGCTTCATATTTTAAATCTCTGAATGCAGGAATGGCTTGCCGAGAAAAATAAAGTGCTTTATGGTCATAATCTCGAACTACCTTGACCACATTATAGTCAAACAAGGCTCTAGGATCGTCCAATTTTACACATTGAGTTCCGATTTCAACATGTGGAGCTTGCATCAATTGGATCAATTCTTCTATTTGATTGGGATTAATCATGGGTTCGTCGCCTTGGAGATTGATGATGATATCGCTATCTAATCCAGAGGCTACTTCTGCGATTCTATCTGTTCCCGATTGATGCTCTGAGGAAGTCATCGCTGCTTTACCTCCAAAAGCAAAAACATGATCATAAATCCGAGCGTCATCGGTTGCGACAATGACCTCAGCGTCCTTGACTTGGATAGCCTTCAAATAGACGTGTTCAATGAGACTTTTTCCTACAATATCCGCTAGCGGTTTTTCCGGTAATCGAGTAGAAGCCATTCTTGAGGGAATAATTATTGAAATTTTCATGATTTTTTTTAAAAAAGATACATATTATAAAAAATAGTAATATATTTGCCCTTGTGTTTAGAATGATTTAGATGTTTTTGATTGGATTTGATATTATGAGCCAATTAATTAAATACAAAATTACGGTATTTTTATTAATTTTTAATATCGTATGTGTATCGGCTCAAACTGGAAGCAACCGATTTTTTTTAACAGGAACCGAGATTGTCGTTGACAATCTACCTGAGAATGATTTTTTTTATAGTCATGTTTATGACAACAATGTTACGATTTACAGTCTTGCCGAATTTTTTCAGGTTTCGAAAGAAACATTGTGGGGAGATAGTGGTATAGATCCCAATAAACCGATAAATGCCGGCAAGATTGTAAAAGTACGTTTAGACAAAAATCGAATTGTTGACACAAGGCCTAAAGTTGATAAATATTTCACCCTGAGGTATGTAGTCAAGCCTTCAGAAACATTGTATAGTCTTTCCCGCAAGTTTAATACAGATGTAGCCAAACTAAAAGCCCTCAACAATAAAGTCTCTTTTGATATCCAAGTTGGAGAATTACTCACGGTGGGTTACTATGTTCCTACGCTCAAAGGTGTTTCAAGCGATGTCATGCAAAAAGTAATTGTGGACAGCGATGGTGAATCGAACACAGACACAAGCGAAGATACGAGAGTTACGAAGTATTATTTGTCAGATGTGATTGGATTTTATGACAAATCTGCGGCTACTTCTAAAAATTTCTATGTGCTTTTTAATGATGCCCGTACTGGAAGTGCCATTGATATCTATAATCCGATGCTTCGACGACACATTAAGGCAAAAGTCATCGGCAAGATTCCAGCAAATACTTATAACAGTGATGTCAATATTATTATCAGCCCTTCTATTGCGCGCGAATTAGGCATTTTTGATACTCGATTTAAAGTCAATATCAAATATGAGAAATAATCTCTGTGCTCACCCATTGCCCAAAATGCATCAACAATAAGAGGAAAAAGGGTAGGCCGATCATGCCATCAATCCAGATTAGATAGAATGATTGTTTGCTCCTATGAGGCGTTGCTACAAAAAAGAAAAGAACCGCTAGAAAATATGTGATACTTAACGAATAAAAATTGATGGAAGCAATCCAATGGGTTTGATATGCATAGATATTGACCAAACCTGCGGTTATAATCCCTATGATGGCTATTAAAATGGAAGCTCGGATACCTATCTTCGTCGGTACCGTAGTATGAAATTCATCTTTGTCTTTTTCGAAATCTCCTACATCAAATATCAATGCAAGTGCACCTATAAAGAAAATCCTTTCTATGGTCAGCACTATTATATGTGGTAAAAATATGCCATTTTTTAAAGCTGGAAAAGTTATAGTGATCAGCGCATATACGATACCGATGCTTATTGGTTTCGACCAATTTTTTCTAAATGTCCAATTTTTAAATATTCCAACACTATAATATCCCATCACGATGATTCCAGCTAGAATGATTGCCCAGACATCTTGATAGCTTACACTGATGAAGCATAAAACTAAAGAAGCAACTATACCTAATAATAGCAAAGGCTTATGACGGATAACTTGGAATGCTTCATAAGGTCGCAATCGCAATAACTCATGGTGGTTGTATAGTAAACTCGTACTTATCAAGATAAAGCATATATAAGCCCAATCTACTGATAAATGCAATGAATAATAGCTAAAAACAGTTAAACCTGCCGTACAAAGCCCGAGATAAATGTAATGATTGACCAATAATTTCATCAGCATCCCAACCTGTTTCGGGAGAAAAGGTGCTTTGGGATTATCCGATTGAAGTATTGCGTACAAAAGTTTTGATACTTATTTTAAGGTGATACCACCGCGTATGTATTTTTTGATATTGAGCCAAAAAGCGGTAAACAGATAAAAAATAACCGGTGATCCGAAGGTAACAAAACTACTGTAAATAAAATAAAGTCTTACTTTGGACTCATCCAAACGCCACTTTTGAGCAAGATAACTGCACACACCAAAAGAGTATTTTTCTACTACTGGTTGAATACTGTTTTCTATAAAATGCATTTCAATGTTGTTTGATTTTTAATAAATGTTTATCATTTGATGAATAGCAACGCTTTCTAAAATACAAAATTACACCTTATATCAATGATAATACTAAAAAAACGAAGTATTTCTTTATTATAGTATGTAATAAATGAGATTTTAGTAGATAGATTTAGATATCTGCCCGACTTCGAACCATTTTTATGGTATATCCTGACCTTTTCAGCATTGGTAGGATGCCTTTATTGCCTGCTAAATGGGCTGCACCTACTGCAATAAAAGAGGATTTCTGATGGAAAAGCGCAATACATCTTTCAACCATGACTTTGTTGCGATCATAAATCATGAGTTTTCGAATGCCACCCATGGATCTTTTGGCCGCTTTATATAATCTGTCGAGTTCACCTTGTGCGTATAGCGTATTCAATCTTTCGATGTTTTTACGGTATCGATTCAGGTTTTTAAAACTATTTTTAAAGGCCTTCACTTGAAATTCCAATGGAATCTGTTGCATGATTTCACATTGTTCTTCAAATGATTCTAAGCCATGCATTTCTTTTCCCGCAAGGGTGGCATAAGTCCAAAGTGCATGATCTAAAGCGGTCGGAGCCGTTCGATGTAAAGAACGTTCAGCAATAATATTTGAAATGTAAAATGGCGTAAATTGGTTTAAGTCATCTAAATCAAGATGGTAGGTTTTGGCAATGATTTTACGGAGATTTTTATATTTCCTTACGGTGAATAAGTCTTGCAAACTCGTTCCTTCTGGAAGCACAAGATACTTCATCATGGCTTTTTCATCTACAGCATTGAGATCCATCTCGCCGGCATAGATAGATGTTCGGTCGATACAAGCCTCCGCCAATGCCCTAAAAGTCATAGCCTCTTGGGTTGCGGTATGAATGGTTCCAAATACATAATGACAAATCTCTGGATCTTTCAAATAGACCTTCCAAAGAAGTGTCTTGGGTTGCTTATGTTCCATAGATATAGATGAATCAAGGTTGATCGCTGCAATAACCTAATTAAATATAAAGCTTTATAAAAAAAGCCATCTTCTCTACAAGGAAAGAAAACGGCTTTTTCTAGCTCTTTAGATTCTATAAAGATTACTCTTCCAAGAAATCGTAATTTAAAGGCAATACCTTCTCTTTTTTAACCTTTGAAAGTGTCATTAAAGTTTTCAAACGCTCGATTTCATCAATTTGAGAAAGCGTTTTAAACAATAATTTTTCATAAGTCGCAATATCCTTGCAGATAATCTTTAAAAGGAAGTCAGCATCACCAGTGATAATATAACATTCTGTTATCTCTGGTATGCGCTTAATCTTTTCGATAAAACCATCTAATGCATTTGGCTTATGCCATGCTAAAGATACTAAAACAAAGGTTTTGACATTTAAGCCCATAAGGGTTGAGTCAACCTTGGCATGGTAACTTTGAATAATACCTGACTGTTCCAATTTCTTAACACGCTCTAGTGTTGGTGCAGGTGACAAACCAATTCTTTTAGATAATTCTAGGTTTGTTATTTTACTGTTCTCCTGAAGGATTTTGATAATTCTCATATCAATTAAATCCATCTTGTAGTCTGCCATTGTGAATTATTTTAAAATTAAATACTTTAAATGAATTATAAATAGGTTGCAAAAGAAATAATATTTTATCACTTCTCATACTTTAAACTCATTTATTTCTATAATTGTTTTACGATTTAATAAAATTTTAAAATTTTTATTACCTTTTTGGTCATTTTTATATCACTTTACAATGGATTATACGGGTTTGGTTAGTTTTTGTATATGATTTAAATCATGTTTTGTCAGTATGACGTCAATTACTAATGCTCTGTCTATAAAAAGTCTTAAATCATAATGGAAGTTATTTTTTAAAAGATGAAGGCCAAAAACGCAGGCATTGTGGTAACTATGAAGAATAATTTTAACGATGAGATTTGAAAAAAGAACGACATTTCATTAAGATTTTTTTGTTAACAGAGCAATGGAATATATAATGCTCGGGATATAAGATTATTGGAATATCGTTGTTCACTAGTGTTTTATAAACCTTTTTGTATTAAATGTGATTTTATTTATATATAATTGTACTTTTTTATATAAATCGTAAGTTGAATTACTTTTATTGAAGATATATACTATCCATTGATATGAAATTATTAATAAGGCAAATATCGTCTTTAGGTCTGTTTGTGTTGTTGTTTTTGTCTATAGCTTTTGATGTACACGGGCAGAAAATTCCACAAGATTTGATTGTCCCTATTTGTAGCAACCAAGCTTTAGAAACAGGTGCTCCCGAAAACTCGGGTATTAATAATTTATGGACACCTTGTGGTAATTTCTCTCCTTTGTCCCCATACCTAGATTTTTATTATATAAAGATACTTGAAGGGACGAAATTTGTATTTTCTGTAACTCCGTATGGAAGAGATGATTATGATTTTGCGGCATTTTTAAATCCCGATTGGGATAATATCAATAATACACCTTATGCCAATAAGCGAGGTTCTCAAAATAGTCCTGTGTCAACCGGTAAATATAGTATGGGCCTTTCCTTAACGGCGACAGATGTATGTGAGCAAAGTGGAAGTACCGGTAATCCCGAACCGGGATTTGTACGATATTTTGATGTGAAACCAGGTGATGAAATCCTCATTTGTATTGACCGATGGAGCCGTACGACACGCGGATATTCGATGGATTTTGATGGAGGAGATGCCATCTTGGATTGTACCATACTAGGTGATACATATAGTAAATGCGAATTTGAGGGGGAAGGGAAGGCAGAGTACTACGAAAGTGATTTTTTGTCTAATCTAGAAGCGTCTTATCCTGAAGCAATATTCAAATTTTACTACGAACAAAAAGAAGCTGAAGCCAATTCGTTAGATTACATCAATTTCCCCATAGTAGTAACGGATTTAAGTGGCAAACCTGAGGATATTTATGTTAGAATCGAAACCGAAACGGGTAGTTTTATTTCTGTTTTGAAATTATTGCTTCAAGTAAAACCCTTGCCTATTCTGCTTAATGATCAGATAGAACTACCCAAAGTATGTGCAAATGATGCGTCTGGAGATGGACTTTTTGACCTAACTCAAGCAAATGACCTTTTAGTCAGCAATCCGGATAAGTATGAATTTAAGTACTTTGTTTCTGAAGTGGATGCTATCAATGATGCTAATTCGATTGGTCGGCCTCAAGCCTATACTACTCAGGATGGAAGTATCTATGTTCGCATAGAGTCTAAGCCTCAAGGTACGGAGGATATCATCTGCTATGTCACAGCTAGACTGGATTTAAAAGTAAGTCACCCTTCTATATCGTCGGATACCTTGTCATTGTGTAATGTCTTTAATTGGAACGGTCAGACACTAACGAATAGTGGCAGGTATGAAGCTCATTTTCAAAATGCAGCAGGCTGTGATAGTACGGCTTTCTTGCAATTAACCATTTTTAAGGATGAAATGGTCGTAGAAAAGGTGGATGCTTGTGGCAGTTTTTCTTGGAAAGATCAGATTTATGACCAGTCCGGACGCTATGAGGCTCAATATGTCAATGTTCATGGATGTGATTCTACAGAAGTTTTAGAACTAAGCGTTTATCCAAATTTTTCGGATTCTATAGCTGTGTCGGTTTGTAAGAGCTTTTATTGGCCGGTATCGGGTCAAACCTATAATACATCTGGAATTTATGCCTTTCCGATGCAGTCGATACATGGTTGTGACTCTATTGGCACTTTACAATTGGTGATCTATCCTGAATTTTTAGATACCTTGGATATGGTAGCATGTGAAGATTTCTATTGGTCACTGACAGGGGACACTTATCATCAGAGCGGTCTATATGTTTATCCTTTGCAAACTGTTGAAGGTTGCGATTCACTAGTTTCGCTCTCCTTACAAATAAATCCGGTATATTTTACGGAAAACTCGACGCACGCTTATGGTGATTTTGTTTGGTCTGTCAATAATCAAACCTATAGTGATTCTGGTATTTTTACGGCAGTCTATACTACCGCAGCTGGCTGTGATTCGGTTTATGTTTTGCATCTTACAGTTGAAGCTCCAACAGCATTTTATTTTCCGAATGCTATCGCCAAAGGTGGTGCCAACAGCGCTTTTACAGGTTATTCTAACAAAGGCGAACTCCCGATTATTGCTTTATCTGTTTACGATCGTTGGGGCAGTTTGGTCTTCCATAATGAAAACTTCCCGAGTAATGTTCCAGAAGAAGGTTGGGATGGAACCTTATATGGACGAGATTTACCTACCGGTGTTTATGTTTGGATCGCTGTTGTTGAAAATAAGGAAGGAACCCAATCCCGATATCAAGGTGATATTACAATCATAAGATAGGAAGTCGATATCCTTTTTGTGAATTTAGAAGTAAAATGCTCAAAGGTAAACCAATACCAATAATTCAAATTCAAGAAAGCCCAAATGATGTGACTTACCCCATGTAGGTATATATATTTATATCAATCAGCTTAAGCAATAGCTTGTTGGTCAACGAAAATACGTTCAAAAACATACTTCGCACCAAATAACAAACCGCTAAACACTAAATTGCCTAACAAGGATATTTTTAGGAAAGGTAGGCCGGCAATATATGCCATGATTAGTCCATTGATATTAGCTGGATACAAAGATTTTGGATCAGCCCATGCAGAAAAATTCGTCAATAAAAAGAAAATTAGTGTACTCGCAAGTACGGTAATAATGACATTTTTCGCATTGATGGTCTTTAACATCCATTTACTAAATGCCACAATGACCACAATAGCTATTGCTGTGTACATCATATAACTGCTGTATAAAACAAGGCCGTTTGTGTCAGGGAAATACATTCGTGCTATGGTGTTATTGACGATTAAATCAGAAATGTAGATTAAACCTAATGGTAGCAAATAACTCAAATAGCGATATCCCAAGTATGCTGCGCCAAATATTGTTATACTTTCAGTAGGCGTGAAATTAGGAATATGAGGGATTAGTCGGGCAAATACACCGAAAACCATTAGACCTATGACTACGGAAATGCTTTTATTAGATTTCATTTTAAGAATATTTTAAATATATACAATATCATCTCAAAAGGCAAAATTAAGATTATTTTTAATTAATACCAAAGACCAGTCTTGTATTTTTACAATTCATAGACTAGTCTAAGCATTATAAAGATGAAGCCATAAATTTTCAAAGCCTTATAAACCATAAATTGTAAAAAAAAAGATATCCCATAGATTCAATTTCGATTATTTTTATACTTTTGACAGTTAAAGGTAAAATCAAAGCAGATGTTTCTAAATCAAGCGAATAAAGGGTTAAATGATTGGTGGCGTTACGTGATCGGAATTGCGATAGTTATAATTGCATATTTTTTGGGTCAAATACCTTTATTTTTTGTTGCATTTTTTAAACTTGCCTCGAATGCTGAATTCGGAGGAGAGGCATTTGAAAACTTCACTAAGAATATGGATTTTGAATCCATCGGAATCAGTAAAAATATTGGTTTTACCTTACTTATCTTGATGTTTGCAATATCCTTACTTGGACTTTGGTTTGTAATTCGCAATATTCATAATAGAAAAATGCTGGGCTTGATTACGCCTAATAATTCCATTAATGTCAAGAAAATACTATTTGGGTTTGGATTGTGGATGGCATTGAATTTAGTGATCGAACTCATCAGTTATTGGATAAATCCGGCTGCCTATACTTTTCGTTGGGCTGGCGTGGATTTTGTTGTATTGTTTTTGATCGCTTTATTTTTACTACCCATTCAAACAAGTTTCGAAGAACTCTTTTTTAGAGGTTATATTATGCAGGGAGTCGCTTTGATTTTTAGATATAAATGGGTTCCAATCTTAGTTTCTAGTGTGCTTTTTGGATTAATTCACGGTATGAATCCCGAGATTGAACAATATGGTTTTGTGCCGATGCAAAGCTATTATATTGCCGCCGGGCTATTTCTTGCGATTATCACGGTTTTAGACGATGGTCTTGAACTTGCACTAGGTGTCCACGCAGCTACTAATTTTTTTGGTGCAACTTTGCTGACCTATCAGGGTAGTGTTATACAGACTGATACCTTATTTGCAACCAATGAAATTGATCCATGGATGATGCTGTTCGGATTTTTAATAGCAGCAGCTGTCTTTATATATATATGTGGGCAAAAGTATCAATGGCAGGGAATGCAAAACCTAATTCATTCGGATGATTTTGCAACAAATTCAGACAATAATGAGTTTTAAAGTGTTTGTATAGGGTAAATTCCTAGATTTTAACGGATTTTTATAAATGAAATATCATGTTTAGAGTTGTATCTATTGTTCTTTTTATATTTTGTACATGGGTAAATGGATTGTATGCTCAGCCCGAACGTTGGCAACAAGCCGTTGATTATAAAATGGAGGTGGACTTTAATATTAAAAAACATGAACTTCAGGGTTCTCAAAAACTTACCTATTTCAATAATAGTCCGGATACCTTGTATCATGTATTTTATCATTTATATCTAAATGCTTTCCAACCCAATAGCGTCATGGATGTTAAGTCCCGCACCATCGTAGATCCCGATTCTCGCGTTAAGGATAGAATCACAAAGTTAAAATGGAATGAACAAGGCGTTACTAAAATTCAGTCGCTGAAAATGAATGGTGAAGCCCTTGATTATAAAGTAGTTGGAACCGTCCTAGAGGTAAAGCTGAAAAAGCCGATATTACCTCGTTCTTCAGTTGTTTTCGATATGGAGTTTAGTTCTCAAATTCCATTACAAGTACGCAGGACAGGAAGATTTAATAAAGAAGGTATCGAATATAGTGTGGCTCAATGGTATCCGAAAATGTGTAATTATGACTACCAAGGATGGCATGCAACACCCTATGTTGGCCGGGAATTTTACGGTATATGGGGTAATTACGATGTGAAGATCACGTTGCCGTCAGAATACATAGTAGCGGGAACAGGATATTTGCAGAATAAGGATGAAGTAGGCTATGGCTATAGCGTCAAAGAACCAAAAACTCGAAAATCTCGACTTACTTGGCATTTTAAGGCGGAGCAAGTACATGATTTTGTATGGGCGGCAGATCCGGATTATACGCAGATGGTACATAAGATGAAAGATGGCACGACGCTTAGATTTTTCTACCAGCCAGGAGATAAGACCACAGAAAATTGGCAAAAATTACCGCCTATTGTAGAAGAGGTATTTGACTATGTCAATAAGAAATATGGAAAATATCCTTATAAAGAATATGCTATTATCCAAGGCGGAGATGGAGGCATGGAATACCCAATGGCAACCTTAATAACCGGTGAACGCGGTTTAGTCAGCCTTGTCGGTGTTATCGTGCATGAAGCAATGCACTCTTGGTATCAATTGGTCTTAGGTTCTAATGAATCTTTGTATCCTTGGATGGATGAAGGATTTACTTCCTATGTATCTTCAGAAGTAATGAATCACCTTAGAATGAAAAAAATGATTCCAGGTAAATATGAGGAAAACCCACAATTATCCGCTGTGAATGACTATGTCAATTTTACTAAAACGGGATATGAAGAGCCTTTGAGCACACATGCCGATCATTATACGACAAATGCCGCTTACAGTATCGCATCATACGTAAAAGGTGCTGTGTTTTTAGAGCAAATAAAATATATCGTTGGCGAGGAAGCTTTCAATAAAGGTATGTTGCGGTATTATAATACATGGAAGTTCAAGCATCCTAATCCAAATGATTTTATTCGAATCATAGAGAAGGTCAGCGATATAGAGCTTGACTGGTTTAAAGAATACTTTGTCAATACCACCCACACGATAGATTACGAAATCGAAGAGATGCGTGGTAGAGAATTGATATTAAAAAGGACAGGATACATGCCAATGCCTCTTGATATCACGGTTAAGTTGAAGGATGGCACTGTAAAAACCTACTATGTGCCTATTGACTTGATGCGAGGAGCTAAGCCTGGTGATGAAACCTTTAATAACTTTAAAGTGAAGTCTCCTTGGCCTTGGGTAAATCCAAGTTATAGCTTTTATTTAGATAATGAAGTAAACGATATTGATGTCGTCGAAATTGACGCATCGGGCAGACTAGCCGATATTGATAGGAGCAATAACCGATGGCCAAGATTAATGAGCGCTCAAATTCAGGAATTTGATAAATAAGGTCTAGGTCGTTTTTTGAAAACGGAGACCATATACTGGATTTAAAGCATAGGAAAGGTTTGATTTTTTAAGCAAGCTATTATTGTTTGAGATTCATTTGAAACAGGCTGGTTTTTAGGCTCAAAATCTGCAATTTTAGCATCAAAAATTTAACTCAAAGTAAAAATAATAGCTTGGATTTTGTGCTTTATTTTCTGTTTTGTAGTTTTATGAATAAAAAATGTAAGTTTATTTTAAAAAAAATGCCAATTATAATTAACAGATAATGAGTTAATTATATTTTTTTTAAAAAAAAATGAATATATGTTTTAAACAAAAAACATTATGTTGTTTAAAAAACTTATATTTGCGCTGTTTTTTGAAAAAATTTGATAGTTAAATACCATGCAAGGAAAAGGTTTAATAAAAGTATTATTGGTGTTATTTATTGCAATTTCTTTATTGCAATTCGCATATTTTATTCCTACAAAAAATCAGGAAAAACTAGCTGCGGAGTACGCACATAACATCACGGGACTTACATCTGATGATGATTCGGCGGAATATAAAATGCACAGAGCTAATTATTTGGATTCTATTAGTGATATTCCTATATTTAATGTGCTCTTTATCAAAAACTATACTTATGCAGAGTTGAAACAACAACAACTCGGTTTAGGTCTGGATTTGAAAGGAGGTATGAGTGCTTTCTTACAAGTGGACTTGTCTGACTTCCTTAAGGGAATGGCAGGAAGAAATGCGAATAATACGGATTTCTTAAAGGCCATGGATAATGCAAATGAAGCAATGAAAGCCTCTCAAGAAGATTTTGTAGGTCTTTTTGTAAAAGAATACCAAAAGATTGCAGGAGAAAATAAGTTATCTAAGTTGTTTCAAAAGAATGAAGCATTAGGAAATATTACGTCTGAAACAGATGATGCGACTATTACCAAATTATTGCGTCAGAAAGCAAATGAGACCGTTAAGATTACCTTCGAACGATTAAAGCAAAGGATTGATAAACTAGGAGTTGCTCAACCAAACGTTTCACTTGATCCAAGTAGAGACTTAATCGCCGTAGAAATGCCGGGTATTGACAATCCTGAACGTGCAGAAGAGTTCTTAACTAAAAGTGCAAAACTTGAATTCTGGGACGTATATAGATATACTGATGCGGGAATTATGCAAGCATTCCAAATGGCAGATAATATGTCAGGCAAAGCGACAACTTCAGCTGAAAACGGACCTGTAGTAATGAGAGACTCTATTGTTTTTAACGAACTTGGAGAGATTATTGATACAATCCAGGTAGCAGATGCTGGTGATATTTCAAGCATTATTTCATCAAATTCATTATTTAGTGTTTTGAATTTGAATGGAGGTAACCTTCCACCAGCGGTAATGGGTATTGTTGAGAAGAGTAGAAAAAGAGTGGTAGATGAAATCCTTGAAAGAGAGGACATAAAGGCGTTATTCCCTAAAAATGCTAAATTCATGTGGTCTTATAAGCCGGCTACAAATCCTGACGGAAAAATTTCTAATAGTTACTACCTATATCTTATTAAAGGCCAAACTACTACGGATAAGGCACCTTTAGATGGTGATGTTGTGACAAGTGCATCTCAGGCATTAAATCCTATGAATGGCCAAGTAGAAGTTAACCTTAGGATGAATGCTACCGGTGCTAAAAAATGGGCAGAAATGACCACAAAGGCAGCAGGAGATAGTAACAGAGAGATTGCAATTGCACTAGATGACGAAGTCGTTTCCGCACCTGCTGTAAATACAGCTATTACCGGAGGTTCTTCATCTATTACCGGTAATTTTACTGTTGAAGAAGCAACTGACTTTGCAGGAATTTTGGAAGTAGGTAAATTGCCTGCAAGAACTAAAATCGTTCAAAAAAATAACGTAGGACCATCTTTAGGTAAGGAAAATATCAATAAGAGTTTAAATTCTTTGGCTTTAGGAGGTATCATGGTGATACTTACCATGTTGCTTTACTACTCTGGAGCAGGTTTGATTGCCCTTTTATCATTGGTGTTAAACGTGTTCTTCCTTTTAGGTACGCTGTCTAGCTTTGGTACGGTATTGACACTTTCTGGTATCGCAGGTATCGTATTGACGATGGGTATGGCTGTGGATGCCAACGTGATCATCTACGAAAGGATAAAAGAAGAATTAGCGATTGGAAAAACCCTTAAGCAATCTATTGTCGATGGATTTTATCATTCGTATTCTGCGATCATTGACGGTAACTTGACTACCTTGTTGACTGCGATTATTCTCGCTTACTTCGGACTTGGTCCGGTTAAAGGATTTGCTGTCGTTCTTATTATAGGTATCATGACCTCCATGTTTACAGCCATATTTGTTTCAAGATTGTTGATGGATTGGTGGGTTAGCGAAGATAGAGAATTGCCGTTTTGGACGAACATGTCCAAAGGTGCCTTTAAAAATGTTAATTTTGATTGGATAGGAAAGCGAAAAATTGCATACATCGTTTCAGGTGTATTAACCATATTGGGCTTGATCTCTATATTTACGAAAGGTTTTGACTTAGGTGTTGACTATAATGGTGGTTACTCTTATAATATTCAATTTGCAGATAATGCAAATGTGGATGCAGAAAAAATCAGAGTAGGATTGACCGATGTATTTGAAGCCACACCTATTGTAAAGCAAGTTGATGGCAAGAATACTTATAATGTTATTACATCTTACTTGATTACTGAATCATCAGCTGAAGGTACCTCAGACAAAGTGCTCAATAAATTACATGAAGGTATTAATTCATTTGCAGGTACTAAAGTTTCCTTAGATGATTTTAAAAATACAGAATTAAAATCTGGTGATACGCATATCATTAGTTCTGCTCAAGTAGGACCAACCATTGCGGATGATTTGAAGAGAACGTCTTTCATTGCTGGTATCTTAGCAATATTGGGAGTTTTCTTATATATTTTAGTTCGATTTAGCAAGTGGCAATATTCAGTAGGTGCGATTGTGGCTTTGACACACGATGCGCTCATGATGTTGGGTCTGTTCTCATTGTTAAAAGGCATTGTTCCTTTTTCTCTTGAAGTTGACCAATCGTTTATCGCTGCATTATTGACTGTTATCGGTTATTCTATCAACGATACTGTGATTATCTATGACAGGATTAGAGAATATCTAAATCTAAACATCATGAAGCCTGCAAATGAAATTATTAATGATGCGATCAACTCTACATTATCTCGTACCTTGATGACTGCATTTACGACTATTATTGTTGTTTTAATGTTGTTTATATTTGGAGGAGCAAGTATTAAAGGATTCGCCTTTGCATTATTCATTGGTATATTGGTAGGTACATATTCCTCAGTATTTATATCAGCACCTATTATGGCGGATTTATCATTTGATATTAAAAAGTCTAACAAAAGCACTTCTAAGAAATAGTCTTTTATTAGTTTGAATATTTAAAAAAGGAGATAATACAACCGTGTTATCTCCTTTTTTATTTAATATCACAGGAGATTTGGTTTTTATTTTAGGTGATCTCCTCTAAAATGAGTAATTTTGTTATTCTAAAATTTATGTTATGCCTATTCGTATCGTATATTCCATAGTATTTTCCTTTTTTGTTGTTTTGGCTAATGCGCAGCAAGCACTTTGGATCAATGAAATTGATTGCGATACGCCTGGACTAGATGTAATGGAATTTTTAGAGATTAAATCGGCGCAACCATTTTTTGCGTTAGATGAATATGTAGTTGTTTTTTTTAATGGGGCAGATAAGGCCGGAGATGCTAGCTATTACGCAGTTAGTTTGGTGAATCATAGCACCGACATTAATGGTTTATTCGTGGTAGGCAATGCTGGCGTACAACCCTTTCCCAACATCATAATACCGGATAATACGATTCAAAATGGGGCAGATGGTGTAGCTATCTATAGACGAAGTATTGATGATTTTCCATTTGGAACGGTCGCCTTTGTGGACTCAACTTTGATTGATGTCATCGTTTATGGTACCAATGACCCAGATGCTGTTTCCATGTTAAATATTTTCAAAAGTTTTAATCCTAAGATTACGCAACTCAATGAAGGAAAGGCTAATAATACCAATTCTATTCAAAGGGATAATGGCGGTGGTTACTTCGTAGCACCACCAACACCTAGAAAAAATAACGATGGTTCAGGAATCGATCTCAATGGTTTGCGAATCGTTTATAATAATTCGACCTATGCTGAAGGTGATACCATCTTTCTTACTTTTGAGACAGAACTTCCAGTAGAAGAAAACCTCGTCTTGAGCTACTCATTAGACAATGGTAATTTTAATGGTAGTGACTATATAGCAACGAATAGATTAAGTATTCTAAAAGGAAGCACTTCTATTACAACGTCAATTATAATTGTAGAGGATGGTATCAATGAAGGTGATGAAGAAATGTTTATTGAACTTGATGCCCTTCCGGGCAATTTTTTGCTGATTAACAATAATATTAAAATTAGAATTATTGATAAAGACTATTATGTTTCAAACTTCGGTACACCATTAAATCCGACTTACGGAAATGTGTCAAGTACGCAATTTGAAGGATATTATGACAGTTTAAATGGGTTGAGCGGAGAAAATTTGAAAGATGCGCTTCAAAATATTATTGCTGACGAATCTATTGTGAGAGCACAGACCTATAATGACGTAGTTGATATCCTCAAAGAGGCCGATCAAAATCCAGATAATTCAAATCAAATTTGGCTGGTATATACAGAACAAGGACGTTCAAAAATTGATTTTCAGTTGACATCCGAGAATTCCGGTGTTTGGAATAGAGAGCACGTATGGCCAAGATCAAGAGGCGTTTTTTCGAGTATTGATGGAGATTCTGCCTATGATGGCATTGATATCTGGTGGAATACCAATGCTGATTCCCTGAGGCATGGCAATTCGGATGCCCATCATATTCGAGCTGTCGATGGGCCTGAAAATTCGAGTAGAGGTAATCAGTTTTATGGGCAATACGTTGGGCCATCAGGTACAGCCGGTAGTTTTAGAGGAGATGTAGCGAGGAGTATTTTTTACCTTGCTATAAGGTATAATGGTCTAGAGGTTGTAAACGGGTATCCAGAGAACCAACCTGGTAAATTTGGAGACTTAGTCACCTTGTTGGATTGGCATCGAATGGATCCACCAGATGATTTTGAAGTCAATAGAAATAATGTGGTTCAAAAATGGCAGTTTAATCGAAATCCTTTTATAGATATGCCGGAACTTGTAGAGTATATCTGGGGAAATAAAAAGGGTGAGATTTGGTTGAATCCAGTGAATACCCACGATCATTTAAATGAGGATGTCTATGTCTATCCCAATCCAACACATGATAAGGTCAAGGTTGAAGGTATTAAACCACCATTAAAGCTTGATGTCATGAATGCTTATGGAGTTGTCGTTAAATCACTAAATTCAGAAGTATTGGATATAGATGTTAGCAATTTATTGCCGGGTGTTTATTATTTTAAATTTTATAATCCAGGAAGCAAACCGTTTTTGAAAAAAATTATTATATACTAGTGCGACGTTCATAAAAAGGCTTAAATTAAAATGGAAGTTATTTTTTTAAAGATCAAGACAAAAAACGCAGGCATAGTGGTAACTATGGTGCGTATTTTTAACGATGATATTTGGAAAAAGAACGACATTTCATTAAGATTTTTTTATTGACAGAGTACGATTAACTAAGTTTTTATCATTTTAATAATCGATTCATAAAAATATAAATCAAATCAGATATGAAGAGTTTCATCGATGTTTCAAAAAATAGTGATTTTTCAATATATAATATACCATTTGGAATTTTTAGATACAATGGAAAAACTGCTGCTTGTACGCGAATCGGTGACACAATCGTTGACTTGGATGCGTGTCAAAAAAGTCATATATTCAAGGGTATAGATTTGCCAGAGGATATTTTTCATTCTGAAAATCTCAATAGTTTTATTGGATTAGGAAAACACATAACTTCACCGGTTAGAATCCGGATTCAAGAGGCATTGACCTTGGGGGGAGCGTTAGATAATGATACCTTCAGAAATGCGGACATTTTTATAAATGCAGATAGGGTGGAGATGCTGTTGCCATTAAATATCGGTGATTATACTGATTTTTATAGTAGTAAAGAACATGCTACGAATGTTGGGATGATGTTTAGAGATCCCAATAATGCCTTATTGCCCAATTGGCTGCATATACCTATTGGGTATCATGGTCGTGCATCCTCTATTGTTGTATCAGGTACAGATATTAGACGTCCGTATGGACAAATCAAATCACCCAATCAAGATAATCCGGAATTTTCATTATCCAAAGAGTTGGATTTTGAATTGGAAATGGCTTTTGTTGTAGGTAAGGATACTGCGTTGGGGGCAAGGATTGATGTGAACGAAGCAGAGGAGTATATCTTTGGCCTCATGCTTTTCAATGATTGGTCTGCCCGAGATATTCAAAGATGGGAGTACGTGCCATTAGGACCATTTTTGGGCAAAAACTTTGGTTCCACAGTTTCGCCTTGGATTGTTACTTTAGAAGCGCTAGAACCATTTAGAGTTGCAGGTCCGAATCAGGAGAAGGAAGTTTTACCCTATTTGAAGACTGAAGGTGCTAAAAATTATGACATTCATTTGAGTGTAGCATTGAATGACAATAAGGGAAATAATAAAGTAATTGCCCAATCCAATTTTAAATATATGTATTGGAATATGTGTCAGCAATTGGCACACCACACGGTTAATGGTTGTAATGTGCGTATTGGTGACTTGATGGCTTCAGGTACGATAAGTGGCCCAACTCAGGATTCGCTAGGCTCGATGTTAGAAATTACTTGGAAAGGAACTAGACCGATTGTCATGCCCGACCAATCAGAGAGGAAATTTATCCATGACGAAGATGCTGTTATCATGCAAGGATGGTGCGAAAAAGGAGAAATTAGAATCGGATTTGGCTCTTGCGAAGGAAAGGTGATTTCAGGTCTGTAATATTGTTAGCCGATAAAATACCTAGTGCTTTGTCTATAAAGAGATTTAAATAATAATGGAAATTATTTTTTTAAAGATCAAGGCAAAAAACGCAGACATAGTGGTAACTATGGCGAG
>JAIXKS010000043.1 GCA_026928325.1 Chitinophagales bacterium | reverse complement strand
TTGCATTTAATTAATAATGACGGAAAAGTTGCATTTATGACTTGAATCCGCCATTCAATTTGTTTCCTTCTGTTTTGTATTCAAATTTATGCTTAGAAGGATAAAGAATCTCAAGTCTATTTTTCAACTGAGCAAACGTTTCCTTGGCTCGATGCTTATTCATATCAGATGCACCTTCTATCTCTACTCTGTAAATGATTGAGCATGGATCTAATTCACGTAAATCTATCGTGATATGATTGGCTTTGTCGTTTACAAATTTTAACCCACACTCTATAACCGGCACTATAATGGATGAGGCAATTTTATAATTAAATACCATTTTGTCAATATGGAGCATGATTTTCTCGGAGGAAATATCCTTAATCTCTAATATTTTTATGTATTGTTTGAGATATTCAATCTCCTTGTCCATCGAGGCCATAATACTACCTACATCATAAAGTTGATATCGCAGCATTTCGCTTGTAACTTCTACTAAACTTCTCGCTTTGGTGTTTTCTTTAGATATTTGGAAGTAGATGGTATTTAGCACATTAAACAAAAAATGCGGATGGAGTTGACTTTTGAGATAATTGAGTTCACTTGCTACTTGATCTAATTTAATCTTTCTCAAATGTGATGCAGCATTAATCCTATCTGTCATAACCTTCATGCCAGTACCTAAAACAAATGGAATAATGTAGGTCCAAAATAAAATGAAATATTCTTCAATAGTCTCTGCCCAAAAGTTATATTCTTGATTAAAAAAGGTGTCATAATAGTATAGATAATTGTAAATATAGTAGATAGTCATGTAAGTTAATGCCATCAAAAGTGCCACAACAATGACAATGACCAAGAAAGCAAAATATCGTCCTCTATATAAATATTTAGGAACTAAATGATGCGATGTAAAATAAAAAGGTATGGCAGCGATTAAGAAAACAGCGCTATTTTCGATAATTGTGGCTAAAAGAGGCACATCTGCATCAAAATACAGCATGATATTGATTACAATAATTATAATCCAAAAAATTATGTGTAACTTTTTTTGTTCAGCTGGGAATCCCCAAAAACCATGTTGATTTTCTATAGATTTCATACTTCAATCGTGAATGAGACATAAAAAATACCATCTACTAATTCAGTTTTGAAGTCGTGGTTTTCCGGATATATGAGTTCAAGCCTTCTCTTTAAGTTTACAAGGCCAACACCTCCATTGGACTTTTTAACTGCCTGGATTGTGGCTATGTTATCACAAGTATTATAAACTTCAACTATAAACTTTCTATTTTTCTCTTTTGTGATTTTGACATCGATTCTATTTTCCTCAGGATTGGCATAATTTGAAATGTGTTTAAAAGCATTTTCTACCAATGGAAGAATCATCATCGGAGCTATTTTGAACCCACTTAAATTTCCTAGTCTTTGAAATCGGATATAGACACCTTTTTCGAGTCTTCTTTTTTGGACTTCAATATAACTGTTGATAAAAGTAATTTCTTTTTCTATAGATATGAAGTTTTGCACACATTCATATACTTGATAGTGTAGAAGATTAGAGAAAATATCTACGGATTCTTGAACTTCATGTGTTTCATTCACGATGTTGTTTTTAAGGGTTTGCATCATGGAAAGGAGAAATTCGGGATTTGTTTGATTCTTTAGGTTAGACAGTTCCGTTGTTAGTTTTTCTTTTTCTAAGTCCATAATTTCATCATCGACGCTTATCTTGTTGCGATATACGCTAATAGCAGCACTTGTAGCCATACCCAATATATTATTCCAGCTAAAGATTACGAGTAAATCGAAAAAAGAATTAAGTATTCCGGTCTTTAATAGGTTAGGATAGGTGATACCGAATTGAATTTTCGGATAAAATATAGTCATGATAATGGTCGGTGATAACAAACTAAAGAAAGTACATAAAACCAATACGACTATAATATTGATCGATAGCATTAGCAAATTTTCTCTATAGAAATATTGGGGAATTATATAGTAAGAGGTGATGAAGTAAACCGGTGTTGAAAACAAGGCAACGAGCACATAAAAACTTAGGGTAACTATGGCTCCATCTAAATTGATATCTACACTAATCAATACCAAATAGCTATAAAGCAGTATGGATAATGCATAGATTAATAACTGACCATTTTTTTTAAGATCCCATAATGGTAAAACTGCTTCCACGCTTATATATATAATTGACCTAGTGCAAAAATATACATTTTTATTCTATATTTGTTATTCACAACCGATATATTCATAAGTATAATTGGTTTGAGAAATAATCTGCTGTAAACTAGGCAAGGATAATACCGTTTCTTTAATTTTAGTAGGAAACCGATTTTTGACATCTCTTGGATCTATCTCGTATAAGATATATTCTTTATCTTTGTAAGATTCAATAATTTTATCTTGATAATAATCGATTTCATTAGGATAAATATCAACAAATGGATTGATGTATTGCTCGGTAAATTTTGTATATGAAGCATACTCAAAATTCGATTTATCTTGGTACGCGTATAAATAAGATCGGTTTGCAAAATTAGTATATTCGATGGTTTCTGTAAAAGCGGAACCATCATCGCAAGTTGTTTTGATAGCAATTGGAATCGTATTGCTGTCATCATAAATAAATGTACTAAGGCAACAATTGCCTGTTTTATTGTTACACCGTCTAATTGTCGAGAGGTTTTCATTACTATTGTACTCGTAAGTGACAGTTCTGTCATTATCCTTATTGGACGTTACTTGGCCATTTTGATAAGTGAGATATTCGGTCCAATCTTCCCTGATTTTATTGTTTTGGTAATATAATATATGATCAATTTCAAATGAACCGTCATCCTTGTACACCACTTCTCTGAATAAGTTATTATTGACAAACTGCTTTGAAAGATGACATCTTTTAAATGGTGGAGATAACAATGAATAATCATAATCGGGCTTACTGCACGATGTAATTATAAGAACAATTATTACGAGGATGCTATTAGGATATTTCATTTTATGTTCTTTTAAAAGTGAAAAATTTAAGTTTAATATAATTTATCTGCCTGCAAAATGATAGTGGACGCCAACGATACACTGTATTTTAGTCCATTTTAGAGTTTCTGTATAGCTAATGCCTAAGTATTCTGAAGAATGATATTTACCTGTATTAAACCCGGCATTGATATCAAAAGATAAAAATGGAGATGAAAAATAACTGAAACCCAATCCCGTGTGGAGACCACCTCCATGGAGATCAACATCTACATAATTGCCATTTTGCTTTTGAAATATCTGAGCTGTCGATGATGCTATAAAATATCCGGCTTCAATAGAATATCGAATCTCGGAAGAAGGAGATCCACCTGTATATTTAAGACCAGTGATGAAGTTCTGATGACTGATTTTGTCGGTATATAAAAGAAATCCAATCTCGGCGCGTTGGAGTTTACTTGGAAATAAAAATTGATAAGCACCAAAGATGGAAAAATTATCAGTAAGCCCATATCCTGCGGATAATTCTGTACCAAAACTACCTGTAAATGATTCGGACATGATCTCACTTTTGGAGAAATCAAGCAATCCAGATACCTTTATGCTAAATCCTTCATAAACAGAGCTCTGATAGCTGTCTTGCGCACTGAGCGTTGAAGTCAAACTGTAGCATATCAAGCCAATCCATAATATTTTTATACTTTTTAGTTGCATGACTATTATTTTTTATTTGATTAATACATTTTGCTGGTAAGAAGAAGTAACTGGTCTAAAAATCTTACCTTTCTGATCCTTACCGACGATAATTTCGAAATTATCGAGATTCAATCCCTTGAGTTTAGTTCCTCCAGAAGAGTAGATCTCGGGAAACCTTATATTGATTTTATCTTTACTTACTTTTTTTACCACTGCTTGGACGATTTGTCCTTTTCTCAAAAAAACATCACCGTAGGCCTCAACATCGGACACGACGACAAAAGGAATATAACTACCACTTTTATAACTAGAAGCATCTCGGATGTCTTCATTTAGGGCTAATGGAATAGGAATATTAGGTTTGATTGTTGCCGTACTTGTACTAATTGTAGTTTTTGTCGCTTCTGATGCCGGATGATCTGATTTAGCTTCATTCATGTCTTTTTCTTTTGGAGTTTCTGCCGGTATTTTATTTTCCGTTATAGCCGACTCTTGTTCAGGTATATTTGTTGTCAAAGCAGCTAATGTAGTGGATGATTCTACTTTGCTTAAGGGATCACCTTGATTAATTGTTGGAGCGGTTTTATTAGCAGTCGTGCCTTGATTTCGGTCTTGGGTAATTGAAGTACTTGAGGTCTTAGGTATTTCGCCTATAGTCGGTGAACTTATACTGGTTTCTGATTCGGTTACACTGCTGTTCTTTTCCAAAGGAGCCAATGACAGATCGTGATTATCTTCGGCCTCTTCATCAAAATCGTTACCCTGATATTGAGCTAATATTATAGTACTTGCTTCTCGATTGTTGATAAGGGCATAACCAAAAAAGATTGAAATCATAACGAAAACGAGTAGGAAGAAATAAATTAGTTTTTTGTTGCGCTCTTCATTTTTTTCATGGGTCTTATCTGAAGGAAGTAAGATGTCATTTGAAGTTGTAACATCATGAGCTATATGGCTCGATGTTGCTTTTTCGATGGGTTGCTTTATTCTCTCTAAGGTTTTTTCAAGGATTGGTGTTCTATCATTTGGGTCAAGTTGTAAAGTTGATAAAATGATATCATTAAATGCATCTATTGTGTCATTTCCTAAATCAAGGACTTCTTCTAAGGAATGATTGCCACTTTTCATGAGAATCAACTGTCCTAATCCGCCTTCGCCATTAAATGGCATGGTGTTGTATATCGTTTGATACAATACCACACCCGCAGACCAAATGTCAGTTCTTGAACTAGGATCCCGCATCTCCCAATCCCGATACTTGAATGTCTCGGGTGCTCTATAAGCCATAGGTGTGATGCCCTTGCCCGAATCCCTATCTGGATCGACGAGCATCGTTTGAGTAAACTTGTTTTTGAGTTTTGTAGAGATTCCAAAATCCGTTAAATAATAGTTGCCGGATTCATCTATAAGTATGTTGTCTGGTTTAATATCTCCGTGAATGATCGGCTCACTTAACGTGTGTAAATACTCTAAGGCAGATGACAATTGGGCTATAAGTTTCCATATTTCTGGTGTTGATATCGTTCCGAATTGTTGGGCTAAAGTGCCGCCACTTAAAAACTTCATGACGAGATATGGCCTATCATCATCTACGTCAAAGTGAAAGGGCGTCAATATATGGGCATGGTTTAATTCAAATGTTTTTAAATATTCTTCTCGACATAGTGTAATTCCTTCTTCATCTTGTTTTCTAAAGATCTTAATGGCAATGATGATTCCAGAACGCATATCCAGGGCTTTCCATACTTCTGAAAATCCCCCGGTGCCGATTTTCTCCAAAAGCTCATATCTACTATGAAAAACCTCTTTTACATTCATTGCTTATCATGATTATAAATGATGATTGCATCCGGAAACGTACCTTGGCTCATAAAATCGTTTGCCTGGCTTTTATTTTTAAATCCTGATAAGATTACTTCAAAATTTCCGGTAGGCAATCTATTGACTTTCCACGAGTAGGCTCCTACAATTGATTCGTTCTTTTCGACAAAGGATGCGGCTTTGATACTATCCATAAATACCTTGAGTCGAATTGTATAATTTCCTTCGGCCGTATTATAGCTTTCCGAAGGTTGAATGAGCTCTACTTTTTCATCGTTTTTGGCAGTAAATACTGTGTCTTGCGCTCCATCTGTCATACTCGATTGGAATAAGTCATTCTTTTTACTATCTTCGACTTGACTTTGTGATAATGCATCTTTGTTTTCGTCCTTTTCAGACATTAATGGCGGCGAATCACTGTGAAAGGATCTATTGATAAACCACCATATCGAACCAATCATAAATAATATTAGGGAGATTTTCCATAATCTCGTAGATTTCGGTTTTGGATTATCGGTCATTTTAATATCGGATTGTTGAGCAGCTGCTACTTGCAATGACGGCTTCATAAGCTGTACGCCTATACAGCTAATATTATCATGACCGCCTGCTATATTAGCTGCCTCTACAAGGTTTTTAACGGTTTCTTCTATGGAAAGACGCTGGTTTGACAATTCAAGGATTTGATTGTCTTTGAGCATGGAGTTTAGCCCATCAGAACAAAAAATCAATCTTTCGATATGATGCAGCACCTTCCGCTCAAATGAAGGTACTACATTAGGCATGCCTAAACTCTGATTGATAATGTTCCTATTCGGATGCTCAAATGCTTCTTCTTCCGAAATAAGCCCATCATCGACCATACTTTGGACTAGAGAATGATCGTGTGTTAGTTGGACAATACCTAGGTTTGAAATGCCGTAACACCGACTATCTCCAACCCAGCCAAGGTGTAAAATGCCGTCAAATATAAGACCTAGCACTACCGTCGAACCCATGCCTTTACTTTCTGCATTTTCGCTTATATACTCCAAGATACCTTTGTTGGCAGCATATATCGCTTCATTGACAAAAGAGTAAACATCATTTTTGATCATAGACTTATTGGCCAAAACAAATTGCTCTATCGATTCAATTGCTATTCTAGATGCTAACTCTCCATGAACGCCTCCGCCCATACCATCAGCCACAACAAATAATGCTGCATTAGAGTCATCGTAATAATGATCGTCCGTTAGTGCATCATTATCATGAAAGATCTGAGGAATCGCTAGGATGCTATCCTGTTGCACCTCTCTTGTGATTCCTACATCTATTATGGCATTGAATTGAAATAACACAGTTAGATCATTTTACGGTTATTTAGCATAAATCCGGTTGATCAAATTCTCAATGACATACGTTTGATTGTCGGAGTGCAACTTATCTATTTTTTCAGAAACTAAACTATAGGCATACATGAGGATAATACTAAGCGCCAAAGCCATCAACGTACTATCAAAGGCTACAGCCAATAGACTCGTAACATAATCGATACCTTCTTGACTACTGATTTGGTTGGCAGCTCCGAGCGAAGAACCTATACCGATAACTGTACCAACTAAACCAACAGATTGACAAGCCCAAGCAAAGTATTTAATGAGGTTTTGTTCCGTATCTGAGTTTCTGAGGTTGATATCCGTCTGAGCATTAACGATACTCAATGCCTCGCTAACACTTTTATTAGACCTAAATTTAGTACAAGCCTTTTTGATGATATCAACGATAAGATACGGGTTTGTTTTTTCCATATCGACCATTTTTAGCTTGATATCGTTAACTTCATCTGCAGAAATAACGAATTGCTCTTTTTCCGGTAAAAGGCTCATGTTTAACCCTTTTTTCTGAAAATCTACATTTCGTTGAAGCCTAATTGTCTCCAGTATCCCGAATATGAAAAAGAAATAAGTAACTAACTGAATGACACCATGAGGCATTTCACCTCCTAATAGCTTCAAAATACGATTGGGAGCATATGAATATGAAATGGTAACTATCAGACCAATAAGCGTTGTCAAAACGACTGTGAGGATTAGGTTAGATGTTCTAGTATTCATTGTTTGATATTTAAGATTTTTTGTTAAAATTAAAATTCGATTTATTGATTATTGATTGGGCATCCAAAATATATCATCTTCAGAGACTGTGAGTGTACCAAGTTTTATATCAGAACCAGAACCACTTGAATATGGTGGTTTTGATACGCCAATGCTTTTGGATTCTATATTAAACTTCTTGATGGGTTTATCTCCTACTTTCATGGCTATAAAACCACTAACATCTACACTGCCAGATTTAGCTTTTGCGGGCTGGGCATATAATTCGTAAGTGCCAGGCACTAATTCGTCTCGCTGTACGATGGCTTCATATGGTTTTGCAGTCAACTTTTTCAAACTATTGTCCCAAGTTCCAAAACTCGCTCTTCTTCTCTTGGTTTGATAAAAGACCCAATTACTTGTCGATGCCTGTCGCATATACAAGTGGACTTTATCATCTTTATCATCCCAATTAATCATTATAGTGAGCGGTGGGTCAATACCAAAAATAGCATCGCCTTTTCCAGGTGTTGCATCCGGTGTTGCGGATGGCTGGGCAGGAGTAGGAGGCGCAATGGTGGCAGGCTCTGATTTAGCTTGAGGTGCTTTTGATACAGTCATCGGATTGGATATTTTTGCTTTTGCAGCTTTTAATTCTGCGGCAAGCTTACTGTATTGTTCTGCACTTGGAGCTGTTTTTAAATCATTTTCAAGCTTTCTAATTGTCTCCATGGCTCGATCGTATTTTAAAGCGACATTGTTATATTGTTGTGTCCTGACGTTGAGTGCATTTTGTACCGTTTGGATTTCTGCTGTCATTGATTCAATAGAGGCTTGTAATGCAGCCGAACTCTGTAGAAGCTCTTGATAATCATTTTCAGGAACAACATGTTCCAATCTCAAAAGCATACTGTCCATATTCGCTTTGGAAAGCTCTACGGAATCTAGTGCTTTTAGCTTTTCAAGATCTGCAAATGATACCTTAGGTACGATTACAAATAATAGTATTGTTGCACCTAAAGCGCCTGCAAGCATATCTATAAATGAGATACTAATGAGGTTGATTTCTTTGGATCGTCTCATATTATTTAATTATTGAATGTCAAAAAATTTTGATTGATGTGTTACCTACTGTAATTATATCGTCTTTATACATCTTGTGCCCTGCTTCTTTCATGATCTTGACACCATTGACATAAGTCCCATTTTTGGAATATTTCCAATAACCATCGGCTTCTTTCCATTGACCATCTCGTAGATAGACATACTGGTCGATGCGTTCAAAAGTGGCGTGATTTCGAGAGATATAATTTGTAATGGTCTCTTTAATATTAATCTCATTGGTAGCATCTTCGGTTAGCCGCCCTAAATGCGATATATCGCTCAGATGAATATGATATTGTCTTCCGTATTCCTCTCCATCGAGCACCCTAAGCGTAAAAGTTGGAGTTACGGTTTCCGAATATGCTTCTGGTCGCGGTTCTATTAAATTCAATATTTCCTCTGTATTTTGGAATCGAGCCTCTCTATCAGGTTGAAGACACATTTCTATGATTGATTTCCATGTGCTATCTAAGTGATTATTGAATGGACTGATGATTCCAGATGCGGCTCTCTTTATATATGGATCAATGTCATCATGGCTCTTCCATCTTCCAAAAGGTAGTGACTGATGGAAAATCTCATAACAGACCACACCAAATGAAAAAATGTCAATAGTAGGCAAAAGTGTATTTTTCCTTTTTGTCGGCGATAGCTGTTCTGGCGCCATATAGGCATAACTACCGAAGATTTGTTCGGGTTTATCATCCTGATTTACTACAGTCAACTGAATATTGATATGTCCTGAAATACCAAAATCTGATAATTTAGGGAGACCCATACTATCAAATAGTATATTTTCGGGTTTTAAATCTCGGTGTATTTTACCGTTTTTATGGAGTGCATTCAGTCCTTTCAAGATGCCGGAAGCTATGTTTATACCTTCTTCAGCGGATAATCCTGCATTAATCTTGCGTTCGAGATTACCACCTTCACAATATTCCATTACAAAATATGGGATTTCAGCTGCGTTGCCCATCTCTATAGTATGTATCAAATAGTCACTCTCGATCTGACCCGTCATAAATTCCAATTCAAAACGTTGGATTAAATTTTGTTTGGCATACTGAGGTACAGACCAAGTTTTTAAAAACTTGATGGCAACAGATGCTCCATTGTCTTTTCTTTTCGCTTTATACACAACACCAAACCGACCTTCTCCCAAAACATCTTCGAGAAGATAGCCATCGATAGTTTTCAATTGGTCAAGATACGCTTGGCCGAATTGGTCAGTTATGTACATAGCATCACTCATAATTCCCTAGAAAATTTAAATAATTTATTTCCCATTAGTATGATATCTCCATCTTGGAGTTCTTGTTCTTCATGTACCTTGATAAAGGTTGTTTTTAAGGAACTGGTATCTTTTATATACCATTTTCCTTCCTTATACGAGATGACGGCTTGACTTGAAGAAGTTATAGCCACGTTTCCCGGATCAAGATTTTCTCGATTTAGAGTATTTTCGGTGTGATTAAGTGCAATGGCTTCCCCAGATATAGAAAAGTCGCTTTTCAATGGAATAAGGTTAAAAATAATTGGTTTTTCAGGTTGTTCTGCCCAAGGATTGATGGTGGCATTCATCTGATCTTTTTCAGAACTTACGACTGCTTTTTGTGTTTTTTGTGCTCCCGCATTTTTGTCGGCTGATGCTGTTGTCAATGGACTGTGGCATTTGACACAGGTTTTGGCGATAGCTTGGTTCGGATACGCACATTTAGAACATATGACTGCATTACTCTTATTTTCATGAAAAGCTGTTGTTGACATTTTCGAGTCTTCCTGTTTTTTCTTTGTATCACCAGCAGGCTGTATTACCATGGAGCCATCCAAAGGAGCATTGCAATGTTGGCATTTTAAAGCACTTGCAGGATTAGCATTTTTGCAATTCTTACACATGACCATTCCTACAGACTCGCGGGCTGTATGCTGCAATACCATGGAGCCGTCAAGTGGAGCATTGCAACTCATACATTTTAAAGCATCAGCCGGATTAGATGTTTTGCAATTTTTACAGGTAATTGTACCTTGAACGTGTTTCGATGCGCCTGATTTTTCGATTACCATAGAGCCGTCCAAAGGCGCATTGCAATTGATACACTTCAACGCATGATCACTATTTTGCGTATGACAATTTTTGCATTTCATAAGGATATCATTTGATCTTAAAATTATTCCCCAAGAGGGAAAAGATAAGTAGCAGAAATCTGCACAGACCTGCTTTTTATGGTTGAGGAGGTATTGGGTTTGTTATTCATATTCTGTAAACCCATTAATACCCTCAAATCAAAGTACATTCGACTACTACCCAATTCCTTGTATAATCCGGCACCAAAAGCCAATCCGAGGTCTGACTTTTTATAAACATGTTCTGCTTTATCACCTTTGAAGGGTTCAAATTTTAGTTTATAAACATCAGTATATGAATTTATGAGGTCGGTATAATTTTCTGTTAAAGATCCATCAATATTGGTCAGTTGTTTGTCTGCCGATTTCTTATTGTTACTATTAACTAAAGTGCTTGTGCCTTTAGAACCGATACCAATGGCATAATAAGGACCTGCTTCTACATAAAGACCACTTCCACCGCCTATAAACTCATATTTAAACATCAAATGCCCTTCTAAATAGTTGAGGTTGATACTCATATTTTCATACAAATCTGGGAGTTGAAATTGTTCCGTAGGTTCTGCGAAACCATTATAGTGATCTTCTTCCCGTGCTAGATTATCCAGAGAAAAATCGGAGAAGTAATCTCCTTGCTTAATAACAGATTTGGCTTTATCTCCGGATGTGATTGCTTTTAGATTGGTACTACGCTTCACAAACTGTACTTCTGGTTGAATCGAAAAACCATAGACTATCGGAACTTCGGCCATAACGCCAATCATCGGATTAAAAAAAGTGAGACCAGATTTATGATTGGGCAATGATTCATAGGATAAAAGTGAAGGAGCCAATCCGACTTTTGCGCCTACATATATCTGGCTATATAGCTGGTAAGTTGACAGTGTCAACATAATCACCAATAAAAATATATTTTTCATTATATTCAATTTTAAAGTTCTGTAAGATTTTTAAACGTAAGCCTATTTATTGGACAATGATTTTCTTGCGTATGATACCATCTTTTGTGTGGAGCGCAAGCGTATAAAATCCTTGTGTTAAATTTTCAAGAGAATACGAACCTCTAAAAACGCCGACTACTGTTTTATCCTGTTCAAGTACCTGGACAAGCTTACCTTCTGAAGAGTACATCATGAGGCTAAATGGTGATAATTCACCCGAATAAAACTGAACGTTTATTAACTCAGAACTTGGATTTGGGTAAACATTAAACTTGGTCACTTCGTCAACTGAACGCAATTTGAGTTGATTTACTTTGAGCACTTTGCTAATATTTCCTGAAGGTAACTTTCCAGTAAAGGTGATTTCGCCTTGTCTTTCGTAAGATTCTGAGTTTCGCTTGACGGTCACAATGATTTGGCCGTTATTTTTTCCTTTTGATGGACTGATTTCAAGCCATCCTGCAGAGATACTGCTCACTTCCCATTCTAAATCTGAATATATATTGAATTGATACTGCAACTCATCCACTGCTGCTGTAAATTCGGAAGGTACATTAAGATAACCAGCGTCTTTAGCCGGTTGGCTAACTATAAAATAGGTTGTGTCAAGTGCATTGTTATAAACCAAGCCGATTCGACTATATCGATTGAGCCCGGTGGAATTCTTAGCAACTTCTATATTAAAATCATTGTGTTCTGTTCCTGATTTAGGAGATTTAATGGTAACCCAAGTGTCATAAGGATTTTGTATCAATTTCCAATCTGTATTTGTCAAAATGAGCCGACTTATAAATTCCCCATCTGCTTTAGCAATGGCCTTGTCGTCGGGATAGAAAAGAGCTGTAGGCTCGTTTACGCCTTCTTGGTAAACTTCAATCGTGATAATATCGACACCATCTGTGATATACATCGGAAACCCTAATGTTACGGGCAAGGTGTTTTGGAAAGCACAAAGTGTTATTGTTGCATTTCCATTACCAGAGGTTGCAGGAAATTGACTCAAAAATGTCGGAGGATAGTTATTGTCAAAAGCTATGGCCCAATTGCCTGTTGCTTCAATTTCTAGATTTAAGCAACCACCTTTGGCAGGAAAAATAAGCTGACTTGGTGTCACAGTCAAACCCGATGTTCCTGTAGTTGAAAGACAAGGCGCTGCATTTACTAAGTTTCTGATTGCATCACCAGATTG
Source organism: Chitinophagales bacterium (assembly GCA_026928325.1). GTDB lineage: Bacteria > Bacteroidota > Bacteroidia > Chitinophagales > Saprospiraceae > OLB9. The sequence continues at coordinate 14,380 of JAIXKS010000043.1, read as the reverse complement.
CTTCCCAAATCCAAGTAATAAATTAACCCCAACATCAGGATAGTTATCGCAGTAACTCATAATAAATCCTCCATTTGATGGTATTATTGGGTTGTTTGGATTAAAGCAATCCGCTCCCTCAAGGTCCTCAATAGAACTTCCCTTATTATAATAATATAAGCTTGCACAGTCATCAATCTGAGTATTATTTCCATTCCACTTACATGCATGTGTATGATAAGACCCCATCACATGGCCTGATTCATGAGCCCATACTCCCGTATCCCATGCAAAGGTAGGGTATGTTTGATAATCGCCCATAAGAGGTAAAGCCAAGGCGTTTTCATAAGTGCTTGTATTGCATAGTGTTCCTATTCCTGAAGCGAGTCCTCCTCCAATATTTTGCGTTGTTATGATATGAGCAAGATTTCCATTAAAACCTCCTCTTTGATTTAAATAATTTCTGAAAGACACAAGGTATTGATAGGCAGGATAATCGTCATTACCAGGCACAAATGGACTCGGTTGATCCCAAACTTTAATTTCACTTACTCTATAATCGATACTTTCTTTATCAAAGATTATAGAAACCTGACTTAAACAAGATGCCATATATTGAACAGCTGAATTTGCATTCCCAAACGCCTGATACACATCATAATCTGCTTCAATATAATTAAATACCGTTTTTGTATTTCTATTATTTCCTTGAGGAGCAAAATGAACACCTTCATAATCGTCGTCTTTTACCAAACATTTTCGACTTAATTTCCCATTTAAAATCTTGTTATTATAAAGAACGTACTCTTGATTGTTCTTCATTTTGCCTAGTATAAAATTACCTATTTCGGACGAAATAAACCCCGAGATTTGATCCTCAAAGACACTAATAGCCACTAAGGAAGTAGGGTCACCTTTAATTATTCCCTTATAATGGATGCCTACATCTCCTACAAATTTAGCGCCTGATTCTAATGTTACTTTAAAATGTTCACTAAAGATATTATGCCGCGATAATTCAAGTTGAAGGAAATCACCATTCAAATCCGGGATCGTTAAATATAACATATAGTCCTGGCTATTTCTCATGGATTTAAGTAAGTTGTCGTCAATTTTTAAGAAGATTTCTTCTTTTTCGTTATTTCTTATTTCAGTCTTGCTTCTATCAATCTCAAAAAGAGAATGGACAACATTCAAGCTTTGTGCTTGTAAAGTGATCTGATATAATATCACAATCAAAATTAAGTTTAGTCTTTTGAGTTTCATGACAAATCAATTATTTTGTTCACTCAAAAGTATTGCATCTAATACAAATAAAACTGCATATTACACGAACGCAAAGCTTAACGTGACGATAGTATCTATCCATTTGACGAAAGGAAATATGTACTTTGGGAATATTAACATGAACTCGTTACTTGTGCATTTTGCCTATGTGATAGTTTTTCTCTTTTAAAAAACAATTTCCTCATTAGGAATACCTTAAATGGTGTAAATCCGAAAATAAGCAAGCATTTTAGGAACTACCACTATATTAAATGTGTTGTTAACATAAAAGGAGGTGTTATGATTACTGAAAATTTTGTTACAATTCGAGAATATAAAGACCATATAATGGGTGAAATATTGATGGCAGCACTTAAAGAAGCCGGTATCCAAGCTTTCAGCATCACGGAGATGAATACTACGTTACCCATCGAAAATGAATTTATTATCAAGGTACATGAAGCCGATGTTGAAGCAGCCTTGTCGGTGATAGAAGAACATGAAAGTAAAGAATAATTATCTTTAGCGTAATTGTGTTTTCAGGATTTTATAAGGTATTCAATTGAGTGGTGTTTCAAGATATCTTGCGGAATTGAGACGAGTTTCTCGTTCCCATTCGGACATGGTAGCATTGCCGTTTTACTAGTGCTCTGTCTATAAAAAGAACGACATTTCATTAAGTTTTTTTTGTGGACAGAGCACTAGAAGTCTTGATAAATATATTCATTTTACAGTTTTTAGTAGATGGAAGAAAGAAATTAATATCGGCAAGATGCAAATTTTAATTAAATCATATAGCGGAAGCCAATTTGATTTTCTTGAGAAGTCAGGTTCAATTTATTTTTTTTAAAGATTATTTTAGTTTTTTCAATCAAATTTGCAATATTTGTGATAAAGTTTATTGTTGGATATGCCTATTGGAGTTTCATATAGCGAAGAAGAATTAGTTCAGGTACGAGAGAAATTTGATAATCTACTCAAGGTTATGGAATTTAGTACCAAGCCCGAAGACATCATTATGCTTGAAAAGGCCTATGATCTAGCGGTTGATGCACATAAGTACCAAAGAAGAAAATCAGGAGAGCCATATATCTTTCACCCGATTGAAGTCGCCCGAATCTGTTTTGAAGAAATAGGTTTAGGACCTACTGCGGTGATTTGCGCTTTGTTGCACGACGTCGTCGAAGACACACCGATTACCCTAGATGAGATCCGAGGTATCTTTGGTGAGAAGGTGGCGCTTATCGTGGATGGCTTGACAAAATTGGATGGTAGCTATAATAATATGGATGAAGTAGAAAGCCCTCAAGCCGAAAACTTCAAAAAGGTTTTGAGTACCCTAGTGGTCGATGTACGGGTCGTATTAATAAAAATGGCGGACCGTTTGCATAACCTAAGAACGATTGGGGCTCAAGCCAGACATAAGCAACTAAAGATTGCTGCTGAGACGGAATATATCTATGCACCGTTAGCTCATCGTTTAGGTCTCTATAATATGAAAACTGAGCTTCAAGATATATGCCTAAAGATTTCTGACCCTGAGTTATATGAAGAGATAAGCAATAAATTGATAGATTCGGATTCTGATAGGAATGCTTATATTCAAGACTTTATTGCGCCGGTGATGGAAGAGCTTCAACATTTGGGAGCTGAGTTTAAAGTATCGGGTAGAAGTAAAGCTATCTCCTCTATTGCAAATAAAATAAAGAACAATAATGTAACCTTTGAGGAGATATACGACATATTTGCAGTTAGAATAGTCGTTGATGTTCCCGTTGAGAAAGAAAAAATATTCTGCTGGCAAATCTATTCTATTATCACGGATGTATATAAACCGATTCCCGAGCGCTTGAAAGACTGGGTGACAACCCCGAAAAGTAATGGCTACGAATCGCTACACACTACGGTGATTGGCCCTAAAGGTCGTTATGTAGAAGTTCAAATCCGGACGAAACGAATGGACGATATTGCCGAAAGAGGTTTTGCAGCGCATTGGAAATACAAAGGAATAAAGAAGCAAGAGAATGTTTTTGATAAATGGTTAGATAATGTCCGTGAGATCCTGGATACCAAGGAGACCAATACTATGGAGTTTATCAAAGACTTTAAGACCAACTTATTTGACGAAGAGGTGTATGTTTATACGCCAAAGGGTGAAATGCGCGTTTTGCCTAAAGGTGCTACAGCCTTGGATTTTGCATTCGAAATACATACCGATGTAGGTTACCATACGACGGCTATAAAGGTCAACAATAAGCTTGTACCTATGGGATATAAGTTGAATAATGGAGATCAAATTCAAATCATAACGAATAAAAATCAAAAACCCACTGAAGATTGGCTGAAGATGGTCATCACCGGAAAGGCTAGAGCTAAAATTCGATCTGCCACCAAGGAGGATAGAAGAAAGGTAGGAGAGTTTGGAAAAGAGGCGCTCGAGCGAAAGCTAAAAAATCTAAAAATAGATTTTGAAGAAAATGTGGATGTGATTGCTCGACATTTTGGGTTTAAGAGCCGTATCGATTACTTCTATGCACTTGCGCAAGGCGAAATTCGGGTTTCAGATATTAAAAATTATGATATCGAAAGTGGAAAAATTGTTTTCCGCAAAGATGAGATCACCCCAGATACCAAAATAGAAGATATATCTTCAGAGCTCAAGAAGATTCAAAAGCCGCTTAAAGAAAATAAATCCATGATCTTGGTCAATGGAGAACCTGCGGATATGTATCAGTATTCATTGGCGAGTTGTTGTAATCCGGTGCAGGGTGATAGTATATTTGCCTACTTGACATCTAAGGAAGGATTGAAAATTCATAGGTCATCATGCCCGAATGCAACCAACTTATTGGCCAATTATGGCTATCGCGTTCTTAAAGCGGATTGGGTCGGAACAATATCGACAACCTTTGTTGTGGAATTGGTCGTGACGGGTATTGACTCGGGTATCGGTGTCATTCAAGCATTGATCAATGAACTATCCAATAAGCTGGCCGTTAATATTCGATCGTTTAGTATAGAGGGTAGGGAAGGCTTTTTCGAAGGAAGGATATGTATTGCTGTATTAAACAAAGACCAGTTAAATCTCGTTGTACAATCATTAGAGAAATTGCCGGGTATATCTTCGGTCGTTCGATCTGATAAGTCTTTTAATTAAATACATGGCTATGACAAGCGCACCTGATAAAATAGAAGAAATAGTTTCTGAAGTAAAAACAATATTTACTTCTCATCTCGAAAAATATTCCTTGCGGAAAACACCCGAGCGCTATGCCATCCTAGAGGAGATATATAGGAGGAATGACCACTTCGATGCGGAAGCGCTGTATATTCACATGAAGAATCAAAACTATCGAGTTAGTCGCGCTACCGTATATAATACCCTCGAACTACTAACGAACTGTGATTTGGTGACCAAGCACCAATTTGGTAAAAACTTAGCACAATATGAAAAGGCCTATGGATTTAAACAACATGATCACCTCATCTGCTTGGATTGTGGAGAGGTTCTAGAATTTTGCGATCCGCGCATTCAACAAATTAAATCCATGATGGGAGACATCCTCGGTTTTGAAATTACCCATCATTCATTGAACCTTTATGGTAAATGCAAGCAGACTTCATGCGCACTTCACAGCTCTAAAACGGACAAAAATCCTGATTCTAAAAGCTAAAATAAGCTTTTATACACAATAGATATTTATGTTATCTATAATTGGTTAATTTATAGTGCGTTGTAAAACCTATTTATGCTTTATATATTATAAAAAATCAATATTTGATATAAAAAATCATTTGGTATATATAATTTGTTTAATTTGTAAACTATTGATTAATAGAATTATATAAGTTATGTTCAAAAATATATGTATTTTTTTATATTAAATTTTTTTTTTATGTATAACTGCCTCTATCTTTGCATCGGAATAGCGTGAGAAACTATTCTGGAACCTTCAATTACTAAACAACCTTTGAACGTAATAGCCTATAATTATTAGAGTAACAAATATACGTTTTTTATAATGCGTATATAGTGATACCTAGGTCGTATATGATTTATATACCTGTTTAAGTATTTTTTTCCAACCTAAGATTTGAATTAGATCCAAACGAGATAAAAGCATTCAATAGCTTTTGTATTTTTTTAACCTTAGACGTTACTGGGTTGAAGTGTATTTGACATACCGCTGACCCCATAACAGTAAAATTATTTTTTAAAACTCAAAATTTGGATCTCATGAATGAATTCAATTTAACACGTTTCAGTTCGATAATTAAACTTTTTAGTTTAGTAGTTGGACTTTCAATAGTGTCCATGTCATCTGCACTTGCTCAGATTCCGTCATGTGCATGTCATGGCGCTATTCAACTTTCTGTTGACGATAGCTGTAGAGCTGTTGTTACAGCTAGTAGCTTACTCGCAGATGGCTCTACTTGTGGTGGTCTTGCGGGAGCTCAAGTAATCTTAATGAAAACACCGACTGGCGGCATTATCGCTTCCGGAATCGGTGAAGCTGTATTTAATGACGCCTATCTATATATCGACAAAACGATATACGGTAAGGTTTTGAATGCCGATGGAACCAACTCTTGTTGGACGACTATTAAGGTTGAGGATAAAATGAAGCCAAGATGGGTAAGCGAAAAGCCAGATACCATTGTGACTATTTGTCCAGCGGTAGGAAGTTTTATACCTGAGGCTTATGACAATTGTCATGCTCCTCGAGTTTATCAGGTTAGTGAAGAGATGATTATCAACAAATGTGACAGGCCTGACTTGTTTGCAGGTCCGGATACGTTGAAACTCATCATTAGAAACTACCGAGCTATTGATGAATCAGGAAATATTTCTGAAACCGATTGTACGGTTTATATTTATGTTACTTCTCTTTCATTAGAGAATTTGATTGGCATTAAAAATGTGCAATTAGAATGTGACGATCCTTATGCTAAAATCGCGTCAGGACCTTATGCGGGACATCCATCTCCGACAGCGATCGGTTCTTTATATGGTACAGGCGTACCTTCACTCCACGCATGGTTACCTTCTACAAGAGGAGCCGGTACGGTTGATGTCAACCCTGTTAATGGCAATTTGAGATTGAATGGAGGTACTGATCCTGGTACTTCATCTGGTATGGGTGCTCAATTGTGCTTTAATGCAGTAGCTGATGGCGTCATCTCATTTGATTGGCTTGCATCTATGCAAGGATCACCACCTCCGGGTAATTTTAATGGAGACCATGCACAATATAGAGTCGAAGGTGGCGGATGGGTTAATCTAACTACTGGTGGAACCGGTACTGGAGCAACACCGCAAAGTGGAACTGTTAATGGCGTGAATATCCTTCAAGGTGAAGAATTTTGCTTTATAATTCGTACAGACAATAATAGAAGATGGACAGAATTGATGGTTAGCAACTTTAGTGGACCGATTGCGCCAGCAATAGAACTTAATCCTGATATAAATAATCAGTGTGATATTTATGTAACGTTTGATGATGTAGAGTTTCCGGAAGTGAAGTGTGTTAAGAAAATCATGCGTACATGGAAAATCTTAGAATGGCAAAATTGTGTAACTCGTTATATTGAGTTGGTTCAGATTATTGAAATTATAGATTCTAAGCCACCAGTGATTTCTAATGTAAAAGATTATTATGAAGCCACTACTAATGGTTTGACTTGTGAAGGTTTATTTAAATTGCCTAAGCCTACATTGACTGACAATTGCAGTTTAAATCTTTCTTATGATGTAACCTACCCGGGTGGATTCTTGAAAGGTGCTAAAACTACAGACTCTGATAGATTTATCGTACTTCCGATAGGATGTAATACGATTACATATACAGCTTATGATGGATGTAAAAATCAATCAACCTTTACTTTTACTGTTGAAGTAAAAGATAATACACCGCCAGTAGCTATTTGCGACCAAAACACGGTAGTAGGTTTAACTACTAATGGACAGGCTTGGGTACCAGCTACTTCTTTTGACGAAGGTAGTTACGATGATTGTGCTTTAGAAATGATGTTGGTAAGTAGAATGTTCCCTGGATGTTTGCCATGTCCGACGCCTACTTTCCCTAATTTCACATATTTAGGAGAGTTTACTAATATAGGAAAGACTCAACCGCACTACTACTATATGTCTAAATATAAGACAAGACCAGGCATCGCATATAAAACAGCGGCTGCAATGGGTGGTTATGTGGTTGCAATCAATAGCGCAGAAGAAGATCAATGGGTTTATAATAGAGTTCAAGATTGGAAATTACACGAAAATTATCTAATTGGCTTTAGAAATAGAAGTAAAAGTTCCTATGATTTCCAATGGCAAAGTGGTGAAAAATCTACATATACCAATTGGGGAGGATTTTCTTTAGATATACCTGGCAGAGAGTTTGCAATGGTATTCGACAGTGATGGAAAGTGGTATGATTTTAATGGATTTACTTGTAGTGATGAGGATGAATATTATTTTGTAATAGAAATCACGAACCCATGTGGATTCTCTACTGGCGCATTGTTCTGTTGTGAAGATGTAGGTAAGGAGCCACAAATGGTTACATTCAGAGTAATCGACAAATCCGGTAACTTTAATGATTGTATGGTCAATGCTGTTATCCAGGATAAAATGCCACCAACCATGGTTTGTCCGGCAGATCAAACGGTTCATTGTGATAACTACTTTGATGTAGCAAAACTTACTGAATCTTTCGGATGGCCTGTAGCTTTTGACAATTGTGATAATATCCGAATCACTACGGATTCAATCATTGATATTAATAGCTGTAGAATCGGTAGAATCACAAGAAACTTTACAGCTACTGATCCAGGTGGACGTACTGCTACTTGTACTCAAGTCATTGACGTGCTTCCTAGTAAGACATTTACCATGACTGAAGAAAGATGGCCAGAAGATCACTTATCATTAGAGGGATGTGAGAATCCAAATGACCCTAAGTTTAGCCCTGATGTTTTAGGAAGACCGGATTTATCAACAAATAATATTTGCTCTTTGGTAGGTGCACAATATGAAGATAAGGTATTCTACTTTAACAATGGTGCCGGAGAAGCTTGCTTCAAGATATTGAGATATTGGACAGTGATTGATTGGTGTAACTATCGCGAAGTTGAAGGTGGTGGACATGTTTATACTGAATGGACTCATACGCAGGTGATTATGGTCTCTGATAGAAATAAACCTGTGATTCTTTCAGGATGTGATTATCAATCGGTGTGTACCTATGATCCGAATTGTCAAGAAGGATATATTGAACTTATCGCAACAGCAACGGATGATTGTACAGACGAACTTAGATATTCTTATAAAGTATTTTTAAATGGTAGCAGCTCTTTCGACCCAAGGTACTCAAAATCTGGAACAGCGACCGTTTCACAAAATAGAATTAACTCTGTAAATGCAAGTCGCAACTATCCAATAGGTACCCATAAAATTGTATGGGGATTTGAAGACAGATGTGGTAACTTGACGACATGTACTAAAGAATTTACAATCTCAAATTGTAAAGCACCTACTCCATACTGTATCAATGGATTGGCAACAAGCTTGATGCCTATGGGCAATGGCGGAATGGTTGAAATCTGGGCTTCTGACTTTGACAATGGAAGTAGCCACCCATGTGGATATGAAGTGTTCTTCTCTTTTGAGCCGATGTACTTAGATAAATCAGGTGATGTAGTTAAGAAGAATGGTCGCGTATTTACTTGTGACGATTTAGGAAGACAGAATGTAAATGTTTATGCAGGAGTTCTTACACCTTCCGGTGAATTAATCCAAGACTATTGTTCAACATTTATCACAATCCAGGACAACCAGAATGTTTGTAATCTTGATTCACTCATCGTAGGTGGAACAATAACAAATACTTCTAATAAGCCTGTAAAAGATGTGCTTGTTGAACTAGAAGGTTCTGAATTTAATATGCTAACAGCAAATGATGGGTTCTATCAGTTTAATAAAGTAGCTAAGGGCGGAACTTATGTGATTGCTCCTAGAAAGAGAGATGATTACATGAATGGTATTTCTACACTGGATATTGTTCATATTCAGAGACACATCCTCGATATCGAGCACTTAGATAGTGGATACAAGATGGTTGCAGCAGACGTCAATAATGACAAGCGAATTTCAGCAAGTGACTTATCTGACTTGAGAAAGTTAATCCTTGGAGTAACAGATTCGTTTGCAAGTAATGATTCTTGGAAGATATTTGATAAATCTTATCAATTCCAAGATCCTTCAACTGCGGAAAGCGAGTATTTACCAATGGAATACTATCTAGACAAGATTCAATCTAATGCAACGGTTGACTTCGTAGCAGTGAAGATTGGTGACGTTAACGAAACTGCAGAAGCTAATGCTGATGATCGCCATCTTGCACCAAGATCTGCTGAGAGTATGTCATTAGCTATTACAGCACAAAAATTTGCTAAAGGTCAGACTATTGAAGTTCCTGTTTATTTGACAAATCAGGTAGGTGTAGCTGGATTCCAGTTTACTATAAACTTTGACAGTGAGTTATTTAGCCTTGAAGCCATCAATAGCCCATTGGCTGGTATTACAGATAATAACTTTGGATTTACAAGATTGAGCGAAGGTATTGTTACTGTATCTTATAACCAAGCGCAAACTATGGTTTTAGATAAAGGAGATCAGGTAATTGTTGTGACATTGAAAGCGAAAGCAGATGGTTCACTTGACAATGGTCTTATGATTACTTCTGAAATCACAAAAGCTGAGGCTTATGATGCTGATTTCAATGTTATGAATGTTACCCTTCAGGTTGAGAACAGAGGAACAAGTGATATTGCACTATATCAGAACACACCTAACCCATTCAAGTCTTCTACAACGATTGGCTTTGAATTACCACAGGCTGCTGGTGTAACTATCACCATCTATGATGTTACCGGTAAGACCTTGAAGGTGATCGATCAACAATTTGCTAAAGGCTACAATAGCGTAGAAATTAGCAAGCACGAACTAGGTGCTACAGGTGTATTGTACTACACAATGGAGTCAGGAGACTTTAAAGCAACTAGAAAGATGGTAGTAATAGAATAATTTTTCTATAAAGATTTTTACTGTTTTTGGGATGGGACCCCACTTCGAAAAGTCGAAGGGGGTCTTTTTTTTGTTCCTATATCAAATTTTAAGCCTGATTCAGTACGAAAAATTGTTGAGTTCAGCCCCGATTGCATCATAGGGTATTGAATGAGTAACTCGGGTTGAATCTTTGCATTTGACAAAGCTGTTGAAAAGAAATTAGGATTATATAACTATTTATTTTAAATTTGCCATTCAAACCAAGTGATTATGATTTCCAAAAAAGTAAATTCAGTTGAAGAAGCCCTTGCTGGTGTTCAGGATGGTATGACATTAATGGTAGGTGGATTTGGGCTTTGTGGGATTCCTGAAAATTCAATTACTTATCTCAGGGATCGTGGCGTCAAAGAGTTGACATGTATTTCAAACAATGCAGGTGTTGATGATTTTGGCCTTGGACTTTTGTTGCAACGCAAACAAATTAAAAAGATGATTGCCTCTTACGTTGGTGAAAATGATGAGTTTGAGCGACAAATGTTGAGTGGAGAGCTAGAGGTGGACTTGGTGCCGCAAGGTACATTAGCCGAGCGATGCCGAGCTGCACAAGTGGGTATTCCCGCTTTTTTTACAGCGGCAGGATATGGAACTGAAGTGGCACAAGGTAAAGAAGCTAGAGCGTTTAATGGCAAAATGTACGTTATGGAAGAAGCTTTTAAGGCGGATTATGCCATCATAAAAGCATGGAAAGGAGATGAAGCCGGTAATATTATCTTTAAAGGTACAGCTAGAAATTTTAATCCTTGCATGTGCGGAGCTGCAAAAGTTACGGTCGTAGAAGTGGAGGAATTGGTACCAGTAGGTTCTTTAGATCCAAATTTTGTACACATACCGGGTATCTTTGTTCAGCATATTTTCGAAGGAAAAAATTATGAAAAACGCATTGAACAAAGAACTGTCCGAACAAGAGTTTAATCTGCTTGCATCAAAGCCTTATAGAGTTGAATACATTCTACCGCTGCTTTCACATCGTGCACCCGTAAAATGTTAGCTCCTTGTTGTAAAGCATAAAAATGGAGTGCCGTTGTGCCATTTAAGGCATGGTCAGGCGTCGTCTGAAGCGTCTTCCAAATCATGGATTTTCGTGATAACCCGGCTAAGATTGGAACGTCCAAGATCTTGAAGGTACTGAGATGCTTTAATAGTGAAAAATTGTGATGGACCGTCTTCCCAAATCCAAATCCCGGATCGATAATGACATCCACGATGCCTTTTTCTCGGGCAAGTAACAAGCGATCTTTTAGTGAAACCAATACCTCATAAACGACATCGTTGTATTGTGGATTATCCTGCATATTTGACGGAAGTCCTTGCATGTGCATCATGATGAAAGGAACGCGCAAAGCAGCAACCGTTTGCATCATCGCTGCATCATAACTACCGCCCGAAATATCATTAATCATATCCGCTCCATGGATTACTGCGGCCTGAGCGACAAGACTATGTAAGGTGTCAACAGAGATTAAGACTTCTGGATATTTTTGTCTGATGTTTGTTACAACTATTGATATTGCCTCAGCTTCCTCTTCTGGGTGCGATATTATCGAACCAGGTTTACTTGACATATAGCCAATATCGATGATATCAGCACCATCCTTGAGCATTTGCCCGACCATCTCTAAAGTGGACGATAGGGTAATACTTCTCGAACCTTCATAAAAGGAGTCATTGTTGAGATTGATAATCCCCATAACTAAAGGTTCTTTTAAGGATACGATTTTACCGTTACAGTTAAGCGTCTTTTGCATGTTGTAATAAGGCTAATTGGAAGACAAAGGTAAGGGATAGTATTGAATAAGTCAGTTTTGATCGTTTATAAGTTTAAATGTGTAATTAACTGTTGATTTGCGGAGTCGTTGGATTTGAACTCGGGAAGCCCTAAGTGTTAAAATCTTCTGGAATCATAAAAATTCAAAAAAATTAGGGTCGTAATTTTTGATGCTATACTTTTTCGCATACAGCCGTCCTTGTTTCCGCAAATAGATGGGTATAAATGATTATTTCCAAAAATAATATACATTAAAGATGTTGGATATGTGATTAGTCAATTTATCGGAAAATGAAGATTAGGATTTACTTTTTATCTCATTAAATCAAGTATATTTGCAAATATTAACATTTTATTTTTGGTGTTTTAATATGTGTGTATTAACTTGCGCTGTCTTTGCGACAAAAGAGAAAATTTCCGAGATTTAATAAACCGTAAACCTTATTTATTTTGCGCCTTACACCATTCAATTTAGGTAAGATTAAAAAGTCTTACAAAGACGTTTTTGTTTCTTTTTTCATTGCTACAGCGGTCATTATTGGGTATCATTTAGATAAAAAATCTAGTAAAGATAGCAGTGAAGTTGACGTAGAAACAATAGCCCGAGGGTCTGTGATGAAGTTCGGATTTCCTATTGATTCTGTGTATATTCAAGAGGATGTCATCAAAAAGAATGAAGTTTTTAGTAATATACTTAGTTCGTGCGGATTAAATTCCAATTTGATTTTGTCTATAGAAAATGAGGCAAAGGATATTTTTAATTTTAGAAGTATTAAACCAGGTACAAAATATCATATCATCAAACGAAGCGAATGCGATGATACACCTATAGCTTTTGTTTACGAACCCAATAAATATTCCTATTTTGTTTGTGATCTTAGAGATGATGTAAAAGTAGCACTAATTGATCACGATATCGAAATATGCGAAGAGGTAGCCTACGGGTCTATAGAATCTTCTCTTTGGCAGTCTTTAAGTAAAATAGGTGTAGATAATTCTATTATTGATAAAATGGAAGAAGCCCTTTCTACATCCGTGGACTTCTATCACACACAAAAAAATGATGAGTTTAAACTCATCTTTGAAAAAAAATATATTGATGGTGAATATATAGGTATTGGTCGTTTATTGGCTGCAAGTTATTCTACAGCTAATAATACGAGCTACTCTGTTTTGTATAAGTCTGATGACTATGATGGATATCTGGATTTTGAAGGAAGACCGGCAAGAAAGACATTTTTGAAAGCCCCGGTTAAATTTAGTAGAATATCTTCTAGCTTCAATATGAGAAGACTCCATCCGATCAAAGGTAAAACTATCCCACACCTAGGTACAGATTATGCGGCACCTTATGGAACAGAAATCCGTGCAGTAGCCGATGGCGTTGTTACCGCAGCAGCTTACGGCAGCGGAAATGGCAATTTTGTTAAGATTCGTCATGATAAGGTGTATGAAACACAATATTTACACATGAGTAAATTTGCCAAAGGCATTAAATCGGGTACTAGAGTGAAGCAAGGTCAAACCATCGGTTATGTTGGCGCAACAGGTCTTGCCACAGGTCCTCACGTATGTTTTAGATTTTGGAAAAATGGTAAGCAAGTAAATCACTTAAAGGAAAAAATGCCAGCACCACAACCTCTAGATGCTAGTCAATTACAAAATTATTTTGACGTGCGGGATAAGATGTTGTTGCGCTTACAACAAGTTGGATCGCACCACGACAACCTGGATCTAGCGGATAATACATTGATTAATCCATAGCAGGATTTAGTACAACATTTTTTATTGGGTATTGTAAATTTCTATCATTACAACTATTGTTGTTATGGTAAGATGTGTAATTGAAATTGCAATTATATAGGTGCCGCATGAGGTACATCTCTATGTACTTTGTATCAAATTTTTATCTCAATTTATTGAAAGCAGACCATGGTTAGTTTGGGGTGAAATTCACGCTTGATAATTGTTGTATCTGTGTTTTTTTGTCCTGAGCCTAAGTTTTTTTATCCTGAATAATTGGACGTTTTCTGCAATCAAAGCGTTATTATAAGTATAAATAATTATAGTATATAATAATTTGATAATAAGTCTTTCGAACGATACGGTCAAGGATACAAACTGTAAGCCAAGCATTTATTTGCGAAAAATGAGCAAATTGAGAATGAATGATATATAGTTTTTATATATGGCGGATTCAAGTCATAAATGCAACTTTTCCGTCATTATTAATTAAATGC
>JAIXKS010000054.1 GCA_026928325.1 Chitinophagales bacterium | reverse complement strand
GCGTCACTTTAACATTTTTCTGAAAAAATTGGGCTTCAAAACAAATCAAAATTTCATCCAAAAATGGGTGTATTTGGGTGGATAAAAAACGGGAAGAATCAGGCGCTGAAATTGTCAGTTTTTTAATACCAAATCATCAATATAACTCTTAAAATAAACCAATCATTGTATCAATTAACCGCTTTAGGATTTCATCTTATGAAGAAATGTTATTTTTTTTTTTGAAAAAACTTATCTTTAGGAACTCCCTGGATTTGAACATTGTTAATATTTTATTAAATCCACATTAATAGTGCCACAAATATTCGTACTTTTCCATAATGTTAAACCAATGTGATAGTAAAATGGTAACACAGAGGTAGGTATCCAGACTTTGTACCAATTAATATGTATGTTAGTAAGTGTGAAATAAAGATATGACACACAATTTTAGTATCTCCCATAGCAATTTAAAAAGATTACTTAATTACTTTATCCTTTTTAAAGTATGCATTATGTTTAGACATTACTTTACTTTTACAGTTCTTTTTATCTCTACGCTCTTACAGGCACAATTTGCTCCCAAAATGCCTTTCGAAAAGATTACTTTTAAAGATATAGCTCCTATATACCATACAACATTTCACGATCCTGTATTCAGAGACTACGATAGTGACGGTTACAACTGTTTTAGCGATTTATTGACGATAGAGCCTTTGATATATGATGACTATATTTTTATGATACATCACAATTCCATTGGAATTAATGTTGGCAGGTTTGGAAATTATTATATTTCCTGCTTTGATCTGGATACGGGTCTATTTAAGTGGAGGCAGCAAGTCTTTCTCAGAGACACCGGGCATATTGAAATACCGAGATTATTATCTATAAATAACAATAACGAATTGGTCATTACCGGACAAAAACGGATCAACACTACTGATAACGATAGACATTGGTTTGACGATTTAATTTTATATCACCGGACTTATGATATAGCGACAGGCAATTTTATCTCCTTAAAGCACAGGTCTTTTGATGACCCTGATGCCTATCAGACAAACTATGAACTTTTTAAATTTAATATTTTGTCTGATGCGGTACCGGGACAATACAGTATCATAGAGAAAATTAATACCGACGTAAAATTCGCATATAAATCATTTACCTTAGACCATACAGGTACACTGATCAGTGACCCCGATACAATGCTCTATGATAGTAGTACAGGTTTTCTTAGTGAGCTTAGTATAGCACCGATTGGGAAAGATTCCATGGTCATGTTAGAGCAAAGATATGATGACGATGATTATGGTAATACCGTTTTATTAAAATATCTTACGGGCGGATTAAAGCCTATCGGAGAAGTATCGATACAACTTCCAGAAAGCAACGGCTTTCAATTACCATACCTGCGTGTGGCACCTGACAAAAGTAAAATACTGATATCTGTATGGCGAACTGTAGGAGACGAAACGTATCCTTTTGAGCACATATTGCAGATGATCACAGATAAAAAAGGAAATATATTAAATCAGGTAAGATTCAGAATTGACAGAGGTGGTATCTATGATTGGAATGACAACAAATTCAAAGGTGTACAATCATTGAATAATATTAGTCCTTACGGTTCGCCAAACGTTAATGCAATTGAGTTCTATGAGTGTTATGGAGATTTTAATGTTACACTTATCCGGGAGCACCCAATCGAAGATACTTTGCGTGCTGCACAAGTCACTAATTTTTTCAGATACAAAGATAAAGACATCGTTTTTCTAACCGAAACAGCATATTACAAAGATGAGGATCGTATATATAAAATTGACAATGCAGCCTATGCAACGAGTATTGCAGCATTTAAAAAAGGTGACTTTATCCCCGATGCTTTCGTGACTTCCACCAATGATGAAGTATTGGCTGAAACGACTCCTACTGATTTGTTTATATATCCAAATCCTGTGTCTGACCTTTTGTATGTACTATCACAACCGAATACCCGTATCAATATATACGACATATATGGAAGATTAGTATTATCACAAGAGCAGCATGACCGGAATGGGCAGATAGACATTTCCAATCTTAACAACGGAATATACTTTTTAAAGTCAACCAATGCCAAAGGCATACATACAAGCAGTACGATAAGATTTGTAAAAGCAGATTAATACCAAAGTGACATTCAAATTAGTCCAATCTTTATTAAAAAATATCCGATTTCTTCGTTAGAAATACTCGCCATAGCTACGGCTATGTCTGTGTTTTCCGCCTTGAACTCTGACATTATTTATTATGAATCTTTGGACTAATTCAAAAATCATTTTGGTATAAAATGATATTATAAGGTGGCAGGCAGTAAAGTCTGCTACCTTTATTTGATACCAGAAAGTTTTTCTATCAGAACGAAAAAGAAAGACAGCAATATATTTAAAACTATATTACCTGAACGACAATTTTAAAATCCCACGCCTACAAATCTCTCGGATTATAGATAATGCGTGGTGGCAGACCAAGACCTATGAGCTTTTGAAGATTATACGATAACATGATTTCGTGGCTTCCCTGATGATATGAGCGTAACCGGGACAAACCGAAATCATAGCTATACGTCAAAAAATACTTTTTACCGATATTGGTACCTACAATCAGGGATGCGGCATCTAAACTATTATTGCTATATCCTCGTAGATTAAATCCAAGTAATATATCATTGCGAAAAGTAGCATAACCACCTATATCTGTCTGCAATACAGCCTTGTCTGCTCTGATAAACAGGCTTGGTCTGATATTAATATCATCCGATAACTGATATTTATATTGGGCAAATAATCCCACAGCAAGGCTTTTTACATATTGACCACTTCCGATACGATAGCTATGTTCTGGCACATCGGACAAAACAAGTCCGGCTTCTATGTTCGAACCATAAAAATATGCACCAAGTTCCCAACTCAATCCCGTTCCATTAAAAGTGTTGTTTTCAATGTATGGGTCATGATGATTGATCGTGCCTTCGTAGTCTCCGTCCGGTGTAATGATACCCGAGCTTCTGAAATTGACCATATCCACACCTACCCTACCGCCAAAACTCAGAAATCCAACGGGCGTACCAGCTACATAATTATAAGATACCTTAATGTTGTTATTAGAGATGATACCTGCCTGTTGATTGTAAAATGAAAAGCCTACCGCACCATTCCATATATAAAACGGCAGATTCGCACCGAGATACAACGTTTTGGGATTGCCATTAAGACTATTGTACTGATCTCTGTAGCTGGTAAATACACTCAAAGACCGATCAAGACCACCATAAGCGGGATTATCACGGTATTTATTAAGCATATATTGGGAATGAACTGGCCACTGTTGGCTATTACCAATTAGTATGGAAGCCAGTATTAAGACCATCATATATACATATCTCAACATATACATTTCAAATATTAAATACAAAACTAAACAAATATCGTTCAATAATCAAAGAAAAGGGAAACTTCTTTTATTGGATTATCAAAACTTGTTGGTCAGAAATAGAAACTAAATAATTCAATCTTAGTTTACTTGTATATAAAAACAAGTAGTTGATTTAACCTCAGTCTCGTACAACTTATGTCGTATATAGACTGTTTCTTGTTTATATTTTCAATATTAAAATGAATAAAATAATCTTTGCGATATTTCTTTTAACATCAATTTCTGCTTTTAGCCAGAAAAATAAAATTCAAGTTTCAAAAAACGAAAAGATTTTTGGTAAATCCCTTAATGACGGTTCAGATATCAAGGGAGTTGAATATGTTTTTCCAGACAGAATTCACGAAACTTATCTTGACACATCAACTGGTTTTCTAACAATCCAATTAAGAGGCGTAAGTAAAAATGGAAAGTGGCTTGACAATACTGGAAAAATTGTTCAGTTCGACATCAAAAACGAAAAAGTCTTATGGAGTAAAAAAATAGTTTATGAAGTAAACAAATTACAACAATTCAACAAAACAATAATAAAATCTACCGGAAATAAAAGCTACTGCCTTGACATCAACACAGGTAATGAACTTTGGGAAGTTAAAAACAATATTTATTACGTTAACCCTACTGAAAATATTGGTGTAGGTTATAAATTTAAAATAACAACAGGCTACACGAACGAACTTGAGGGAATCAATTTGAAAAATGGAAATATTCTTTGGAAAAGAAGCCTAAATAGAGATTACGGGTGGAACGATGTATTTTATACCAACGACACTACAATGATTGTAGTTGCTGCTGGATTACATGCCATAAATCTGAAAACAGGAAAAGGTTGGGACTATAATACGAAAACCGGCGAAAAAAATTATAATAAAACTATAGCTAAAAATGCAGTTGGTGTTGCAGCTGGTCTATTGACGGGTACATTTTTAATGTCTACAGGACACGATTTGGTTAGGGATTTAGTATCAAATACCTTGGTTGATAGTTCCTTTATATATTTTGCATCAAAAGAGCAAATTGTAAAAACAGATAAACAAACCGGAGAAATCATTTGGAAGTTTGTTTTTTCAAAAGATTTAACAAGTAAATCCTCTATTTTCATAAAAAACGACATTATATATATGGTCAATAAAGGAATGGCATATATGGGAAATAAAAGCATAGATTATGGTAAACCATTTTTTGCAGCATTTGACAAACAAACTGGCAGAGCAATATTTATCTCTATTCTAAATGCACAAGATGACCCAATTTTAAATTTCCATGTAAAAAATGAGGAAATTCTTTTCGTCTGTAAAAACAACATTAAGAAATATTCAATGAATACCGGAATTGAAATATTTAACAAGGAATTTCCCAATGACATTTTCGGAGAATTGAAATATTTTATTGGAGATAATGTACTAATTAGAACCAATAATGATGAGTTTTTAAATATCCATCAATCTGATACAACCAAGACTTTTGTTTTTACAAATCAAGGTCAGACATTGGCTCTTGACGAAAATTTGAATGTAACAAGAACCTTAGAATATGAAGATCTTAACATTTTTTACGATCAAACAGAAGACTTTAAATGTATTGTGAAAGACAATAACATGCTTATATTAAATAATAAATGGGAAAGAATTGCAGAAATTGAAGCCACATCAACACCATTTATTATCGACAATAAATTGTACGATATTAAAGATAAAAATTTTACAATAATCGACCTAAGTAAAATATCAGAATTAAACAAAAATGCCAGGCGAAACTAATTATCGCTAAAATTGTTATTTGGATACCAGAAAGTTTAATACTTTTGTAGCAACCTAAAATAGAATACACAATGTATAGGACAATAACTATAGACAGGGAAAACCTAACACTTATGGGCGTGCAATTTCAGGACTTAAAAACCTTAGAAAGTACCGCAAATGCTATAGGAAGTAATATGTTTGAAGGGTTTGAACCTACAGCTGAATTGATACAACTATATTTGGATTGGAAAGCGAACTTAATATCAGAAACTGATTTTTTAGGTAAGTTGTATGCCATTTATGAAAAATAATTATCAATATATTGATCCAGATTTTCAATACACTAACAAAAATGGTGTTTTGCATAATTTGGCAAATATTGATAACAAAATGGTTTTATTAGCTTACGAAAGTTTACACGTCTCCAAACGATTGCAGGAACTGTATGACAAACCAATAAAAATTAAAGGCACCACAAGTTTACTCACTATTCACAAGTATTTATTTCAGGATATTTATGCCTGGGCAGGAAAATTAAGAACGGTAAACATCAGCAAAGACGGCAAACCTTTTTTTGACGGAGAACGTTTTCATACCGCTTTTCTGTACATAGATACACTCATTGCAGAGTACAAAAAAATTCGCAAAACTGACAGAAAAGCATTAGCACATAAGTTAGCAGAAATTTTGGATAATATCAACTATCTGCACCCTTTCCGGGAAGGCAACGGTCGAACTCAACGGGAATTTTTGCGTTTACTCGCATTAGAAAAAGGCTTAATACTCAACCTTAACCCACCCGACAATATCGAAGTTTACGAACGCTATATGCAAGGAACAATAGAGCGTGATGTACCAAAACTATCGAGCTTAATTTTTGAACTGATCTCGAAACACTTAGCTCCTTTATGACATTTTGACACACCCGATTGACTCGTTTCCTATAATTCAATTCATTTTGTCACGCTTGTAGCGCATAATTGTCAGCATTATCCAATTGGCACATTTAATGATTATAACAAGTGTGTTTTAATGTAATAAACAACTTTTTAAATCAAATAATAAATTAATTATATGAAACCAATTAATGACAGAGTAGTGGTAAAACCGGCTTCAGCTGAAGAGAAGACAACAGGTGGAATTATTATTCCTGACACAGCGAAGGAAAAACCTCAAAAGGGAGAAATCGTAGCTGTAGGTCCCGGAAAGGACGGGAATAAAATGACGGTAAAGAAAGGAGATATTGTTTTGTATGGCAAATATGCTGGTCAGGAAATCAACTATAAAGGCGAGGATTACCTGATTATGAGAGAAGATGACATCTTAGTTATTCTCTAATCTTGAATTCTTACCACGTACTAAATATTTATTAACTCAATAAAAAAAATAATAATATGGCTAAGATTATTAGCTTTAATTCAGAAGCAAGAACAAAATTAAAATCCGGCATCGACCAATTGGCGAATGCTGTAAAAGTAACTTTAGGACCTAAAGGAAGAAATGTAGTTATTCAAAAGAGTTTTGGAGCTCCTTCTATCACAAAAGACGGTGTGTCTGTAGCAAAAGAAATCGAACTTGAAGACCCTGTTGAGAATATGGGCGCTCAAATGGTAAAAGAAGTAGCATCAAAAACGGCCGACGCTGCCGGTGATGGTACAACTACTGCAACAGTTTTGGCTCAAGCAATGGTCAATACTGGTCTAAAATATGTGACTGCCGGAGCCAATCCAATGGATCTAAAAAGAGGTATAGACAAAGCCGTAGGGTTAGTCATTTCAGAATTGAAAAAACAGAGTGAAGTTGTAGGTTCAGATTTCAATAAAATAAAGCAAGTTGCTACTGTATCAGCTAACAACGATGAAGAAATCGGAACTCTTATTGCTGATGCAATGAAGCGAGTTAGTAAAGATGGTGTCATCACTGTTGAGGAAGCAAAAGGTACAGAAACTTATGTTGATGAAGTCATCGGTATGCAGTTTGACAGAGGATATCTTTCTCCGTACTTCATTACCAATACGGACAATATGACAACAGAGTACGACAATCCTTTGATACTCATTCATGATAAAAAAATATCCAATGTCCAGGAAATCGTTCCTATCCTTGAAAAAGCAGTACAGACAGGAAGACCTTTGTTGATCATCGCTGAAGATGTGGACAGCCAAGCTTTAGGCACATTGGTAGTCAATAGACTAAGAGCTGGATTGAAAATCGTTGCTGTAAAAGCTCCCGGATTTGGTGATAGAAGAAAGGCAATGCTTGAAGATATTGCAATCCTAACAGGTGGTACTGTGATCTCTGAAGAAAAAGGTTATAAGCTTGAAAATGCAACGTTAGAAGACATGGGTCAAGCTGAAAAAATCACTGTTGATAAAGATAATACAACCATAGTAAATGGTAAAGGTAAAAAAGCAGACATCAACAGCAGAATCAGCCAAATAAAGGCACAGATCGAAACGACAACTTCTGATTACGATAAAGAAAAACTTCAGGAGCGATTAGCTAAATTAGCAGGTGGTGTAGCTGTTTTACACGTAGGTGCGGCAACAGAAGTTGAAATGAAAGAGAAAAAAGACCGAGTAGATGATGCCCTTCATGCTACAAGAGCAGCCGTAGAAGAAGGTATCGTTGCAGGTGGTGGTGTTGCTTTAGTTAGAACCATAAAGGCTTTAGAAACACTTACCGGCGCAAACGAAGATGAAAATCTAGGTATTCTAATCGTTAAAAAAGCTTTGGAATCTCCTATCAGAACGATAGCTGAAAATGCCGGTGTTGATGGTTCTGTGGTACTTCAAGAAATCATGAAAGGCAAAGGTGCTCAAGGTTACAATGCCAGAACAGACAAGTATGAAGACCTTAAAAAAGCTGGTGTCATCGACCCTACTAAGGTTACTAGAATCGCAGTAGAAAATGCAGGTTCGATTGCATCGATGGTATTGACTACAGAATGTGTTATTTCAGATAAAAAAGAAGAAGGTGCTGGCATGATGCCAAATCCTGCCGGAATGGGCGGTATGGGTGGTATGATGTAATAGTTAATTACGAATTTTGAATTACGAATTTATTTAGATTCACCATTCTATCTTAATGTATAAAAAAAGCGCTTACACCTTGTGAGCGCTTTTTTTATTTCTCATCCTAACAATTCTACTTCCGATTACGTTATAATTTACATTCAATAATATACGTTATGCACTTTATTTTACATTCATTAATATATATTCTTTTACTTGGTCAATGCGAACCTTTACATCATGATATTAAGCAAGACTTACATTCAGAAAAAGTCACCACTGGTGCGCAACAGACCGAACGATACCTCCCGATAATTGTCGGTAAAAATGTAGCTTTGGTGGTTAACCAAACAAGTACAATTCACGACATACACTTAGTGGACACGCTATTGAATCGGAATATAAGCATCAAAGCCATCTTTGCTCCAGAGCATGGATTTCGCGGTAAGGCCGACGCCGGAGAAACGATTAAAGATACAAGAGATAAGAAAACGGGGATTCCTGTTTTGTCACTTTATGGAAATAAGAAAAAACCATCCAAAGAAGATTTTGCAGGCATAGACGTGGTCGTTTTTGATATACAAGATGTCGGTGTTCGATTTTACACCTATATTTCGACCCTTCATTATATCATGGAAGCATGTGCAGAACAAAATATACCGCTTATCGTATTAGATCGACCCAACCCAAATGGATATTTTATAGATGGAGAAGTTTTAGATTTAAAGTATCAATCCTTTGTCGGCATGCATCCGATACCTACGGTATATGGTATGACCATAGGCGAATACGCCCAAATGATTAATGGCGAGGGTTGGCTTGATAACCATATCAAAGCCCAACTAACAGTAATCCCATGCCAAAATTACGATCACAGCACCTACTATGAACTCCCCATCAACCCAAGTCCGAATCTTCCGGATATGCGTGCTATTTTACTTTATCCGTCAATATGCTTTTTTGAGGGAACGACATTAAGCTTAGGTCGTGGCACAGACAAACCCTTCCAATATATCGGTCATCCTGCGTTAAAGTCGGCTTTTTCATTTATACCAAAACCCACAGAAGGCGCCAAACATCCACCTTTAGAAGGTAAATTTTGCTATGGGCAGGATTTGAGTTCAATATCTCTGTCAGAGGTGCGTGCTCGCAAAACCATTGACCTAAGTTATTTGATTGACTTTTATAAGCAGATGCAAGATGTCGAGCAAAAATTTTGGCTAGACAATCATTTTATAGATAAATTAGCTGGGAGTGACCAATTGCGCAAGCAAATTAGCAATGGAGATTCTGAAGATAGTATTAGGGCAAGTTGGCAAACTGGCCTTCAAGCATTTAAAAAGATACGTTCTAAATATTTGTTATATCAGGATTAAGGAAATCCTTACTTTACAGCGATACAACTAATCTCAACATTGACGTATCGAGGTAAATTAGCGACTTGAACAAGTTCGCGAGCAGGTGCCGTTGCTTCATTAAAATAGGAAGCATATACCGTATTAATACGACTATAATTTTCCATATCCGATACAAAAATAGAGCACTTAACGATATTTTCAAAAGTCATACCTGCGGCATTCAGGATATGACCCATATTTTTCATAACTTGGTGGGTTTCGTCCTCTATATTGTCCAATACAAGTTGGCCCGTAGCTTGGTTGATAGTTCCTTTATATATTTTGCATCAAAAGAGCAAATTGTAAAAACAGATAAACAAACCGGAGAAATCATTTGGAAGTTTGTTTTTTCAAAAGATTTAACAAGTAAATCCTCTATTTTCATAAAAAACGACATTATATATATGGTCAATAAAGGAATGGCATATATGGGAAATAAAAGCATAGATTATGGTAAACCATTTTTTGCAGCATTTGACAAACAAACTGGCAGAGCAATATTTATCTCTATTCTAAATGCACAAGATGACCCAATTTTAAATTTCCATGTAAAAAATGAGGAAATTCTTTTCGTCTGTAAAAACAACATTAAGAAATATTCAATGAATACCGGAATTGAAATATTTAACAAGGAATTTCCCAATGACATTTTCGGAGAATTGAAATATTTTATTGGAGATAATGTACTAATTAGAACCAATAATGATGAGTTTTTAAATATCCATCAATCTGATACAACCAAGACTTTTGTTTTTACAAATCAAGGTCAGACATTGGCTCTTGACGAAAATTTGAATGTAACAAGAACCTTAGAATATGAAGATCTTAACATTTTTTACGATCAAACAGAAGACTTTAAATGTATTGTGAAAGACAATAACATGCTTATATTAAATAATAAATGGGAAAGAATTGCAGAAATTGAAGCCACATCAACACCATTTATTATCGACAATAAATTGTACGATATTAAAGATAAAAATTTTACAATAATCGACCTAAGTAAAATATCAGAATTAAACAAAAATGCCAGGCGAAACTAATTATCGCTAAAATTGTTATTTGGATACCAGAAAGTTTAATACTTTTGTAGCAACCTAAAATAGAATACACAATGTATAGGACAATAACTATAGACAGGGAAAACCTAACACTTATGGGCGTGCAATTTCAGGACTTAAAAACCTTAGAAAGTACCGCAAATGCTATAGGAAGTAATATGTTTGAAGGGTTTGAACCTACAGCTGAATTGATACAACTATATTTGGATTGGAAAGCGAACTTAATATCAGAAACTGATTTTTTAGGTAAGTTGTATGCCATTTATGAAAAATAATTATCAATATATTGATCCAGATTTTCAATACACTAACAAAAATGGTGTTTTGCATAATTTGGCAAATATTGATAACAAAATGGTTTTATTAGCTTACGAAAGTTTACACGTCTCCAAACGATTGCAGGAACTGTATGACAAACCAATAAAAATTAAAGGCACCACAAGTTTACTCACTATTCACAAGTATTTATTTCAGGATATTTATGCCTGGGCAGGAAAATTAAGAACGGTAAACATCAGCAAAGACGGCAAACCTTTTTTTGACGGAGAACGTTTTCATACCGCTTTTCTGTACATAGATACACTCATTGCAGAGTACAAAAAAATTCGCAAAACTGACAGAAAAGCATTAGCACATAAGTTAGCAGAAATTTTGGATAATATCAACTATCTGCACCCTTTCCGGGAAGGCAACGGTCGAACTCAACGGGAATTTTTGCGTTTACTCGCATTAGAAAAAGGCTTAATACTCAACCTTAACCCACCCGACAATATCGAAGTTTACGAACGCTATATGCAAGGAACAATAGAGCGTGATGTACCAAAACTATCGAGCTTAATTTTTGAACTGATCTCGAAACACTTAGCTCCTTTATGACATTTTGACACACCCGATTGACTCGTTTCCTATAATTCAATTCATTTTGTCACGCTTGTAGCGCATAATTGTCAGCATTATCCAATTGGCACATTTAATGATTATAACAAGTGTGTTTTAATGTAATAAACAACTTTTTAAATCAAATAATAAATTAATTATATGAAACCAATTAATGACAGAGTAGTGGTAAAACCGGCTTCAGCTGAAGAGAAGACAACAGGTGGAATTATTATTCCTGACACAGCGAAGGAAAAACCTCAAAAGGGAGAAATCGTAGCTGTAGGTCCCGGAAAGGACGGGAATAAAATGACGGTAAAGAAAGGAGATATTGTTTTGTATGGCAAATATGCTGGTCAGGAAATCAACTATAAAGGCGAGGATTACCTGATTATGAGAGAAGATGACATCTTAGTTATTCTCTAATCTTGAATTCTTACCACGTACTAAATATTTATTAACTCAATAAAAAAAATAATAATATGGCTAAGATTATTAGCTTTAATTCAGAAGCAAGAACAAAATTAAAATCCGGCATCGACCAATTGGCGAATGCTGTAAAAGTAACTTTAGGACCTAAAGGAAGAAATGTAGTTATTCAAAAGAGTTTTGGAGCTCCTTCTATCACAAAAGACGGTGTGTCTGTAGCAAAAGAAATCGAACTTGAAGACCCTGTTGAGAATATGGGCGCTCAAATGGTAAAAGAAGTAGCATCAAAAACGGCCGACGCTGCCGGTGATGGTACAACTACTGCAACAGTTTTGGCTCAAGCAATGGTCAATACTGGTCTAAAATATGTGACTGCCGGAGCCAATCCAATGGATCTAAAAAGAGGTATAGACAAAGCCGTAGGGTTAGTCATTTCAGAATTGAAAAAACAGAGTGAAGTTGTAGGTTCAGATTTCAATAAAATAAAGCAAGTTGCTACTGTATCAGCTAACAACGATGAAGAAATCGGAACTCTTATTGCTGATGCAATGAAGCGAGTTAGTAAAGATGGTGTCATCACTGTTGAGGAAGCAAAAGGTACAGAAACTTATGTTGATGAAGTCATCGGTATGCAGTTTGACAGAGGATATCTTTCTCCGTACTTCATTACCAATACGGACAATATGACAACAGAGTACGACAATCCTTTGATACTCATTCATGATAAAAAAATATCCAATGTCCAGGAAATCGTTCCTATCCTTGAAAAAGCAGTACAGACAGGAAGACCTTTGTTGATCATCGCTGAAGATGTGGACAGCCAAGCTTTAGGCACATTGGTAGTCAATAGACTAAGAGCTGGATTGAAAATCGTTGCTGTAAAAGCTCCCGGATTTGGTGATAGAAGAAAGGCAATGCTTGAAGATATTGCAATCCTAACAGGTGGTACTGTGATCTCTGAAGAAAAAGGTTATAAGCTTGAAAATGCAACGTTAGAAGACATGGGTCAAGCTGAAAAAATCACTGTTGATAAAGATAATACAACCATAGTAAATGGTAAAGGTAAAAAAGCAGACATCAACAGCAGAATCAGCCAAATAAAGGCACAGATCGAAACGACAACTTCTGATTACGATAAAGAAAAACTTCAGGAGCGATTAGCTAAATTAGCAGGTGGTGTAGCTGTTTTACACGTAGGTGCGGCAACAGAAGTTGAAATGAAAGAGAAAAAAGACCGAGTAGATGATGCCCTTCATGCTACAAGAGCAGCCGTAGAAGAAGGTATCGTTGCAGGTGGTGGTGTTGCTTTAGTTAGAACCATAAAGGCTTTAGAAACACTTACCGGCGCAAACGAAGATGAAAATCTAGGTATTCTAATCGTTAAAAAAGCTTTGGAATCTCCTATCAGAACGATAGCTGAAAATGCCGGTGTTGATGGTTCTGTGGTACTTCAAGAAATCATGAAAGGCAAAGGTGCTCAAGGTTACAATGCCAGAACAGACAAGTATGAAGACCTTAAAAAAGCTGGTGTCATCGACCCTACTAAGGTTACTAGAATCGCAGTAGAAAATGCAGGTTCGATTGCATCGATGGTATTGACTACAGAATGTGTTATTTCAGATAAAAAAGAAGAAGGTGCTGGCATGATGCCAAATCCTGCCGGAATGGGCGGTATGGGTGGTATGATGTAATAGTTAATTACGAATTTTGAATTACGAATTTATTTAGATTCACCATTCTATCTTAATGTATAAAAAAAGCGCTTACACCTTGTGAGCGCTTTTTTTATTTCTCATCCTAACAATTCTACTTCCGATTACGTTATAATTTACATTCAATAATATACGTTATGCACTTTATTTTACATTCATTAATATATATTCTTTTACTTGGTCAATGCGAACCTTTACATCATGATATTAAGCAAGACTTACATTCAGAAAAAGTCACCACTGGTGCGCAACAGACCGAACGATACCTCCCGATAATTGTCGGTAAAAATGTAGCTTTGGTGGTTAACCAAACAAGTACAATTCACGACATACACTTAGTGGACACGCTATTGAATCGGAATATAAGCATCAAAGCCATCTTTGCTCCAGAGCATGGATTTCGCGGTAAGGCCGACGCCGGAGAAACGATTAAAGATACAAGAGATAAGAAAACGGGGATTCCTGTTTTGTCACTTTATGGAAATAAGAAAAAACCATCCAAAGAAGATTTTGCAGGCATAGACGTGGTCGTTTTTGATATACAAGATGTCGGTGTTCGATTTTACACCTATATTTCGACCCTTCATTATATCATGGAAGCATGTGCAGAACAAAATATACCGCTTATCGTATTAGATCGACCCAACCCAAATGGATATTTTATAGATGGAGAAGTTTTAGATTTAAAGTATCAATCCTTTGTCGGCATGCATCCGATACCTACGGTATATGGTATGACCATAGGCGAATACGCCCAAATGATTAATGGCGAGGGTTGGCTTGATAACCATATCAAAGCCCAACTAACAGTAATCCCATGCCAAAATTACGATCACAGCACCTACTATGAACTCCCCATCAACCCAAGTCCGAATCTTCCGGATATGCGTGCTATTTTACTTTATCCGTCAATATGCTTTTTTGAGGGAACGACATTAAGCTTAGGTCGTGGCACAGACAAACCCTTCCAATATATCGGTCATCCTGCGTTAAAGTCGGCTTTTTCATTTATACCAAAACCCACAGAAGGCGCCAAACATCCACCTTTAGAAGGTAAATTTTGCTATGGGCAGGATTTGAGTTCAATATCTCTGTCAGAGGTGCGTGCTCGCAAAACCATTGACCTAAGTTATTTGATTGACTTTTATAAGCAGATGCAAGATGTCGAGCAAAAATTTTGGCTAGACAATCATTTTATAGATAAATTAGCTGGGAGTGACCAATTGCGCAAGCAAATTAGCAATGGAGATTCTGAAGATAGTATTAGGGCAAGTTGGCAAACTGGCCTTCAAGCATTTAAAAAGATACGTTCTAAATATTTGTTATATCAGGATTAAGGAAATCCTTACTTTACAGCGATACAACTAATCTCAACATTGACGTATCGAGGTAAATTAGCGACTTGAACAAGTTCGCGAGCAGGTGCCGTTGCTTCATTAAAATAGGAAGCATATACCGTATTAATACGACTATAATTTTCCATATCCGATACAAAAATAGAGCACTTAACGATATTTTCAAAAGTCATACCTGCGGCATTCAGGATATGACCCATATTTTTCATAACTTGGTGGGTTTCGTCCTCTATATTGTCCAATACAAGTTGGCCCGTAGCTTGGTTGATGGCGATCTGACCGGAAACATACAAGGTATCTCCAGCTAAAACAGAATGATTATAAGGACCTACCGGAGCTGGAGCGTCTGCTGAATTGATGATGGTTTTCATGAAAAAAGATTTGAATATTCTAAAACAATAAAAGCTCCATGTGTGTACACATCAGGGAGCTTATAACTATTTTTTTTTAACAAACACTAATGCCCTATCTATAAAAAAACTTAAATAATAATGGAAGTTATTTTTTAAAAGATCAAGGCAAAAAACACAGGCATAGTAGTAACTATAGTGAGTATTTTTAACGATGAGATTTGAAAAAATAACGACATTTCATTAAGATCTTTTTGTTGACAGACACTAGATATTATTCTATGATGATATCTTCCTCGGGAGCTTGAATAACTACCTTACCTTTATAGTACATGCTTCCTTCATGCCAATAAGCTCTGTGCATCATGTGAGACTCACCAGTCGTTTTACATGTTGCCAATTGAGGAATCAACACATTATGGTGTGTTCTTCTCTTATTTTTCTTTGACTTGGATACTCTACTTTTCGGATGTGCCATTGTTCGATATTTTTAATAGATAAACAATTTCTTTTTTATAAATTTTTAATTAATTTTCTGAAATAAACCCTTTAAGATTGTTCCAGATATCATTTCCACTTGATTCTTCTTCTTGTTCGCTAAGCTTTAATTTTTGAAGCACTGTATCGTCACAAGGTCGAGGATCGCTATTTTCGCAATCGAATATATTGTTCAAAGGCAAAGAAAGTTGGATATACTCGTAAATCACTTGTGCTAAGAATAATCTAGAGACGCCTTCTTTGATAAAAATCATTTCATCTTCCTCTATTTCTTCATTACTTTGCTTCACATATAAATGATAATGTCCCGTCACCGGCAAATCAATATCGGACAAACATCTATCACAAACTGCTTTGACAAAACCATCAATATGCAAATCCATCTCACTAATACCCGGTTGTTTATCAAATACAACTTGTACCGTAAATTGACCTTTTTCTATAGGCGAGTGACTGAATTCTTTAAAAAAATCATCTCCTACTTCAAAATCATAAGTATGAATTCCATCCTTCATTCCTAAAAAAGGCAACGAAAAATGCTCTAACTTTTGCATAGCTTAAAAGAACTTATTCAAATGGAGCGCAAAGATAACGTTTTTAATATAATTACAACAAGTAATCCAGAGTTTTTTAAATAAAATTCTATATATTAAACACAAACATGCCCAAATTGATAAATTATTTATATTTTTGCATTCTCATGACTGATCAGATAACCAAATCATACCAACCTACCATCGAAATTCTTGACAGCAATTTCGAAATTCCACAGTTAGGCCGTAAAAGACGGATATCTGTATTACTTCCATATGATTATTACGATACTGACCAGCAATATCCTGTTTTGTATTTGCACGATGGTCAAAATTTATTTGATGAATATGCACCCTATGGTAATTGGGGCATAGATAAATCCCTAGAAAAGTTGGCCACAGAAGGCATTCACAATGTCATTATCGTAGCAATCGACCATGGTGGAGCATTGAGAATCCAAGAATACCTACCCTACTCTACGCCAAGATATAGCCAAGCCGAAGGCAATCTATATATACGATTCATGCTTGATGACCTCATCCCGATGATTCAAGGCAAATATAGAGTAAAATCGGATAGAGATTCTACCGGAATCGGAGGTAGTAGTTTGGGTGGATTAATCAGCCTTTATGCAGGTTTTCAATACCCTGAAATCTTTGGAAAGATGATGATTTTTTCTCCAAGTCTATGGATATCTGAAGAAATATATCAGCTCGCCAAATCTTTTATTCCCGGAGGTCCAACGGATATTTATCTCTATGCCGGCGGTATGGAAAGTGCCAATCACTATGGTCAAGTTCTGAGATTAGACAGCATCCTTCAAGAAAAAAGGAAATATGATGCATTCGACATTATTTTTGCTCATAATCCTTCCGGAAGGCACAGCGAAATCAATTGGGGAAAACAGTTTCCTTTAGCTTATAAATGGTTATATCACAGTAAGTACTAATTAATTTATCGATTATGCCACTTTTTATTAAAACATCCTATTCTACCGATTTTGAAAAAAACACCATCTTATTGCCCTTTGAAAAAAACAAAGAGGACGATCAAGTAATTCAACAATATTCCGGTCTAAATTATAAGCCAAGTATCAACTTAGCTGCCAAAGAAACCTTTGTCATTCAACATCCTGAACACGCTTTAAAAGTTATCGTTTTAGGATTAGGGGAAGCGAAAGACCATCCTAGATCCTATCATTATTTTAGAAGTATAATCCACCAACTTAAGTCTAAATCCAGCCTTAAAGTATGGGTCATCGGCACGCACTTAAGTGATGAATTACTCACCAATGCAGTGATTGGGTTGAGACAAAGTTTCTACGAAATAGGCATATTTAAGACCAATGGAAACGGCACTAAATACGATGAACCGGAAATCCACTTGCTCGTTTCTGAAGCTCAACAAGTCATTGCGGCTAAAGCAATTCAAATCGCAGAAGCGCAGCTATCCGCCATGTATTTGGTCGATATGCCATCCAATTATAAAACACCCGAGTTCTTAGCAAATTATGCCATTGATTCCGGTAAAAAGCACGGATTTGATGTTTCTGTATTTAGTCTCAAGCAACTCAAAGACTTTAAAATGGATGCACTCCTTGCGGTAGGACAAGGAAGTATTTATGAACCCAAGTTGATTGTAATGGAATATAAGCCGGAAGGCGACCAATCCTTACATCCTAAGCTTGGACTAGTCGGCAAGGGTATCACATTTGACACAGGAGGTATTTCAATCAAACCCGCTAATAACATGGGTTATATGAAAAGCGACATGGGTGGTGCAGCTGCTGTCATTGGAGCGATTGAATTGGCTGCAAGACTCAAACTCAATATTCATGTCGTTGGCGTAGTTCCTGCTGCTGAAAACAGTGTTGATGCCAATAGTATTCGGCCTGGAGACGTCATCAGCTCTTATAGTGGCAAAAGTATAGAAGTGCTCAATACAGATGCCGAAGGCAGACTTATTTTGGCGGACGGTCTTGCTTATATTATTGCCAATCATCGTCCGGAATACCTGATAGATTTAGCCACATTAACGGGTAGTGTTATTGCAGCTTTAGGCTATACCACATCTGGTATGTTTACGAATAATGAGCAAATGGCCAATGACCTAACCCAAGTAGGTGCGGCCATCAATGAACGTGTTTGGAGAATGCCTTTGTGGGAAGATTATGTTCCGGAGTTATATTCAGACATTGCAGATGTCAAGAATTTAAGTACAAAACCTGTTGCAGGATCCATCACCGCAGCTAAGTTTTTGGAAGTTTTTACCTCAGACCACAGTAATTGGGTGCATTTGGATATTGCCGGTGTTGCTTTTTCTGATTCTGAATATGCTAAAATGAGAACAGCCACGGGTTATGGTGTTAGATTGCTAACTTCATACATGGAGACATTGATAAAGTAGATGTTGAATTGTCGAATCGTAATTTTGGTTTATAGGCTTAAGGGTGTAATTTTTATTGTTGATTTGTGGAATCGTTGGATTTGCTGATTCGTTGGAGAAGTTGGTGGATTTATAGGTTTAAGGGTTTATACGTGTAAGAGTTTAATTTTACTCCGATAAGCTTAACCTCCTCGCTAAGCTTGCAGTTAGCGTTTGTCGTCCCGACAACATGAACGAATAAATGCCATTTGGATCTATTGGTTTAAAGGTTTAAGGGTTTAAAGGTGTAATTTTTATTGTTGATTTTTGGATTCGTTGGATTTGCTGATTTGTTGTGGAAATTGGTGGAACTGTTGGAATTGCTGAATTGGAGATTTTTTTTCTTTTATAAGCTAATTTTCGTAATTCAAAATTCAAAATTCAAAATTCGTGATTAATACTTGTTCATAATGTTAAAGTAATGTTTTTTTTGAAAATATTCTGAAGGTTTCAAACCGACTCAATGGCTCGAAAAAGCTTTTCAAATGACAACAATTCAGCATTTTTATACCGTCAAAAGTGGAAATTTTGGTTTATATGTAACATAAGTTTTCTAATAAAATGTAGTTTTCTATAGCTTTGCACTAAATTTTACCAAAAATGAATCTCAAATATTCCTTATTATTTTTTATCCTACTTGCTCTGAGCTATGGATGTAGTCAATCTCCCGTTTCAGGACATATAACGCTAAACGATGCCAAAATTCATAAAATGGTTTACCTGATAGATCCGGTCAACTTTGGGTCTTTGGTATCTTCATTTGAGGGAAAAGTCATTGATTCCGCATCCATTAACGACCAAGGAAACTTTGCTTTCAAACAAGTACCTCAAACTAGTGATCAAGAAAAAATGTATCTCTTAGTTCTACACCAACAACAAGAGCAATATGCAAACAAACTCAATAATGACCAACCGGAAACCGGTAATTATATACCTTTTATCTATAAACCCGGCCATCAAATAGCGATACAATCGGACGCCAATCAATTTTTAAAAAGGGCGGCCATTCAAAGTGATATTGAGGGCAATCAAGCGATTCTTGCATTAATCAAACAACGATTGACCGCTTTTGATACTTATCTTGCCCACCATAGTCAAGTCGATGAAGAGAATCTAATCGATTATGAAAAAGCCATTTACAATTATCAATCAGACCTGCTTGAATCCGTCACTAACGCTCAAAACATCTGGGTATATGCGCTTGCACTTCGTTGGGCTAGTGTAGAAGGCGATTATGAGCGCATTCCGGAATTAGTCAAGCAAACCTGCCACGACATGCACAATCTTCAACCAGACCACTTATGGACCGCACAGGTTTGCCAAAAATTAAGTGTGCTTCCTCTAAGCATTGGAGATACCATTCCCGAT
Source organism: Chitinophagales bacterium (assembly GCA_026928325.1). Taxonomy (GTDB): domain Bacteria; phylum Bacteroidota; class Bacteroidia; order Chitinophagales; family Saprospiraceae; genus OLB9. The sequence goes on along the minus strand of JAIXKS010000054.1, from coordinate 7,450 downwards.
TTTGAAATGCCTAGAGTTCAGGGTGATACGACAACTCTTAATCAGTTATTAGGCTCTAAATTGACTATAATTGACCTGTGGGCTTCATGGTGTGCACCATGCCGTAAGGAGCATAGAAATACCCTAGTACCATTATGGGACACCTACCATACTCAAGGCTTTCAAATCATTGGTTATGCATTGGATTCGAGTCATAAAGGTTGGGAACAAGCTATCATCAAGGATGGCGCTAACCGCTGGCCACATGCCTCTCATTTACAAGGAGATGTTTCACCTTTTTTGGATTTGTTGAAGATATCCACCATTCCATCCAACTACATTGTCAACCAAGATGGCGCAATTTTGGCCAAAAACTTGCACGGAGAAGCATTAGAAACATGGGTTGCCGCTTATATGAACAAATAGGTTATTGCAATTAGATAAGGTTTTGTAACCAAAATTTTATAACTTTACATTTTCATACCTAATTAACGTTGTGAGCATAAGAACCACACATATTGAATTTCTCTACGACGAAAAGCTGGAGCTTGAGGGTCAACAGCTATGGAAGGAAGGCCAAGTTAGGAACCTTAACCGGAATGAAGACGGCATATACATCGCATTCGTTCATGATGGCCAAGACTATGAAGTTGAGGTACATGCTCCCTTTAAAAAGAAGCAAAAAGTGTCTTGCGAATGCGAAGATTTTAAGTCAAAATCGGCATGTAAACATATCGTGGCTGCTCTTTTTGCGATTCAAGACGTCCTTCATGAAAAAAAAAAGAAAAAGGTTTCCAAAACGGAGCAAAAAGCAACTTCACTTAATATCAATCATCTTGTAAAGGAAATTCAACCTTATGAGTTAAAAGAATTTATCAAAGCATATGCTAGAGTAGATAAGCGTTTTGTCATCCATCTGAAAGCTGCTTTTGCGCATAAGGTAGATTTAGAGGATAACATCGACAAATACAGAAGTATTTTAGATGCCATTGTAAGACCGGTTACCGGAAAAACACCGCAAGTTGCTGCTTCTGATATTAAGTTTTTGTCTAGGATATTGGGTGAATTTGCTGATCAGATTAATGACCATATAGCACTAGGCCACTATCGGGACGGTCTAAACATTTTTATAGCTTGTTTTTCAAAATTAGAGTATGTTCATTCAAAGTTTAATCTCTCCAATGAGGAGATTGTCCAATTAAGACAGTCTTACTATAACATCTTAACCTATTTTCTTGAGACCAAGCTACCTACAGAATTAAAACGAGAATTACAAGCATTCTTAATCGAATTCATCCAGCGTTCTTATTATCCATTTGATAGCTACCAACAGAATATTTTATTTCCATTATTACCCAAGCTTTCTTCTGCCGATAAACAGGCACTCAAGCCGATTTTACTTGCATTGCTAACGACGCATCCTATCTCGGAGCATGCTATTATTATGGCTTTTTACCTTAAAATCACAAAAAAATACACCTCCGAAGTTCTGGAATATTTTGAGGAAAACCCACTTCAATTAATGGAGGTTGTTAACTTGCTTATCACAGATCAAGAAAATAAAATAGCTAAGGAAATATTAGAAAAAACGTATAAATCTCGACCAAATGACAAAGACGTCATGAATCGATTGTTGTATTTATATATTCAAGAAAAAAATCAAGAAGCCTTCATTGCATTGGCTAAAAAAGCATACTTAAGCAAAGGTGAAAATAGATATTTAGAACTTCTTAAAAAAGAATTAGAAGAAGACTCCTATGAAAAGGTTATCTTAGAAATAGAAGCCTATATCCATGCTCATCCAATCGTTGCTAACCATATTGCGCTCAATTTTTTCTATTTTGAAAACAATTGGGCCGGCATGGTAATCTATTTAGAAAAGCATCCCAATATTGAATTGCTACAAAAATACGATGTCTTTATTTTTAGCCAAGACCAAGATATTGTCGCTGAATTATATACAAAAGCCTTGGACTTGTATTTTAGTACACAACTAGGAGATACTGCCCACATCTTAGCTGAAAAGCTCACGTCACATTGGCGAAGCAATGGCATGCAAAAAATCATTAAAAAAATACACCAATCTCTCATGGACACCTATCAACATCGTCCAGAATTAATAAAAATATTCCAAACATAAAAAAAGCCGGATTTTTTATTAAAACCCGGCTTTTTTATGATTTTTATTGGTACAAATTACGCATTAGAAAATCTATAACGTACCCAAATAACTTCAAATCAGTTGTTTTACTGAATTTATTACTCTTTTGACGCTCATTACAAATCCCAATGCGTATGGGTGTTAAAGGAATTTTAAAATTTGCTCTTCTAAGTTTGTTCTAGGATTAATGGCTACGATTTTTCCGTCACGACCTACAAGGAAAGTGTGCGGAATACTCTGAACGCCGTATTCTCTACCAGCGACACTTTCCCATTTTTTTAGGTCAGACACGTGACCTTCCCAAGCAAGTTTGTCTTGATCGATGGCGCCAATCCATTTTTGTTTAGAGGCATCCATTTGCTCTTGTAATTGTCCTGGATCTGAAAAACGCTTTGCAGTATTGCTATCAACACCATCCAAAGAAACACTAAATACATCAAATCCCTTATCTTTATATTTGTGATATAAGGCAACGACACCAGGATTGGCCTTTCTACAAGGACCACACCATGAAGCCCAAAAGTCTAACAACACCAACTTACCTTTATAATCTGACAATTTTCTTATTTTACCTTTTGGATCCGGCAAAGATATTTCAGGAGCCATTTCGCCTACTTTAATTTTCTGCATGGCCATGCTTGCAAGTACTTGTTGTTCTATTTGTCCGATGATATTACCGTATTCCTTTGTTAAATCTAAATCTGGATACGTAGTATTCAATCTACTATATACATCTTTGTACAAAGATAAAAAATCTCCCTGCATACCGAAAAGTCTTCCCGTAATCTGAAGTCCAACTAAAGGATTTGACGTTTTGCCTGTATATTCAGTTAGGGCAGGAACGTCCATTTTTTGATTGATGTAATCATTGACTGCTTGAACATATTGCTCAGCTAGCGGAGCTCCTTCAACTTTATATTTAAATTCGTTTAAATCCGACAACGAACCACTAATAGTAACATTTTTTTCATCACCATCCATGATAAAATCTGCAACTTGCTCTCCTACTCTCAATCTGTAAATACCTCTTTTGACGCCATCTGGGAAAGTAAAGGAAAACTTACCTTCACCATCTATTTTTTCTTGAAATAGCAATTGAGGTTGTGTTGTAATATGTACTTCATCTAAAAACACAGACATATTCTCTGCTCCTTTTAGCGTTCCTGAAATTACTGTACCTTTTTTGGCACTACAAGCTACAACAAGTAGTAAAGGCAACAGTACTAAGAAAAGTTTTTTAAATACTGCCATCTGATTCTAAGATTAATTCTATTTATTAATAATAAAGTTCACAGGTCAAATCATCTAATATCTTTTGACCAAAGTGCAAAAATAGTCATTAAAACAGAGTAGAACAACATCAAGTTGCAGTAAGAATACCTCAATCCCTATAGTTTAGGAATTAATTAACAAACCTAATAAAGATTTAACACGAATTATCTAAATATCAATCCATTATTGCTTCACCAACTTGTGCGTCATGGTCCCTGTAGCATCTTGCAATACTACAAAATACATACCAGCAGGTACCTCCCAATGCACCCTATTATCTTGTTGAATAAACGGCACTTGATTTCCGGTTTGATTGAAAATATGAATGACCTTCAAGTCCCGCTTTGAAATTTCAAAAAAATCCTTTGCCGGATTTGGCATCAAAGTCACGATTGCATCTTTATCGGCTACACCTCTTTCTTTCAAATCGTTAACTCGATAATCCTTCAATAACACCTTCGAACTTTCATTTAATTTTACCGTAAAACCTCGGCCATCTGCCATAGAAAATGAGATCAACGGTACGTCCGGAGACAGCGTCATTTCCTTCAGAACTAGGATATTTATCCGATCATCATTGATGTGAATATTTTCAGGTTTGATGTCAAAATAGGCAGACGTCACGGCCAAATCTTCAATATCCTTAGTGGAAAATGAAAGCTGAACACCTGAAATATGCGTCGCCATAGGTACAAAATACGCCATCTCTCCTTGATGCGCCTTCTTCGTCAATACCAGCTGACTTCTTGTGGATGTTCCTCTGTCATTGGCATCCGAGATATCTCCTCGATATACGCCTTTATAGATGAGCGGTGATTTAATATTATTAAAATAGATATCTTTATAATTATAAAACGCTTGAATGTCAGCTAACTTAGATATAGTACCCAGATAAGACGATAAAACCCAAGGGGATTCAAGTCCATGTCTATCAAGAATGACATCGCGCATCGCCGCAAGGTCCCTAGCTCTGATTGCACCGTCGCCATCCACATCTGCCGCCACGAGTTGATAATTTGTTAAATTTACCGTACCCAATAGGTAGTCTTGGAGCATCTTGATATCTGCGATATCAACCCGATTCCGGTCATCTAATCCGTACTCTGGAGCGATGACCATATCCTGATAGATAGAAATTTGATCCCAGTCAAAAACACCTTCATCATCGGAAATAGCGACTAAAGTCTGATTGTTGCCTGAAGATCTGGAAAGCTTCATGGAAGCCCCTGAAATAGGTGAACCATTACTTTCATGGATAGTGCCACGCATGCCACGGGTATTGGTACAAGCACCATTGTCAAAAGCCAAAAGATAGACTTCTGCGTAATCCTGATTGCCCTCTAAATCTGTTACATAAATATAGTAAAACAAAAAGCCTAAATTATTGCAGTTTATAACGCGAATGGTGTCATTTACATCCGGCGAAAAAGAATATCTTAATAGTGAAGACTTGGTGCAATTATCAAAAGAACCTTGATTAAATTGGCGGGCATGAACATTTATCGGATGTGCTTTGCCTTCAAATGCAGTACTCAAAATTTCATACATGTAAGGCGTCGGCTTTTTTGTATCCTTAACGCGTACCTTTTGGTCACATTTGATTGCATTGCCACAATAATCATTGACTGTCCAAGTCACCGTATGCCAACCGGTACCTACTAATTCAGGCAACGTAAAGGAAACCGGCTCTCCACTAATCGTATTTTTTAATTTAAAACGTGGGTCGATATGGTCAGCGGAATAAGTATAATCAATAGTTCCATCATTCCAAAGATCCACTTCAGCTTTCCACCTAAGCACTTGATTGGCACAAGGACTGACGTCAATTGCACTATTAGATACGGTAAAAGTTGCTTTGCAATCAGCTTCTGCTCCGATAACTACTTCTCCACATTGCTGAAGGACTGGTCTAGAATTGTCACTAATCGCAATCATCTGCGTGTGTTTCCATTCACTTTGTGACGTCCCTTGTCCTTCCATACACCAATTAATTACGGTAAAATGGCGCAATATTTTATAACAAGCATCATTTCCGGTCTTCAATATTTCATCTCTTTTAGTAACACCGATAATGTCACAAGGACCCGAAACCCAAGAAGGTCCATCATCAGGAATATCATCGACACAATCTACGGTGATATTTGCCGGCCAAGTGATCGAGATATTACCTGGGATATAATCTACATAAAGGTTTTGAACACAAGATTCCTCAAAAGCATCTAAGATCTCATTTCCATTAGTATCCAAGTACCAAAACCGTCTAATATGACCGACATTACACATACTTGTATTACTTTGATCATAATACCTCAATTGTCCGGAACCGCCCAAAATAGTGGGAGTACCCGTTAGCGGTAGATAATGAATATCGTCATGGCAAGTCAGATTCTTATCAGGCGGACATATTATAGTCGCTTGCATCGCATAACTAGCCATTATAAAAATCACTAAAAAGAAAACTCTAATGCTCATCTTCTGAAAATATTTATTAAAACCTGAAATTTCACACCCATTCAATGGCAAAGATAGTAAGCAATTATGAATCAATGGGTTATTTTTAACAAAAAATATATACATTTATTTAAAATTTAAATCGTACCCCATTTGGTAAACACTAAACTTCGCACTTCAACATCAAAATTTATTCCCAAAAAAAATAAAAATAATCCTACTTTCTATGATTGAAGATGTGGGCAATAGTCGTAAAAACGATAGCACAATTCAATGTATTTTTAGATGACTAGTGCTCTATCAATAAAATTGCATCAAACTTTATCATTAGATTTAAACTTATCTACTCAAATCTACATTTATAAGGTGTACCTTTGTATTCTTAATATTATAGTTGGAATAAAAAAAAGATATGATTATACAGCAGCAAGAAATGGATAAGGCCTCGAAAGTATGGATATTCCAATCTACATCCTTGATTGATACGGATCTAAAAGAGCAAATCCAAGCAGAATTAATTGCTTTTTTGACAGATTGGGCGGCGCATAGTGTACAATTACATGCATCTGGAGATATCGTTCATCATCGATTTATTGTGATTATGGTTGACGAAAGATTTACGGGCACAAGTGGATGTTCGTTAGATACCATGCATCAATTTATCCAATATCTCGAAAAAAAGTACAACCTTAATTTAATGGATAGAATGCAAGTCGCCTATTTCCACACAGAAGATGAAATCAAAACTGCCAATATCAACGAATTGAAACAATTGGTAGCACAAAATACGATTGATGGCGATACTTATGTATTGGATAATCTTGTTGCAACTAAAGGCGATTATGAAAACAGATGGAAAGTCAAAATTAAAGACAGTTGGCACAAAAGATTTTTATAACCGCACTTATTTTCTAATAAACAAGTAAAACAACCAAATTTACACGCGATGTTTGGCAGCATAAAAAAGACACTTGGTATCGAAGGCGTAAAAGTAGAAATATTAGTCCCTGAAGAGATCGAACGAGATTCAGGAATCGTCTCGGGCATTATAAAAATGACCTCTCTCACCGAAAAAAATATCGTAGAGTCCATCCAAATCAAGATGGTTGAGAAGTATGCGCGTGGAAGAGGCAAAAACAAACGAATCAACGAGTATGTAATGGGACAAATCGTGAAAAAAGGTAGAATTTATTTTGCCAAAAGCGATATCATTGAAGTACCCTTTTCGTTAAAATTTGTTCATGTGCAATCCGAAATGGATAAATATGAAGATCTTAACTTTTTTGTCAAAGGTATGGTTAAAGCGGCTAAAACCATCAAGGGCGTTTCCTCTGAATATGCAATTCATGTGGATGTTCAAGTCAAAGGCACAGCATTAAATCCATTCGATGTAAAAGTCATTACTTTAAAATAGATTATGAAAAGAATATATCATCTGTCAACATGCAGCACTAATCGCAGAATTCTATCTCAAGTAGATACCTCAAATGTCGAATTAGTTAATATCAAAGTTCAGCCCATCAGTGTTGAAGATTTGGATTTATTATATCGACATACAGGCAGCTATGAAGCGCTTTTTAATAAAAA
>JAIXKS010000058.1:157731-158989 GCA_026928325.1 Chitinophagales bacterium | reverse complement strand
GGGAAAAGAAAATGCTCGCAGGTATCGAAAAGGGCATTTTTGAAGCTAATCTTGGCATCACGCCGATGAATGATGGAGAAGTCGTACGGCTGATTATTCCGCCGATGAGTGAAGAAAGAAGGATAACCATGGTTAAACAATCTAAAGCCGCCGGAGAAGAATCTCGCATTACCATCCGTGGTTATAGACATAAAGTCAATGATTTTGTCAAAAAGAAAGTAAAAGATGGCTTTTCCGAAGACCTTGGCAAAAAGAAAGAAGATGAGATTCAAAAAATAGTCGATAGCTATATGGCCAAAATAGATCAAATGCTCGATGCAAAAGAAAAAGACATTTTGACGGTATAATACGGTGTCGCATGTCTTCAATCGATGCTTCGCCATGAATGATAAATATGTAAAGAAAGCTGTTTGATATCAATTCGAACAGCTTTCTAACTTTTAGATATAAAAACCAAATTTCAATACGTATTTTTTCAAATATTTTTTTTCTGATATAAATTAAACTACTTTTGCACATCTATAGGAATATGTCACAAAATTCAAAAAGTCAAGCAATTTTCGAAAACGAGCTTCTCGCCCACATGGAAGCATTGAAAACCTTTGCTTTTCACCTTACGTATAACGAAGATGATGCGGATGACTTAGTGCAAGATACCTATATGAAAGCACATAAATTCATAGATAATTATACAGAGGGAACTAATGCGAAAGCTTGGTTGTTTAAGATTTTAAAGAACTCATATATTAATGAGTATCGCAAAAAAGTAAAACAACCTACTCAGGTCAATTTGGATGACGTCGTTTTTTTAAAATCAATAGATGAATCCAAAAATCAAACGTATGAGGATCTGAGGGAAGTTATATTTGATAATGCATTAGGTGATGAAGTTACCATGGCCTTGATGTCATTGCCTGAAGAATTTAGAGAGGTTATTTTATTGTGTGATATCGAGAACTTCTCCTACGAAGAAATCGCTAAAACCATTGAATTACCTATCGGAACAGTAAGATCTAGATTGTTTAGAGCAAGAAATATGCTCAAAGACAAACTAAAAACGTATGCGTTAAACCTCGGATATAAGGATAAACGAGGGATTGACAAAGAAAAATATAAAGATAAAGGGAAAGAAGAAGAATAATTTTAAAATAAAATAACAGAAATGTACAATGAGAAATTTCGACTCATCTGAAACCATATGTCACATGATTGACTTGTTTCTGGACAACCAACTACCCCATGATGAAAAATCAAACCT
>JAIXKS010000058.1:144239-157631 GCA_026928325.1 Chitinophagales bacterium | reverse complement strand
ACATGATTGACTTGTTTCTGGACAACCAACTACCCCATGATGAAAAATCAAACCTCCTGGAACTCATGAATCAAAATCCAGAGGTTCAAGAGATTTTAGACAATGAAATCCATTTCAGAGACTTCATCAAAAACAATGTCAAAAGACCTAACGTTTCCGAAAGTTTCAGACAAAAACTCTGCGACAAATTCAAATAGGTCTCACCATCCTTCAATTTACTTAATTCGCCTTTGACCATTTATTGTCCAAACATACAAGTGTTCGGCTAAAATGTAGCTTTTATCTGTGCTCGACCGACATGCACGATAGGCGAAATACCTGCCTTTCGCCCCTCATAATTAAAGGTTAGGTCTATATTTTGAGCAATTCTTTTGGTGTAAACCATATTCCAAAGATAGTTTCGGCCATCCTTAAGTCCATCTAGCATATCGTATTCTAAGGCAGAACCCGACAGACCCGTAAATTGAATCAAAACAACACTGGCTGACATATCCAAACTGTATTCTGTCGCTTTTCTCCACGAAAACTCGCCTGTAAAGTTATTAATATAGGCCCGATCCATAGTAAGCACCTTTTGCCTTTTATCTTGATAGGCATACCGAGCTATGAGCCGAACATTAGGACCTGGTCGGTAATTGATTTCAGGGTTAAATTTGATCGATTCTATGTCTAAATCTCGATCTTCAAAAGCAACTGCATCGTAAGTTTTTTGTGATTTTTCGACCGATACAAAAATATCCGCCTGATTCATGATATTGTACCTAGATCTAAAAAAATATTCCTTCAAGCCTCTATCCTCTTGTCCACTGATCTGCAGACTTCTATTTTGATTATTGCGATTGCCGATTTGTATATCAAATTTCACATTGCCTCGATTGAAAAATAAGGTATTGCTAATCGTTGCATTATAACTGACTAAACTAGTATCCCCCAAGCCAAAATTAAAAAAAGATGCAAAGGTTCCCGCTTGATTTTCGTGTTGTTTTTTGGCAATTCTAGCATTGGAGGCCGTGGCAAATCTTGAAATAAATCGATACATTTTGCTAAAAGGCTTTCCCTCAACAGGTTTTTTAAATTTTACCGGCTCGATATTCAAACTTTGATTGAGCTCCAAATTGTTGGTTCGGACAAATTCATTATTTGGTAATGACAGACGAATATAACTTCGGCTTGGGTTCGCCGGATCATAACGAAAGTCTTGTATATTATTCAAATTTGGGTTTTCTTCATCTCCAATAAAAACATAATCTCCTTGACCCGGCTCTACTTTGCTAAACACATATTCGACCTTTGGTTCTTGCCCGGAATTAGTATTGTAAGAAGTGACCGATCGAATTCCTTGATTCAACAAACTAAACAGATAATCGAGCTTGCCGAGTACGGATTTTTTATTATGCTCATCGGGTAGCAATCCAGCATTTTCAACTGATAATTGACGCCCAATAATGCTCCACTGCAAATTTGAATGTTCACTCTGTTGCCATTTACTGACCAACTCCAACTCATGCGCCACCAAGGCATCGGTCAAGGCGCCCTGCTGAGGAAGATAATCTTTCCGGATGGAATACACGACTTTAGTTCCAAAATCCTTAGAAAAATCATTGTCCACAAACCATTTAAAATGGTGGTACGCATTACTACCTTTTTTTAGGGTATCTTGCTGAATACCTCGAAGCGTGTTGATTTCTCCATCATACACAAAGCCCAATTTCCAGGTTTGATCCTTTCCCAATTTATAGGCCAACGCTATATTGGGTCGCAAAAAAGTGGTCAATTCATCTGCTGGATTAGATTTAGACGATAAATAATTGACCACGCTCTTAAAGCTCCATTGACGGTAGTCAAACTGAACCATTGAATTATGCTTAACCCCAAAATAAATATTTTGTTTATCGTATAGATTAAGCCCATACTGAAGATTAAAGCCTTTATTATTTTTAAGATTCAATGAGGTGAGTATTAGATTTTCATCTCCCCTGTCCGCTACAACCGGTAGATTCCAATCCCGCACAAACTCTGTGGCTCGATAAGGATTTAAGGCTTCAAAATGGCGATTGACAAATTCGTGTTGAATATCCGCATTCAGCAACCAATTTCCCATTGTATCCAGTGAAAAACGGTCTTTATACATCAATAAAGAGGAAATGCCCGTGTTATCTCGCTTATCCAAATCAGAAATTCTATTGATATCGACATTGCTTAAAGCTACTTCTCCGTAAACAGACGCTTTATTATTTAATCGAAGGTTGCCATTTAGCGTAATCATCTGTCTTTGTTCCGGAGGCACCAACTGGACGATAGGCAGGTAAGTCCCTTGATTTTTGCCAACATAGCGGTAAATCCTTCCGTTTTTATTGGCAGCAGCATCTATGACATAATCACCTTTGCCCGACCCTACCTCGGTAAAAACAGCAATATAAGCCGCACTATCTATATTTTCAGTAAATCTGAGAATGATAACCGAAGGATCCAAAGGATCAGGCATTCCGGCATAAAGAATCCTTGAAGGCTCCCTTTTTTCTTCTTCTGACGCAGGTCGAATACTTGAACGAACAGACTTTGTCAAATCATCTCCACTTTGGCGCAAAATCAACAGGTCAATAGAATCTAGCTGAACATCACCTGTCCCTTGCTTACTATCCTGTTCGGAATAAAAATTAAGGTTGACATTCCAATTTTTACTTTTAAACTCCGTTTGAGTTGCGTATAAAGATCTCAAATAAGAAATATCCGTATATTCAAATTCGACAATCACCCGAGCATCTCTTGTGATCACACGGGAAGGTGAAAACGTTATCTCAGCGCGATTATAATCTATAACATAGTCATAGTCAAACCCTCTGGTCAATAAGACTCCATTGTAATAAACGCGTTCTGTTCCTGCCAAGACGATTATAAATCTTTCATTATTATTGCCTTGCAATCGGTATGGGCCTTGATTACTTTCCGTCGTCGCCAAGGTCTGCCGTGCAAATTTTCCCCGAGAAATCGCAAAACTTCCTCTATTAAAGATTTCGATTCCCTTCTCTGTTTGAAAAGTATTGTCTAAGCTGATACCTTTGAGTTTTTTAAAGTAATTCATAAAATAGCTATTCGGCCTTCGAAGCTCATAATCTCCGGCTATGACCGAAGTTTTATCCTTAGAAACCTGAATAAAGATCTTGTCAAACTCTTGCAATTGCTGCGTATTGCCTTGAGCTTGAATGGGTAAATTATCATCAGAAATAGCCGCAACAATCTTCAATCCATTGCCCAGATCACCAATCATTTGCATATCAAAGTTAGAATTGAGCACAAGGCTTTGACTGTTACCTATCGACAAACCTCGCGAAAAGCTCCCTCTATAATCTAAACCTTTAGCATCAATCAGCGGGTTTTTATTGCCATCTGGCTTAAATTCGAAACCCGAGCCAATCAATATCTCTCTAAAATTCAATTGTGTCGTATCTATAACATAAATAGGCGCTTCAATATCATAGCCAATGGTTCGATATTCGATGGAAATGGTATCACCTTGCAATTCCGCACATAAACTTGCATCCCAGACGATATTCGTATTGTCGATATACCATCCTTGGAGCGTATCCTTCTTATGAGTGATAATAACGGTGGACGGCAACAAAGAATATTTAGAAATATTCATGGTGCATGAGTCCATGACGATTTGACGTTGATGAAGCACATGAGGGTTTACTTGTGCTTCTATATCGTACATAAAAGCCAACCCAAGTATCCCGACTATCCACCACTGCATCCTGTGCATCATAGTTATATTATACGCAAATTTAATGCATTATAGTATGAATCCCATCATTACCTAATAGATCATCATTAATTTTGTAATGTATCCGATAAAAAAAGATCCGACTTTTATCAATTTGTCTAACCATGTACGAAAAAGTATCAGACGATTAAAAAGGTATGAATTCCAATTGCAGCGTTAAAATTTAGATTTTTTGCATATTTTCTCGTATATTTGTATTCAAATACGAATCTATGTCTTCTTATCGGAGATTATTTCTTCAACATGTCGGACAAACCAGCCTTCAACCTTTTGGTTTAGAAGTCAGTCGTGCTAAAGGAATGTACATTTTTGATCACAATAATCAACCTCATTTAGATTTTGATTCGGGAATATCTGTCAGTGCACTCGGGCATTGTCATCCTGAAGTTGTCGCCGCTGTCCAGCATCAAGCGGCTACTTATATGCATACGATGGTTTATGGCGAACACATTCAAAGTCCACAAGTAGCATTTGCAAAATTATTGAGTGAAGTTTTGGATAATGGGCTAGATACCGTTTTTTATGTCAATAGCGGAACCGAAGCTGTAGAAGCTGCACTCAAACTCGCTAGAAAAGCAACCGGAAGGCGCGAAATCATCGCTTGTCGGCGAGCCTACCACGGGAGTACCATTGCATCCGAGAGCCTGAGAAGTGACTTTGAATTTACTAGACATTATGCGCCGGGCATTCCGGAAGTAAACCACATTTCCTTCAATGATGAGGCAGACTTAGGTCAAATTACTTCACGGACGGCATGTGTGATTCTAGAACCGGTACAAGCCGAAAATGGGATTATACCACCTGAAAACGACTATCTAAAAAAGGTACGTCAAAAGTGCGACGAAACCGGGACATTGATGATTCTTGACGAGATCCAAACGGGATTTGGCCGCACAGGGTTTATGTTTGCCCTTCAAAAGTACGGTGTTATCCCGGATATTTTGCTCATTGCCAAAGGTATGGGCGGAGGTATGCCGGCCGGTGCGCTAGTTGCTAACAAAGACTTGATGCTAACGTTTGCATCCAATCCGGCGCTTGGGCATATTACCACATTCGGTGGTCACCCGGTATGTATCGCAGCAGCACTAGCTACTTTAAAAGTATTAGTATCGACGGATTATATCGACCAGGTAGCCCAAAAAGAGCAGCTTTTTCGAACACTTTTAGTACATCCGGCCATTCAAGAAGTTAGATCATCCGGGCTGATGATGGCTGTAGCACTCAAAGATGCCAATGTATTATCGAGTGTCATCCAGAGCTGTATGGAAAAGGGTGTGCTTACAGACTATTTCTTATTCAATGACCGATCGTTTAGAATTGCGCCGCCACTCATCATTACACCGGATCAAATCCGAAAAGGTGTACATATTATACTTGAAATTTTAGACTCAATAACCGCAACAAAAAATTCAACACATGAAGCCTAATTTATTCAAATATTTATGGAGTTATATCAATGATGTACATATAGAATCTATGTCTTCAGATTATAATGAAACCATGCATGTCTTACTCAGCAAAGGCAGATACCAATTATGTACACCCAATGCCATTTATTCTTTTGCCGATAAATACGATAATTTTACAGAAACGTTTGAGCGCTTAAATATGGATGATGCATCCATTCGGGATGTTTTGATCTTGGGTTTTGGACTTGGTAGTATTCCGTATATGCTTGAAAATAAATTCGAAAAGCAATATAATTATACCGGAGTTGAAATTGACGATACCGTCATTTACTTAGCGTCAAAGTATGTATTGGATGATTTAAAATCAGAGGTTCAGATGATTCAAGCTGACGCATGGAATTATGTCCAACAGATAGAAACGCGTTTTGACCTCATTTGTATCGACATTTTTGTCGATGATAAGATACCCGAGTTATTTTTAACCGAAGAATTTTTAGAAAATACGGTTAGCAATCTATGTGAAGGCGGCATATTATTATTCAACCATTTAGGTCGCCATGATGCGGATACGCAAGCTGCTATGAACTATCATGACCAAATATTCAATAAGGTATTTCCCAACAGTATTCCGCTTAAAGTTGGAGACAACTATATGTTAATCAACGATAAAAATCACTTAAAATAAAAAAGAGTTTTAACTCATTCGAATTAAAACCCTCTTGTATTGTATTTTCAACAGAAAACTTACAGAATCAAAAGATTTATTCTTCTATCAATTCAAAATCTACTGTTGTATTCAACTCCTTATGTAAATTTAAAGTAGCTGTATAAGTACCTAATTCTTTAACTTCTTCCGGCAAAACTATCTTTTTGCGTTCGATGTCAAGGTCAAATTGCTCTTTAAGTGCATGAGACAATTGTACGTTAGTAACACTTCCGAAGATTTTTCCGGTTGTACCTGCTTTAACGCCAATTTTGATAACCTGACCTGCTAATTTTTCTGCCATTGCTTTGTACTCGTCAAGTCTTGCAGCCTCTCTAGCATCTTCTTCAGCTATGATTTCGTCTCTTTTTTTGCGGTTAACAGCATTTGCATTAACAGCTAAACCTTGTGGCAATAAATAATTACGTCCATAACCAGGTTTTACAGTAATGATATCGTGCTTGTCTCCCAGTTTTTCTATATCTTTTAAAAGAATGACTTCCATTTTCGATTAATTTTAAAGATTATTTTAATAAGTCAGTAACGTATGGTAAAATCGCAAGGTGTCTTGCTCTTTTGACAGCAACTGCTACCAGTTTTTGATATTTCAGAGAGTTACCTGTAATTCTTCTAGGTAATAATTTACCTTGTTCGTTTACAAATTGAAGTAAAAACTCTGAATCTTTATAATCGATATATTTAATACCGAATTTTCTAAAACGGCAGTATTTCTTTTTCTGCTGTCCAATACTCGGATTACTTAGGAATTTTATATCGTCTCTTGATGCCATTTTTTATAATTTAATTAGGTTTATCAATAATTATTCTTCTTCACTTATGCCAACAGGTTCTGCTTCTGGTTTTACAACTTCAGCGCCTGCAGGTGCTGCAGCTACACCACTGTCAAAAGTCTTCTTTTTAGACTCTTTCTTCTTGTAGCTAGTGATTTTACCGCTTCTTCTGTCTTCATTGTATTTCACACCATACTTGTCCAACTTTACAGTTAAAAACCGCATGATTCGCTCATCTCTTCTAAGAGCCAACTCTACTTTAGAGATGATCGAACCTACTGGAGTCGTAAATTCAATACAATAATAAATACCTGAAGATTTCTTGTTAATAGGATAAGCCAATTGTTTTAAACCTATTTCGTTAACGTGTACTATCGTGCATCCCTGATCTTTTAACAAAGACTCATACATGCTCGCTGTCGATTTGATTTCATCACCTGACAGTACGGGATCGATGATGAAAGTTACTTCATATTGATTCATATTTTTTTGAAGTGTTTAATTAAAAAATAATACTTTTAAAACGAATTTTCATTTTGGGCTGCAAAGGTAAGATAATCCGATGATTTACAAAAATGTAAGCGACATTTTATTGCAAAAAAATAAAAAATAGGCTTGTTTTTAGCATAATAGCCCATTGGATCCCTCGTATAAGCGAGTTTTTCGCATTCCAACCACCTATTTTATCATAAATTCTTTATCCTGCATATAAATCATTCCCCGTCACACCTACTAATATTTAATGAAAAATATTAGTCTTTTATATTTACCCAAGCCAACGGCATATTTTTATCATAATCGCCTTTGATAATTGGATTTTGAGAACGTGCCGTATAATTTCTAACACCTTCTTGTACATAAGCGTATAACTCCGAAATGGTCACCAATCGATCCCCATTTTTATCTGCTGCACCTTTCAATCCTCGAATGATAAAGTGAGAAAAAACACCTTGACGCAAACCATTGAACTCCATAGAAACCTCCTCAGATGCAGAAGACATCATGACCGCTGTGCCACCATTCGCGCTTTGAATAGCTGAATAATAACTATCTAGCGCCGAATCATAACTACCTCTTAATTGAGTAGTCATAGATCCTGAATGGCAAGCATCGGTAATCAAAAGTTTATGTCGAGCCTTAAACCCGGTCAACGTATTCAGTATATCACTATAGGCTAATGGATTGTTATAACCATTATAATCTCCGGGAGCGAAGCCGCCTTTCAAACCATGACCAGCCATAAAAACCAAAATCACATCTTCCTTACTGGCTTTTCGACCCAAGTCATTTAATCCTGACACAATTGCCTCTCGAGTGGCAGCTTCATCTACTAAAATGCTTATTTGGTCATCTGGCAATGCACCTCCTTCCGGACTTTTTAAAAATGCATAAAGAAGGTAGGCATCATCATCGGTATATTTTAAAGATGGCATATGTTGATAAGCCGCAATCCCTATGATTAAAGCATAAATTTTAGGTAACGCCATGCTTTTGGATGCTTTTTCAGATACTTGAATTGTCGTTTTATTCCCTGCAAGAGATTCCCTTTTAGCTGCACTTTGTTCCGCCGTCGGTTGCTTAACACTAGTGGCATAAAGCTGATTGGATGCCGATGGTTCGATATTTTTTTGAGCCATCCATGTATTATTGGCGTATTCGACAGACATTATCTTTCCGTTGCTATAACTAATTCCAAGCCCATGTTTTTCATTATCAACCCATGGACCTTCATAGTAATTGCCTTGCGTATCTGTAAATCGGCCTTGCCCGGAAAAACGTCCTGTATCAAAAGAGCCCTCATATTTACTACCATTTTTAAAGGTGTAAATACCATATCCTGTGGCATAGCCTTCCTTCCATTCACCTAGATAGATATCACCATTGGCATAGGCCATCCTACCTTTTCCATCAAAGACATCATAAGCAAAATTTCCAGTGTAGATATCGCCATTGATTGATACCCATTTACCTAAACCATGTTTGACGCCCTTGACAAAATGTCCCGTGTATTTACTACCATCCACGCCAATAAAAACACCCGATCCATATGGTTTTCCTGCTCTAAAAGTGCCTGAATATCTCGAATTGTCGCCATAAACAAAAGTCCCAGTGCCGTTGATACAATTGCCCGAAATGCAAGATGCATCTACATAAAAGCTTATGAATGACAAACATACCACCATAGCCGCTTTAATCCAATTACATTCCATGAGTAAATATTACAAATTAGTAAAAATGTAAAAGCTGGCATTACATAGGCATATTCATATGATGAACTTTTATAACGAGAACCGCCTCATCAATAGTATCAAAATAATAGGAATTTAGGACTATCTTAACCTTAAATCCAACATTAGCTGAATGTCTTATCCTCCTTAGTGATCGGATCAACCGTAATCTTATATTTTGTCTTACTTTCAAAAATAGTTCCAGGGCGCAATACGAATTGCGGAAAATGTGGATGATTAGGCGCATCCGGATATCCTTGAGTCTCAAGGCAAAGTCCCACATAATCTCGATAAAAACCGACTTTCCCTCGGATATTCTCTAACCAGTTTCCTGTATAAAGTTGTAGTCCGGGTCGATCTGTATAAACCTGGAGTTGGCGACCGGATTCCGAGTGAATGACACTAGCTACCGCCTCATCAAACGCATGGCTATCTAACACAAAATTGTGATCGTAACCTTTAGTATGCGAGAACAGCGGATGTTGGATATCGAAGTTTTCACCAATATATCTTGGCTTTGTGAAATCTAATGGCGTCTTCTGAACGGGCATATAACGACCTGTCGGAATCGACGTTTCGTCAATTTCTGTAATGTGCGACGCATGAATCCATAATTGATGGTCTAGGATGGTTGATGAAGACAATCCAGAAAGATTAAAATATAGATGCAAGGTCGGATTAAACAAAGTGGGCCGGTCGGATTGCGCACGATATGCTATAGTCAATTCGTTCTTATCCGTATAAGTGTACGTAGCCCATACGTCAATATTGCCTGGGTAACCATCTTCCAAATGGGTCAGCATCGTATGTAAAACAAGTTCACAGCAATTTTCCTTTTCTGTGAAATTTGCAGACCATATGCTTTTGTCCAAACCATTAAATCCACCATGGAGATGATGTGGAGGGAGATTTATAGGCAATTGATACGGATGCCCATCCAACTCAAACCGACCATAAGCAATTCGATTTGCCGACCTTCCTATAATCGCATTAAAAAATGGATGATCCTCTATATAGCCTTCGAGATCAGGTCTTCCGAGCAAGACGTCATTCAATTGCCCATTTTTATCCAAGCATTGCCAAGCATGAACGATGCCACCGAAATTGGCAATCTGGATACTTTGGCCATCGTGACCTTGCATCTCAAACAATAAAATGCTTTTACCATTTAACTTTCCCCATTCTTGAACACTACTTTTCATAGAGCAATAATCACATTAAATAATTTACACATATATAATCTACTGA
This sequence comes from Chitinophagales bacterium, assembly GCA_026928325.1. Taxonomy (GTDB): domain Bacteria; phylum Bacteroidota; class Bacteroidia; order Chitinophagales; family Saprospiraceae; genus OLB9. Next base: position 147,468 of record JAIXKS010000058.1, on the reverse strand, counting down.
AATGCCATAGACAGCCATGAAAAATCATAAATATTTAGTAAAAATAAAACTTTAACATTTATTTTATACCATATTATTAAATAATCATGTATTTTTGCAAGAATAAATATGTTTTAGGCATGAATAGACTTTTACTTTTAGCATTCGTCGCAGCGTTGTCCCTCCTAAGTTTAGGTGTACAAGCTCAAAATGTACCAGCATTTAATTATGGTAATAATGATTCGGTTACCGAAGATATAAAGGTCTTTCCAAACCCTACAACAGATTATTTCCAGATTAATATCAATCTTAATATCAAAAAGGTAGTCATTTACAATATGTTTGGCAAAGAGGTAAAATCATTTACTAGTGCTGGAAACACTTCGTATGATATCACCGATTTGAAATACGGAATGTATATCGTTAAAATGCTAGACGATAAAGGAAAGATTATCAAATCTGTTAAATTACAAAAATCTAGCACGGGGGCGTAATTTTTTTTAATCTTTTACATATTCAGCATATGAAACATATATTTACATTATTAGCTTTTTTTACAGTTTTTACTTGCTTCGGTCAATTTACGCATAATCCGGATCCTTCTGCCATTATTGCACCTGTCGATAGTCTTATTACTAAATATCAGATTGACATTAGTGTAGATGCAGATACGACCTATGTGGTTCATTGGGAGTTATTCAAAGATGGTGAATCTTGGAAAGATGGTTGGGGTACACAAGTTTGTGACCTAAATTTATGTTATCTTGAAAATGTAGATAGAAACCCAAGAAGTTTCCCTAACGATATGGGTAGAGGAACGTATGCGTGGTTTGTATATTTTGTTCCTAATGAAATCGAAGGTGCGACTACCCTAGAATTAGTATTATATGGAGATGCCGACCATGACGAAGAGTTGTATCGCATTCCTATCGATGTCCAAGCGGTCAAGACGACTAGTGTAGCTCATGTATCATTAGGAAAAGATATCGCAGTCTATCCAAACCCAGCTCAAAATTATTTTTCATTGACTAATAGCAATAAGGTAGAAAAGATAAAAATCTACAATATGCTCGGAAATGAAGTAAAATCATTCTATCATTATAACAATGCGCAACACATGATTGGTGATATCAAACCAGGTATGTATTTGATTAGCATGTTTGATAAGGATAATAATATAATTAAGACATCAAAACTAAACAAAGTTAGTACAGGAGCGTAGGTTTCTATATTATATTTGAGTTTCATAATTTAAAGTTTTCATAGTTATAAGGCCCTTTTTCGAAGGCCTTTTTTTATGCTGGGTATTCAACTGAATTCCTTGGAGTTTCCCACAATCGAATGCTCAGATCAAATTCTTTGCCTATTTTTTTTCTCAAAATCTGATAAATCACATAAGCAATATGCTCTGCAGTAGGGTTTAAATTTTTAAATTCCTCGGTATCTAAATTAAGGTTTTTGTGATCAAAACGATCCTCAATCTCAACTTTAATCATGTCACTAAGATCTTTCATATCATAAACATAGCCTGTATCCGGGTTGACTTCTCCCGTCACTTTAACCTCTAGTTCATAATTATGACCGTGGAAATTATTATTATTACATACGCCAAAAAGTCGTACGTTTTCAGCCGCAGATAAATTTGGATTATTTAGTCTATGTGCTGCATTAAAATGTGCTCGTCGATATACAGATACTCTCATATTACTTACGTTATAACTTCAATTGATGATCATTAACTTATTTAAGACAACAAATTCTGAAAATAATAAGTTGACATTTACAAAATTTATCATCCAAATAGAAACACAAGCCTTGAATCTCGGGTTGAATCTTTCAAAATAAAAAAACTACATGTTCCTTTTACAACTTATAAACAACTTCAATGGTCTGTATGTTTGAATGGTACAATTCGAGAAGAGATTAGCCAAGATAGCAAAATATCAGTATGTACTTTAAAGAGATCATAGGAAAAGATACAATCGCTGAGCAACTTACCAACGGAGTTGATCGAGGAAGAATTCCGCATGCACAAATATTCTTATCCAAGGAAGGAAACGGAGCTCTAGCAACGGCTTTGGCCTATGCTGCTTATATCATGTGTGAAAACAAAACCGATGGAGACAGCTGTGGTACTTGCCAACCCTGCAAATTAACCCATAAATGGATTCATCCAGATGTGCACTTTTCATTTCCTGTCGTTCGTCAAGGCGATAAAAAAAGAGAAAGTACCACCAGTGATGATTTCCTTGTAAAATGGAGAGCTATGCTAGAGCAAAATCCTTTTATGAGTAAAAACGATTGGTTTGATGCAATCAATGAACATAACAGTGCGCCGAATATAAATGCCAAAGAGTGCAATGACATCATGCATAAACTCAATATGAAGGCCTATCAATCGGACAAAAAGATTTTGATCATGTGGCTACCCGAATATCTTGGTAATGAAGGCAACCGTTTGCTAAAACTCATCGAAGAACCCACGGACAATACGTTTATCATCCTTATCTCCGAAAATCAAGACCTGATCCTACAAACGATATTGAGCCGATGTCAACTTGTCAAAATCCCTCCGTTTACTTCGAAGGACATTGTTCGTTATCTCCATGAAAAGTCGAATATTCAAAGCGACAAGGCGCTCCAAATTGCAAATCTTGCCGATGGAAATCTCAATTTAGCAATTGCTATCAGCAATAACCAGGCCGTGGACTATTCGCACTTAATCATTTCTTGGCTTCGAGTCGCATATATGAATAATCCAATAGAAATCAATCAATGGATTAGAGAAATAGAAAGTTTAGATAAAGAAGAACAAAAGAGTTTTCTAGAATATGGCTTACATTTTTTCAGCCAATTCAATTTTAGGGCACTTACGAAAACAGAAAAAGTCAATCTGACCGCAAATGAAATAGAAGTAGCCAATAATATGGCAAAAGTAATCGATGTTGAAAAGTCAGCCATCATTTGTAGTATTATTAATGACTTACTTGAGAATATTGGCCGAAACATTAATCTAAAAATCGCCCTATTTGCCGATACACTTCAAATAGGAAAAGCAATCCGACCACAAGCATAATACTACGGAAAATGTATAATGTGTCTTAGCGATACAACCCAATACATTCGAAAGGTAATCAATGAATACTTACTTTATGACGCTTAGCATGCTTGTATCACATGAAGGCGACAAAGGAAGCCATAGTTACCACTATGTCTGCGTTTTTTGCCTTGATCTTTAAAAAAATAACTT
>JAIXKS010000058.1:134634-144133 GCA_026928325.1 Chitinophagales bacterium | reverse complement strand
GCCATAGTTACCACTATGTCTGCGTTTTTTGCCTTGATCTTTAAAAAAATAACTTCCATTATTATTGAAGTCTTTTTATAGACAGAGCACTAGATAATTGAGATAGCCTGAGATTATTGAATTACAGCACCATAGCGCTCAACAAACTCCTTCATGTCTCGCACCATATCAGATGATCCCATGGCAATAGATGAAGTTTGATGCAGGGAATGTATCTCTAAATCCATGACTCGCTCCAATTTACAAGTTAAGGCTGTACCACCTGCTTGTTCAATCAAAAAAGCCATCGGATAGCATTCATATAGTAATCTCAATTTTCCTTTTGGATACTTTCTCGTATTGGGATAAAGGAAGATACCACCTTGAAACATGATTCTATGAATATCAGAAACCATACTACCTATATATCTTAATCGATAATTCAAATCTGAACAATGATCAATATACCGACGCATCTCAAGGTCAAATTTTAGGTAATATCCCTGATTTACGGAATAGTAATTACCTGCCTTTGGCATTTGGATATTGCGATGTGAAAGGCAAAATTCTCCGATACTAGGGTCAAGCGTAAAGCCATTGACACCTTGACCGGTCGTGTACACTAATAAGGTAGATGTACCATACAATACATATCCTGCCGCTACCATCTCCGTTCCTTTCTGTAGAAAATCTTCTGATTTACAAGGTCCTGAAATAGGGCTTTTGCGCTTATAAATTCCAAAAATAGTACCGACCGATACATTTACGTCTATATTAGATGAACCATCGAGCGGATCCATCACGACGACGTATTGCCCATTTCGGCCATTATTAGAATTAACCTCAATAAATTCTTGATTTTCTTCAGATGCGATGCCGCAAACCTCTCCACTATAGGATAAGGTCTCGATAAATTTTTCATTCGCAAAAATGTCGAGTTTTTGAACAGCATCTCCTGTAGAATTCGTACTACCTGCTACACCCAAGATATTGACGAGGCCTGCCTTGTTCACTTCCCTGTTGACAATCTTTGCAGCAATACCTATATCACGTAGCAATCTACTAAAACTACCTGTAGATTCAGGACTTTCCTTTTCGGATCGAATAATAAATTCATCAAGAGTTACAATTTTATTTTGCATAGGGCTTCGGTATTAATTAATGGCCGTAAATTTAAGCATAAAGTCTCCAAATAATAACTAAATCATAAAATATTATTGTTTAGCATCACTTCTATCGCAATAAGTTGCAATTATTATACCATCTATTTCTAAAAATCCAAAAATCAGTGATAAAACAAGCATATATTAGAAAAAATAAATTGAACACAAACCGTGTTCCAAGCAATACCAATGAGATAGAGGAAACCCAACCTATCCATTCAGTCATAAGTTCGTGGAGATCTTGCCGCGTCACTTTAAAACCATCCAAAATTGCTACAAAAATTATGCTTAAAAACCGAAATTAAAATCTACTCACACCAATCATAAAAAATAGATTTCACATGATTTTAAGCTCAATTTCGGCCAGATTCATCATTAAAATCCAATTAAAAAAGAAATATATCGAATTTATATGGCCATACGGTACATAATTACGCAAATATGACAAAATATTTTTTTATTATTTTAAATAAAGCATTAACTTACCACTTTATTTTTATCATATTTTAAATAAACACCACATATGAGAAATTTTCTTATAGCGCTAGTCGCCCTACTTTATCTCATATTAGGTTGGCTGTTTTATCAGGATCACAAATCATGCTGCTCCAACAAACCAACAAGTGCAGTTGAAGAAACTCCGGTATTGATTCAAAAAACCGGGCCACTCTTGTTTGGTTATAACAGCAGCGCGCCTATTTTAGGAGATACCTGGCCAGCCTACAGAGATTCCCTCAGTTCGTTAATTTCTGAAACAACTTCTTTAGAGATTATCGGCTGGTACTGTACTAATCTTAACCCACCTGAAACAGAAGAACTCGGGAGATTAAGAGGTGAAGAAATTAAAAAGTTATTTGCAGAAAATCTTTGGGAGAAAATTAATATTGAAACCCGAGGTATTGATTGTTCGAACGAACGAATGGATATCATCGACATATCTGCTTCGTTTAGTCAAAGAAGATCAACGGAACACATCAAGGAAGTCGCTGACCGAACGATAATAAACTTCCCGTATAATTCGACATCAAAGCTCAACAATCAGGAAGTAGAATCATATCTTGACGAGGTCGCTTCAAAGGTAATTCAGTCGGGTCAAAGCATTATGCTAACCGGACATACAGACGATAAGGGCTCTGAAGCTGCCAATTTATCTTTAGGTAGAAAACGAGCAGAAGTCATCAAACAATATCTCGTCTCTAAAGGTGTGGCAGCGGCTAAGATAACGGTAGATTCAAAAGGTGAATCAGCGCCTATTGCAGATAATACGACTGAAGAAGGTCGAGCAAAAAACAGGCGTACTGAATTACAAGTCATTCAATAACAATATTAAAACATTAAATCATGATAAATCTTTTTTCATTTTGTGATATTCCTTGGTGGTTAACATGGTTACTACCTTTTCTACTAGGTCTGGCTTTAGGTTACTTACTTTGGGCAAGATATAAATCTATGGTTGCTGACTTAGAAAACCAAATCAATGGGCTTAATGTTCGCATCAATGATTTAGAAGCGAATCTCAAAGCTTGTATGGAAGCCCGCAGCGAATTGGACGGAAACCTTGCACTCGTAAGAGGTCAACTTAGAGCATGTGAACTAACACTTTCTAATACACTTGCTAGCAAAGATTCTGGTGCAAAAGCATCCTTATCAGCGACACCTGTTGCGATAGCGGCAAGTACAACACAAGAAGATCCGTGGTTTACAGCGATAGGAACAAGCAATTTAGAAATTATCGAAGGTATCGGCCCTAAAATGCATGAAGTTCTCAACGAAAATGGCATTCATACGTTTAGTGATCTAACCTCTAAATCTCCTAGTGAATTGCGCGATATACTTAACAAATATGGCGATAAATACCGAATTATTGATCCAACGACTTGGCCTCAACAAGCAGCTTTGGCTCATAGCAAATCATGGTCTGAACTTATTGAATTTCAAAAAACTTTAGATACAGGCCGATCTGACGTAGATCCGGGTCATGAAACCGATTCTAAATTACAAAAGTGGTTAATTAAACATGGCTTACTACGAGAATGGAAGACAGACGACCTCAAAGCAGTTGAGGGAATCGGGCCAAAAATAGAAGAACTGCTTCATAATGCCGGTATTAATACATGGCGTGGTTTAGCATCAACTTCCGTTGAAAAAATCCAAGAAGTGCTCTCTAATGCGGGATCGAGATTCTCGTTAGCAGATCCTGCCACTTGGCCACAACAAGCGGGATTGGCCGCAGATGGCAAGTGGAATGAATTAAAGGCTTTACAAGATTTTTTAATAGCAGGTAAAGTCAAAAAATAAAATTCTAAATAGCCTACGGAAGGAAGTCATGGTTCGCTATGGCTTCCTTTCCTATTTTATAAAACTTTAATCCTGAATAAATAAAACTATTCCATTACCTTTGAACTTTGTTGGTCTGTGATTAACTTTGTACTGACATTTTTTTTGGCAATAATATTATTAATAACAAAACATTATAAAAAGGGAAGATTAAGAACCAACCGGATAATTTTAGACACATGAATCAAAATGATATCATCATCTATCTCCGGAAAAAATTAATTTCGCCCGAATTACTTATGGCTTTAAGCAAACAGTATATTTATGCTCTTTTAATCGTCTTATTATCAGGCATATTAACGCCTTTATGGGCACAGAAACCTCAGGTTTTCAATTCATTATCAGAAGTATGGCAAGAAGTAAAAGCACATAATTACAACGTTAAAAATGCAGTCATCCAACAAGAACAAGCTTCATTAGCTTATAAAACTTCTTTAGGCAATGCATTTAATCCGCGCATACCAGCAAGTATTAACTTTACAGACTTCACAAAATTACAAAGCAATTTCATACCTGCTGAATTTTTCGGAGGACAAGCAGGAACCTTCAAACAAATTCAATTTGGTCAGCAATATGCGACAACCGCAGTACTTCAACCTCAATTTGACATCCTCAATCTATCCGCTATTGCGCAAATAAAATATGCAAAAATCAATGAACAATTTACGGAAAACCAAAGCCTAGTTATAGAAAAAGCATTGTATGAACAGGTAAATATGACTTATTTCAATATTCTTTCTCTTAAAAATCAAGAACAAATCCTATTTAGCAATATAGAAGCAGCTACAAAAATCGTGGATATTGTCCAAAAAAAATATGATGAAGGGTTAATTCGGATTCAAGAACTCAATGAGGCACATGCAAACCTAATCACGCTAAAAGACAATCAAGAACAGTTATCGAAAAATATAGAAATTCAAACCTATATCCTATCACTATTTTTTGAAAATCAGGTAGCACCTCAACTCACAGAAGATCTATTAAAATATTCAATAGATAGTAGTCCAAGTGCTAATTATTCAACAGTAAACTTACAAGGAATATTGCTACAGACCGCATTAACCAAGCAGGAAATCAAAAGTCTTCAATATCAAAACCTACCTACGCTTAGCTTTTTATCCTCTTTTAATTGGCAAAACTTAAGTAATGACTTTTTTCTAGCTTACAATTCAACGGGCATTTCATATAACAATATAGGGTTGAAAATCAATTGGGAATTTCCAACTGTAAACCGAATAGGCAATTTAAAATCTAAAAAATTCCAATTACAATCTTTGCTCATCAATCAAGAACACGCCACTCAAGAGGCAATTTCTGAAGCCAACCAATTAGACGCAACCTATGAAAAAGCACAAATGCAGTATAAAAATTATGTCCAAATTCAAAACCTAAAAGAGGATTCATATCAAAAATATCTTCTTCAATATGAGGAGAATATTTTGTCATTAGACAAATTGCTCACCGCTCAAAATGACATGTTGAACAGCCAACTCAATACGATCGTTGCCTTGACAAATATAGCCTACGCCAAAAACAGAATCCAAATCAACAATCAATATTAAATAGTGAATCAATGAGATACATATACATTATTTTAATCATGTTAATGATGATATGTTTTGGTTGTAAAAAAGACAATCACAAAAATGAAATTCATCCTTTCGTCCAAGACATCAAAGAATGGGTATTTGCACCAGGCCAACTCGAATGGGATGACACTTATAACCTGACAGCTCAAAACGAGGGGATTCTCATGGAAGCAAACTTTGAGATTGGTACTCCTGTTTCTCCTGATGAAATTATGGCCATCATCCAAAATCCCAGCAGCAATGTCAATTTGGCGACTGCAAAAGATCAATATCAAATTACACAAGAAAATTTAGGTCTAGATGCACCTGCATTTCAACAGTTAAAAGGAAATATCGAATTGGCAACCAAGCAGGTAGAACAAAGTAAAACGCAAGCTGACCGCTATAGTCGTTTATTTGAAAATCAAAGTGTTTCAAAGTTAGAGTACGAGCATGCAAAACTAGAGTTTGAAAATGCACAATCGAATCTCAACGCTCTAAAAAAACAATATGACATCGCCAAGCAACAGGCAAAGCAACAAAATATCACAGCAGCTGCTCAATTTAAAAATAGCGAAATTATTCAATCGACCAATAAAATCACAGGAATCAAGCCAGGAAAAATCATTAAAAAGCTAAAAAGCACAGGAGACTTTGTTAGAAAAGGAGACGTTATAGCCGTTGTAGCCAACCCTAAAAAAATAAAAATCATGCTATCTGTAGATGAAAAAAGTGTACACAGATTGTCCAAAGGACAGGAAGCAAAGATTCAGCTAAATACGTTCAAAGAGCATATTTTAACAGGAAAAGTTGAAGAGGTTTTAGAAGCCTTCGACGACAAAATACAGTCGTTTATATGTAAAGTTGAACTTACAGATTCAATTCCTACGACCTTCAATATATACGGTACTTCCCTTGAAGGAAATATTTTAGTTGGAGAAAAAAAACAAGCATTATTGATACCTAGAAATTTTATGGGATATGGCAATCAAGTCATGATCAAAGGAAAAGATAGCGCAACCACGATAAAAGTTGGTATCGTTTCTACAGACTATGTAGAAGTTCTTGAAGGCCTTGGAGCCGATGATATCCTGATACCTTTAAGGCAATAACATGAAAAACATCAACAAAGACATTGCTGTAACCTACCTGATAACAGGTAAAAGGATGACTTTAATAGCAACAATTGGCGTATTAATCGGAATGTCATTATACATATTTATGAATAGTATGCTCGTGGGATTTGACCGGATATCTAACGACACTATTTTTAAAAATTCACCTCAAATACGCATTTTCAAAGATGATGCCATCAGTCAGCCACTATATCAAGAAGAAGGTGTTCAAAACATAATCATCAATCCTAAAATAGTACCAGCAAGCGATGCCATTGACAATCCAAATGAGATTATCAATTTGATACAAAAAGAAGATTTCGTAACTACGATATCGCCTCAGATTACGACAACTGTATTTTATAACATCGGAAAACTTCAGGTACCCGGAACCGTTACAGGTGTTAATCCAGAGCAAGCAAACCAGATGTTTAACATAAAATCAAATATTGTTGAAGGAGATTTTGAGAATATGAATAATAACATAAATGCAATAGCCTTAGGCCGAGGCATTGCAAAAAATTTAAGTTTAAGTATTGGTGATAATATCAATATAACCTCTTCCAAAGGTGTAAGTAGAAATTTAAAAGTCGTTGCTATTTTCAAAACCAATAATACGATCCTAGATAAAACAAAATCCTACATCAATCTCAACGCTGCCCAACAACTCTTGCTTCAAGGCAATACATATATTACGGATATCAACGTAAGCATAAAAGATCCCGAAAAAGCCACAATCCAAGGCCAACTATTAAGTAAAATAACGGGTTATAAGGCGGAAAGCTGGTTGGAAGCCAATGAATCCATCATGGCCGCTTTCAAAATGAGGCGACTAGTAATCACCTTTGTATCACTAACCATCTTGATCGTAGCGGGATTTGGGATATACAACATCCTTAACATGACCGTATCCCAAAAAATAAATGACATTGCCATTCTAAAAGCAATCGGATTTAAAGGTAAAGATGTGATAAGCATATTTTTAACGCAAGCGCTAACCGTAGGGTTCATTGGAATCGTAGGAGGAATATTATTGGCATCCCTTTTTATAGCCATTTTACAAACTGTGTATATCGGTGGAGATATCGGCTATTTTCCCATAGGATTCGAAGTACAAAAATTTATACAAGGCATCATTATTGGTGGGTTAATTACGTTTTTAGCTGGATATTTACCAGCAAAAAAAGCAGCTCAAGTTGATCCCATTTCCATTTTCAGAAAATAATTAAAAATGAAAATTCTTGAAGTAGAAAATATCAATAAATACTTTTATGATCCTATACGATTTAAAGTTTTAGAGGATATAAGTTTCTCTGTAGAAAAAGGAAAGTTGATGAGTATGATCGGCAAATCGGGAAGTGGCAAATCTACACTATTATACATTCTTTCGACGATGGACACAGACTATCAGGGAAAATTATGGATAGATCAAGAGCTAGTAACCGGTAAGAAAAATGATGCATTGGCAGAAATAAGAAATAATAAAATTGGCTTTGTATTTCAATTTCATTACCTGCTCCAAGAATTCAGTTGTTTAAAAAACATCATGATTCCTGCTTTAAAATTGGGAATAGCATCCAAGGAAGCTATTGAAGACAAGGCTATGAAAATCATGGAAATATTAGACATAAAAGAGCAAGCCTTGAAGCCAGCCAATAAACTTTCAGGAGGCCAACAACAACGTGTTGCGATCGCAAGGGCACTAATCAATGACCCTGCAATCATCATGTGCGATGAGCCAACAGGAAATTTAGACAGTAAGAATACGGCTATCATACTAGACATCTTCAAAAACTTAACGAAAGAAATGAAGCAAACCATCATCACCGTAACTCATGATGAATCTTTTGCTCTACAAAGTGATGAAGTAATCGAATTGAAAGATGGTCATTTAATTTAGCACTATCGATATATCAAGAAAACCGTACTTCAAGATAGAAAAGCGGATTAAAATCGACCGAATAGAGAAATTCTAAGCCTATGAATATAGTTTTAGAGTAGAATCCGTGTGAGTTTACTAAAAATTCAAATCTAAAATCGTAAATATAATAATAGGCAAATGAGTATTATCAGATTAACAGTCTTCCATAAACGGCGAAAGCCCTGATGTATTACATCAAGGCTTTCATAAATAAAAGGCGGCGACCTACTCTCCCGCTTTTGCAGTACCATCGGCGCTAAGGGGCTTAACTTCTCTGTTCGGAATGGGAAGAGGTGGAACACCCTCGCTATAACCACCTAATTCTTTTTACTCTAATCTTTTTTAATTCATTAAAGTATTGTCCTTATTTCAATGACATTGGAAAAAGAAAGATTTTTATCGTTTCAACTCAAGTGCTTTTATCTTTTTTAAAAAAAAAGGAAGCGTTCGGGTAATTAGTACTACTCGGCTACGTACATCGCTGCACTTCTACCTGTAGCCTATCAACGTCGTCGTCTACAACAACCCTTTTAGCCTTACGGCAATGGAATACTCATCTTGAAGTTGGCTTCGTGCTTAGATGCTTTCAGCGCTTATCCATTCCAAACTTAGCTACCCAGCGGTACACCTGGCGGCATAGCTGGTACACTAGAGGTCTGTCCAACACGGTCCTCTCGTACTAGTGTCAGATCTTCTCAATATTCCTACGCCCACAGTAGATAGAGACCGAACTGTCTTGCGACGTTCTGAACCCAGCTCGCGTGCCACTTTAATGGGCGAACAGCCCAACCCTTGGGACCTTCTCCAGCCCCAGGATGTGACGAGCCGACATCGAGGTGCCAAACCTCCCCGTCGATGTGAGCTCTTGGGGGAGATCAGCCTGTTATCCCCGGCGTACCTTTTATCCTTTGAGCGATGGCCCTTCCATTCGGAACCACCGGATCACTTTAGCCGACTTTCGTCCCTGATCGACCCGTCAGTCTCTCAGTCAAGCTCCCTTATACTAATACGCTCTACGCATGATTACCATCCATGCTGAGGGAACCTTTGCAAGCCTCCGTTACTCTTTTGGAGGCGACCACCCCAGTCAAACTACCCACCACACATTGTCCCTCGTCTTTAACAAGGTTAGAACCTAAGTATAAAAAGGGTGGTATTTCAACGATGACTCCACCAACACTAGCGTGCCAGCTTCATTGTCTCCCACCTATCCTACACATCTTATACCCAAGCTCAATGTGAAGCTATAGTAAAGGTGCACGGGGTCTTTTCGTCCCACTGCGGGTAACCGGCATCTTCACCGATACTTCAATTTCACCGAGCTCATGGCTGAGACAGTGCCCAGATCGTTACACCATTCGTGCAGGTCGGAACTTACCCGACAAGGAATTTCGCTACCTTAGGACCGTTATAGTT
>JAIXKS010000058.1:97134-129634 GCA_026928325.1 Chitinophagales bacterium | reverse complement strand
CTTTCCAAACGTTCCGGAATAGGGTTTCTAAGTTTTTGACCAAAATAATCATCAGGGTAGGCAGACGAAGTATAGTCATATTCAAATTCTATACCCGATGAATTTGTTTTAAAAAAACTGACTTTAGGCGATGTTTGAAGTCCGTCTCCTGTATATCCGGCCGGAAATTGAATGGTATATCCATTTTTGAAAGGCTCAGTATGATAATCCGCATTCATATCCATGGATATACAATTTGTGCAATCAATGCATTCAAATGGATTTTTGGTCTCTTCACGACAACATGATGCCAAGAATATGAATGAAAATAATAATAATTTTTTCATAATAACAATTTAAAATTTTATTGAATAACAATTTTTTGTTTAATCACTTTACCTGATTTAAGATGTACATGTGCGAAGTATAATCCTGAAAGGATATTAGGCAATATTATTTCATCGCCTGGTTTAAAAATTTCGTGAGCTAATACTCCTTGTAAGGTATAAAACGTAATCTTTGATACCTCATCATTGCCAAGCAGGTACATCCCACCATGAGCCGGATTAGGATAGAGCATGGCTTCTTCAACTTCGGATCTTGTATTGGTAGTACTACTTGTCGTATCGGGATATATTTTGGTCAGCATTTTACAATCGTCATCTATGCATCCGTTGGCATCCATCCTTACGATAAGGATATCGGGATCGATGCGACCCTGCATGACTACCGGGTCATACTCAAGATAGTTGTCAATTGTACCGACGGCTATGAGATCTCCGTTGTCCAATTCTACAACGTCCTCAAAAACGCCGGAACAATAATCTAATACAGGTCTGTCTCTGTAAAATGCTTTCTGCCAGAGCAACTTCCCGGTAGATGACAACCGGAATATGTAAGGAACTATTAAGATTTTTGTACCGCCACTATTCAGTGTTGTATTACCAAAATACCCGGTACCTACTATATCTCCGTTTCTGAGCCTTTTCAGGGAAAATATCTTTCGCTGGATTTTACTACTGTTGCCAGGAAAGTTAAACTCCCATTCGATACTCTGATCCTCCCTGATACAAAGTAACCGGGCTATTTTATTAAAACCCGTAGCTGACAATGCCACTACGATATTTCCGTTTTCTGTCTCGCAAATATATGGGACTTGTGTAGATTGTGTTCGCTCAGAAATCCAATGCCATACTACATTAAAATTTTCATCATATTTTAATATATGAGCCCTATCATTGAGCCTTTCATTACTTAATACAGAAATGGCAAGCTGATTGTCTTTATTTACCAAGGAATTAAATATATAAGTTCCGTTTGACAAATTAATATATATGATCGTATCTCTATTTTGTTTATTTTTTACAAAAAACAAGCTCACTGTTCCTGATCTATCTAATTCATTTTTTGTACCCCCGACTAATAGTTGATTATTGAATAATGTAGATGTTATTTGAAAATACTTTCTTTCTTCAAAATTATCATCATGTAAGAAATAGCTGTTTTTGAGAGATAGTGATGCTGGGTCTATTTGATACACAGTAAACCTATTTGGGTAATCATTTTTTATATCTTCCTCGCCAGAGAGGTAAAACCGGTTATTAATAGTGTCAATGACTAAAGATTCATTTCCTGTACTAAATTTTCTTATCAGCTGACTGTCAATGATATGCACGTTTTCATCAACTAAAAGGATACCACTACATGCTTCTAACAGCTGCTGATCTTCATCTACACATACCCCTGTATGATGAATAAAGAACTTATTTTGGTATTTTAGTATTTCTTTAGCAACTTGCGGTCTGTTATCAATGTCAATGATCTTGGCATACCTATTTTGACCATTAACCAATGACATTAAAATTATATTTAATGTAACTATAAAGGCTATTCTCATGATATTAATTTTTTTATTTAATCAGGATAGCAATAATGCTATCCTGATTAATAAATAACTTAATGATTAGAATTTAAAGTTTGACAACTTTTGTTGTATATATTCTGATGTCGTCGGATACAACTTCTACAATATATAAACCCAAAGGTACATGAGACATGTCGAGTCTATTTTCTCCACTATGACCGCTTATAGATTCGATAATTCTTCCTGTCATGTCTATTAAATTAATGCTGATTTTATTTTCAACTTCAATTTCAGGAATAAAAACAATATGCTCGTCATCAATAACTGGATTAGGATATGAAGATATTTTATCAACTTGCGATTCAATCGTATTAGTTATCCCTTGTCCTGAAAGATTGGTATGTGGAAGAACAATACTTATTCTTTCTCCGGTCAGTGCATGATAAATGCTTCTGATATAACCGGAAAGTTCATTGGGTTGCATTGCTTTATACCTGAGAGATTCTCTGGCAATTTCAGACAATACGAAATTATTCCTATCCGATAAATATGTAATATAAAGATTGCTCGCATCTATAAAATCCACTTCCGCACTGTTTTCAGTAATCAGGCTATTCAGGTAAGTTGATGCTCTGGTCAATTCACCCGATTCCATCATTATGGCGTATGCCATGATCTTATGACTAAACAATGATTGATTAGAGAAGTATTCTATCCCCCTTTCTTTACCGTCCTGCTCTTCCCTAATGATCTGTAAGCCTTTTGCCCCTTTCAGACTTTTAAGACAGCGCTCGTATCTTGCTATCAGCCATTTTTTTAGACTTTGCGAAATGTTAGGATCTTTTTTGATACGATCTATCTCCTTTTCTAATGCAGTCTGCATGAGTTTCTTATCTTCAAGAGAGGCAGGAATGACACAATTGCGGTAGCGTGGTGGCAGGCTGTTCCATACACCGCTTCCACAATTTAAACCAAATTCTTGATCCGATAACTCAACATTAAAATTTCCATATCCCGGATGTTTGCAGGACTGTACATTAGTACCTGCTTTTACAAAGTAGTCAAAAGGAACAGAACCAAAACCGGTTAGTATCCGGTTGGTCAAATAAGAAAAACAGTTGTCTGCCGCTATATCAACGTCTCCTTGTGATTGAAATATGGATGCGCCACTATATAATTCAATATCAGCCGTTCCACTGTAGTCAAAGCAATTTCTGAGATATTCTATGCTATTGTTTCCATAAGCGGAATTTCCGTATTCATTACCAAGAAAATCATTATCACTTACTAAATTGTAATCGTCTCCTGTGTACCATGATGACACCCCTACTATATTATTAACGAAATCATTTGCCTGAATATTAAAGTATGATTGCCCCAAACCATGTATTCCTGATATACTTTCGAAAAAATTACCTGCAATATAATGAGAAGAAGCATTTCCTTGTGCGTCCATCATAATACCGTCACCGTTGATACCGTTCAGAAAAGCATTATTTATGACTTCAGATCCTAAAAGGTTCGGCCAGATAGCCGAAAATAAAATACCCTGATATCCTGAAAAATCACAACCCGAAACATAAGCATTAGAATTTCTTAAATCAATTCCAATACTATTCCCACCGGTAAAGCTGCTATATAAAAATTCGATACCTGCATTACTATTCAGTATTGCACCTGTACCGCAAGACTCAAAGACAGTATTATTAAAATAAGACTGATCGTAAGAAGAAAACCAGGTTGAGTACCCATAAGGACCAAAATTCACTCCTACCTCACAGTTTCTTATTGTCGAGTTGTCTGATGTTATTTTTGCACCCGATAAATCCACAAATGTACCCGGGAAGAAGCCCGGAACGATATTTGAGGTATTTATACCTATCTCAGCATTTTCTATTATAGCTCCATTTATTAACTCTACTGCATGTGACTGATTCGTGTAAGGATTGCCCCACGCTTTAATCCCCTGCCAAGTAGATACACAAGGACAATTGGTTAATGTTGCTCCATTGACTATTAGCTTTCCGCCATATTTTATTTCGATTTTATCAACAAGTTTTACCGTTACATTACTTGTTATGGTTAAAACCCCGTTGGATTCTATCACGATTTTATTAAACTCCTGATCTGAATCAATTAAATAGTTGGAACTTATTTCTAAATCCATTACATTGCAGAAGTTCACAACAAATGGTTGACTTGGGCTACTATAACAGTCATGTGTAGCATTGTAAAAATAAGCATAATAGTTTCCTGGTTCTGAAATTTCAGTATCAGGTAAAACAGAAATACCATCATTTGGATTATCGTCTAAAGACCAAACGACTATAGTATTACATGGTATTTCATTCAGTATTTCAACACTATTAAGATTATATGTTAATTGTGAACAACTATTAGGTAAAGCATAGGTTGAAAGCTGTGGGATACTATACGAGTTACAGACAGTTGAATTGTCTATATTGTTAGTAATAAAACCACTCAATGCATATACATCAGCACACACTGTAGGGAAGTTATTTCTTGGACACCCTCCCCAACTCGTTATTGCTGCTAATACCGGTGTTCCATTAATAAATACAACCATAGGACCTCCACTATCACCAGGACCTGCAGCAAGTCCTTGCTGATACAACGCTATTGCTGTTCCACCAATATTATAAAATTGTGGACACGCGTTTGTCTCATTGTTCATAATAGAATTTGCATACGAGTCAGAAATAACAGGCAAAGAAACCTGTAACAAGCTGTTCACCATATCACCTCCAGTAATTGTTGCACCCCAACCGGTTACTAATCCTATTGTACCCGGCATTATTTCAGTTGTGGCTAACCCAATAGGTTGTACATCGTTATTAAAGCATAAGGGTTCTGATAGATGTAAAAGTGCCAAATCAAATCCTGCAGCTGCTATATTATTAAAATTAGGATGAAGAATAATCTGATCTACTGATATTCTTTGCCCTATATTATTTTGTGTTTGGTCAGTTGCCCCTGCATGAATCATCCAATTTCCTGTAACATTTGTTCCATCAGGATTTTTATAACAGTGTGCAGCGGAGAGCACCCACTCAGAATTAATTATAGTTCCTCCACACCAATGTTTTTCAACATCCGTATGTCTCTCAACAGATACTTGCCAAGGAACTTCACTTATTTCTATCGGGATACCTCCAAATATTCTCTGTTCTTGCGCAAAAGTATTAAGAGAATAAATCAGTATAATAATTATTAAAACTAAATCCCGCCTCCCATATTTAAATAATAAGATTTCATTTTTCATCTTAAAACACATTTAAATATTGAACTAAAAGTATGCTGTGTTTTGGTTTTTAGCTTATATGCCATATACTAATTTGCATACAGACACTTGACATAAGCATTCACAAAAACTTCAAACATCAGCATTATCAACAGTGAAGATAATAGCATAACTTTGCATATCCAAATATTTTTAATAATATTTTCCAAGCAATTTGTCATATTCATAAATTAACAAATGTAATTTTTACTACATTTAAAAATATTTTATTTCAAAAAAATATATCAACATATTATTCTATTTATTTAACTAAAAATTATTATAATTCAAAATTATATTTTGTTTACACTCACGTTTGTAAAAAATAAAAATAATTACAAATTAACTACCGAAACTGCAAAGTTTCTTTTCCATTCGCTAAGCTTAGCGTCCAGGCTAAGTTTGAATTTGATTAGTCGTCTATCGCTCTACATGAAAGTTTCAGCAATAAGATAAAATGTACCGTTCCTGCGGAACTCAAAACGATGGCTTGATCATCATTGTTACAATATGCATCGACCCTACGGGTCTTGATAGAACAATCAAAAAACCACAAGTACAAAAATAAATTAGTGCCGTAGGTACGATACATATTGTAGTGTTGGGTTTTAACCCGACACACAAGTCACGACAAACGTAACGAAAGAAAAATATCAATAGTGCTGGGTTTCAACCCGGCACACACATCACGACAAACGTAACGAATAAAAAAATCAATAGTGTTGGGTTTTAACGCGACACAAGCATCATGACAAACGCCACGAAAGAAAAAAATCAATAGTGTTGGGTTTCAACCCGACACACAAGTCACGACACAAGCTCCACGACAAACACCACGAAAGCAAAAAATCAAAAATATGTGTTCTAACCCGACACTTTGAAAATGGCATCTATTTGTTCGTGTTGTCGTGACGACAAACACTAATTACAAGCTTAGCGCAGACGCTAAGCTTATCATTGTTTCAAACCCGACACTTTGAAAATGGCATTTATTTTTTCGTGTTATCGAGACGACAAACGCTAATTGCAGGCTAAGCGCTTACCCAAAGCTTATCATTAGTTATGGTGTTTTTAATCGGCAATATCTAAAGCAAATCCGAGATTTCTGTTCAATTGAATTCCTTTGAAATAGGCAATTGCTTATATCTAAAATTTTACACCTTGTCTTTATTTACCAAAGATTTATCGAAAAATTGTTCTTCATATTATTATATATGAACTATCTTTGATTAAAATATCGATAGTACTGTTATTATGAATTCACTTTCTCTTAAAAATGTTGTAAAAGCCTATTCCAATCATATAGCCGTCAATGACGTTAGCTTTGAAGTCAAACCCGGAACTATTTTTGGCTTGCTCGGTCCCAATGGTGCCGGTAAAACTTCTCTGATTAGAATCATTACCACCATCACAGCCGCTGATAGTGGTCAAGTGTTGATCAATGGAGAACCACTCAATCAACTCCATCCGAATAAAATCGGCTATATGCCCGAAGAACGCGGCCTTTACAAAAAAATGAAAGTAGGCGAACAGTTGATGTACTTAGCCCAGCTAAAAGGTCTTAGCAATAAAAAAGCTAAGGAGAACCTGAAATACTGGATGAAAAAATTTGAAATCCAGGATTGGTGGAATAAAACCATTGGAGATCTATCCAAAGGTATGGGGCAAAAGGTTCAATTTATAGCTACAGTCGTTCATGAACCTACTTTAATTATTCTCGATGAGCCTTTTACTGGTCTTGATCCTCTTAATGCTAATCTTATCAAAGACGAAATCTATCAATTGAAAGAAAAAGGTGCCACCATCTTGTTTTCCACCCACCGCATGGAACAGGTAGAACAGATCTGTGAGGATATCGTATTAATCAATCAAGGCAAGGTGTTATTACAAGGTCATGTTGATAAAATCAAAAATGATTTCAAAGAATTCAAATTCAGCATTCGATTTGAAGGAACACAACCGGCCGATCTGCCGCTTGATGAAGTTGACGTTTTAGCATCCGATGCTAATAGTATTGTATTTAAAACGAAAGATTATGAACACTCTAATGCGATTCTACATGCTTTCATCAAAAATCAAGTTCCTGTATTAAGTTTCAATGAGATTCTGCCTTCACTCAATGAAATATTTATTCAACAAGTAACACAAAAATCATGAATAAAATCTGGCTTGTCATTCAAAGAGAATACCTAACTCGGGTAAAAAATAAAACTTTTATCCTGACGACCTTATTGGCTCCTTTAGGCATTATATTACTGATAGCGATTCAAGCTGTCATCATGTCCACGGGTTCGGATAAAATTAAAAATATTGAGGTATATGATCCCAGCCATCTATTGGAAGGTGAACTGTCCTCTAGAGATAATCTTAAATTTAGTTTTCCTAATCAACCACTTGACTCCCTAATCAACCATTATATCGCTGGACAGATCAGTGGCGTTCTTGAGATACCACCTATTGAGGACTCGTTAGTCACGCAATATACCTATCGATATCATGCCGATGATCAATTAGCGATGGATGAATCTATGGCAGTTGATAGAGCGATTGGCAAGAAAATCAGAAGCTTCAAACTCAAAAAACTAAATGTAGATGCATCTTTACTCAATAAGATAGACACAGACATTTCAGGTGTTCCGGTGATGGTACTTAAAGACAAAAATGTCACATCGATGACTACCATGGTCGCTTCTGCATTGGGCTTTGTTATTGGATATGCCATGTTTTTCATCATTATGCTTTATGGCGCTCAAGTGATGAGGTCCGTAATGGAGGAAAAAATCAATCGCATCGTCGAGGTATTAATCTCTTCTGTGAAGCCTTTTGAACTTATGCTTGGTAAGGTCATTGGCGTTGGACTCGTTGGATTGACTCAAATCGGGATATGGCTTTTGCTAATCCCGGCGGCTTTGTTTGTGGGTTCGATGATGTTTGGAATAGATACTTCAGAATTAAGTTCTAATTCCATTTCACCAGAAATAGCCGGGGTATCTGCTCAAAATGAATTTTTACAAGTGCTCCAGGAGCTTAAAAACATGAACTGGTTTTTGATTCTTCCTTTATCTATCTTCTATTTTTTGATGGGATACTTTGCCTATTCTGCTTTATTTGCTGCGATTGGGTCAGCTATCGGAGAAGACATCAACGAAGCCAATTCACTAACCCTTCCGGTTATGATCCCGCTCATGATCTCTATGATTATTGGCTTTAGTGCCTTTAATGCACCGGATAGCACTTTAGCAATATGGTCAAGTATGACTCCATTATTATCATCGGTCGTCATGCCAGTACGACTTCCTTTTGATCCACCTTGGTGGCAAATCGCAATATCCGTCGTTTCGCTCCTATTATTTACAATATTTTTAGTTTGGCTGGCAGCTCGTATTTACAGAATCGGTATTCTAATGTACGGTAAAAAAGCGACCTTTAAGGAAATAGCCAAATGGATAAGATACAAAGGTTAGTACAATGCCACTTTGTATGAGCCATGGTATGATATACTTATTAATGTAGATATAGCTTTAGATAAATGTTCGATGATGTTTGATAATTCAATTTATCGCTCAATCCTACAACTGTATGCATCTAATAAACGTTATTGTTCAAAACATCTAACGCTGAATTGATTTTTTAATAAATGAATATATGAATAATAAAAAGATAATTTGGATAATCTTTGGTGCTATTTTACTTGCAGGTATATATTTTATATATCCTACTTTATCTTCAAGCGATAAAACCTTGCTCTTTAAAGATATCGTCTCCGGGTATAATATGAACGAAAAGGTAGCGATAGGCGCGCCTTTTAAGTTTACGTTGAATAAAGACGGTCTTAAAGCCCAAGATTCTGTAATTGTTTTTGTAGATGGCATTCGATATGGAAAATTAGAAACTCAATATGAATATGAGATTCCAACAAGTGACCTCAATTTAGGCTATCATAAGGTTAATGTTAGTGCACACAAGAAAGAAAAAAACAAAACTATCGAATTGGTTTTTTATGTTGTCTCCGATCTTACGCCTCAAGGGCTTACACATGCTATTGTAAAAACGCTGAATAGAGATACCGAAGCTTATACGCAAGGTTTGGAGCTTCATGATCACGTACTCTATGAAAGTGGTGGACAATTGGGACAGTCACTCATTCGAAAAGTGGATATGAATACTGCTAAAGTCATCAAAAAAATCAGCCTTCCTGGAGATTATTTTGGTGAAGGTCTAACCATCTTTAAGGATAAGGTTTATCAGTTAACTTGGCAAAATGGTGTTTGCTTAATTTATGACTTGGATCTCAACCTCCTTGATAAGGTAAATTTTAAATCTACCAATGGTGAAGGTTGGGGTATTTGCCACGATGAAAAAAGCCTCATCATCAGTGATGGGACTCATCGCCTAAGCTTTGTCAATCCGGAAACATTCGAAATTGAAAAAACCATATCTGTCTATGCCGGTGATCGTGAAGTTTCCTTATTGAATGAATTAGAATATGTCGATGGCTTTATTTATGCCAATATTTATACTACGGATCAGATCGTTAAAATCGATGGTACGACCGGAAAAGTCGTTGCTGTTGCCAATTTCAACAACCTAGATAAAGCCAATCCTAAAGCTGATGTTTTCAACGGAATTGCATGGGATGCTTCTACTCAAAACTTTATTGTTACCGGTAAAAACTGGGGAAAGCTTTACTTTGTGAAGCTGTAACATTTATAGTCCCGATATCATAAACCTGATTCACACATTAGCAAGTCGATTACGAGCCGGAATGGCTTCATTTTCGATTGTATAATATTGGGTAATCCTGAATTAATCGTCAACTCTGACGAAGTCTCCCTTGATGGTGAATTCAAGTTCTAATCCATTGTCTAATTTTACTTCTTGGTGTTTCCATTCGGTTTCCCAATCTGTTATGGTATTATTGGGATAATTGGCGCTGACATAAGAGCGGATTTCGGCAGGAATTACGCTATGTGGCAAAGCAGCACTACCATCAATCTTTTTAATCTGATATTTACCATTAAACTCCAATTCGGTATTGTTATCTAGCTTGATTTCATATTCCTTGCGAAGCCCATCTCTATCTAATTTGGCTAAAACGATGGCTTGATTAGGAAAATGTGTTTGGATATAGTTTCGAATCTGTGCCGGTATTTCGCCATTAGGAATTATCTTATCTTGAGCCATTAGGGATATTGGCAACATCAAGGCAAACATTGCAATCGTTGTTATATTTCTTTTTAAACGAGTCGTCATTTTATGTATTTTTATAGGGTTATGGACTTGTGTATATTCACAAACGCTTTATTCAAAAGCCTCTAATATCAAATTTAGTTCCGCGATCTGCTTCACTTTAAATTTCATTAACAAAATAGGAATTCAAAGATCTATTCAAACGGCATTCACTGAAGAAATATCACGACACGATTGATATATGCGTTAGGTATAGATTGATAAAAATCAAGCATAATCCCGATTAAGGATTGATCGTCAAAAAGATGTAAGCCACTAAATTGACAAGCAAAACAACACCATACACCGAGTTACTCCGCCCACCGATCAAAGAAATCATAACCGTAAATATGGAAATGGCCAACAAAATAATAGACAGTAAATCCAACCCTAAAACTAATGAAAAGCCCCAAATATTACTAGCAATAGATACCACCGGGATGGTCAAACCGATACTGGCAATAGCGGATCCTAAGGCAAGGTTCAAACTTGTTTGGAGTTTGTCCTTGTTAGCTGCATTTACGGCTGCGATTCCTTCTGGCAATAAAATAATTGCGGCAATGATAACCCCAACCAGACTTTTGGGCAATCCGTAATTTACAATAACGGTTTCCATCGGGTGAGATAGGCTTTTAGCAAGTAAAACAACAATGGTCAAACTCAATATAAGGAAGACCAAACTGATGATAAAAGATTTTAGTGAAACAGGATTACTATCCGACGCTTTCTCTTCATCTTCTGAGATAATGAAATAATCTCGATGTTTGGTCGTTTGGGCGGAAATAAAGGCGATATATATCACCAAACAGGCAAAGGCTTCAAAAACGATTTGCGCTTTTGTATAGAAAGGTCCAGCTTGACTATGGGTAAAAGTAGGTAAAACCATGGTAAAAGTCACAATAGAAATCAACGTCACAAGCGCAATACGCACCGAATGAGCCGAAAAAGTCTGTGTATGATATTTATTTCCTCCGATAAAAAGACTTATACCCACGATACCATTTAAAATAAGCATTACAGCAGCGTACACCGTATCTCGTGCAAATGATGCGTATTGTTCTCCGCCGGTTATCATTAAGGATACAATGATAGATACTTCGATGATGGTAATAGACAAGGCTAAAATGATGGTACCATAAGGCTCTCCGACTCGGTGTGCCACGATTTCGGAATGATGTACTGCCGACATCACACTAAAGATGAGTAAGATACCTGCAAAAATCTGAAATGGTATATTATCGTCTAAGTATCCAGAGAGATATAATGCCATTGCAACAAGTGGAATCGACGTAGTCCACTCATAAAATTTTCTGATTCCTTTAAGCCTTTTTATTTTACTCATACGCTAAAACGATATATTCAAACTATTAAAATACAGTAAAAATTAGATTTCAATCCTCAAAGAACACAATCTAATATAGTCTTTTTTCAAATTAATTATAGGTCAATAACCACATACTACTCATGTAGTAAATCGTAAAAAACGACCTTTAACACTTTATCCATTTACAAGGACAGCATATGAATCGTCTTTTTGAAAATAACGTAATTTTCATCAATATAAGCTAAAATTTACACGTTGATAACTGTTGAAAATATTAAATTTTAACTTTTTAGAAAGCGCTATTAAGTGCAAAATTAAAAAAAAAGTGAAAAAATCTTGCACTATTGATCGTATTTTTAGATAAATTTTATAAAAAAATAGTAACTTTACCATAGCTAATAATTTTATATTGTTATTTTTTAAAATATATAAAATCGATTATAATACGACATTATGGCCAAATTTATATCTATCTTGAGCTTTATTTTACTGCCTCTGATCACCTTCAGTCAAGACATCTCCGGCGAATGGAACGGCATCCTTCAGATTCAAAGCATGAAATTGCGATTAGTTTTTAAGGTATCGTCAACGCCCGAAGGCTGGTCAGGAACCATGGATAGCCCCGATCAAGGCGCCAAAGATATTCCGCTTTCAAAAGTAGTATTTGAAAAACCAAATGTATTTTTTGAAATTGCCATGGCAGGTATTCAATACCAAGGCTCCTTAGATGGTCAAGAAATCAATGGAACCTTCAAGCAAGGTATTCTAGAATTGCCACTCAAGTTGACGCGGGAAATTCAAGAGCAACCAGAAATCAAGAAATATCAAGAACCCATTCGGCCATATCCTTATTACGAAGAGCAAGTCACTTTTTATAATCAAGAAGCCGGGATTCGCCTTGCGGGAACACTTACCTTACCACAAAAAACCGGTAAATATCCGGCGGTCATCCTTATCTCTGGTTCAGGACCACAAAACAGAGATCAAGAAATACTCGGTCATAAGCCCTTCCTCATCATTGCCGATCATTTAGCGCGCCATGGATATGCAGTATTGAGATATGACGACAGAGGGAGTTATAAATCTGAGGGCACATTTCATACATCCACATCTAAAGATTTTGCCTCCGATGTAACGAGTGCTTACCAATATTTGCTGTCCCGCAATGAGATCAAAAGCAAAAAAATAGGGTTAATCGGCCATAGTGAAGGCGGCATGATTGCAGCCATGGTAGCTGCTGAAAACAAAGACATTGCTTTTATGATATCTCTAGCCGGACCGGGACTTCCTGGAAGTGAAATCGTCTTACTTCAACAAAGACTGATCTCAGAAAAATCAGGCATAAGTCAAGATTTGATTACATCGAATACAGCAATCTATACCACTATTTTCGAAATGATTAGAGATATAAAAGACGAGGAACAGCTCAAAACAGCCCTTACATCCTATCTCAAAAATGCCATAAAAGATTTGCCTCCTGGTTTTATACCATCAACCATGAGTGACGATGATTTTGTTCAGGCTCAAGTGCAGCTATATGAATCACCGTGGATGAAATATTTTCTACTATATGATCCCGCTTTAGATTTACAAAAAGTAAAGTGTCCAACCCTTGTCCTTAATGGTGCCAAAGACCTTCAAGTACCTGCCGAAGAAAACATGGCTGCGATTGAGATGGCACTTGCAAAAGGAAAAAATAAGCGTGCAAAAACCGTCGTTTTTCCCGATTTGAATCATCTTTTTCAAGAATGTGATACAGGATTACCTTCAGAATATGGTGTGATCGAGCAAACCTTTGCACCGCAAGTACTCGATGAGATGGTCGATTGGCTAAAAAGATGGGCAAAATGATTTTTGGTTTATTATAAATCCATGATTTTTTGGTAGTACTGCTCTGTCTATAAAAAGACTTAAATAATAATGGAAGTTATTTTTTTAAAGATCAAGGCAAAAAACGCAGGCATAGTGGTAACTATGACGCGTATTTTTAACGATGAGATTTGAAAAAAGAACAACATTTCATTAAGATTTTTTTTGTGGACAGAGCAGTACATTAAACATTTTCAAAGAAAAGCTATATCCTCTAAACATTATGGAAGAATGGTGCAATTCTTAATAAAACGATAATATTAAAAAAATGACAAATTAAGTATCGTATTAATTTTATCTTGTGCCTTAAAATTAAAGGAACTTTTGCCAACCTAGACAATAGCATGTTAAGCTCAATAAGAATAAGAAGATATCTAACCTTTTCCCTTTTGATGGTAAGTATGCTCTTGCTTCGAAATCAGGGAATTGGTCAAGCACTATCTAATCCGGATAGTCTTTCGAAAACCATTCAAAATATAAATCTCAAACCCGAAGTAGCACGTCTAAATATCGGATGGCATCTGGATTATGATGCTATGGACTCGCTAAAAGCACAAGATTTTACGATTTCCCTGCGCTACAACACTAAACAATCTGTTGATCGATTCGAAAAAGGATACCTTAAAGAAGGCTGGATGTATGTACATCATATCGATCTTAAATCGACACAATACCTATTGACAAATCTCAAAGAGGATGAAACCTATGTAGTACAAATAGGCTTGACAAAAAAACAAGAGACAACCTGGATGAAGGAGCGTTACACTGCAACCATCCTTGGAAAATGGGGGTTATTTGAATTCCTTGTCATGATAGGTTCTTTGGCTTTATTTCTCTATGGTATGACCATCATGAGTGATGGATTACAACAAGCTACCGGCAAACGATTGCGAAATATCCTCGGTTCTATCGCTTCAAATCCATTCAAAGGGATTTTAACAGGACTTGGCATTACTTCTCTGATTCAAGCGTCTTCTGTCACAACAATCATGACCGTTTCCTTTGTAAATGCCGGGATTTTAACACTACATCAAGCCGCCGGCATTATCATGGGTGTCAATATTGGAACAACGATAACAGCGTGGTTGATCGATATTTTTGGCTTCAAAGTCGATATCGGGCCGTACACCTTAGTTCTATTAGCCTTTGCGTTGCCTTTAATTTTTATAAATTCCGCCAAGGCAAAAAACTGGGCAAACATCATCATTGGTTTTGCGCTTTTATTTTTAGGTTTAGGTTTCTTAAAAGACAGTGTTCCTACAGTAGGTTCGGACTCACCGATAGTTTCTTTTTTTGCAGACATCAATAATATTCCCTACTTCAGTACGATTATCAGCGTAATCCTTGGTACCCTTCTTACCTTGATTATTCAATCTTCTTCTGCAACCGTCGCCTTGACGATGACGCTGATGGCTAGCGGGATTATACCATTTGAAATGGGTGCAGCCATGGTCTTGGGTGAGAATGTAGGTACAACGATAACCGCAGAATTAGCTGCTACCGTAGGAAACGTCCATGCGAAACGAGCCGCCAGAATCCACACCTCTTTTAATGTTTTCGGAGTTACTTGGGCGTTGTTGATCTTCCCAATCGTTTTAAAAGTAGTGGTACATCTCACCGAAATCATAGCCGGAGGCAACCCGATAACCAATCCTTCCTTGTATGGTAGTACCGGACTTGCCGTACTGCATACTACCTTCAATATATGTAATACTCTATTGATGGTCTGGTTTATACCTTCACTAGTAAGATTCTCTGAAAAAACAGTTAGCTCAAAAGGAGAACAAGATGAACAATTCCAATTAGAATACTTCGATAGCGGCACAGAGAGAACACCCGAATTATCGATACTCGAGGTGAAGCGCGCATTGGCTAAATTTGGAGAAATAACCGGGCGAATGTCCGGATTTACCAAAGAACTCCTCTTTGAGACACAATCTAAAAATCGCAATAAACTTTTAAAACGCATTCATAAGTATGAAAAAATTACCGATGATGTAGAAATCGAAGTGGCTAATTATCTCACCAAAATATCAAGAAAAAGTCTCGATGAAAGCTTAGCGGAACGAATCCACGGGATGAACCGAATTTCTAGTAATCTCGAACGAATCGGAGATTTGTTTTACCAGGTTTCTAAGATTTTGGAGAAAAAACACGAAGAAAATATCGTGTTTTCAGATCGACAAAACGATAGGATATCCGAGATGCTCGACCTCCTAGATCAAGCTTTTGTTATCATGAATGAAAATCTCAACATGCACTCTGAAGATGTCACCTTGCAAAAAGCCAATAAAATAGAAAATAAGATCAATGCCAAGAGAAATGAAATCCGCAAGGAGTATTATGGATCAATGCTCTCCGAGAAAGAAAGCGGCTTAGAAGGCGAGCTCTTATTCAATAATATTTTTAATGCCCTCGAACGGATAGGAGACCACATCGTCAATGTATCTGAAGGCATCGTTGGAAAAATATAATTGATGTGATTAGGGTTGTAACTATCTTGCTGATATCTATCGTTGCAGGCTCGGGTTTTGCACAAATCATCCCTGCAGGAATAGGAAAAACAAATCAGGGAAGTGCGTTTGCCTTTTGTATAAAACAAGATTTAGATACCATCAAAAACCACGGTTGGTTGTCTTCGTCCTATATCGCACTCAGTAGGATTAGTACACTATCTGAACAAAAGCCATTTTCACATCCTGGTATATTTATCGTAGAACAAGAATTTTATAACCAATTTCATCAAAACTGGGAACACACCCTAGCCTTGAGTTATAGAAAGCAATATGAATACACGGACGATCCTCCATACGAGAAGGGTGATCCTGAGTACAAACACGAGATTCGGGTTTATGGCAGGCTTTCTTACTTGTACGCATCAAAGTGGGTAGATATAACGCCAACATTCCGACAAGAAGTAAGTAAGTTTTTGACGCCTGATTTTGAAAATTTTTCAGAACATCTCCGCTTGCGATCCCGAGTCAGACTAAAATTTACGTTTCATTTGACTCAAGACAAACTTCATCGATTCCTAATCTATTCAGAGCAATTGTTTTCAACATCCCAATCGCATGAAGACAAAACCTGGTCTAAATTCCGGTATAAAGACAGTCGTTTTGCGGTATATTACTCCTTATCTCCCGTACAATTGCCGCTAACTTTCAATTTTGGTATTATGGGAAACCTCATTGGCACCGAGTCTCCACATTTATCGAAGTATTATGCCTTTGATATCATTTGGAAAAATCCTTTTAGCCAAAAATAATCCGAGTTTACACTATTTTTCCATCCAATCTTCTCAACTGTTTTGAAAACCAGCGCACTAGTGCTAAGTCAACAAAAAAACTTTTTATAGACAGAGCACTATGCGTTACGAAAGAATCTGAAGTTTGGCAAATTGAAGCATGATTCGTTTTTCCTTGTTTTCAGACAAGGCATCAAAAACGATGGTAGCTACCAATCGCTCATCCACGGCAACTACTTTTCCTTGGCCAAATTTAAGGTGTAAGATTTCCATCCCTACTTTGATCTCTTTGGGGTCTGAAGCTACAAACTGACTTGGATCAATATTGAGTTTGGGCGACTGTAATCCCGGAGTTTTGAAATTCCCAAGGATTTTAGGTTCGGCAAACGTCGGTTTTTTCGTTATGGAAATGATAGCGTCTATATTGTCATCAGAGATTTCTTCTATAAATCGACTTGGGTCATTATACCGTACTTGGCCATATTGATACCGGCTATTGGCATAGCTAAGGCAAAGATGCTCTTCCGCTCTTGTAATAGCCACATAAAACAACCGCCTTTCTTCGTCAATCTGTTGGCTTTCTGTCATAGACAAGTAGCTAGGAAAAATATTCTCCTCCAATCCTACCACGAAAATAGATCTAAATTCAAGTCCCTTGGCAGCATGAATAGACATCAGTGAGACGTGATCGGGGTTTTCATCCTTATTATCATCAGCGTCTGTCATCAGCGATATCGTTTGGATGTAGGCAGAAAGACTACGGTCTGTACTCGCTTCTTCACCAGACTGAACTTCATCATCTTGGACGAACTCTTGGATACCGTCGAGGAGTGAAATTACATTTTCTACTCGTTCCTTTCCTTCGATGGTTTGATCTTCTTTTAGGAGTTTTTCAATTCCACTATTTCTGTAGATATAGGTGGCAATCTCATAGGCATTGGCTTTAGCGGCTTTAGCCTTGAAAGCACGCATCAATTCCACAAAATCTCCGATATTTTTACGGGATCTCGAGTTAAAATCAATCTGGGTTAATACTTCCCACATGCTCATATTGTTATCATCCGCAAGCTTAGCTAATTGTTTGATCGTTGTATCTCCGATAGCTCTTTTGGGATAATTAATGATGCGTTTGAGCGCTTCATCGTCCTTATCATTGATCGTAAGTCGCATGTAAGCCATAAGGTCTTTGATTTCCTTACGGGAATAAAATGAAAACCCACCATAAATGCGATATGGTATATTATAACGTCTTAACTGCTCTTCAAAAATACGAGATTGCCCGTTAGTACGGTATAGAATGGCAATATCTCTATTGGCTAGGTTAAACCTATTTTTTTGTTCAATAATCATGTCAGCGACTCTTTTGCCCTCTTCGGTTTCCGTCATTGACTTATTGATTTTGATCTTGTTGCCCTCGGATTTTTGTGTCCAAATCTTCTTTTGAATCTGTCGCTTATTGTGATTAATCACTTCATTAGCCGCATTGACAATGTAGCTCGTCGAACGATAATTTTGCTCCAACTTAAAAGTCTGCAAATCCGGAAAATCATTTTCAAACTGAAGAATATTCTCTATCGTCGCACCTCTAAACGAATAAATACTTTGGGCATCATCACCGACGACACAAATATTATGGGTACTCCCGTGATACATGACCAAAAGCTTGATAATCTCATATTGAAGCGTATTGGTATCCTGAAACTCATCAACTAAGAGATATCGGAATTGTTGTTGATATTTCTCTCGAACTTGATCTGGATTTTGGTACAATAAGCGAAACATCTGGAGTAATAAATCATCAAAGTCCATGGCTCCGGCACGCTGACATCGTGCGACATATTTTTCATATATCTGAAATATCATCGGCCTTCGATTCATCCTATCATAAGCCATTAACTCCTCATTG
Organism: Chitinophagales bacterium; assembly: GCA_026928325.1. Lineage (GTDB taxonomy): Bacteria > Bacteroidota > Bacteroidia > Chitinophagales > Saprospiraceae > OLB9. Next base: position 110,918 of record JAIXKS010000058.1, on the reverse strand, counting down.
GCAGCATAGGCTTTAGGCGTAATGAGATTACTCTTAGCGCTAGATATCCGAGCCCGAATGACCGTAGGAGCATATAACTTTTTATCAAGATTCAGCTGAGTAACGATTTCGGAAATAACGCTCTTGGTATCATCAGTATCATAAATCGTAAAATCATTAGGATACCCAATTTTGTGGGCTTCAACCCGTAAAATACGCGCAAATATAGAGTGAAAAGTTCCCGCCCAAACGCGTTGAGCTTTAGAACCTACAAGGACTTCGATCCGGTCTTTCATCTCTCTTGCGGCCTTATTCGTAAAGGTAAGCGCCATAATCTGACCCGGAGGAATTCCCTCATGAATCATATGAGCAATGCGATAGGTAAGCACCCTTGTTTTTCCGGAACCGGGACCCGCAATAACCATAGCAGGACCTTCAATACAAGAAGCAGCTTGCCTTTGCACCGGATTGAGTTCGTCTAAGTAATTTGTGGACAGTGATTGCATAGGAAGACAAAGATGAGGAGATTTTATCACATTTTGGTACAAACATTATATTTATTTTATATATCTCAAGGAATTCTCGTTCCACGATTCCAATTTTTACTCTAAATCCATTTTCAAACTAGTGCTCTGTCAACAAAAAAATCTTAATGATGTCGTTCTTTTTATAGACAGAGCACTAGCAAATCAGAAGCATGTGGTTTAATTTCGGTAACCAGCACCTTCTGCTGTATTTGACGCTATATAGGGAAAAAACAGAAAGATTAAAAAAAGTGTAAAAGTCTGTTTATTTCAGTTGTAAACCAGTTTAAAGGGAGTTTATTTAATTAAATCAAAAAATCAATATATATTTGGATTGAATTTATTAAATGGCAATAAAGAATTTGCAATACCTTGTTCTTTAATTTGATCCAATTAGCTTTTACTTGCACCAAAGCTAATCATAAATCTAAAATAACCCAACTAATCATCACTCAAAGCAACTCATTCTAGGTACCTATTTAAAAAACCTAAGTTGTAGCCTCTGATGGATGATATTAAATAGAGGAAACCGATAAATTTTTAAACATAATGACATTACAAGATTTTATTGATCAGTTTGATGTGGCTGGCACAGTGGTACTGCTTGAAGGCAAAAGAGATGTCTTGCCACAAGACGAAGAAAAGTTGGTTCAATTAGGCAGATTGCTGGCAGAAAAAACCCTACATATTCAATTTAGAAGCGGGAATGCTGCTGGTGCGGATGCCTTGTTTTCCCAAGGTGTGGCGGAAGTAGATGCCGAGCGTTTGGAGGTGGTAATACCCTACGATACACACCGTAAAAAACACAGCTTTACAACTCAGGTCCATTCTATAGACAGTATGGATATTGTTGAAGAAGAGGAAGTAGTCTTCTACTCCAAGACCAATAAAAAGACCCAAAGCCTTGTAGATCGATATGTATCCGGTGTCCGTGACAGGAATGCGATGAAAGCGGCCTATATCATTCGCGACACGGTCAAAGTATTGGGTAGTCAGACATTGCCCAAAGCTGCGTTGGGTATATTTTACGATGATTTAGAAAAACCGCAACAAGGTGGCACAGGCCACACGATGCAGGTATGTACCGACAATCATGTGCCGATGGTAGATCAGCGTGTATGGATGGAGTGGTGTTGATGAGGTAATGGTTATATTGATTTGTGATAAATTATATCTGTACCGTTTTGGAGTGAGAATGGCTTTGATAAAGGTAGATTAGAAAAAACATTAATGGAAAAATTAGAACGTGTATTATACTTTAATTCATCATCATGCACATGAAAGTTAACAGAATAATGTTTATATCACATAAACTAATAAAAAACATAATCTTTTACAAATGATTTTTTAGAGCGACACACTTTGGCGTACCACGGACATAGATTTGTGATATAATTTTTTAATAAGCGTAAACCATTTAAAAGATAATAATATGATACCAGAAAAACACAATTTAAAAATCGTCGATGAAGTTATCGGTAATTTCAGAAAATTTTTGAAAGATAATCGAGCAAATTTGGTTTTCCGAGAAGGGAAATTATATTTGAAAGTGCGTTATTTTCATAGTGAATATCCCGGAGATTCTGATTTTACTTCATCATGGGTGGAATTAAAACTTGATTCGGATACAACATGGTCATTTGAAGAACGTCCTAGAGTTGTTCCAATAGATGCAGTTGATAGTAATTTTGAAACAGGTGAAATTTTGCCATAAAAAAAAACTGTGCCCAACGGCTTATCAATAATGATAGCGCAAATGATTGGAGCGCATTGGATATCGCCATGGGATAATTCCAATTAGCTATACAAAGTATGTTTCATGCGTTTGTATTAATCCAGAAAGCTAAAGTCGTCTGGTATTTTATTAATCTGGGATCAAGCAAAAGGAAATATTTGCTGCAAGTATTTATTGAAAAAAATAAGATATGAAAACAAAGATTGAATTAGAAAATATAGCATTACAAGAAGCTGGATTGAGTAGAATTTGGAAGCAAACATTAGAATATGATATAGCATTAATTTCAGCATGTCGTACAAAATGTATCAATTGTATATATCCACAAAAAGACAAAGAAGAAGGTGGAAAATACACCCCAGCCGAAAATAAGAAACGAACAAGATTGTTAAGAGCAAAATTATTTGCACATCACTTTGGAGTAACGGCAGTTGATGGTGGATATATAGAAAGTAATGGAACACCATTTGCTGAATACAAAGGCGAGGATTCATTTTTTGTAGTTAATTTAAAAAATGATCCAAATTTCAAAGACAAACTTATTGAACTTGGAAAAGAATTTTGTCAGGATTCAGTTTGGATTAAAGAAAAAAATGATGATTTTTATCTATATGGAACCAACTACGCCAGTGAACCTGGTTTGGGCAATCGTTTGCATGCCGGAGAAAAATTTTTGAACGATATCGGACAAATATTTATATCAAAATTAAAGCATCCACCATACCCATTGCCTGAACAAATACGTAACCAAATCAATAGTAAAAACCCAAATACACCGCTAATTGAAGATTTTTTTGAACACTTCATTATTCATACATACTCAGGACAAAAAGTAAAACAATTTAGCATATATACAATGTGGTATTTTTCATTGATTTCTAAAGATAATATTTGCTATAAGTGATTAGTAAACCTCAAATAAAATGAAATTTTCTTAACATCTTAAAACCATAAAACCCATGGGAATAAAAGCAAATAAAATCATACCTCTTTTTACGGATACAGAAACCGCCGAAAACAAGAGTAACAGCGTCATCCGGCTCATATTGGAATATTGTAAGATTAAAAGCAAACTGAATGATGTAGAAAATCAATCCTGGTATTTTCAAAAAGGCTTACAATCCAATCGCGATAGATTGGCACGTATCATCAAGGAGTATAAAAGTATTAGACGCAATTTCAATAAATCTACAGTGGATGACTTTATCGAGGTCATCAACGATTGTAATAGCCAAATTGAACAACTGTTAAGTAAAAGAGGAATGGGTTTGATCGACCAAATGGTATATCATTCACGTGTCAGTCGAAAGAATTTCTATAATGAATTGATACAGTTGAAAAGCTTGACCCCGACCTTAATGCCGATTTATCACTATTATGAAAATCCGGAAGCATTATTGAAGATTATGGACTGAATGTAACGTTGTTTCATTCAACTCTTTTACCTTCTTTGAAAATATGTAACTACTCAGGTATGATCAATTTCAATCAAAAAATGTGTATTTTCCATGATACTTCAGCTCTTTTTTCGTCAATAGCTCTGCTATTAACTCAAAAAGTAGCTTCGTCTGATGAAAAATACTCCTTTTTTATGATTTGAAAGCATATACCCGAGTAGTTACAAAAAAAAATAATAAAAATTTAAAACAAATAAATAATATGGAAAAGTTTAAAAATGTAGGAAGTGAACCTGATACGAAAATCATTTCTCGTAATCCGATAAAGTTACAGAATTACGATGCACTACATGAAGTTTGGTTCTGGGATGGAATCAAAGGAGAGAGTATCATTTTTGTTGCCGATGAGGTCAAAGATTTATCTAAGGAGGAGATTATCGATCTCATTAGCGTAGACTCTCAAATTGAAGTCAAGTCTAAGACTCAAATGACTTTGTCAAAAAATAATCCTGAATTTATGTTTGTGAATTTTAATTTTGAATATTAAAGAATAGATATCAAATACAAGCTTGTAATAAGTGCGATTTTATTGTGTATAGTCAATAAAATGATAAAATAATATGTATTTATTGAGTATAGTCAATAAAAATTGAGTCCAGGCTAAATAAATCTTATTAGTTTTGGATGGTAAAAGCAAATTATATACTTTTGTGAACCAAACATTTGAATAAACACAATGTACAGTTCACAAAACAAAGATTTTTTATGGTTGTTGTATAACAATTCAAATACGGTTTTCACATTGCCGTCAGTGGCTTTATTGTTAGGAGAGGACAATTTTCAATCACTTAACCAAAAGCTGAACTACTATGTGCGTACAGAGAAACTAAAAACTTTTATCTCTTAGATTTTCAATTGTATATCTATACATTTATCTCTGTGTTATATTATCTTGAGTTCAACTAATAAATGCAACTTTTGGTAGGAAAGAAATAAGGGATATTACAACAGGAGGTGTTCTTTCTTCTGCATCAGGCTATATGGATGGCAATAAGCTTTTGGGTGAATATGGCGAAGAAATCGGTTATGTCAGTGGTGCTTGCAGAATATATTTAGATACAGATTGGGGAAGCTACGACCTTGATAAGGAGTAAGTAGTGTTTTGAAATCGTATGAACTATTACATCCGCAACCTCTATGACCATTATCAAGCAACACCAGACATCATAGATTAATTTTTTTTAATACATAATCACCGATAAAACACGGAAATTAGATTACAAAATCCCAATTACTATTTATTGTCCGTATATCTGTAATTTGTCAATCTAAATGTACCACGCCCACCATTTCTACAGTCAATGTAGTCGGGATTCTTACTACAAAACTCTTCTACAGCTTGCTTGTAACTATCAATAGAGTTCGCAAGTTGTTTCGGTCCTTATCTGACGTCAGATTTCTTGCTCAATGAATTTTTAGCTTTCTCCAAACACAATTTAAGAATCAAAAAGGGAAATATCTTTGAAAAAAATCTATCAAAGGATATTCATATTTAATAAGCATCCCGGCTAAAATCACGCAAAAAGTCAGTTTATTTCTGTTTAAACCAGTTTAACGCCAATAAAATGGTGTCCCTGCACTATGTTTGTAGTCATTATAATAGACACGATTATATACCTCATTTTGAGAAAGCATAAATGTGGGTTTTAATATAAATGCTTCAAGACTTAATCGGATTCACCCGGTATCCTTTTTCTAACTTTTAAGTAGTTAGACTGCACTGTGAAAAAAACTATACTTCTTCTTTTTGCTACAAAGTTCAATATCCATCCAAATCATTATAACGAACTACGATTTCTAATTTTCCTTTTGTGGTTCAGAGTTGATCTCATAGACATAAACCCTTTTATCTTTAATATCCCGTTTCCGAACAATCAGCTCTATATTGTAATAACGTTCATAAGTTTGATTTACTTCCCGGATAATTTGAGCCCGCTTATAACGCTGTGTTTCTGATGTAGGTATATCAATAATTTCAAAGATTTCATCAAGTTCGTCTTGAGAAAGTAGTTGGCCGGCATAAGCTACTAGCTTCCCTATTATTGGGTATGATTCGTGGATATTTGTAGATAGTTGGTCGAATGATTCCAATACTTGATTTCGCTTCATGCTGCGATAAATCCAAAAACTCAAAGCAATCACAACTAGCATAAAAATCAAAACTATTAGCAATATTTTATAATGATTGCTTCTTGGTTCCGAATCCATGGTCTTTTGGCGTTCAAAAAATTTTAATTCGGCTTTTACACTATAAGAATCGAGTGGTTTAAGATGATCGTTATAACACAATATCGAATCTCCTCGGATCACTGTTAGTCCTTTACCATATGATTCTAAAATCATCTTAAAAGGGCTGAGGATGGATTTATAAAGTTGACCAGTTTGCTTTTCAATGAGATAATGTGATCCGGAAACATAAATTAAGCCATAATTTTCAAAGTTATAGAAATTATTTTTCAAATCCATATTGGGTATCGATAGTCTATAGCTCTTATTTGCAACAAGGCTAAAATGATCCTTTACGTCCATCACATATGCCGAATCTTGGGTATATAAATAAAGCATATCTTCATAAATATAGCCTGTAGCATAAGGCATTCCCCTCGTACTATTGATGATTTCCCATTCGCCTCGCGAAGGTAAAAATTCAATGAGTTGCCCGTGAGAATTCCAAAAACCATACCCACCTAAGGAATAAATGTGATCTTTATAAACAAATTTAGTTGACTTAAAATTATAGCCGAAGAAGATATTATTATACCTATTTACCCACTTATCTCCTTCCCACTCAAAGACATTAAAAGTACCATCTATAAGAAGATAAGGCTTATCTGATATTTCAACAATATCTGCACGATTTACATTAATGCCCCTCGCTCTAATAGAATCATATATCAGTTGAGCACTTGGCAATAACCTTTCCAGACTATCAACCGGCACAGGAGCACCTTGGTCGTGGTAGGTAAACTGACTCTGTGCATTCGGTAACAATAAAATGGAAATAATTATGCCTATAAGTAACCTGTAAAAAGACATCCTTGTTTTTTGAGTACGGTGCAAAAATAGTAAATATTCTCTTATCTCCACGATTAAATCCAAATAGACCTTTCAAATTTAGCAATACAACAAATCGCAATCAAGCTACTCCTTTGATTATTAAGGAAGAATCTATTTGTTCATACGCCATTTATAAATTACCTTATTATAAATATTAACGGATTATGCCTTAACAATTTATAAAATCGATTGTTAATTAAGCCATATCAATCATTTAGTAAACATGATGTCTAGGTATTTAATCTTTGTTTTTATTATAGGTGCCGCATCCTTATCAGCACAAAATATTTTGACGATGCAAGAAGCGGTCAAAATGGGCTTGGAAAACAACTATAACATTCGGATCGCCCAAAACGAAAATTCTATTTACGCTGCCAATAATACGATTGGAAATGCAGGAATGTTACCTGAAGTATCCCTTAATTTTGGTCAAGCCTACAATTTTAACAACACTAAGCAAGAGTTTTTTTCTGGAGAAACTCGCGAGGGTAATCATGTAAAAACCGTCAATACCAACGCCAATCTTCAAGCTAATTGGACCTTATTTGATGGCCTAAAAATGTTCGTCACTCGAGAAAAACTCCAAGAATATGAAAATCTAGGCATGACAAATCTAAAACTAATGATGGAAAACACGGCTGCTCAGATTATGGAAACCTATCTCTTGATCGAATACCAAAAAAAGAAAATAAATACGGTTGAAGAAGCTATTGTGATTTCAAAAGAACGGTTGGATTTAGCTAAACTCCGAAAGCAAGTTGGCACCGCTTCTGACATTGACATCCTCCAAGCAGAAGTGGATATGAATGCCGATAGTTCGACCATCATCAATCAAATGCTTGTCTTGCGCAACCTGAAAGTACAATTAAATAATCTCATCGTCAGAGAACCTAACACCGATTTCGACACGGAAGCAGTCCTCGATTTTCCCCCGATAAATATGGATGAATTAATGACCCAGGCGGTAGGTAGAAGCAAATTATTGGAATTGGCCAATAAAAACATTGTACTCGCCAATCTAACTATCGACCAATGGAATGCAAATAAATATCCTATCATAGAGCTCAATACGGGTTACACGTTTACTAAAATGAACGCAGAAATCGGCTTGCTAAAATTCAATCAAAATGCAGGTTTTTCCGTTGGTTTATCGGGACGATGGAATTTATTTAATGGTTTTAATAACAAGCGAGAAATTCAAGTTGCCAAACTAAACCTAGAAAATCAAAAATTGATAAAAGAACAGGTTTGGTCCGATTTAAAAACCAATTTACAGGCTTATTATAATATCTATACCAATGCTAACAGCATGGTCGAACAAGAACAAAAGAACATCGCTATTGCCAAAAGGAATCTAGATATTACCCGTGAAAAAATGCGTATAGGTACCGTTATTTCTATCGAATTGCGTCAGGCGCAAATGAACCTCATTGATACAGAATTCAGAAAGATCACTGCCGAACATGATAGTAGTATTGCCATGCTTGACCTCTTGCGACTCTCTGGATCCTTGCTTCAAAATTTTTAATCACAAGATTCACAAAGAAGTGCGCTGTCTATGAAAAGACTTTAATTATAATGGAAGTTATTTTTTTAAAGATGAGATTGGAAAAATAACGACATTTCACTAAGATTTTTTTGTTGACAGAGCAGTAGTACCATTATTCTATAGAATCAAGCCCAAGGCAATAAAATGGGTTTGTTTAACTCGTTCTAATCTTGCATTCATTAGTCGTTATTTGAAATTTATTTCATTAGTAACAACATATTGCTACCTTTGCATGTACTTTTTAAAATAGCGATATATGAAGTTTTTATACAAAGGCATTCTCCTTTTTTTGTTCATCAACCTTCAGATTCAATTAATCGGTCAGGTCAATCTTACTAAATCCAATTTACCTATTATCCTTATTGATACGGATAATCAAAAAATCGTAGATGAGCCAAAGATCATTGCAGATATGAAGGTGATTTACAATGGCGCAGGTAAAGACAATAATATTACGGATACCAAATACCATTTTGATGGTAAAATCGGAATCGAATATAGAGGTTCTACTTCTCAATCTTTTCCTAAAAAGCCGTATGGATTCGAAACTCGGACTGCAGATGGTGAAGAATTAGAAGTTAAACTTTTGGACATGCCCAAGGAAGCAGATTGGACATTCAACGCTACTTACAACGATAAAACCCTCATGCGAGATGGTTTGACTTATATCCTAGCCGGTAGTTTTATGGAATATGCGCCAAGAGTTCGCTACACAGAATTGATGATTAACGGTGAATATCAAGGAATTTATCTATTGATCGAAAAAATAAAACGAGGTAAAAACCGAGTTAACATCCCAAAAATCAAAGACACTGATAGTGAAGGTGATGAACTCACTAGTGGATATATCATCAAAATCGACAAAGAAACCGGTTCCAATAGCGGTGAAGGATGGAATTCTACATACAGACCTTTTCCCGGAGCATGGCAAAAAACTTTTTTCCAATACGAATATCCCAAAGCCAAAAATATCACACAACCACAAAAAGAGTATATTTCTAACCATGTTGCTTTGGCTGAATCTGTCCTCAAAAGTGATGATTTCGCCGACACATTATCGGGATATCGACAGTATTTTGACACCCAAAGTCTAATGGATTACATCATTGTCAATGAGCTCACTAAAAATCCGGATGCATATCGATTAAGCACTTTTTTTTATAAAGACCGAGATAGTGACGGTGGCAAAATCAAATTTGGCCCAGTTTGGGATTACAACCTAGCCTTGGGCAATGTCAATTATTGTACCAATGGAAATCCTGAGGGCTTGGTTATAACAGATTTTAATGAAGTATGTCCCGGTGATGGATGGGTGATTCATTTTTGGTGGGAACGATTTTTGGAAGACAAGGCTTTCTATGATGCCCTAAAAATCAGATGGAAAAATCTTAGACAAAAGGAACTTTCCGATGCCGTCATTTATAATACCATAGATTCTATCGCTACCTTGATCCATGATGCCAAAGATCGCAATTTTGACCGTTGGCCAGTATTAGGATCGTACATTTGGCCTAACTATTTCGTCGGAAATACTTACCAAGAAGAGGTAGATTTTCTAAAATATTGGCTTGAAAAACGCCTAGCTTGGTTGGACGAAACCTGGAAGATAGAAACAGTTCATACCAAAGAAGTGCCCAACACTGAGGTCGCCATTTATCCTAATCCTGTAACGAATCAGGTATATTTACAAACGAAATCTGGAAAATCGGAATTGATATCCGGCAGCATTTGTGATATACAAGGAAGACGCTTGGATATTACACCGCAAAGAGTAGGCGAAACAACCTGGGTTTATGATTTATCTCAAGAGAATTCAGGTGTCTATTTTATCCGTTTTGTATCGGAGAATTCATTTGAAACTTTCAAAATTGTAAAATTATAAATACAAAATTCAATGCGGCTCATTCATGAATTCATTAGATAGTCAGGTAGGCTTGACAACAGTCGATTCGTGTTTTATTCCTTTGGAGTTATCTTCACCTCTTCCGCTACCCGAGAAGATGGATTATCCGTTTTGTTATGAACCCAAAGATATAGCTCTTAAAGCAGCTGAACTTTTGCAAGCAACGATTCATCGTGATTTAGAACCGCACCACGAATTTGGATTGTATGAATCCACAGGTATCGGGAAGATGTTCGGTGTACTCGTCGTCAAGAATCACCAAGACCAACTCGGGTATTTAGCGGCTTTTTCCGGCAAATTGGGCGATAGCAACTTCTATCCAGGCTTTGTGCCGCCCGTATTTGACACCTTAAATCCAAATGGTTTTTATAAAATCGGAGAACAAGAAGTTAATGTCATTAATAGGCAAATCGAAGTCCTCCAACGAAATCCTGAAAGAATACAGGCTTTAGATATCCTCGAAAAAACCCAAAAACGGGCTGCTGCCGATATCCTTGATTTAAAAAACCAAATCAAGGCCCAAAAAGAGATCCGAAAACAAGCCCGTATAGCCGCTGAAGCTGCTTTTTCAGGCCTCGAATTGGAAGAAAAATTAGCTTATCTCAATACAGAGAGTATCAAATGGCACTATAGCCTCAAAGAAAGACAGCGATTATGGAAGGAAACGATTGCACAACTACAGCAAAAGGTCGATCAATTTGATGAAGAAATTGATGCCCTCAAACTGAAGCGGAGACAATACTCGGCTGCACTACAAAAAAGACTATTTGAAAGTTACGCTTTTCTCAATCAACATGGCCAATATAAAGATCTCATCGATATCTTCCATATCCATGACGACCAAACACCACCTTCGGGTGCCGGCGAGTGTGCAGCGCCTAAGCTCTTTCAGCATGCCTTCCTACACGGGTATCAACCAATCGCAATGGCCGAATTTTGGTGGGGAAAGTCACCTACTTCCGAAATCAGAAAACATCGACACTTCTATCCGGCCTGTAATGGCAAATGCAAGCCCATCTTAGAACATATGCTTGAGGATATCCCTATCGATGATAACCCGATGTTGATTAATCCAGCCTTGGGAAAATCCTTCTCTGTCGTATATGAAGACGACTACCTCATGGTCATCAACAAACCCGAAGAGTTTTTATCCGTGCCGGGAAAAAACATCATGGATTCCGTATATACTCGGATCCGCAATATGTATCTACACGCTACAGGACCATTGATCGTGCATCGACTTGACATGTCCACGTCCGGCTTGTTGCTCATTGCCAAAAGTAAGGAAATTCACCAGCATTTACAACGTCAGTTTATCCAGCGTAAAGTCAAGAAAAGATACGTGGCCATTCTCAAAGGGGAACATTTATTTACAGAAAAATCCGGATATATTGACCTACCCTTGCGTGTAGATCTAGACGATCGACCTCGCCAATTGGTTTGTAACCAATACGGAAAACCCGCACAAACTGCTTGGGAATGGATTCATTCGAAGGGCGATGAACATAGGTTGTATCTCTATCCATTGACGGGAAGAACCCACCAACTACGCGTACATGTATCTCATCCTTTGGGGCTCAATCTCCCGATAAAAGGCGATGATTTATATGGCGAGCGATTAGATAGATTATATCTCCATGCCGAAATGTTGGAATTCATGCATCCCATTACAAAAGAAGTATTAGTAGTAGAAGCAGCACCCAATTTTTAAATTTTAAAGCTACCTAAAAAACTTAGTACTAAAAATACCTTGCTCTGTATAAAATGTCAAAACAAACAATCCTGATAATGGCGGTAGTGCTATAGCTTGTGCTCCGCTTTCTTGTTTTTGAACATCCACTATAATGCGACCGGCTACATCGCTGGCTACAAGTCGTCCGGTCAAAGTGGATTCTATCGTCCATTCGCCATTTTGTTGTTTAAAAATAAAGGGCTTCTCTTTCGCGGATTCCTCGACGTTGGTAAGGTCGTGTAGTCGAAAATCTCCGATAATCGGTGCATGGTCCGAAGCCCGAGGCACATCATTATATTGCAATCCATACCGATTCAATGCCGAGGAAGACATCTCCGGTGTCCATAATACAAATCCGTTGGTGGCTTGCATGACAGAACCGGTATATATCATATAGTCTAACCTGCCTGCCGAATAGGATCCGCTTTCATTATTCCAAGTAAAAGTCATGGGCATGCCTAAGGTCATGGGTTTTAAATCTTCAAGATTGGTATTGTCCCAGTCTGGAATAAAAGCAGGGCCATATTGGCTATTATTGGCGATTTCGCCGGAAATAAAGGTGTGTAGTTGTTGATTTAAGCCAACAAAATTCATATCTCCCATGATTATAATGGGGCTATTGATCGGTACTTGAAATGGAGAGATACCAAATTTAACGCCTCGAATGAAGGACATTATATTGTCCACTTCCATCTGTCGAGATTTTTCATTATCGCAACACGGCAAATGAGCCACGATGGCAACTAATTTATCCCTTCCTAGGTCTATCAAAAAAGCTCCATTTCCATCGATACTTCTGACACTAAGGATGGGATAGCGGCTGACGATTCTAATGTCCGGATTTGCAGATGCATGATACCACTTTTGGCTACCCGATGATGGAAGGAAAGTCTCTATCAGGGTCGAAACTTGCGCCGAACTATTGTTGTAAATTTCACAAAAACCAATAATGTCCGGGTTTATAGCGTTAAAAATTCTGTTGTATTGCTGGCGAACACTTGTGTTAAACAAACGGTCGTTGAGTACATTATACGCCATGATGCGCAAATCGTTCTTATCCTTTCTTTCGAGATCTTGGATGGATGAGAACTCAATGGTTTTGTCCATCGTATAGCTATAACCTCCGTTTGCATTCGGTGCTTTATCACCTTGGGATACCTCATCTGATAATAAAATTCGGATTTCGTTACTCATTTTCAGCGTGTTTCCTTGAAAAGTACTATTACGCGCTATAGCGATTTCAAAACGATTACTAGTGACAGTCGGCGAAGTGACTAACCCGACATGATTGTGATATACGAGAAAGGTGTTATTTCCAATGTATAAAAAGCCATGTCGCTTCCCAAAATTATACACGATATCAGCACCTATTCCACCAACCTTTTTTCCTGTGTTTTCATTATTGTCCACATCAATCATTAGCGTGATATCGTTGTTTTCCTGAAGGTTTACCTCGCGATTGAGTTGGAAATATACAAACAAAAATCGGTCATCATTGGCAAGATAAACATCGGTAAAATCTATACCATTTGCCGGAACATCACCTACAGGGTCGGAATATTTAAAAACTACATCTGCCCAATCTTCAAAATGTTCGTCCAAAACGATTTGTTGGCCAAAACTTGTCCAGCTGATGATGCAGCTATAGAATATGATCAAAAACTTACGCACGGAATCTCTATATTTAGCTAACAAAGGTAGGCAATTCTTATGTATTCAAATACAAGAAAAATTATTATATATTGATAATCTTTTTGTTAAATTTAACAAAGTAGTGCTCTGTCTATAAAAAAACTTAAATTATAATGGAAGTTATTTTTTTAAAGATCAAGGCGAAAAACGCAGGCA
>JAIXKS010000058.1:0-97028 GCA_026928325.1 Chitinophagales bacterium | reverse complement strand
ACTTAAATTATAATGGAAGTTATTTTTTTAAAGATCAAGGCGAAAAACGCAGGCATAGTGGTAACTATGACGAGTATTTTTAACAATGAGATTTGAAAAAAGAACAACATTTTATTAATTTCTTTATTTTGACGGAGCACTAGGTCGTGCTACGGGTTATTTATAAAGATAAATTACTTGTAGTATTACATCAAATATAAGTATAAGATACAATACAATATGGATGATAGATAATTATAAATGTATTATTATTGGTCTCAAACAAGACTAAGTTTCGAAACTTAAATGTTAAAATCGTTGACCGTAGAGAAAATATTTGAGATGATAAATCCAAAAGGTCTTCAGATATATTTTTATAGAAACGGCTTTACGCCAAGTATGTCAATGATTCATCTTTTGAGCAATATTTAACTACGAGTTCATTATTTTTTTGATATAAATCGTTAAAATTACTGTAAATTTCAATTTTTTTCATCAATTACTTGTTGTTTGTAAAATAAATAATTTAACTTTGAGTTAAATTTTATAAATATAGTATATTATGGCAGCCAATACGTTTTTAAAAGGTGGAGAATTCCTTGTTAAGTCTAGTGATCATCGGGATTTATTTATTCCTGAAGATTTTAATGAAGAGCAATTGATGATTCGCGATACTGTTCGCTCCTTTGTCGAGCAGGAGGTTGTGCCTTTTACCGATAGAATAGAAAAATTAGAAGAAGGCCTCATTCCGTCAATCCTTGAAAAATTTGCTGAGCTTGGTTTTCTGGGTACGCATATGCCCGAATCTTTGGGTGGTGGTGACTTGGATTTTATCACGAATACGCTAATCGGCGACGAAATCGGTCCTTCCGGTTCATTTACTGTAACCTACAATGCACAAACCGGTATCGGGATGTTGCCTATCCTGTATTATGGTACGGAAGCACAGAAGGAAAAGTACCTTCCAAAAATGATTACTGGCGAACTAAAAGCGAGTTACTGTCTTACTGAGCCTTCTAGCGGTTCGGATGCTTTGGCAGCCAAATCTACGGCTGAACTCAATGAAGCCGGTACTCACTACATACTCAACGGACAAAAGATGTGGATAACCAATGCGGGATTTGCTGATGTTTTTACGGTATTTGCACAGGTCACAGGCAAGCATCTACCGGATGGTAAGTCGGGATTTACCGGGTTTATCTTAGAAAAAGGAATGCCGGGATTTACATTAGGAGCTGAAGAGAAAAAATTAGGTATCAAAGGATCTTCAACGCGTCAGATATACATGGAAAACGTTCAAGTTCCAGTTGAAAACCTATTGGGTGAAGTTGGAAAAGGTCACCTCATCGCATTTAACGTCTTGAATATTGGAAGATTTAAGCTAGGTGCATCTTGCTTAGGGGGATTTAAAAAATTAGTGGAAACATCTGCTGTTTATGCCACAGAACGCGAACAATTTCAACAACCGATAGCTTCTTTCGGTGCTATAAAATACAAACTTGCCGAGCAGGCAATCCGTAGTTTTGTTGCCGAAACAGCAGTTTATAGATCTGCACAATTGATCCAACAAGCAGAAGAGCAATACAAGGCTAGTGGAATGGAATTTGCGCAATCCAAACTTGAAGGTGCTAAGGAATACGCCTTGGAATGTTCGATTATAAAGGTCATTGGATCGGAGACATTGGATTATGTCGTAGATGAAACGGTACAAATCTTCGGAGGTATGGGATATTCTGAAGAAGGACATATCGCCAGAGCTTACCGAGATTCACGAATTAACAGAATCTTTGAGGGTACCAATGAAATCAATAGAATGGTCATCCTGAGTACAATTCTAAAATTGGCAATGAAGGGCGAACTTGACCTTTTAACTCCGGGTATGGCTGTTCAAAACGAATTGATGAACGGCGTTGTTCCTGATGTCACATATTCCGGTCCTTATGCCGGCGAACAGCAAATCGTGGACAATTTCAAAAAAGTGCTTATCATGATTCTTGGTACAGCAGCACAAGAGGCAATGAGCGGCAAACTCGATCTAAAAGAAGAACAAGAGATATTGATGAATCTTTCTGATATCATTATGGATATATTCAATGCTGAAGGTGCGCTCATGCGTGTTATGAAGGTAGCCGAAAATTATCCTCAAAAACCGATTGAGTTATACGACGCAGTATTGAGAACCTATCTCCATGACACTGCTTCCAATATTCTAAAATACGGAACGGATGCCATTGCTTCCTTTATCGCTCCGGAAATACAACCGGCTTTCTTGTCTGGAATCAGGAAGTTTACCAAATATCCTTTACAAAATGTAAAAGAAAACAGACGTAAGATTGCCGCTTATGTCCTTGAAAATAAGCGATACCCATTCTAGTGCTCTGTCTATAAAAAGACTTAAATTATAATGGAAGTGATTTTTTTAAAGATCAAGGCAAAAAACATAGGCATAGTGGTAACTATGACGAGTATTTTTAACGATGAGATTTGAAAAAAGAACGACATTTCATTAAGATCTTTTTGTGGACAGGGCACTAGTGCTCTGTCTATAAAAAGACTTAAATTATAATGGAAGTGATTTTTTTAAAGATCAAGGCAAAAAACATAGGCATAGTGGTAACTATGACGAGTATTTTTAACGATGAGATTTGAAAAAAGAACGACATTTTATTAATTTCTTTATATTAAAGGAGCACTACGATCGCAATAGGAATTTTATTAAATTTATAAGGTGGTTTTAGTGATTGAAAAGGAACATTATTCGTGTTCCTTTTTTTGTTTTGATATTTGCTTTAACCATACCGGTATCACCATAACACCGGCAAATAAATAGCTATAATAACCCATCAATCGCCATAAAACGACGATAATCACCGCCATACCCATAGGGATATAATCGCTAAAAAAACCGCCAAAGAGCAATTCGATGACTCCGGCTGCACCTGGAGTTGGACTAAACGCCTCTATGGTATGCATCGCCATTCCTCTGGCAAATATCGTCGCCTGATCTGCCAAAGTACGGTGAACTTCCGGCACAAACGCCATAATCAAACAGTTAATCGCCAAAAACCGAACTGTCCACGCACCCATGGTACATAAAAAAGCCGAAATATGAAATTTGAAGGGTTTCTTTTTAATCTCAGCAGAAGTCGTCATCACATCATAAGCCGTCGTGCGTAAGGATTTTCTAAAACGTCCCAAAAAGCGAATGCGACTGAGAATAATTAATATCCTTTTGATCGCTCGAGGATTAATGAAAAGACCATAGAAAAAGATACTTCCATAAGTAACCATAAAAAAGAGTACCGTTAAAAAAGTAACCCCATATCCGTCTATATCACTAAATGATAACATCCCTGGACGCACCATTATCGGACCTATCGTCAGCGCTAAAAAGATTAATGCCGACACAAAAAAGATCGTATCAATGACCATCGAATACAACACTACCGATATCGTCTTTGCCCCCGATAATTTCTCCTTAGACAACAGATAAATCGCCACGCCAGCACCACCAACACTAGTAGGCGAAACGGCCGTAGAAAACTCCCAAATGACAATCAATTGGATGGCTTTAAGCCAAGAAAAAGCATAATCTGTAATGATTCGAAGCCGCCAAGAATAGAATAAATGACGCAATACGTACATCATCATCGCCATAGAAATCCAAAAGAAGGTATAGATATTCAAATCAAAACCACGGATCGCATCTAAATCCAATTGCCGGGATATGATCCAGATAACCACGCTGATACCTATGACCATCGGCCAGATAATCCTCGAAGCCTTTAGATACTTCAACGCTGAAGTTTCATCATGCTGCGGTGGTTCGTGTTGATGTGAAATGGGCGTTTTAATCTTCAAATGGCTACGAAAAGTTTAAGGGTTTATTTTTCAGATTGAGAGATGGCGCTTGCTTGCATATTGTACAGCCATGAATACCATCTTGATACCCTGAATCCTAAACAAACGGTAAAATATGTGGATTTGTTGCAAATGCAATCGGCTTTAGCTTTCGGTATCATAATACAAAATGTAGTACTTTCGTCCGGATTCATCTTCACCTTTTCCGATTTTATCCTTGTCGCCATGTACATAAATGTGAAAATTTTTATCCAACTTGATGACACTTTTAAATATGCGAGATTGCTTTTTTACAGCATAATCCGAGATATCAAACTGTTCTCCTAAGGTCGTTTGTTTGAGGTTTTCATATTCGCTTTTATAATCTTGAAAGGCTTCAATGACATGTTCATCCTTAAAAACCTTAATTTCGTACTCATGATTATCAAAAGATTCGTTATTTTTAAAATACTCAAATGAGCGCTGCATCATGGCTGCCTCATCGATATTATCGGTATCAAAGGCTTTGGGCAAGCGTTCTTTAACAAAGGCCTTGGTTGCTTGGATATATTCCTTCGTTTGTGTGTAATCATTGCTGATAGATGCCAACATCAAAAACTCTTCTCGCCAGTATTTAGCTTCATTAAAGCGATTGCTGTGGTCAATATTGCATATTTTATAGCCCGATTCTTCCCGAGTATTGAAAATGATACAACCTTTATCCAGCTTACCAATATTGATTCCATTTTCACTTTTTAAAGTCATTTGATCATCTATATGTAGAAATGTTTCTTTGCTTTCAGATTTGATAATCGTAATGGCATCAACCATTTCATCATCGATCAAGATATCCGTAAAATAGGCAATATGCAATTCTCCTGCCTTAATATTGGGATGTTTTGATTTTTCATAAAGATGGCGCGCTATCTTAACCGACAAGGCATATAGTTCCTCTGGTGTTTCAAAAATTTCTTTGACATAATTATACACGGGATTGTAAGCTATATCTCCTGAAGCATGGGTAAAGCTAAAAAATTCTGGATCCTTAAAGTGACTCAAAAAATACGTTGTCAATGTATCGTACAATTCGTGATCAGAGATATCAGTCATCGTGGTAGCCAACACGATATCACTACTATCCGCTTGATTAACAAAGGAATGGGTTACTAAGCCTTGTAACACAGATTTTAAATAATTTATCATAAGTATTGCATATTTTATAAGAATCACAAATTGCCTAAACCTTATCTAAATCCTGATGCTCAGTTGGATACTATTCAGATTTTCAGTTGAGATTTAGAATATCATCCAATGCATCTCTTTAAATGGTCAAAGGAAGTATATCCACAAAAGATACTAATTTTCAAATACGGGACAAAAATAATCAATTTAACGAAGGGAAGAAATATAAATTATTTCCAAATGGGATATCGAGAACGAAACCAAAACAACAAAAAAGAATCAATTTATACCATCAATCATGGTTTTAAGAATTTGTTAAAATTTAAAGTTATAAAAAATAATTTAACAATATATTTCCCTTAGTTTATAAATTGTAATATCATTGTGATGAATTTACAGGTTTTTATCATCAAAAACTTCTGGATACATGAGAATACAAAACCTGAAAAAAGCTATTTTACCGGCGATAGTGATGCTATTGGCAGGGTGTTTAGATACAAGCAGCCTGGAGCAATGGGATGTTAGTGATTATGAGTATGAAATAGCTGTTCCCCTTGTAAATACCAAGGTAAATCTTTTTAGACTTTCCGACTTGGTTAAAGGCAATACCTCTATAAAATTTGACGAAGAAGGACGTGCAACCGTTGCTTATAATGGAGAAGTCTTGCGCAAAAATTCGGCAGCCATCTTTCCTCCATATCCTGGCGTGGCACCGCTTCCCATAACAGATACCATATCTAAAGTCGAAATTTTACCCCTTACCAAGTCCAATATTAGTAAAGCCATATTCAAAGATACAAAAATCAACTTTTCGTTTCGACACCATGAAACCGAAGATGTCTATGTCTCGATGACTATCCCAGAACTTTCTAAAGATGGTGTGGTTTTTACTCGAAATTTTTTAATCAAATACAATAATGTAACGCCCGTATCTCATCAAACTGAAGATATTTCAGTCGATGGTTGGACAATGATAACCTATAGGAATATCATGACTTTTCACTATCAGGCTACCACCGCTAGCGGAAAAAAAGTTAAGCTTGAAAATGCCTTCATGAATTATGATTTAATCAAATTTGCCTATCTCGAAGGATATCTCGGGTATCACGAATTTCCGATTGATGGCAACTTTATTGACATCAACCTATTTGATGTTTGGAAAAGTGGAACTTTTGACTTTGAAAATCCTAAAATAACCCTAAGCGTTGAAAATGCTTTTGGATTGCCGGTACATTCTCGAGTCAACAAACTAGAATTGACTTCTATTTCGGGCAATACTGTCCAACTTCAAAGCCCTTTTGTCGATACCGGTATTGAATTTTTATATCCCGGCCTTCATGAAGTAGGAAAGGTCAAAACGACGTATTTCGATTTCAATAGAGACAATTCCAATATTCGCGAGATTTTTAACGAAAAGACAAAAACGGTCAGTTATGATATTTCTGCGCTAATCAATGTCAATAGAGACACAACAACCATCGGGTTTATAACCGATCAAAGTTATTTTGTCGTTCGTGTGGCTGCAGAAATTCCTCTCCATGGTTCCGTAAATCAATTGGTCGTAGCCGATACGATATCGTTAGATTTGCCAGACGTGAGCAATGTAACAGAAGCCGAGTTAAAAACGATATTGAGCAATGATTTTCCGGCAAATATCCGGGCACAAGTACATTTTTTGGACGAAAACAATAACCTGATTGACGTTTTATTTGAGGGAGAAGGTATCGATATAGCAGCTGCACCACTGGGAGCCAACCAACAGACGACAGCGGCTACAGAAAAGATTTTGTATTTGTCCTTTGATAAAAATAGATACGAAAACGTAAAGAAGGCGACTAAAATGGCGCTTTCCGGGTATATTAATACAACAGACAGTGACCAATTGCGATCTTTGTGGATTCATGACCGATATGGACTTGGCGTAAAAATGGGCGCAAAGTTGAAAATTGTAAAAGAATAAGATATGGCTAAGAAGTGGACATTGTTGAATATGATTTTAATAATGGCTGTATTGTCAGGATTTGCACAAAATACACCCTATTACCATCTACGAGGCTATATGCCTGCAACTTGGGTAAATCCGGCTATTCCTTTAGAAAAAACCATCAACATCAGTATTGCTTCTGTTAATGTAGGTCTAAATACCGACGGCGTTGCCATTCAAGATTTAACCAGTAAAAATTCAGAAGGCAACCGATATATAGATTTAAAGAAAATCGAAAATTTTAAACGTGGAAAGTATGATATCTATGTTGATAACGATATTCGAACCATCGATGCCGCTTTAAAATTAGGGAGCTTTGCCATCATGGCAGGGCATGGATTCCGATCTTCAGCCAACATCGGTTATAATACAGATTTAATACAATTGCTAGCCTACGGAAATGCGCCTTTTATCGGCAAAACACTAGATATTGGTCCATCCGTGGACGTCTTAGCGTACAACGAACTCTACCTAGGTCTTCAGAAGCAATTTGGCGCTTTGACCTTGGGCGGAAAGGCTAAGCTCTTATACGGAACATCGGCGCTCTATACCGAATCCTCAACCATGCAGTTTACAACCCTAGATGAGTATTATCAATTACAATTCAATAATGAATATTTGATTCGCTCAAGCAGCCTATTTAAGTATCAGGCTTTAGACGATGTTACTGTAGATTATTCTGGATTTACCTTTGATAATTTCTTTTACAATAATCGTGGTTTTGCCTTCGATCTTGGAGCACATTATCAAGCTACCGATCAACTTTCACTCTCTGCGAGCCTCTTGGATGTAGGAAGTATCACTTGGGATTTTTCACCTCGCAAATACGAAAGTAAGGGTTCTTTTACCTTCGAAGGTGTAGATATCATTAATTTTATCGAGGATAGTACGCTTAGTGTCAAAGATACGCTGTTGGACCTCATCGATGTAACATCTTCTACTGAAGCCTTTAAAACACAACTCAATCGACGATTGTTGATTGGTGGTTCGTATGTCATGGATACTTGGTCTTTTGAAGCATTGTACCAAATGCACCGAAGATATGGTAAAGATTGGCATCAATTATCCCTGGCAGCGTATAAAAGAATATCCTTTTTGGACTTAGGTTTGTTATATACTATACATAAAAATGATTTTAGCAGCGTGGGACTATATGGCGGGATAAAACTTAAACCCTTACAGCTATATGTTGCCGCAGATAATATCATTCGTGTATTCTCGTACGAACGTGCTAAAAATGCTAGAGTAACAGCAGGTTTAACGATTAGATTTTAATAAAAATAAAGAAGATTTACAATTGATGGTCGATACCTTACGTACAAATAAAAAAATGTTTTGGAAATCAGCAACGATATGCTTGATGCTGGTTTTGTCGATTGCGTCTTGTAAGTCGGACAAAACTACGTCCACGCCATCCAGCGGAGATCCCGCCATTGACCAGCTAACGGCCGAAATTGAAAAAAATCAAAATGACGCCACGCTATACTTTCAGCGAGCAAAACTCTATTATGAGCAAGAAAAATATGACTATGCGCTCGCAGATTTAAAGTTTGCCGTTCGCATAGACTCTCTAAATCCAGATTATTATCACTTGATGTCCGATGCTTTTTTGAACTATGGACATGCACAAGAAGCAGAAGGTGCGCTAGATGAAGCCTTGCGGTTATATCCTGAACGGATTCCTACGTTGTTAAAAATGGCCGAATTCAAATATATCATGGAGGAATATGACGGGTCTATTTTTTCAATCAATGAAATCATCAGACTCGACCCACAAAATGCAGAGGCATACTTTATGTTGGGTATGAATTTTATAGCCTTACATGATATAACACGGGCTATTAACTCCTTTCAAACGGCAGTCGAGTTAGATAGCAAACTCACCGATGCTTGGATATATCTAGGAGAACTGCATGAAAACAAAAATGATGGAATGGCGCTACAATATTACGAAAGTGCCGTCTTGAGTAATCCGCAATCCATGCAAGCCAGACACGCAAAGGCTTATTATCTTCAAAATCACAAAGATATACCAGGAGCCATAGAAATATACAGATCCATAATCGTAGATGACAAGAGTTATATAGATGCCTACTTAAATTCGGGCATCCTCTATCTCGAAATGGATTCTTTAGATCGTGCTTATGAGCAGTTTAATTTGATGGTTGGTATGAATCCGACCAATTACCTAGGATTTTATTATCGAGGAGTCGCCAATGAAAAGCTAGGACGCAAAGAAGCCGCCCTAAAAGATTATACATCCGCCTCTAATCTCAATAATCAAGATAAAAAGGTGCAGGATGCATTAAATTTATTAAATAACAATTAATTCAAAATTATTAAATCAACCATTAAGACCATGAGTAATTTTTCAAAAGTAGTAGCGGGTGTTATCAGATGGGGAAGTTGGGGAGCAAAGCTATCCACGTCAAAAATGGCTTCTTTAATAGAAGCGTGTGTCGAGTCGGGTGTTACGACCTTTGATCTTGCCGATGTCTATGGAAACTATACTACAGAAAGAGAATTTGGAGACGCTGTTATCCTTAGCGGCATATCGAGAGACCAAATCCAACTAATAACTAAATGTGGTATTATAAAACCTTGTGCTGAAAAGCCAGGATTCAAAATTTCGCATTACAACACTTCTAAAAGACATATATTAGAATCCGTAGATCAATCCTTAACCAATTTGAATACCGATTCGATAGATGTTTTAATGATAAATCGACCAAGCCCGATTATGAATTATGAAGAAATGGCAGAGGCTTTTCACGTGCTAAAAGAAGCCGGAAAAGTCAAAGAATTTGGCGTTGTCAATTTTTCTCCAGATCAGATTCGAGCCATGACCAAGTTTTATCCCATCACGTCCCATCAAGCAGAACTCTCAATTACAAATTTAGATCCTTTGTTGGATGGTACGATTGATACCTGTATTGCAAATGGCATCACGCCAATGTCGTGGTCGCCAATCGGAGGGAAAATGATCTTTACCAATACAAAAGCTGGAAGAGCCCGCGAGAAAAAATTCAACGACTATGCGTCCGAGAATGGCTGGACGATCTCTGAAATGGCAATGTTGTTTCTTTTCCATCATCCGGCAGGCATAAGACCCGTTATCAACCACTCGAAGGCAGATAAGTACAAAGAAGCGGTAGATCTCGGCGAAACAATCCTGAGCAATGAACAGTGGTTTGAAATGTACATGCACATCACAGGACAAGATTTGTCTTAAAAAAGCATTTTAAAAATATCCCAAAAGAGGCAACATCAATCTTTGGCGTTGCCTCTTTTTTGTTAGATTAATGCAAATGTCTCGTAATAGCGCAACACAAAGCAATCCAAGGTTTTTCCACAAAAACAACTCCGTCAAAGAAATTTCAAAACCCAAGATTACAAGTGCGTAAGTGGATTTAAGGATTAGAGTTTGAAAAATGCTCATTGTGGTGAAATTTATAAAACTTACAAAAGCCCTTTTGATAATCAATGTTAGAAAAAGAGTATATTTGCAATGAATAAATAATATTGCATAAATGGAAATTCCTAAATTTAATGAAACTTTTATTCCTATTCTAGAAATTCTTAAAAATGGCAAAGTTTATAAAACAAGGGAGCTTATTGAAGAGGTTAAGGCAAAATTCTATTCCGGTCTAAGTGACGAGCAACTTAGACAAAAAACAAAGTCAGGAGAATTACTCATTGATAACAGAATAGCATGGGGTAAATCCTATTTAAAAAAAGGGCGGTTATGTTTTTTTTCCTGAACGGGGACATGTTCAATTAACAGACAAAGGAAAAAACCATTCAACCTCCTTATCGGTAAGAGATTTAGAGAATGAAAAATCCTTATTTAACTTTTATAGTGAAGAAAGTCAATCAAGCCATATTTCTTCAGATAAAAAATCTTTAGATGAAATTTCTTCTCCTCAAGATTTAATAGATGAAGGGTTTAATA
Organism: Chitinophagales bacterium; assembly: GCA_026928325.1. Taxonomy (GTDB): domain Bacteria; phylum Bacteroidota; class Bacteroidia; order Chitinophagales; family Saprospiraceae; genus OLB9. The sequence goes on along the minus strand of JAIXKS010000058.1, from coordinate 86,091 downwards.
GAATTGATAGTGATGTTAAGAATGAACTTTTACAAAAACTAAAAAGTATAGATCCCTATTTTTTTGAAAAAGTCGTTCTGAAACTTCTTAAGAAAATGGGCTATGGAGATTTCGTTGAAACATCAAAATCAAACGACGGTGGAATTGACGGAATTATAAATGAAGATAAACTTGGGCTAGATAAAATTTACATACAAGCAAAACGATTTAATGAAGGAAAAGTTAGAGAAAAAGACATCAGAAATTTTATTGGGGCTATGAGTGGAGACACGAATAAAGGCGTTTTTGTTACAACATCCGAATTTGATGGAAAAGCAATCGAAAAAGTACGTTCTGCGCATCATAAAATTATTTGTATTGATGGGAAAAAATTAGTCTCTTTAATGCATGAATTTAATGTCGGTATTCAAATAAAGACTACCTACGAAATTAAACAAATTGACGAAGATTTTTTTAACGAAGAATAAAAAACACTTCATTTTATATAATGGATGAAATCTTCTTCCATTTAGAATAGTTGTGATAGTTTAAAGTCTTGTTTTTTGAATGAAAAACAGCATTAAAAGAGTGATTTTATGAAACCAGTCATCTCATTTCCAATCAAAAAAAATACGTTCGTACGATGAATATCACCTATGATTTATGAAAATAAGTAAAAAATCATCAAATATATTTGTGTTTACCCACGCCAAGCGATTTGCACCATGCTTAAAACTCCCTTAAAAGCCCATTTCTGCTCAATAATTAGCCCACTCCATATATGTAACTTCATTCAAAAAAAATTGCAAAAAATAAAAAAGTGAAATTTTATTGAAAATTTTGGTTAAAACATGAAAATTATAAAATGCTGAATATAAGTCATTTATAAAATAATTAATCATTTGTACACGATTAGATACGATTACAAACGTATCCACACGTTTAAAATACGGATAGTGAATTGCGCTGCCTCCATCTTTGCATCGTCAACCGATCACAAGATCAAAATTTGTTTCATCCGTCGGTGATAATTACAAAACATACATACGATTATCACGGACACAAATTTTTAATTATCATGTTACACAATGTAAAAAATTCAGTTCAACTTGTAGGTCACCTAGGTAGTGACGTCACACTCATGTCATTTGATAATGGCAATCAAAAAGCAACGACCATCGTAGCAACCAACAACTATTACAAGAACAGTAAAGGTGAAAAAGTAAAACAAACCGACTGGCACAAGATTATAGCGTGGGGTAAAATCGCCGAAGATCTCGCATCTTGTGTTAGCAAAGGTACCGAAGTCGCGATTTATGGCAGACTTTCCAATAGAACTTATGTAGATGCGTCTGGTACGACAAAGTACATTACAGAGATTATCGTCAACGAATTTTACAAGATTGCAAAAATCACTAAAAATACGGCAGAAGCTGTACCGTTTTAAATCCTTTTTTATTTATCATTTAATTACTTATTTATTCAAATTCTAAAAAAAATTAATATTATGGCAAGCACAATTAAAAACTCAGTACAGCTTATTGGAAATCTTGGTAAAGATGTCGCATTGACAACATTTGATTCCGGTACCGTAAAAGCAACTATCACCATCGCAACCAATGATTATTATACCAACAATAAAGGTGAAAAAATTCAGCAAACAGAGTGGCATAACCTCATCGCTTGGGGCAAAACAGCCGAACTGATGTCTCAAAGCCTCGTCAAAGGTAACGAGGTTGCCATCCAAGGAAAACTTAGCAACCGCTCTTACGAAGATAAAGACGGTAATACTCGATACGTTACCGAAGTGATCGTCAACGAATTCTATAAACTCGGGAAGCAAGCATAATAGTCTAGTGCTCTGTCCACAAAAAAATCTTAATGAAATGCCGTTATTATTTAAGTTTTTTATAGACAGAGCACTAGTCTCCTAAAAAAGTCGGGCAAATGTCCGACTTTTTTATATATCTGTCCATTACTGAATGATGGATTTCAAAATCTATAACGAATCAAATGCATGATCCGAGTTAAATCTTTTGCTTTTAATATCTTTACACCTTTATCCGCATCAATAACAACTGGCACGTATGGAAAGAAATGAGCAGATTAGCGAATTAAGAGATGAATTGAAACGACTCATCCAGAGTGCGGATATTAGTAGCTATCATAAAAACAAAGCTTATTTTATCCACATGAGCACCCTTCTGGAATTGGCTACAGAGGAAGATAAGCTCAATTTTACAACGCTGTTTTCCCGTCTTGCTTATGCCGGTACAAAATACAAACTCAAGCAAGAGACCCTGTATTTAACACATACTTTTCGAAAGGCCCACGAACGAGGCATCATTCGACCGGATACCGAAGCCATATACGAAGCCCTCGGCCGCTATATCTGTTGCATGCTGATGAAAGTCGTCTTTGGCATCACGGTAGATTCTGATTACCTCCAACCTTCTGAGGAGATTCTTTCTGTGTTTTACAAGGAAAAAGAACAATATCAAGACTTTAAGCCGGTGATAGAAGCCGTCATTTTTGAGGTAAATGAAGAGCAAAAGCAATTGCTATTTTTTGACGAAGACGAACCCGAAAAAGAAAAAATAGCCATCTATGATATTCATGACCGAAATGAACTCTTCAATCCCAATGTGCTTTCCTTAATCAAGACCTTTACTCTACCGATTCACGTCAATTTTATTGATACCAATATTACACTTGATAATCATTATCTGCCAACAGCACTAGTAATCAAGCCGGATCATTTGCTAGATGTTACCAGTATCTCGGAATGTTTTAAAACACAAATAGCCGAACCCTTTCATTATCTCATCAATAAGTTTAAACCGAGTGAAGCCACGATACCCTTAATGGTTGGAAACCTCGTCAACTTTATCTTAGATGAACTCAGTACCAATCCAGAGACTACCTTTAAGGCACTGATACCTAAACTTTTTAGATTTAATCCCATGGGATTTGCTATTTTAGATGATGAAAAGGTACGCAATGTGCTCCAAACCTTACAAGCCCAGTTTGCCAATCTCAGAAAAGCAATCGTACTAGATTTTAAACAAATGGGCATAGACCCAAATCGGATTTTTCTTGAACCTTCCTTTTATTCTCGGGATTATGGCATTCAAGGCCGATTAGACCTTTTACACCAAAAAGCCGAAAAAATACCGGCATTCGATATCATCGAACTAAAAAGTGGAAAGACCTTCAAACCCAATGCCTATGGGATTAATTCTAACCACTACATCCAAACACTCATGTATGATTTGATGATAAAATCGACCTTTCATACCAAAACAAAATCCTTCAACTATATCCTATATTCTAAAGAGGAAGAAAAAACGCTACGCTATGCGCCACCTGTACGGCAACAACAATACGAAGCCATGAAATTGCGCAATGATTTGATAGCCATAGAAGAAAAACTTCGAACAGTAGATACAGATGATGCAGTCTTGCGATATATCAAACCCGAAAATTTCGAAAAACAAACTGGCTATGCTCTTACTGATATAATAAATTTTCACAATATATATTATACGTTATCTACCGTAGAAAAAGCTTATTTTAGCAATATGACTGCCTTTATAGCTCGTGAACATGGGCTAGCGAAAACAGGAGAACACGGCATTGAAAAATCAAACGGTCATAGTGCTTTATGGCTCGAAACTGAAGAAGAAAAAAAAGATCGCTTCGCATTATTGTCCGATCTCAAAATCATCGATAATCAATCCCATCAAGATGATGCCTACATAACTTTTGCAAGATCAGAAAAAGGTATCGGCCTTGTTAACTTCAGGGTTGGAGATATCGGCGTATTATATCCGTCCATAGACAACCACTATCGTGCTGTGCTAAAAAATCAAATTTTCAAATGCACGATTACGGAACTTACCGCTGACACGATTATAATCCGCCTCAGAAGCAAGCAAAACAATCAAGAAATCTTCACGACCGAGACAAAATGGAATATTGAGCAAGATACCCTAGATTCCGGATTCAATTCCATGTATAAAAATCTATTTACTTGGGCGGCAGCTGACGAAACTTATCGCCAACTTATATTAGGGCAACGAGCACCCACTTTTAGCAAATCCAGCATCGAAATTGAAGTGGATGATACGATGACGCAAATTCAAAAAGCTACACTCGAAAAAGTATTGACCGCACAAGATTACTTTCTTCTTTGGGGTCCTCCTGGTACAGGTAAAACCAGCATCATGCTCAAAAACCTTGTCAAATACCTACATCAACATACCGACGAAAATATCCTACTACTCGCCTATACCAACCGAGCTGTTGATGAAATCTGTGATGCCGTGCTCAGTATTGATACCTCTTACAAATCCCATTTCCTTAGGTTGGGCAGTCGTACTGCCGCAGGATCATCGTATCGGGATAACCTCCTAGAACAAGTCATTCAAAACGTTCATTCTAGGCAAGAAATATTGGATCTCCTCCAAGAAAAACGCATCTTTATATCAACCGTAAGTAGCATTGTCAACAAACCAGAATTATTTAGACTGAAACAGTTTGATACGGTCATCATCGACGAAGCTTCCCAAATATTAGAACCGATGTTGTGTGGCCTACTAGCATCTTTTCGTAGGTTTATACTCATTGGCGATCACAAACAATTGCCTGCCGTTGTTGCGCAATCAAGCTTAGATAGCCGTATAAAAAGCGAAACCCTTCAAGCAATAGGTATTACAGATGCAAGATCGTCCCTTTTCGAACGCATGTATTTACAATGTATCAACCAAGGCTGGACCCAAGCGTATAGTATCATTAACGAGCAAGGAAGAATGCATCAGGAATTGATGGAATTTGTCAATACGCACTTTTATGATCAGCAATTAAAATTATTACCAGGACTATCTCGGCTCTCTGCTCCCATATTATATCCAAAAACAGAAGCCAAGACAGCATGGCTAGCAAATAGAAAAATTTATATTAATACACCCGCAGACAGTACCATCAATTGGAAAACAAATCTTGCGGAAGCTGAACAGTGTATAATCATTATCGAACAATTGTTTTCTTTGTATCAACTCAATCATAAGGAGATTAATAGTCAATCTATCGGGATTATTACACCGTACAGAGCACAAATCGCGCTGATACGCAAATGTCTAGAACGCTTACCAGTCGAAATTTCCAGTCAAATAACCATTGATACCGTAGAGCGCTATCAAGGCGGAGCTAGAGACATTATCATCTTATCCTTTTGCATCAATAAGTTAAGTCAGTTAGCGACCGTTGTTTCTTTGTCTCAAGAAGGTATTGATCGCAAACTCAATGTTGCCTTGACCCGTGCTAGAGAGCAAATCATTTTAATTGGAAACGAGGACATCCTTCGCAAAAACGAAACCTATGGACAGCTTTTAGACTATTGCGTACCTATTGGCATACAGCATTAACATACTTTTTGAATAAGCAAAAATAAAGCAGAAACCATCGACTTGAAGCGCCCTTCTCAAGAGATGCCTAACTCTATGTAACAAAAGTATCCGATCATTTACTAAAGTGCACCTATTTTTGTATAAATTTTTTAAAATGATGAATGTAGAGCAATTAATAAAAGAGAAAAAAGGAACAATCGTAGATGTTCGTACTTATGGAGAGTTTATCGGCGGTCATGTATCGGGATCTGTTAATATTCCCTTGGATGAAGTGCCTTATCGAGTAGAACAGTTAGAGGCCATGGAGCAACCTTTATTATTATGTTGTGTTTCTGGTAATAGAAGTGGTATGGCTACGGAGTTTTTAAAAGCCAAAGGTATTAATTGTGTCAATGCTGGTCCGTGGACGACTGTCAATTATTACCAATCGTTGATAGAAGAAGTACAAGAATAATGAGAGATATAATATTTGCAAACTGGGATTTTATGCGGTGGCTGCGCCTAATAATAGGCGGTTACTTCATGTATGTTGCCATTGTAGGCGGAGAATCTGTTTTAGGTTTTCTCGCCGCATTCTTCATTTTTCAAGCATTAACCAATACAGGATGCGGCGTAAATGGATGTGCACCACGTCCCTATTCTAAAACCGACATTCAATCTGAAGATCCGGATTATGAAATCATAAAACCCAAATAACATGGATGAACATTTTTATAACGTAAATTTGAGATGGGTCAATGACCGAATCGGCGAAATGACCTCTCCAGAATTGTTGGATGCTGTCGATGTAGCTACGCCGCCACCTTTTCCGAAAGGTGTTGAAGGTGTTTGGTCACCAGAGCATTTATTTACTGCCGCTGTCAATAGTTGCTTTATGACAACATTTTTGGCGATCGCCGAAAATTCAAAATTAGAATTTACTGCGTTCACTTGTGAAAGTGCCGGCAAGCTTGATAAAGTAGATGGCAAGTTTCTAATGACGGAAGTTATCCTCAAACCCAATCTAGTTATTGTCAACGAAGCAGACCGTGAAAAAGCAGAACGCATCCTACTAAAATCTGAAAGTGTGTGCCTGATTTCTAACTCTATCCGAGCTAAAGTCACGCTAGATCCAATAACGATAACTACAGCTTAAATATCTAGTGCTCTGTCTATAAAAAGATTTTAATAATAATGGAAGTTGTTTTTTTAAAGATCAAGGCAAAAAACGCAGACATAGTCGTAACTATGGCGAGTATTTTTAACGATGAGATTTGAAAAAAGAACAACATTTCATGAAGATATTTTTGTGGACGGAGCACTAGTTTTTGTTTTTGTGAGTGGTGAGTTTATACGCTGTTCATATCATACATAATCTACGTTAAAATATAAATAGCTCGTGTTTTGATGATTCAAAAACACGAGCTATTTTAGTTCTATAAGCATTATTACTTTTTATATTCCGCTAACAATTCCCGATAAACCTGGATAAACTACTGATTATAAAAAATAATACACCTTTAGTATCTATGATGAGCAAAAGGCCTTTTGAAAATCTAATAATCATCTAAAAGGCAATAGCACCTTCGTGATTAATCTTGGAAAAGTACGTTGAAACATCTACTTTTTGGGAGGCAAATAGCGTTTTTGCTGCTTCAATGACATCATGAGCAGCTCCCGAATCGGTACATAACGCATACATAGACGGACCAACACCCGCAACACCAAATCCTGCAGCACCCAATTGTATAGCCTTTTCTTGCATAACATCAAAATAGGGTATATTTTCACTGATTTTAGGATGAACCTTCGTCTTTTGTAGGGTCTGTGTCATCAACACCATATCAGACGTGTACATAGAAGCAACAAAGGCTGCCAACTGTTCTGCGTGTTGCAAACTTGCTTCAACTTGAATATTCATACTCAAAATCGACTGAAAATCATTTTGTTTGGGAAGAAGAATATGAGGACGAATCAATGCAATAGATAATCCTGCAGGAATGTAGAGTTTTTTATAGGCTGCAATGTCATCCTCTGTTTTTAAAGTCATGCCTCCTAAAAGCGAAGGGATAAGATTGGCAACTAAAGAATCATTGTCTGTACATTTTAATCCTTCTAGCGCAAAAGGCAGGAGTTCTTGTTTACTCAAACCAGCGCGCAAATACTCTTGTACGGCAAAAACACCACACGCTGCCAAACCGGCTGATGAGCCCATGCCTGCTGTCATGGGTATTTTTTTATGTATTTCGATGGATAAGGGTCGATCCAATTGTCCAAGATGAGCGAGCAAACGATTGGCGGCGATTCCTGCCGGATTTTTTTCAGGAACTTTTGATAGTTTACCGGATGCGCCTTGTATTTCAGTGATTACCAACCCGGGTTGGTTTCCTTCCTTAATGATTAATTCATCTGCTGGAGATTCAAGCGCCAATCCCAACGTTGTTAACCCACCTGCAATATTGGTAATCGTAGCCGGTGCAGCAACTTTTATTCCCGTTTTGGCCATGGTATGGAGATAATTTTATAGCATATATGATAAAAAAAAAGAAGCTGCCTTTTTTGAGACAGCTTCTTTTCAAGGATGTGGGAGATACTGGACTCGAACCAGTGACCCCCTGCTTGTAAGGCAGGTGCTCTGAACCAACTGAGCTAATCTCCCTTATTTTTCGAGGACTTCAACCGCCTCAAAGGTTATATTTTAAAATGCTATTCGTTAAAAGCGACGCAAAGATATGCCGTTTTTATTTATCTGCAAATTTTTAAAGATTTTTTTATTAAAAAAACTTCTTTCCTCGTCTTATATGCCCGTTTATTGATGAAAACCTAAAAGGATTAAGCCATCGTGGACTAAAAATTTTAAATAAAAATAATCAAGTTGATCAATAATAGGTTAAAACTCGGATTATTACCAAGGTTGGGATACTCTTGGCAATAGGATTGGTTGTGATTTTTGGTAACATTCTACATTATAAAAATCGGATTTTTTACGCTAATGACCCGTATGATCACTTGTTCTGTTCCAAATATAATCGTAATTTCAATATCAAGTTGTCTATGACCCAAAAAAATCACGATTTCCTTATTATTTCCCCATAATATCGGTTAAAATCAAAAAAAGTATTCCAATTTGCGTTTTTGACATCCTATTGGATTTCACTATTGACATTATGCTTTATGGACGATAGCTGAGACAAAATGCTTTGCGACAGTTTTTATATTTTACCGAAAGACACAATTGATGCCGTTTTCTTGCGCTTTTAGCAATACCTTATTAACCTTACGGTTTTTTAGCCTTCAATTTTTTGATATTTAATTATATTGCTGTTGTCATAAATGGTGATCAAAAATATTGTTGGCAAGTTATCAATTTTCGTATATGTTTCTCTTGAATAAAATTCAGGATATTTAAAGTTAAATATCTTGCCTGTTATCTCGAATTGTTCGGAGTCAGCATCGTTAGTCAACGCCTCTTCATTTGCAAATGATTTAAAATTTGATGCGTTTATAATTTCATTTATTATTCTATCTTTATCGTTTGGGGAAATTTTAATTTCCGTTTCTTGTATTCTTTCAGGCATTCCTGTTACTTTATTATTAATGATTTTAAAGTCGTTTTTTAATTCAATATCAATAAGTTTTAAGTCGCTAATAATGTCTTCTGAGGAGATTGTAAATTCGTCAATGGTGTTTGTCAATAATGCAAGGGCTACTACTGTAATCATAATCACTGAAATTGTCAGTCCAATTTTTGATTTTTTCTTTTTTGAATAAATAAACAGTCCAATTCCAATGCTTAAAAACATTAGCAAAAAAATCAAACCATAAATTAAAATCATCCCCATTTTATTATGTTATATAAAGTCTAATCGTCCCAATATTTATGAAGTTGTTGATGAATATTGAATAAATTTTGGTTCAAATTTAAGTCTTTTATTTTAAATTTTTCTGATTTCAATTCGTACCACTTCAAAATAGCATCAAAAGGTATTTTTACATTTAGTTCTTTTCATAATCTTCCGTGTCTTCTCATTAAGTGTTCATCAGAAATTTCCCTATGGACTGTATCAATTTTATTTTATCTTTGTTGTTTAATACTCTTGTAATCCTTCTGTAAACGGATAGATGAACATCAACTTAGTACATAATACCGTATTTCCATTTTATCACTTAATTGAGGACGATGTCCCGATTCATGTTCGTCATCTTTATCCTGTTCGTAAGATTCAAACCTTTAAAAAAGATCTTGAATACCTTTTGAGGCATTACGAACCCATGGATTTGTCGGATTTGCTCCAATATCTTAACCATGGTAAACAACGCCAAAAACCAGGATTTTTTCTAAGTTTTGACGATGGATTGCGGGAAATTTACGATATTGTTGCTCCCATGCTCACATCTTACGGAATCCCGGCTGCTTTTTTTATCAACCCAAGTTTTGTAGAAAATGCTGATCTATTTTTTCGATTTAAGGCGAGCATTCTGATAGAAAATCTAAATCGTCTTTCTACCAATCAATCCAACCGATTGACTACCCTACTCCAAAGCCAACAGCATCAAAATGCTTTAGAATCGATTCGATATGCAGAACGCCATCTTTTAGACGAGGTGGCCAAGGTGATGGAAATATCTTTTAAGGAATACTTGCTTCGAGTACAACCCTATATGTCGTTATCTCAAATTCAAAAACTCCATAACGATGGCTTCTATATCGGTGCTCATAGCATGGATCATCCTCGGTATAACGATATATCTTTTGAAGCACAATTGAGTCAAACGCAGCAATCTTTGGAATACATTAAAGCAAATGTCCAAAAAGATGCGTTGCTTTTCGCCTTTCCTTTTACAGATTATGGTGTTAAGGCTTCTTTCTTTAAAAGCATTTTTGCAGATGTAATATTTGGAACAGCTGGCATGAAAAACGATCCCGAACCCAATATTATCCACCGAATTCCAATGGAAGTCGGCAATAGTAGTGCTGCTGCAATTATAGCCAAACAATCGGCATATTATATGATTAAGTATTTATTCCATAAAAATACCATCGCAAGAGAATGATTGAGATCCGACAATTGAATAAAAATGCGTTGCAAGCTTATATTGATGATCCGGAATATCACCAATCGACCCACGTGGCTATTGCGAAGCATCGAGCCGTTTCTCATATCCATAATCCAAGGGCTAAATCGGAAGACATCCTTTTGTTTCTAGCATTTGAAGGCAATCAAATGGTTGGATATCTTGGAGCCTTGCCAGATGATTTATTCCTTGCTAATGGCTTGCAATATCACTTTGCTTGGATGAGTTGCCTGTGGATAGATCCGGAACAACGCGGAAAAAGCATTGCAAAAAAATTGCTCGCATCTTGTTTTTTAGCGTGGAATAATCGGATTATACTTACAGAATATACAGGCCCGGCGGGCAACTTGTACCAAAAATCCGGATTATTCGATATTTTACCAGAACTTCAGGGCAGAAGATGGTATATTCAAGCGGATCTTTCCCGTATTTTACCACCCAAAAAGCGTATTTTTCAACAATTACTACCACTTCTAAAGCTTAGCGATTGGGCCGTCAATGCTGTACTTCAAATGACCAAACGTTGCGCACAACCGATAATCGAATTGACCGAAGTTACCGATTTTAACCCGGTTTTGACGCTTTTTATCGAGCAAAAAATGAAAGTTGTAGGCTTTCGCCAAAATGTTGAAATAATCCGATGGATGTCGGAATACCCATGGATTACAGAAAGTAGCCCAACAGTTGAATCTTCTAGATATTATTTCTCCTCTGTCGCCCAACAATTTGTTTGTAAAAGCTATACCATCTGCGATAAAAATGGTGAAATAATCGCCTTCTTTTTGATAACTATCAGAGATGGGCACCTCAAAATGCCGGTAATATATCACGATGCTGCAGCCCAAAATGTCGTTCTTGCCCTTCAATGGCTGATTCAAGAATTTAAGGTAAAAACGATGACATTATATGATGCCGAGATTATTGAGTATATCCTGAAACATAACAAAATCAAATCCTTTTCTAAGGCTATGTCAAGAAATTATATGATTGGTTGCACATTTTGGGAAGAAATAGGACATTTTGAGATACCGCTCCATGCCGGTGATGGCGATACTGCATTTACATAAAAACAACCAAAAGATAGAACAAAGCACAAACTACAAGCGTTTGTTTTATTTAGATCACTTTCATGAGTAAAGACATTATTACAGACGGAGCATTATTGCGTCGGGTATTGGGTATGACCAAACCTTATAAGTCATTATTTATCAAGTCTATTGTTCTAGCCATCATCGTTACACCGTTTTCCATTTTCCAACCTTTTATTGTGCAACACATGGTGGACGACAACATCGTCGGTGGAAATAAAGGTGGGTTGATACCAATGGCGTTACTATTTGTGGCCATCTTGATCATAAGCGTTATCCTAAAATACTACTTCATCTACCTTACTGCTAAGTTGGGACAATCCGTCGTCAAAGACCTGCGAATTAAGGTTTATAACCAAATTACAAATTTAAAATTAAGGTACTTTGATCAAACACCTATAGGAACTTCAACAACCAGAACGGTCAATGATATCGAGGCAATCAACGATGTTTTTGCACAAGGTATCATAACTATCATTGCAGACTTCTTGACCTTGATTGCCGTATTGGGATTGATGTTTTATACGAGTTGGAGACTCACGCTAATCGTTTTGATTACGATGCCCTTTTTGCTGTTGACCGTGTATATTTTTAAAGAAAAAGTAAAGGTTTCCTATCAAAAAGTTCGTGTACAAATAGCTTCTATGAATGCTTTTTTGCAAGAACGCATTACCGGAATGAAGATTGTCCAGGTTTTTAATGCAGAAGCACAAGAACTCAATAAGTTTAAGGACATCAATAAGCTATATACACGAGCCAACTTAGATTCTGTCCTGTATTATTCTATTTTTTTTCCGGTAGTCGAATTGATCTCCGCAATTTCATTGGCACTGATGATTTGGTTGGGTGCTCAAGGGTTTTTACAAGATAAAGTGTCTTTTGGTGCGCTAGTTGCCTTTCCTTTGTATTTGAATCTGATGTTTCGTCCTATACGATTTATGGCCGATAAATTTAATACGCTACAAATGGGTCTTGTAGCCGCCGAGCGCGTATTCAAAATCCTCGATAGCGATCAGTTTATTCCCAATGATGGCACGCTTAAACCCGATAAACTCAACGGAAAAATCGTTTTTGAAAATGTTCACTTTGCATATGACGAAGAAAACTTTGTTTTGCAGGACATCAATTTGGAGATTCAACCCGGAGAAACCTTGGCTATCGTTGGAAGTACCGGTTCCGGAAAGTCTTCGATTATCAATATATTGAGCCGATTTTATGATATCCAAAAAGGCAATATCTACATTGACGATCACGAGATCAAAACCTATGATTTGTTTGCTTTGCGAAAACGCATTTCTGTAGTCTTACAAGATGTATTTTTATTTCAAGGGAGCATTCTGGAGAACATCACGCTACGAGATGAATATATTTCTGAAGAAAGAGTCATAGAAGCCGCAAAACAAATCGGAGCCCATGATTTTATTCAAGCTTTACCGGGACAATACAGATTTATCGTAGATGAACGCGGTAATAACTTATCCGTAGGCCAACGACAGATGATATCCTTCGTCAGAGCTTTGGTCTTTAATCCCGATATCTTGATTTTGGACGAAGCCACTTCTTCTATCGACTCTGAAAGCGAAGCTTTGATACAATACGCTGTAGAAAAATTGATTGATAAACGGACATCTATCATCGTAGCCCATAGATTATCAACTATTCAACACGCTGATCAAATCCTTGTTTTATCTAAAGGTCGCATCATCGAAAGAGGTAGTCACCATGATCTCATCGAACGCGAACATGGACATTATCGAAAATTATATGATATGCAGTTTTCAAATTCTGTAAACTAAAAAGTTTTTTTATCTTTGACACTCTAATAATAGCCTTTTCTAATGAAAATATCCACCATACCGTTTGATATAACTTGCTATAGTAAGTTGCATGAGCGATTTCAATATCTCTTTGAAGAAGCCTTGATCAATGAAATATGCAAAAGCAGTACACTTAGAGTCTTCAAAGAAGATGACCTCATTTTAGATATCGGAGAAAAAATATCAATGATTCCTTTAGTCGTTTCCGGCTCGGTCAAAGTCATGCGAGAAGATGAAGAAGGTCGCGAATTATTATTGTACTACCTTGAAGTTGGCGATACGTGTGCAGTTTCTATGACTTGCTGTACAAAACCTAGCAAAAGTATCATCAAGGCTATAGCAGAGACAGAAGCAGAAATCCTTTTTATTCCTAACGAAAAAATGGAAGCGTGGATTGTAAACTATGCATCATGGCGTAGTTATGTGCTCGATAGTTACAATGTCCGATTGAATGAATTATTTGATGCTATCGACAATCTCGCTTTCAACAACATGGAAGAACGGCTGTATAAATACCTAAGAGATAAAGTTATGGTTACAAAAATGTCCCGACTTAATATCACACATTTCCAGATAGCAACGGATCTCAATTCTTCGAGAGTGGTTATTTCTAGATTGATGAAAAAACTAGAAAACGAAGGTCTTGTCATCCAATACCGCAACTACGTGGAAGTTAAAGAATTTATGTAAAATCCATAGAGCCCTCATCGATATAGTGTTTCATTTTGAACTTATATCCATATAAAATACGTTACTTTCTATAGCAATCATTTTGCGTGGAAATAATAGCCAAAATTTTTATAGTTGATGGACGATAACCGTTATTTTTTATAAATTCGAAATAGCATGAAAAATCTGATATTATTTGTTTTATGTTTTACAACGATCTCTATGCAAGGACAAATCATTTATACCTCCGATTACAAAAGTGAGGCCGATGTCAAAGTGTATGTGACAACATACAAAAGTGAAGCCGACATAATCGTGTACAAGACCAAATATAAGAGTGAAGTCTCCAGTAATGAGGGCATTTGGTATTTTACAGCTTATAAAAGCGAAGCCAAAAAGAAAATCTATTTCACAAATTATAAAAGTGAAGCTGAATTAATGGTCTATTTTAGCGATTATAAAAGCGAGGCTGGTTGGAAAAACAAACAAAAACAACATTTACTATACTAACGCAACAGCGTACTTGAACCCTTAGAAGATGTAATTCAAAAAATAAACCCGATTTTTGAAAAAGGTGGGTTTATAGATAGAGCACGTGCGCTGTCTATAAAAAGACTTAAATTATAATGGAAGTTATTTTTTTAAAGATCAAGGCAAAAAACGCAGACATAGTGGTAACTATGGCGAGTATTTTTAACGATGAGATTGGGAAAAAGAACGACATTTCATTAAGATTTTTTTGTGGACAGAGCACTAGTGCGCTGTCTATAAAAAGACTTAAATTATAATGGAAGTTATTTTTTTAAAGATCAAGGCAAAAAACGCAGACATAGTGGTAACTATGGCGAGTATTTTTAACGATGAGATTGGGAAAAAGAACGACATTTCATTAAGATTTTTTTGTGGACAGAGCACTAGAGTTATATTAATTATTATAAATTTGTTGAAAATAACCATCAAAAGATGCAAGAGGCGTATGATTATATCATTATCGGAAGCGGCTTTGGCGGCGCTGTGTCAGCCTTGCGATTATCAGAAAAAGGGTATAAGGTTTTAGTTATAGAAAAAGGAAAATGGTTTCGCCAACCGGAAGATTTTCCTAAATCCAATTGGAATTTAAAAAAATGGCTTTGGATGCCTAATCTTGGCATGAAGGGTCTATTTAAAATGACTTTTTATCGACATGTCGTAGCATTAAGTGGCGTCGGCGTTGGAGGTGGATCCCTCGTTTATGCCAACACCTTACCTATGCCAGATAAAGGATTTTACCAAACTGGCCCTTGGCGTGATCTCGCAGATTGGGAGCATGAACTTAAACCATTCTACGAAACCGCTCTAAAAATGCTTGGTGCCAGCCGGCATCCTTATATGAGTCTCAGCGATACAGCCATGAAAACACTGGCGGAAGAAGTCACGCACACACCCTTTGAAAAGCCCAATGTATCCGTTTATTTTGGAAAACCCGACGTTTCGGTAGAAGATCCCTATTTTGAAGGACAAGGACCAAGTCGTACAGGATGCAATCAATGTGGCGGTTGTATGCTCGGATGTCGATATAATGCAAAAAATACACTCGACAAAAACTATCTCTATCTAGCACAATTGCACGGTGCCGAAATCATCGCAGAAAGAGAAGTCATAGATGTCTTACCACTAAGTCAGGATGGAAATGATGGATACGATGTCGTCATTCAATCCACCTTTGGATGGTTTAAAAAACGAACAAAAATTCGAACTAAAGGCGTCATTTTCTCAGGTGGCGTAACCGGTACCATACCCTTGTTAAACCAATTAAAAGCAACCTCGCTGCCGCACCTTTCGGACTTGGTCGGCTCTGGTGTTAGAACAAATTCTGAAAGCTTGATCGGTGTGACGACTTTTGACAAAAATAAAGATTTTTCCAAAGGGATAGCCATCGGATCTCTCGTAAAAATAGATGAGCATACCAACCTTGAGCCAGTAAAATATTCTCAAGGTTCAGGCTTCTTTAGACTATTAATGGCCCCAATGGTCAGTGGCAAATCTTGGGTGACAAGGCTCTTCCAAATAGGTAAAGAATTTATCCTCCATCCGATAGATTATTTACGTGTGTTTTTTATCGATGATTGGAGCAAACGGACCTTGATTTTGTTATATATGGAAAGTATTGATGGAACCTTGCGTTTGGTTAGAAATCGGTTGGGCTTTAACAATACAAAACAAGATTCCGGACCACCGCCAACGGCTTTTAATCCTAAGGCTCAATATTTGGCGCGAGAAGTAGAAAAAATTATCCATGGCAAAGCGATGGTTTTGAGTACAGAGGCCGTTCTTGGTATTCCAGCAACAGCCCACATCCTCGGTGGTGCCTGTATGGGAAAAGATGTACACACGGGTGTTATCGATAAAGACAATCAAGTATTCAACTATACCAATATGTATGTCTGTGACGGAAGCATGATTTCTGCCAATCCTGGTGTTAATCCCAGCCTCAGCATAACAGCGATTTCGGAGCGAGCCATGTCTAAAATTCCGTCCTTAGATCTATCAAAATAAAGGGTGAGCCTTTACTTTTCACTCAATCAAGGTAAAGTCTATACATTATTGACCCATGGAGTCGTTGATCTTTTCTATATCTTCTTCAATGCTTCTGAGTTGACTTTTACAAAACTCAGATAATTCTATCGCCCGCTTGAGTTTCTTGCTTAAATCATCCAATCCGATTTCTTCAGATTGTAATTCATTCAGCAACTTATTCAATTCAGTATAGGCACTATCGTAGGTTAATTTTTTGCTCATGCGTATATCTTAATTTTAGGGTATGATTTCAAATATTCTACTTTTTAGATGGTGGTATCTCGATGACTCCATCATGAAACGATATCTGGGTGGCAATGCCTGATTGATACTCGGATTTTGAAATGACATGCTCATTTTGGCGAACGATAGCATATCCCTTTTTTAGGATATTGTTGGGATTCATCAGTTGGATTTGCTGTTCGTTGAAGGCCAATTGATTTTTATGTCGCTGTATCTTTTGCTTTCCAGCCAAAAAACATTGATTAAAGAGAAAATCAATTTGTAAATGGTGTTTTCGAACTATTTCGCTCGGTAATAAGGCGAGAATTTGTATCGTTTTGTGGAGTAGGATTTCTTCATGTTTGATAATCCTCTGGCTAGATTGCAAAATGGATTGCGTCAACCCAATGATTTTTCCTTCAAAGTCTTCATTTTGTCGGATTATAAAATCCGCAACTGCCGTAGGCGTTTTTAGACTTAGATTGGCTACAATATCGGCTACGGTTTCATCGATTTCGTGACCTATTCCGGTGATGACAGGTATTTTACTTTTGGCGATTTCTACACCGATATTATAATTATCAAACCAAGATAAATCCAATTTAGAACCTCCACCACGGATAATGAGAATTATATCGTAGGATACGCTAGCCGAGTCAATCGCTCTCAAGGCATTACAAACTTCCTTTTCGGTATTCATCCCTTGCATGGCAGCCTCATATAGGGTCGTTTGAAATTTATACCCATAAACATTGCTTTGCAAATGCTTCGTAAAATCTATGTAACCTGCGGCTTGAGAGGAAGATATGATGGCTATCTTTTGGATGACGTCCGGCATGAAATGTGCCTTATTTTTATCTATCCAGCCTTCATTGGTCAATTGCTGGAGGATTTTCTGACGCGTCAACTCCATTTGGCCGATGGTATAAGCGGGATCTATGTCTTCGATGCTGAGTTTTAAACCATACCTTTCATTAAATTCAACCTGCACTTTCAACAACACATGAATCCCTTCTTTTAGAATGGAGGGCAACAGTTCTCCAAGCTTGTTTTTTAAAAACAAAAAGGACTTATACCAGATGTTGGCGCTTATCTGAGCCGTGATTTCACCAGATTTTTCGTCATGATATACCAGATCGAGATAAACATTGCCTTTAACTTGTTTGACTTGCGAAATCTCACAATTTACCCATATAGGTTCCGAAAAATTCAGGGAAATAACCCGTCGGATATACTCATTAAGTTCATATAGGGAATAGGATTGCCGCATCATGCATGGATTTTTATGTGATTACCAAGATTTAACCTGATAAGGATATCTAACGGTATATTCATTTGAAATCAACGCTGTTAGTACTTGCCTTAGTTCGTCGATATTTTCCCTTTCGGCAGCAGATATCATCACATTTGGACAGTGATACATATTGGTAAACTTAGCGCTAATATCCGCTATAATATCGGATTTGGTCTGACTGTCCAGATAGTCATCAAAATATTTTTGAGCATACAAATCCATTTTATTAAAAACCATCAAAGTCGTTTTATCAGCAGCGCCGAGTTCACTAAGCGTGTTTTGTACCGTCTGTATCTGGTCTTCATATTGTGGATGCGATACATCGATGACATGAACCAAAATATCGCTCTCACGCACTTCATCGAGTGTTGATTTAAAACTCTCGATTAGGTGATGCGGTAATTTGCGAATAAACCCGACCGTATCCGATAATAAAAACGGCATAGCATCCCATACTACTTTTCGTACGGTAGTATCAAGCGTTGCGAAGAGTTTATTTTCGGCAAATACTTCCGACTTACTCAATAGATTCATCAATGTCGATTTTCCAACGTTGGTATATCCTACGAGCGCAACCCGGATTAATTCGCCTCGATTTTTGCGCTGGGTTTGAGTTTGTTGCTCTATCTTTTCCAATCTTTTTTTCAAGATGGATATTTTATCCCGTATGATTCGTCGGTCAGTTTCAATTTCTTGCTCGCCGGGACCGCGCATACCGATACCACCTCGTTGCCTTTCTAGGTGCGTCCATAGCCCACGCAATCTCGGGAGTAAATACTGCATTTGCGCCAATTCAACTTGTGTTTTTGCTTGAGCAGTTTGCGCTCTTTCTGCAAAAATATCGAGAATCAACGTACTCCTATCGACTATTTTGACTTTGAGGTACTCTTCGAGGTAGCTATTTTGCTTTCCCGTCAGGTCATCATCAAAAATAGCTAAAGAAATCTCTTCATTTCTTGTAATATAATCTTTGATTTCATCCAATTTTCCCGATCCCACAAAGGATTTGACATGTGGATGTGGCAGCTTCTGAACAAAAACTTTTTTCGTTACAGCGCCTGCCGTGGTAGCGAGAAATTCCAACTCGTCGAGATGTTCCATAACGATGGCCTCGCTCTCATCTTGTGAGATGATACCGATAAGGATACAATGTTCCTCTGTTCTTTTAATACCTTTTTTTTCTTCTCTTCCTACGTTCCAAGCGTCAGACATATACTATTAGATTATGATCGAATCACAAAGATAAACAATAAACAAGGAAATAGGATAAGGAAGCAAATCTACAGTTTATTTTAAAGTCAAATTTAAAGATTTTAAATGAGATTTGAAAAAAGAACGACATTTTATTAAGATCTTTTTGTTGACGGAGCACTAGTCTATTTTTAATTCAAACATTTGCCACTAGTTAAAATTTGCTGTCTTTTGTTTGAATTTTTATTATCTTTGCACTGTAAGGTAAAATTAAGGTGGCAAACAACATTATTATAAAACAACTTCAAGAACAATTTGGAAATAGGATTTCCTTTTCTAGACAAGAACTTTATGCCTTCTACCTAGTATTTAAACCAGAGTTACAAGAAACTACTTTCAGGTGGATAATCCATAATCTGAAAGAGAAACAAATTATTTCTTCTATTTCGAAAGGACTTTTTACGCTTTCATTTAAACCTTCGTTTTCATACGACAACATCCTATTAATTTGCTAATAAATCTTAAAAACGAACATAGAAGATTCTATTGCTTCAAAAGAACCATACATCTCTAATAGACCCATTTTTTCTTCATATACATTGTTATTATAATGTATTTATTGCATATTTTCAGTATTTTGTTGATTGTCTCGGGTTCAACTTGGCCAAAAATAATGATATTATTTCGTTAAATTTGCCTTTATAGTGTTTTCGCTACTTTTTGTTTGTGTAACTTTGCACCACTTAATGAAGATGATGCGAGTTATTGCTTTAATATTATCTGTTATGATTTTCTACCAGTCTATGGAAATTTGTATCCATGACTCGGAAGATATTTCGATGGCTACAGAACAACAAGCATCACAGCAACAAGAAGTCAAATGCGACCAGCAGAATCATTGCTGCGCCTCAAAAATCCAAAACCAACATGATGATGATAATGAGAATGAAGAGCATCATCACTGCAATGGTGACTTTTGTAAATGTATCTCTTGTGCTAAGGTTTTTTTGACGGATTCTCGTGTAAATATCGAGATAAAGCCACTAATTATCCACTTAGATACAGAAATTAACAAGTTGGTTGCTATCCATTCTTATGATTTTTATCCTCAATTGACGCACCCTCCGAGAGTTTAAATGTTTGATCTCAACTTGGATATCATCTTGTTTCAATAAAATGAGATACATGTAATTACATGTCAAAATATGAATCCATCGTTGAACTGTGTATTGACAATTTGATTGTACAATCATACATCTGTTGGTGTTATTTATATCAATAGATGGCTTGAATTCATGTTCAAAACATTTAAACAATTTTTAAAATGAATACTTATATAAATTATTTTTTGATTATCCTGTGTGGATTGTTTGTCTCTACTGACCAATTATCTGCGCAAAATATGGTTAAGATTCCAGTAAGCGGCTCTTGCGGAATGTGTAAAACGAGGATTGAAACAGCCGCCAAAAATGTAACCGGCGTATCCGAAGCAACTTATGATATCGACCATCAATCTCTGACCGTCAAAACAAAACCCTCCTTTGTAAGACAAAAATTGGTGGATGCGCTACTAGCCGTGGGTCATGATGCTGACGGTCAAATAGCTCCCGAAGAAGCTTACGGTTCGCTACACGAATGTTGTTTTTACCGAGAAAATGGTATCGAAGAAACAGAACACGATCATGATCACGACCATAGTGCCCATTCTAAAACTCCGACAGTCGCCAAACCCGCTTCTAATAAACTGATAGGTACGGTATATGAAAGAAGCGACAAAGGAGAATTACTTCCACTTATTGGCGCTAGTGTAAATTGGTTACATGATAAAACAGGTACTGTTACTGATTACGATGGAAAGTTCGAAACGACATTAAGAAAAAGTAAAGATTACCTCATTATTTCGTATGTAGGTTATAGTCCGGATACGGTATTGATCGAAAAAGCCGGAAATATTTCCATTACCATTTCGACACCTAATGTATTAAATGAAGTCACCGTAACGCATAAGCGTAAAAGCACAGAAATTTCTTATCTTGAACCGGTCAAGGTTTATCAGATTTCGAGTAAGGAACTACTGAAGGCTGCATGCTGCAATCTAGCTGAAAGTTTTGATACAACACCTGCTATTGATGCCGTTTCTACAGATGCCGTTACCGGCATTAGAAAAATAGAAATGCTTGGGCTTGCCGGACCTTATATTCAATTGACAACGGAAAATATGCCGGCTGTCCGTGGATTGGCGGCCTTACATGGATTGACATTTATACCTGGGCCATGGGTCGAGAGCATGCAATTAAATATGGGTGCAGGTTCGGTAGTCAATGGTTTTGAAAGCCTTACCGGACAGATCAATGTTGAATTGCGTAAACCTACGCATAGGGATCAACTTTTTATGAATGCTTATGGCAACCAATCCGGAAGATATGAAATGAATACTTTCTCAAGACAAAGCGTCAATGAAGAATGGAGCACAGCTTCTCTCTTACATGCTTCCATGAGAAATCTACGAACAGATGATAATGGCGATGGCTTTCTGGATTCTCCATTGGGAAAACAGTTTGGATTTATCAATCGTTGGAACTTTTCTAATAGCAGCGGTAAAGAAGCGGTGGTAGGTATTAAAATGACCTATATGGATAATATCAGTGGACAAAATGAATTTGATCCTGTAAAATCTTTACGCGACCAAACTTGGGGTGCCGATATGACCATTCAACGTGCTGAATTATGGGCAAAAAGAGGATTTGTAAGTCTAGATGCACCATATAAAAGTCTAGGATTACAGTTCTCCGGAACCTACCACGACCAAAAGTCTCAATTTGGTGTAAGAAGATATGATGCAACTCAAAAGTCTTTGTATTTTAATTTGATTTACCAAACGATTATTGACAATACCGATCATCAAATCCGTACAGGATCTAGTTTCCAATATGATAATTATGATGAATTGGTCGAAACCACAGTTTTCAAGCGCAATGAATGGGTTCCAGGAGTATTTGGGGAATATACCTACAAAGGTTCTGAAAAAGTGACTGTATTGATTGGCGCTCGTGCCGATTATCACAATAATTTTGGTCTTTTCTTCACACCAAGAGCCAACATAAGATTTGCACCCAATGAAACCACTGTTTTTAGAATTGCAGCAGGAAGAGGACAGCGAACAGCTAGCATCTTTGCAGAGAATATCGGCTTTTTTGCCAGCAATCGAGCCATGATTATTGAAGGCAATGATGCCACTAAAACACCCTATGGATTGGATGCTGAAGTAGCTTGGAATGTGGGCGTAAGTGCAACTAAAGAAATATCGATTGCAGATCGTTCTTTGGTGATAGCCGCTGATTTTAACAGAATTCAATTTGAAAATCAAATCGTCGTAGATTTAGATAGAAGTGCGCGTTCTGTTGTCTTTTATAATCTTCAAGGCAAGTCTTATTCCAATAGTTTACAATTGCAAGCAGACATGGACGTTACTGACTGGATGAACTTAAGAATAGCTTATAGATATAATGATGTTCAGACTACGTATGGTGAAGCCTTACTCCAAAAGCCACTCTCTTCTCCGCATCGTGCCTTTGCTAATTTGGGCATTAATGCCGGAAAGGGTTGGATGTTAGATTACACCGTAAACTGGTTGAGCAAAACGAGAATTCCGAATACTCAAGATAATGATCCTGCATTCCAATTGAGTGATGCTTCTAAGCCTTTCTATTTAAGCAATGTTCAAATAACTAAATCTTGGAACCATAAATTTGACCTTTATGTCGGTGGTGAAAATATATTCAATTTCAAACAAGACAACCCGATATTGAGTGCAGATGCGCCCTTTGGATCTAATTTTGATAGCTCATTAATTTGGGGTCCTATCATGGGTGTCAATATTTATGCAGGATTGAGGTTTACACTATAATTTCCTATGGAAATTAGGATGATAATCGCGTAAAACCATATCCATCCTATAAAAAAAGCAGAAGGTACATCGTACTTTCTGCTTTTTTTTGAGCAGTCTAATGGCGTTGTAAAATTATTTGCAACGAAAATAAGTTAGTAGTATTTGACAAAATACAACAATTACACGGATTTCTATCTGCGATTATCTACTCAATCTGTGTCACTCGCACTGAGTTCTATCGAAGTATCTGTGCTCCATTCTTAATAACACTAATGGCGTTGTAAAATTTATTTGCAACGAAAATCAATAACCAACTTCTACGATAAAATACGGTAATGATACGAAGTTAGCTCCTAATTTGTTTAGATTTAGATACAACTTTATTAGTAGCTTATGGATGCATATCCAAAGGCATGCAGGTCCATTTTTACTATTGCTGCTGTTATCGAGAGATACATTCCTAGCGGAATGTTTTTTTAGCGTTTTTATAAATAAAAATATCCCGTAGGGATTTTCGCTCGGTAAAAGCAAGACTACCGTATGGTTTAGCATACCAGAGGTATGCTTCCTTTTCACTAACTTATGCTTGTTAAACTATGCTTAGTTGGTGCGACCCTGACTGGGTCGAACATATCACTAACATCACCCAAATAACACTAATGGCGTTGTAAAATTTATTTGCAACGAAAAACCAAGCTTCGTGCAAAACGGCATACCGTTTATCTTACACCCTTTAAAATGGTTTCAATACCTTTACCTATGGTTTCGATACCCTTAGCAAGAGGTCCTGCGGCCAAATCTTCATAATCTTCATTCGAACCTATGCTATCTTGTTGTTTAGGATAAATGATGATTTTGCTATTTTGTTGGAAATATTTTTCCATTTTATTAGGTATGGACTCCAATATAGATTGGTAAGAAAGCGTACCCTTTCGGGCAGTGACAAATACTAAGATATCGTCATTTTTTATATCTCTCGAAAGAACTAAAATGTCTTCCCATGAATCAAACTCGATGTATGTATTGTTAGAAACGCCTTGATTTTCGGAATAATAGGATTGGATAGCTTCAATGCTTTTTTTATTGCCATAGACTACCATCTGTGCGCTCAATTCTGTAACTAATTTAGCTGTTTTGGAAAGCCATAGGTTGAATCCTTTTTCTAATTCTGCAAAAGGCGGTACAAATAAAATGATTCGCTTATGCGCAATAATATTTTTGGCAGAGTTGCCTATCAAAATGGTTTTATCTGCATTGGCCAATAGGATATCCATTTTTTCTCCCATGATTTTTTGAATAAATCCAAGTTCCTTGGGCCATCCTATGATGATGATATCGGATAAGATCTCTCTAGCTGTCCTCGAAATTCCACTCATGACATTGTGGTCAATCGTAGTAATAATATTAATCTTTGTTTCTGCTGCCGACCCTTGCTTTACATATTCTTCAAGTTTCATTTTGGCTTTAATCAGATTCTTTTCAGCTTCCAAATCATTCGGAATAATATTGAGGATAGAAATCGGATTAGCCGCTTTTTTATCCTTGATTAACATGGCCAATTCCAAGTTTTTATCGATTTGTTCCACGTTAGCCACCGGCAATAGGATGTGCTCACTATTATTTAACTGGATACTATCCATGTCAATTTGATCGCTTTCTCCACTTAAAATCATATTTTTAGCGGCTTTTTCGGTTGCAAACGAAGCTACTACACAAGTGATTAATATTAAGATAATGGTTCCATTAAGAATATTGTCATCTAAAATCCCAGCATTATGTCCTACCAAGATTACTGCCAATGTAGCAGCAGCATGGGAACTACTCAATCCGAAGATAAGCAACTCTTGATCCTTAGTAAATTTAAATACCAACCGCGTGATATACGCTGCAATCCATTTTCCAAATAAGGAAACAACGGTCAGCGTACCTGCGACGATTAAGGCTGTATTTCCCGTTAATAATACGGAAACATCGACAATCATCCCTACCGAAATCAGAAAGAATGGTATAAACAGAGCATTACCGATAAATTCGATTCTATTCATCAAAGCTGACGAATGAGGAATCAATTTGTTTAAAGCCAATCCGGCAACGAAGGCGCCAATTATCTTTTCTACCCCCGCAACCTCTGCCAAAAATGAAGCGAAAAATACGACTGAAAGAACGAAAATATAATGAGCGTGTTTTTCACTTTCCAACTTGCTAAAAAACCACTTGGCGATACGTGGAACAATAAAAAACATAATCGCTGAAAATATAGCCAACGATATAATCAACCGATACCAAAATTCCATGTTTAGACTACCTTCAGCATTTTTCATAATCACCGCTAGGATAATCAAAACTCCGGTATCAGTCAGAATCGTACCT
Organism: Chitinophagales bacterium; assembly: GCA_026928325.1. Classification (GTDB taxonomy): domain Bacteria; phylum Bacteroidota; class Bacteroidia; order Chitinophagales; family Saprospiraceae; genus OLB9. Next base: position 60,553 of record JAIXKS010000058.1, on the reverse strand, counting down.
CCTACTGTAACGGCTACCGCAAGGTTTTTTGAAATCCCAAACCTGCTGACAATTGGGTAGGCAACAAGCGTGTGCGTAGCAAACATACTTGCCGTAAGAAAAGCTGCATTAAAATCATATCCTAAAAGATAGTACACGACCGGAAAGCCTATCCCAAGCGGAAAGATAAAAGTAAGAAACCCAAACAAAATACTCTTATTCTTATTGGATTTGAATTCTACTAAATCAAGTTCCAATCCGGCAATAAACATGATGTAGAGCAAACCAATCGTTGAAAATAAATCTACCGCTGAGTTATTAGCAAGGATATTAAATCCCTTTGGGCCAATGACGACACCGGAAATAATCAATCCGATAATCCCGGGTATATTCAGCCGTTTCAATAAGATTGGAGACAAAAGAATAATCGTTAGTATTAATGAAAAAATTAATACCGGATTTTCTAAAGGTGTTTGAAATTCTCTTGTCAGATGCTGAAAAAACTCGTTCATATGTCCTTAGTTTGATGCTGGAAGAATGGCAAATATAGAAGAAAAATAATAATTATTGGTTATTTCTTTCATTATAATTTGATTGCATGGCTTCCATTTGCTTCAAACGCTGTGCTTCTAAATACTCATAATACCGTTGCATTTTAGTCTTTTCAAAAGCATCTCGAGGTAAAAAATATTGCTTAATTTCTTGTTCATTCGCCCAAGAAGGTGGTTTATTATAGACTTTTTCATCTTCCTCTATCGTATTGCGAAAAGCAAATGCTACCAATATCCCAAAGATGCCTCCAAAAAGATGGCTTTCCCAAGATATATTTTCTTCAACATTAGGAAAGATACTTTCTACACTTCCGGCATACATAATCAAAACGATTAGAGACAATACAATCGTCTTCATATTTTTACGAAATATACCGATCCAAAAAATAAATGCTATCAAACCGTATATGACGCCACTTATACCGACGTGATAAGATGGCCGTGCCCACGTCCATACCATCAAGCCAGTACCAATCGTAATACTTACAAATACTTTTAAAGCCACTTTGGGATAAAATATAACCAAGATAGATGTCAATACTAAAATTGGCAATGAATTGGAGGCTAAATGGCCGATGGATCCATGAATAAGCGGACCGGTAAAAACGGATAATAAATAAACCGGTACACGAGGAAATATACCGAATTTAGTAAGCCCTAAATCAAAAAATAGATTTAATGGCGTGATGATCCAAAGTAGGATTAATAATAGTAATGGGTAACGGATTTTATATATAAATTGCTTAAAATCTTTACCCATTACCTACAATTTTATTTAAAGATATTTTCTCTTTACTAATTTAATAAATGTGGACGCTTTATTGATTTTGTTATCTTGAGTCCATCCATATTGAGGTATAACCGAATTAATAAGATATTGTTTCGCTTCCTCAAAAGACGACAATCCATTCAATTTGGATAATACTTCATTGAAATGCTCCGAATTATTAGCAAATAATTCGTGTTGATTAAAGATTCTTTCATTGATGCTCATGGATTTGGTCAAATCCTGAACCGGTGATAGCCCGAGTTTATCCGACAAATCTTGAACTTGACCTTCACTAAACAGTTTTTCTAGTAATTGGTCTTGGCTTAAATTTTCTTCTGTAGCTGCTACTTTGATTTTTTCTACCAATGGTATCGCCTTAGCCGGTTGTTCTACGACTGTCACGGCCGGTGGGTTGACAACAGCCGGTTTTTGTTCTATTTTCACTTCAGGTATCGATGCTGCTACTTGCGGTTTCTCAATATTTATTTCCGGCATTGGTGCAGCCGATGTACGGATCGGCTCAACGATCTCTGCTTTATTTATACTCATAGTAACTTCAGAAGCTACCGGAGTTTGAATCTCCGCAGTGACAACTCGCTTTTCAGGTTTTTTGGCAACGATAGGCTCATCTCCTAGCGCTATATCGTACAAATCCCGAATATAGGTAAGCAAAAGGTCTCGTTCCAATGGTGAAAAAGAACTACCTTCTAATGAACCAGTTAGCACAGCAATTTTGTTGAGTTTCTTATTAAAATTTACAATATCCATGTTAAATTAGCGAATTTATATATTATTTTAATATTTAATATGAGCAAAAATTATACCAAACTTAGATAATGATAATTCCTCCTATGATAATTTAGCATAAAACGAATTTTAAACAAGTTGTAGTGTAATTTTGATGTCAATCTTGATAAAAATGGTTTATTTTGTGAAAATTTATGAATTATGTTTCTTGAACCAGGCTTTAGAAGTCAGCGTAGTGGTTGGATTGAAGTCATTTGTGGCTCTATGTTTTCAGGTAAAACAGAAGAATTGATACGAAGGCTAAAGAGAGCCAAATTTGCAAATCAAAGAGTTCAGATTTTTAAGCCTGCACAAGATACTCGCTACGATGATATCAAGGTCGTATCGCATGACGAAAATGAAATTGACTCTATTCCAATAGGTAAAAGTGTCGATATATTGAATTTTGTGCAAGATATTAATGTTATAGGTATAGACGAGGCACAATTTTTTGATGATCGATTACCGGAAGTTTGCCAAAAACTGGCCCTACGAGGTATAAGAATCATCGTCGCCGGTCTAGATATGGATTTCAAAGGAAGGCCATTTGGTCCGATTCCACACCTTTTGGCGGTATCTGAATATATCACCAAAGTACATGCTATCTGTCCTCATTGTGGCAATTTGGCCACACATTCCTACCGATTGAGTATGGAGCAGGATACGGTCGTACTCGGAGAAAAAGACAAATACGAGCCAAGGTGTAGAATATGTTATGAAATGGGCAATATTTTAGATTTTCCTGTTCACTAAATACCGATTAATAGGCTAAAACAAAAAATGAAAAAATTATTTATTACCTTTTTTATTGGATGCACCATCCTTGTAACAGCTTTGCTCCTGATTAGTGCTTCTCCGTTTTCTTTTAAGCCGAATGAAAGCGAATGCAGCATTGTCAATACAGCCATCAAAGGTGGTGAACGAATCGTTTATAAAGCTTACTACAATTGGAAATTTGTATGGATTCCAGCAGGTGAAGCCGAATTTAATATCAAGGAAAATAAAGAAACTTTTGAAATTACGGTCGTTGGCAAAACGTATAAAGCTTATGATTCTTTCTTTAGAGTAAGGGATTATTTTCATAGTGAAATCGATAAAAAAACCATGTATCCTCGGCATTTCGTCCGAATCGTTGAAGAAGGCAATTATAGAAAATTTGATAGCATCGTTTTTAATCAAGATCAAAAATATGCCGTAAGTTTTAACGGCAAATCGCGTGAAACAGCCATAAATAAAACGATACCTTTCGATAAGTGCTCTCATGATTTACTCTCTGTTTTGTACTTTTTGAGAAATACCAATATTAAAAAGCATAAGGTTGGTGATAGAATACCTACGCAGATATTATTTGATGAAACGAAATATCCCATCAGCGTCAAATACGACAAAAAAATAGACAATTTCAAGATTAAAGAACTTGGTACCTATGATGTCATCCGAGTAATACCGGACCTCGTGGCGGGCAATGTCTTTAAAGAAGGTAATCTGATGCACATCTATGTCTCTAATGATGAAAATAAACTACCGCTCCTGATCGAGTCTCCGCTATCCGTAGGAAGTGCCAAAGCAGTATTAAAAAGTTATTCAGGATTGCGATATGAACTCATTCAAAAATAGATCCACTGGCGAAAAGTAGAGCTTTATCTAAATTAGAGATTAGCTAGGGCTCTATCAACAAAAGGAGTATTTTTATAGACAGAGCACTAGGATACAACAATTGAAAATTGGCATCAATCACTGTATTGAAACCAATTTACACAAGCTTGGGTCAACTTCAAGTTGAATATGCACCACTGCACCATAATCCAGATGAATGCGAAATGAATTTTCTAAAGGTAAACCCAATATATAGCTAAGGATGCTTCTAATGTTACCAGCGTGGGTCACTATGGCTACATGCTTATGTGAAGTCTGTAAAAGTGATTCTAAAAAGTTTAGGGTTCTTTTGTATAATGTGATATAATTTTCTCCTTGAGGTGGATGGATGTTTACAAAATCGGCCATCCATTGATTGAGTTCTGTTTTGTTTATTTCGTCCCATTTTTTGTTTTCCCATGCGCCGAAGTTCAGCTCCATCAAGCGTTTATGGGTTTCAAAATCGGTAGTCAACCGCTGAGTTAAAGTTACGCATCTTTTTAATGGACTACTGTAAAAGTGCGTTATATCTTCAGGCAATTTGGATTGAATATGGGTTAATTCTTCTTCAAATTGGATAGGGTGAATATCCAAATCGGTTTGTCCGTAACAGATGCCTTTATCGACAATTGGTGTGGTATGTCTGATTAAATAAATTTCCATAATGCCAAACAACTTAATAATATGACCACTTCATTGATTTGCTGTGTAGCACCGAGACAATCGCCGGTATAGCCACCAATCCATTTTTTAAAATATCTTTTGAGGTAAATTGTCATCAAAAACACAGGTATCAATACAAGTAGATACATCGGATTTTTAAAAAGAAGAAATGCAGGAATGAGCCACAAAGAAGATATAATAAAATCAGAGGTGCTTAGCTTTTTGGCGATGGGTTTAGCCTTGCTCAATTCATCTTCCCGAACGTATTTTTCTGTGAAAGTAACGAATACAGCCGCAAAACGACTCAATGTATTTGCTAAAATGATGGTTGAAATACAAAACCAAATGTCTGATTTCCCAAGTTCGACAAGTGTAGAAAATTTTAATAATAACAAAAGTATTGAGCCGATTACGCCATAAGCACCCGAACGACTGTCTTTCATTATGTCCAGTATTTTTTCTTTAGTCCAGCCACCGCCAAAGCCGTCGCAAGTATCGGCAAAACCATCTTCATGAAAAGCTCCCGTCATCAAAACGCCGGTAATCATCGCCAAAACGACACTAATTGAAACCGGAAAAATCAGACTGCTTAACCCAAATACAACAGCGGCTCCTGTGCCTACTATCCAACCAATAAACGGGAAATACCTTGTGGCTTTGTTTAAGTTTTCCTGCGAATGGTCTGCCCACGAAGGACATGGAATACGGGTATAAAATAATAAGGCTGTAAAAAATACTTTTAATTCTTTTTTCATATTTCCGTTGATTTATTGCTGACTCCTGCACTATCGAAACTTGCCATTTCGTTCATAAAATTCACAGCACTTTGAATCAGAGGGAACGCCAGCGCACAGCCTGTTCCTTCGCCTAATCTCAGATTCAAATTCAACAAGGGTTTTGCCTGTAAATATTCCAGCAGCTTTTGGTGGCCTTGTTCATCGCTTTGGTGGCAGAAAATAGCCAGCTTTTTGATGTCGGGTTGAATGTTGAATGCACACAAATAAGCTGCTGTTGCAATAAACCCATCCACCAAAATCAACATATTTTTTTCAAAACTCCGTAACATCGCACCACAAATCTGTGCGATTTCAAACCCACCAAAGAAAGTCAATGCCTCGTAAACATCCTTGGGCGCTGCATGATTTTGTTGTGCCTGTTTTAAGATTTTAATTTTGTTTTGAAATTGCTCCTCATTCAATCTTGTGCCTTTTCCAGCGCACTGTTCTAAAGGAAAATTGCATAACGCACTCATCAGCATAGCTGCGGCAGAAGTATTGCCAATGCCCATTTCACCAAATCCGATGACGTTACATCCTTTATCGGCCATGGTATCAATGATACTTTTGGCCTTTTCAAAACATTGATTTAATTGTGTCTCCGTCATTGCATTTGCGTACAGGAAATTTTGCGTGCCTTTGGCAATCTTTGCATCAATGAGGTTTTCATTTTTCTGAAAATCGTGGTTAACACCTGCATCTATGATTTTCAATTCAAGATGGTGTTGTTTACTAAATACATTGATAGCTGCACCGCCGTTTATAAAATTCAATACCATTTGAGCCGTAACATCGGTAGGGTAGGCACTTACTCCACTTTGTGCAATGCCATGGTCAGCAGCAAAAACAAGGATGGAAGGTCGATTTAAAACGGGATTTAAGGTGTTTTGCACCCTACAGATTTGTTTTGCCAATCGCTCTAAAATGCCCAATGAACCGATCGGTTTTGTTTTGAAATCTATTTTATGTTGAATCTTTTTATCCAAAGTTTCGTCCTGATGTTTTTTAAGATTATTGTTATGGTATTCCGTTTTTAGTGCTTTCATGCACGATGCACAAAGACAATCATCCAATTTTTGGCCTATGTAATTACGTTCTTCCACCGTGAGTTGGATTGTTGAGCATGGACACTCGTGGATTGTATCCACCTTGCATTCAAAGATGGCATTACAACGAGGGCAATATTTTTCTTCATGTTTACTCATCTTCTTTAGGTATCAAGTCACAAAACCAAAATCCGCTTTTAGATTCATCATTATACGCTTTAAAAACTGTTTCGCCTATTGAAAATGAAACCGAATTATTAAAATAGGGAGCATCAAAACAAAAAGTGTGAAATTCACCGTTCTCACCACAAGGATCTATCCCAGCAGGTAAATCGTTGATCCATGCTTTGTCAATTATTCTCCCGACAAATGAGCGATCAAGCAAGGCGGCATTTACACAAACCACTATGGCTTTAAATCCCAAATCTATAAATTCATTGATCAATTGTTTTGTATCTCTACGCCATAGCGGAAAAACTGTTTTGATATCTAAAATTTGCAATTGCTGTTCCCTATACTTTTTTATATCTTCCAGCAAAATATCGCCAAAAGCTGCATATTCGAAACCCTTTGCTTTGAGTTGGCCGACTGCCTGACTCATGCGTGCTTCGTATTCGACATTGGTGGGTTGTTCAGGCAATTCAATGGTTCCGCTCGGGATGCCGATAGCTTTTGCCTGCTTTTGCAATAATTCGTATCTTATGCCATGCATACTTATACGCTTATGAGATGCATGGATCGTCGTGAGCAGATATTCCACGCTGTAATTTTTGTCCTGCAACAAGTAATGTAAGGCCAAAGCACAATCCTTTCCGCTGCTCCAGTTGAAATATGTTTTGTGTTTTGACATGACTTATCTTTTGCTTGTTCTGCAAGCTATTTACGTATTAATGATTAAATCCTTGTTTTTCATGCAACTAAGCCATTGCTTTACAAAAGTAAGGCTTTTGTGCTTATATTTTCATCATTCATCCTGCATTTTAATGATTTGTCGAACCATAAAATAGCTTATCGCAATAGGATTATGGTTGAATATGAGGCTAACCAAAATAAATGCTATATTTTTGTTTCATGAAAATGATGCCATTGCGCAATAATCTTGGATATTTGTTCAATGCCTTCACTGATGGCTGCAGGTCCCGGTTGTAAAATGATTTCGGATTTTATTTCAAAAATGAAATCATTTTTTACTGCGTTTATCAAGTCCCAATTTTTACGGGCAACTAATCGCTCCTTTTTAAACTTTTTACCGCACCACGAAGCGATAATAATGTCAGGATTTCGTTCCACAACTTCGTAGTTATCTGCAATTATTCTATCTTTTGCCAAAGAAGCACTTTTTCGTTCGCTGTAAATATCTATACCTCCCGCCATTTCTATTAAATCACTTACCCATCGAATACCGGTAATTAGCGGGTCGAACCATTCTTCAAAATAAATTTTAGGTTTTACGGATTTAATTTGATTGTCGCTACATAATTTATCGATATTTGCACGGAATTGATGCACTAAAATGATTGCTTCATTGCTTTTTCCAACGATACTACCTAACTGAATAATCATCTTGTATATTTCCTCTACACTACGATGATTGTTGACCCAAACAGTGATGCCATGGGCTATTAATGCCTTGGCTATTTCGGCTTGAATATCAGAAAATCCGATAACTAAATCGGGATTTAATGCTATGATTTTTTCAATATTTGCGGAGGTAAATGCGGATACTTTGGGTTTTTCTTTTCTTGCTTGTGGCGGGCGAAGCGTAAATCCTGAAATTCCCACTATTCTTTCTTGTTCACCCAGTAAATAAAGGGTTTCGGTAGTTTCCTCCGTTAAGCAAACTATGCGTTTGGGAAAAAAATCTTCGTTCATGCTCATCAGGATTTTTGGTATCCGTATGGACAATGCTTACAACCATTTTTGCAGCAATGACCACGCTTCAAGTGATACAATTCTGTGAATACCCATTGCCCTTGTTCGTTGATGTAATAGTCTTCTCCCCCTACCAAATCCCTTTTGGTAGTTGACTTTCTAACATCGCCTCTCTTATTATGCTCGCTCAAAAAATCCCTATCATTTTTATATAAACTACCTATCAGATTTGGACATAAGAGTATAGAAACGCATACACTTTCATATATGTCACGAGATATTTTACTTTGCTTTTAAGCGTTTTTTAATTGCAAAATAGGAAATTGTTTCTGTGCTAATGCAAAAGTGCCAAATAAAACACAGGAATAAAATAAATCACCCAACATTGTACCTTTCAAAAATGGAATTCCTGCCGCAAAACAAGTCGTCAGTCCTCCTAAATTCATGGGATACATTGTTCCGCTTGCCCAAACTCCAAAGTTAGAAACCAGAAAGAAGATGGTTGATGATGCCAAGGCTCCTGTAAAAACGCTTTTTGTATTTACCTTTTTGAAAATAAAAATTCCGGCTAAAGTAATCAAAAGATAGCTGCCATATTGCCAATAAAATCCTTGATAAAACCAAGTAAATGAAGGATAGTATTGAGCATAAATGACATTATTAATAAACAAATCGCTCAACCAGGTGGCTGCTATCGGTACTAAAAACGCTTGCCATCTTTTTGTAAAGTGAGCAGCACCAAAAAGACCAATTGCGCCAAGAGGTGAAAAATTGGCCATGTGTGGAATGACTCGGCTGAAAGCTGCTAATACAATTAAGGTAGCCAAAACTCCGAAGTGTAAATTTATTTTTTGATTTTCCATTTGTGATTCTGCAATGATTCGCTGCAAAGCTAATCATTTTTTATTTTCTGATATAGACATCTGCCTACTTTAACCCAATACTCTGTGTATAAAAAGGCTTAAATTATAATGAAAGTTATTTTTTTTTAAGGGTCAAGGCATAAAAACGCAGGCATAGTGGTAACTATGACGCGTATTTTTAACGATGAGATTTGAAAATAGAACAACATTTCATTAAGATTTTTTTGTGGACAGAGCACTAGCTTATGTAGTATATTTAGCGAGGAGTGTCAAAAAAAAGCTATAATTCAATAAGACATTCAAATAGACCTAAATTCGAGTTTAATATTGCGCAAAATCATAGACTAAGTTGATATTTTCATATGTGAATCCACCCAAAAATGATTCTTCAAATATGTATTCTGAGTATCAGCATAAAAAAAGTCCCTTTCCTTAAGAAAGAGACTTTTTGAATTATTGATGGATTGCCTTGCTTTTAAAATAAGCCACTTATCTTTCCATCATTCGTTATATCGATATGCTCTGCACTAGGTATAGGAGGTAATCCCGGCATACGCATGACATCACCCAAGAGCGGAATAACAAAACCGGCACCAGCAGAATATTCAAATTCGCGAACAGTGATGTTAAAACCACGAGGACGACCTATTTTCTTATCATCATCAGACAAGGATACCGGTGTTTTAACCATACAAACCGGAAATTCATTAAAACCTAGTTTGTCGATTTGCTTCAACTGTGTTTTTGCTTTTGAGGTATATTCTACGCCATCAGCACCATATATCTCTGTCGCAATCGTATGAATTTTTGCTTCTATCGAATCGCTAAGCTTATAAAGAGGATGGAAAGTATTGGTACCAGCTTCAATACTCTCAACAACGGCTTTTGCCAAATCAGAAGCGCCTTTTCCACCTTCGACAAAAGCTCGGCTCACTACGGCTTTTACGCCCATGGCAGCACATAATTCTTTGACGATATCGTTTTCTTCTTCCGTATCAGTTGGGAAGGCATTGATAGCGACAACAGGATTGATACCAAATTTCTGAACATTCTCAATATGTTTTTCTAGGTTTTCAAATCCCTTTCTCACCGCTTCCGGATTGGGTGCTGCTAAATTGTCTTTGTCTGCGCCTCCATGGTGTTTTAAAGCACGAATCGTAGCCACAACCATGGCACCATCTGGTTTTAATCCGGCTTGAACACATTTGATATGCATAAATTTTTCAGCACCTAAATCAGCACCGAAACCAGCTTCTGTAACCACATAATCTGCCAAACTCAATCCCATCTTCGTAGCTATCACAGAGTTGGTACCCTGAGCAATACTAGCAAAAGGACCACCATGTAAAATAGCCGGATTTCCTTCCAAAGTTTGTACCAAATTTGGTTTGATCGCATCTTTAAGCAAAGTAGTCATCGCACCTACCGCCTTCAGATCCCGAGCAAATATAGGATTGCCATCATAGGTCATACCTACATAGATATTACCAATCCGACGCTTCAAATCCTCAATATCATTAGCCAAGCATAAGATCGCCATAATCTCAGATGCCGCTGTAATATTAAAGCCGTCTTCACGGATGATACCGTTACTCTTACCACCAAGACCAATAATAATCTGGCGCAGGGCACGGTCGTTCATATCCATAACGCGTTTCCAAGCTACGGTACGAGGGTCGATATTGAGGCTATATTTTTTATTCTGAATATTATTATCAATCATTGCAGCAAGCAAGTTATTTGCTTTCTCGATGGCAGAAAAATCACCTGTAAAATGCAAGTTGATATCTTCCATCGGAATAACTTGTGCATATCCTCCGCCGGCAGCACCGCCTTTTACACCAAAAATAGGACCTAATGAAGGCTCCCTAAGTACAGCTACTGTATTGTGACCGTTATAATTCAAACCATCTACCAAACCGATAGACATGGTTGTTTTACCTTCACCGTATTTGGTCGGAGATAGTGCCGAAACAAGAATCAATTTTCCCTTAGGTTGATCTTGTTTTAAATGGAGCGGTAATTTAGCTTTGTACTTGCCATAGTATTCGAGATCATCTTCTTGAACACCTAGTCGAGAAGCTATTTCTCTAATGTGTCTTATTTTTGCCTGTTGAGCAATTTCAATGTCGCTTGGAAAAGTTGCCATATATTAAGAATTTAGTTCGCAAATATCCAAAAAATAATGATTTCATTATAATATAACTATATAATATTTATCATATCCCTTATTTAGCTTATTTTACTGAATAGAATTACAACAATTCCATATAAATTATCATTGTATATTAATCCGGTACATCTTGTTATTTAAAAATTCATACTTAAAAAAATTGTATATATTTTTTATAATTTCATAATTACCGTCAATCATCCATGATTATAATTTATTAAAAAAAATATCAATTGAAATCTAATACATCTGATATCACAAAAATTGAAGGTCAGGAGGACAAAAAACAACTCAGAAAATATATCCATATCAAGGGAGCACGCTCTAATAATCTGCGGAATATTGAGTTATTTATTCCAAAAAATAAATTAGTTGTTGTCACAGGACTATCTGGATCAGGAAAATCCTCTCTGATTATAGACACTTTATATGCAGAAGGTCAACGGAGGTACGTAGAGAGTCTCTCGTCCTATGCTCGCCAATTTTTGGATAGAATGAAAAAGCCGGAAGTAGATTTTATCAAAGGCATCAGTCCAGCCATAGCAATAGAACAAAAAGTGAGCAATTCTAATGCGCGTTCTACTGTTGGGTCGATGACAGAAATCTATGATTTGCTCAGACTTTTATACGCCCGCATCGGAAAAACATATTCGCCGATTACCGGTCAATTGGTCAAAAAGCATCAGGTCAGCGATGTTGTAGATTATATATTTGGATTGCCAATAGGGAATAAAGTTCAGCTATTGATTCCATTACAGCGCAAGCATGACAGAACCATAGCGCAAGAGCTCGATTTATTGATGCAAAAGGGATATACCCGCGTTATCCGCAATGGCGAGATGCTCAATATTCAGGACTTAGCAGAAGATGAAAGCATCGACAAAGAGATTTCGGTTCAACAATCACCCTATGACTTTAAAATTATAATTGACCGATTTGTTGTCAATGAAGATGAAGAAAATAAAAAACGGGTTGCGGATTCTGTTTTACTTGCATTTGCAGAATCTGAAGGCGCTTGCTATATCGATACTTTTGATGGTCATGTGATGTATTTCAACAATAGATTTGAAGCAGACGGTATTGAATTTATGTCACCTGTGCCACATCTCTTTAATTTTAATAATCCTCATGGTGCTTGTCCTAAATGTGAAGGATATGGAAAAATTATCGGTATTGATCCACATCTTGTTATTCCTAATGAAAATCTCAGCATCTATGAGGAAGTCATAGCCTGCTGGAGAGGCGAAAAAGGAAAATTATGGAATGCAGAAGTCATCAAATATGCCGAAAAAAGCAATCTTCCTATCCATAAACCCTACAAGGATTTAACAGAAGATCAACAGGCCATCTTATGGAATGGGAATGCCTGGTTTGATGGTATCCACACCTACTTTGGCATGTTAGAACAAGAATCCTATAAGATACAAAATCGGGTGATGATATCCAGGTATCGCGGTAAGACAACCTGCGATCTTTGCAAAGGTAGTCGATTGCGTAAAGAAGCGCTATACATAAAAGTAGGAGGCTATGATATCGGTACTTTAACTCAATTGCCGGTTAATGAATTGCTTGACTTTTTTACGAACTTAGTTTTAGATAAACATGATGCTACCATTGCAGAGCGCATCCTTACAGAGATAAAAAACAGGCTTCAAACGATGGTGGATATAGGCCTAGAATATCTGACGATGGATCGAATAGCTAGCACACTGAGCGGTGGCGAAACCCAACGTATCAATCTTACACGTACGTTAGGGAGTAATCTCACGAATTCCTTATATATATTAGATGAACCGAGTGTAGGATTACATCCGCGAGATACAGAAAAATTGGTAGGCGTACTCAAAAATCTACGCAACCAAGGCAATACAGTGATTGTTATCGAGCATGAAGATACCGTCATTCGACATGCAGACTACATTATAGATATCGGTCCCATGGCTGGCATTCACGGAGGAGATCTGGTTTTCGCCGGAAAATACCAAGATTTTATTCAAGGTGAGAATCATGGTATCACAGCTGATTACATAACAGGAAGAAAGCAAATCACAATTCCACAACACAAAAGAAAGCTCGTCGATAGAATATATATCAAAGGCGCAAGACAACACAATTTAAAAGATATCGATGTCACTATACCACTGCATGCCATAACCGTAGTCTCGGGAGTTTCTGGTTCGGGTAAAACCAGCTTAGTACAACATACGCTATATCCGTTATTAAAATCAATCATAGACGGCAGTCAAGATAGTTCCATCACCAATTTAGGTGAAATCGCTGGCGACTATCGACAAATCAAGGAAGTGGAAATGATTAATCAGCATCCACTAGGGAAGACCTCTAGGTCTAATCCGGTAACTTATGTCAAAGCTTATGATGAAATCAGAAAATTATTTGCAAGTCAAACATCAGCAAAAATCAAGGGATTAGAACCCAAACATTTTTCATTTAATGTAGATGGAGGTCGATGTGACACTTGCAAAGGTGAAGGTAATATTACCATAGAGATGCAATTCTTGGCAGATGTGAATATACCTTGTGAGGTTTGTAATGGTAAAAAATTTAAAAATGAAGTACTAGAAATTACTTATCAAGACAAGAATATTTACGATGTGCTAGAAATGAGTATAGAAGAAGCTTTAGAATTTTTTAAAAAACAAAAAACCATCATCAACAAAATACAACCCTTGTTTGATGTCGGATTGGGATATATCAAATTAGGTCAAGCTTCGAGTACACTATCAGGTGGAGAAGCACAACGTGTTAAGTTGGCATCGTACTTAGTCAAAGAATATCAATCCAAAAAAATATTTTTCATATTTGACGAACCTACGACAGGGCTTCATTTTCATGACATCAATAAATTGATGGAAGCCTTTAATGCTTTAGTAGAAAATGGCCACAGCATTTTAATTGTCGAACATAATACGAGTGTGATTCAAGCAGCAGATTGGGTTATAGACTTAGGACCAGAAGGTGGAAAAAGCGGAGGTCAACTATTATATGAAGGGAAACCGGAAGGATTAAAGCAGGTTAAAAATTCGCATACAGCGAGATATATTTAATAGCTGGTAATGTTTCACGTGAAACATAAATTGAATCCGTTTTTAAAATTAGAGTGTAACATTAATAATTGTTCCACGTGGAACCTTTTATAAAATATTACTAAGAATATTGATGAAATAAGATGCTGTAATTTTAAAATTTGCTACATCAATCAAATGCTCTGTCAACCAAAAAATAATAATAAAGCATAAGTCATTAGAATGTCATCAACACATGAAATGTAAAGCATGCGACAAAACCATATTAAAGTTATAAATCACTAGTTAAATAATGCCAAAAACACAAAAAAATAATATACATTTGTAATGATAAATAAATTAGCACTGGATGGGGAGCTTTTTCCCCTTCCGTCTAATACTTAAATATCCACTTTATATCCTCACTATTCCTCTAAATCCTCTGCCACTATAGTACGATTCAGCACCATTGTGATAAGTGAAAACTTTACCAAATCTATAATCACAGAATAAGGCTCCACCTAGATTTCTAACATCATCAGGAGTCCAAATCCAGCTAGATGTCTTTGCATCAAATAAAAATAAAGGATGATACCTTCTATACTCTGATTCAGTCAAAAGTTGAATACCAATTTCATGGGCGACATCCATTGCACTATCATTGGGTTTATTTGTCTTACGTGCATTTAAAGCGGCACGATCATAACAGTAGCTTCTTCTGCCTATAGGGCTTTCTTTAGCACTATCTATAAAAATTAACTTTCCATCTGTATTATCCTGATCGACGAGACAGGGTTCTCCTCCAGATAATTCCATTTTATATAAAGTACTTAAACCAACAACACTATTTTTTAAGCGATCTTTTACTTCATCCCAATTAAAACCATCGAGCTCAATAGCAGCATTTTTAAATCGATCATAAAGTATATCGATAAAATCATTAGGAATATCAGTTACCTTATATGTAGCCATACAGAAAAGTCTATACTATAAAAGGCATCAATTCGCATCCAAATTCAAAACATAGGTATCCTTACCATCCGCTAAAAAAGTTCCTGCCTCAATGTTGTTTAAAAAATTATTTAATGCTTGATTAAATAAATGAGGAAGTTCCATCATAGGCGCATGACCACATTTATCAATTTTGACGAGTTGCGAATGCTTCAATAATTCATGAAATTTTTCTCCTACCCAAAGCGGCGTAACTGAATCTTGAATACCCCAAACCAATAATGAAGGTACCTCTATAGCATGTAGTTTATCCTCTAAATTATGGCGAACTGCAGATTTAGCAATAGCCACGACACAAATTGCTTTCTTAAGATTATTAACGGTAGCATAAACTTCATCTACTAATTCTTTAGTAGCTACCTCCGGATTATAAAAAACATCTTCAGCTTTCTTCATGATAAATTCGTAATTACCTCGTTTTGGAAATGTACTGCCCATAGCATTTTCATACAACCCACTACTACCTGTTAAAGTCATACTCAATACCTTATCCGGATTATCTAAAACAAACAATTGGGCAATATGACCGCCCAATGAATTTCCCAAGATATGCACCTTACTCAATTGTTTATATTCAATAAACTCTTCTACATACTTCATCAAACCTCGTACAGTAAGATTGCGAGGAGAAATCTCAAACAATGGTAGAATGGGCACAAGAACATTGTATCGGTCTGAGAAATTTTCCATAATCCCTTCAAAATTACTCAAAGCACCTAACAAACCATGAAGTAAAACAAGAGGCGTTTTACCAGGACTGGTTTCGATATACTTAAATTTATCTTCCTGTTTTATTTCAAAATTTACCATGTTACTGTTTTGTTTTAATAAATAATATCAAACTATAAAAAAATTATTGAGTCGATGTACCCTTTTTGTTTATTAAAAAATAAATATATAAAACTATGGTAACCAATAATAAAGCACCACTTTGATGTAAAACACCCCATAAAACAGGTATCTGATTTGTACTATTTAAGACGGTAATAATACCCAATAACGCTTGCATAGAAATTATACTGATCAACACATACCCAACAGTTTTAAAACTAACGTTTTTAATGCCGTCGCCGAGTTTAATCATCCGATAACTGATCCAATATCCTACTATCAATAAGAGATAAGCTGTATTTCTATGTAAAAAATGTATCAATGCAGGCATAAATGCATTCTTATCATAATTATTAAAATTATCGGCATTCCATTGGTTCATATCGAAAATGACACTTGGAAAGTAACTTCCATACATATCCGGCCATGTTGGATAAACTACTGCAGCACGCATACCTGACAAAACACCACCTAAAAATAACTGAAAGAAAACAATACCAATAAAAACTTTAAATAATGTACCAATTCTAAGCGAAGTACTATCTATGCCCGAACGATCATATTTAGCACGCAAATACGTCCATACCAACGCTAAATATACCGATATAGCAATCAACAAATGTAAGGACAGTTTATAAGCATTGACCCATGGCCGTTCAATCAATCCACTAGCTACCATAATCCAACCAAAAGTAGCTGCTAAAATAGCGAGTAACACCACGATACCGAGATGCTTCAATAGGGTATTATCCAGTTTTTTCTTAATGAAAAACCAAACAAATGGAATGAGAAAAACAAACCCCATAAACCGTGCCCAAAGGCGGTGCACATACTCCCAAAAATAAATAAATTTGAAATCACTGAAAGACATGCCTTCATTGATTTCTCGATATTGAGGCGTTTGTTTATACAAATCAAATTCATACTGCCAAGCAGCTTCAGATAATGGAGGCAAGGTTCCACTAACTACATTCCACTTTGTAATCGACAATCCGGATTCTGTAAGTCTGGTAATCCCTCCAATAACCACTTGAAGAAATACCATCACAATTCCGATTAACAGCCAATACAAAACAGCATTTGAATATTTTTTTGATTCAATCATGATACAAAAATAGTGATTTACTTACAATAAAAAAAATTTCATTAAACGGCAACTTCAATTTTTTGTAATAATATTTAATTTTATATATAAATAAATTTATAAATTATTATTACATCTGTGGAAATGTTGATAACCTTTCTAAAATATATAAACGCTTTTTTATATACAACTTATCCACAGGTTTTTATTTATTAGTATATTGAAAATTAAATAATTAACATTTATCTAAACGATATCAACGTTATAATGGTTGATAATTTGAACATAAATTTATTTGTGAATTGAGTGTTGATTCTATGATTAAAAATATTTAAAAATGTGTATATTAAATTAATCATAATATGTATAATTTTGTTTTGGTTATAAACACTTATCTTTACAAATAAATACACATATTGCCTGTGGATAATTTTTTTTGAAGTTAATTGATAATTAGAATACTATATATTTTATTTATTTAATATGTTTATAAGTTAATTTATGAGAGTTGTATTACAGCGCGTGCAATCGGCTAGTGTCAATATTGATGGTCAAGTCCATGCTGCCATCGATCATGGTGTATTAATTTTAGTGGGCATTGAAGATGCAGATGGACAAGAAGATGCAGATTGGTTGGCCAGTAAGATTTCAGGCCTTAGAATTTTTAATGATGATGAGGATAAAATGAATTTACCTATACAGGATATACAAGGAGATTATCTCGTGATAAGCCAGTTTACCTTGCATGCCAGTACGAAAAAAGGAAATCGTCCTTCATATATCCGAGCTGCCAAACCACCGACCGCGATTCCTCTATATAATTATTTTATAGATGCGCTGGCTAAGACTTCAGGAAGAACTGTTCGTACTGGTGTTTTTGGCGCAGATATGCAGGTGGTGCTAATCAATGACGGTCCGGTTACGATTATGATAGATACTAAAAATAAAGAATAATGAATATAGCAACTTTACAAGAAGATATCGATTTGTGGATTAAAACCATCGGTATTCGCTATTTTTCTGAATTGACAAATATGGCTATTCTCACAGAAGAAGTCGGTGAAGTTTCGCGGCTCATCGCTAGAATGTATGGAGAACAGTCATTTAAAACACCTATGAGCCCGGAAGCGCAAAAAGAAAAGTTGGCGGATGAATTAGCGGACGTAATCTGGGTAGTGGCTTGTCTTGCCAATCAAACTGGTATAGACCTAGAAGCAGCGATTGTTAAGAATATGGAGAAAAAAACAAATAGAGATTTTATGCGACATAGAAATAATGATAAATTGTAAGATAAGGTTGATTGGATTTTATTAAAGGTTTGTTGTGTACTTTAATTGATTTATTCTTTTTTATGTTTATTTTCATCAGCCTTTAATTTATTTATGTAGCCAAGTACAAAGCCTACCATAATCCAAATAGGAGTTGTAATGAGTGCTTTTCGTAATGTAAATGTTTCTCCTAGAATCAGTGGAAATAATAAGTTCATCCCAATAGACATAAATATTCCTCTATAAAGTCCTTGTTTTACCCATCCATATCTTTTATCTAGAGATTGGTTAACCGTTTTTAGTTTCATTTTTGATGGTTGAATCATAATCTATTTTTTTTAAAGTTTTCGGCTTGTTCAAAAATCTCAACATACACTTCATCTCGTTCTACTGGAGGATAACCAAACTCATCTAAAATCAAAATCAACTCCACTTTTAATGCTGATTTGATATCATCTCGTTTGTTCCAATCCGGAAATTTTGCTTGACTATCCACGATGACCTTTACTGCTTTGGATAAATCTATGAGTTTGTCGTCAGGATAGCTAAAATCGTATTTTTTACACAGATCTTTCAATATGTCGTAAAATGCCTTTTCTTCGAAGTTAATTCCTAATTCGTCACCAGCTTTAAATTCTTTATGAACATCCCAAATCAAGTTGGTCAAAGCTGCTGCCATATCTTCATACACCTCGCTTCTCAGAATATCGTTGACATCACGGTTGTTATAGCGTTCTACAATATCTTGCATTTTCTTAGTGAAGTCAATGCCTTTTACTTTGTTAACTTTTTTGATTTCACCGATTACTTTTGCTAATAGTTGTTGTAGTAGTTTAATTTTTGTGTTAGGTAATTTAATTTTTTCAATTTTAGCTAAATAATCTTCATCAAAAATGTCTTGTTCGCTTTCACCTTTTTCACCAAGTTTGAAGATTTCTTCTACACCGTCACTTTGCAAGGCATCTTTGATCATTTCCCGAACTTTCGCATTCATCTGAGCTGTATCGGGTGCATTGCCTTTGGTCAGTTTGAAAATGATGGAACGAACTGCCATATAAAAATGGGTGTAATCTCTCTCTTCCTGCGTCAATTTTTCGCTTCCTGTACAGATATCATAAGCGGCTTTTAGTCGCTTTACTAAACCCATAAAACGGGTTTCAAGATCCTTAGTCTGTTGTACATATTCTGCTGCAAAATTCAGTGTGTTGAGTTGCTCAATAGTGGTACCGTTGAAATACTTTGTATTATCAAAGGAGTGCATCAGCTTAGCCAATAAATCCAAGTGGTCTTTTACCACTACTAAAGACTGTTCGATATCTTCAAAGTTATCTTCATCGCCTTTGTTGTATTTAGCAAGAGCCAAGTTCATTTGCTTTTTGATGCCAATGTAATCCACTACCAAACCTTTGTTTTTTCCTTCAAACTTTCGGTTTACTCTTGAAATGGTCTGAATGAGGTTGTGTTGTTGGATCGGTTTGTCTATATAAATGCTATCCAAAAATGGAACATCAAAGCCGGTCAACCACATATCTACGACAATGGCGATTTTGAAATTGGATTTTTCATTTTTAAACTGTCGATCAAGTTCTTTGCGATCTTCTGAAGTACCTAACATATCCCAAAGTTCTTTAGGGTCGTCTTTGCTTCTTGTCATAACCATCCTTACCTGCGTGGGTTGTAGCTTTTGTTGGGTCCCTCCTTGTAGTTCTTGTATCATGCCTCGATATAAATATGCAATATGGGACTCAGGCAATTTTGCTTTTACCGGATTATTTAAAATATATCTAATCGCATTATTAAAATGGTCTTCATCTCTTATAAATCTATCCCAATATTCAGGCATCCAAAATTCTTTGGCATCATCATCTATTCCTAAATTCAATTTTTTATTGTTCTTTAATGCCCATTTTCCTGTAAATGATTTCCAAGATTGTATTATACGAGGTAAGTCTGATTTTGTTTTTATTAAAACATGTACATGATTTGGCATAATGCTCCAAGCTAGTAAATCATATTTGTCTCCATTATGATGGAATAATGCATCTTGAACAACTTGGGCGACTTCTCTTTTAGCTAATGCACAACAACCTAAGCCTTTATCAAGCCAATATTCATATTTTTTCCTTTTTTCAATATCCCGTTTCTCACTAGAAAATTTCTTGATTTCTGCTTCAATATCCTTTAATACACTTTGTGGTAAACTGTCAGCAAGTCGAAATGTAATAGACTGAATCAAATTTTCTTTATTTCTATGCGGCAAATCTCTACGATGCCATTCTTCGGGGTATCCAAAACTCTTAGTGAAATATTGAGCGTAGTTGGTGGTGTCGATATGGTGGGAGTTTTCTTTTTGCTCGAAGCTGGAGGTTCGAGTGGCTAGGTATGAAATGATGTTTTTGTATAATTCATAAGCTATTTCACGGCTGCTGCTCACGAACATTGCTTTGCCTTTTACGGTGGCTCCTTCTGAAATTCTGTTTTCATAATGCTGAACAAAATCTTCTGCAATGGCTTTCAAACGGTCAGGATCACCAAGAATGGCATACATATTTGCCGTTTCCTGTTTGCTTTTGTCGATCTGATATTCATTTGATCCCAACTCGGCAACCTCTTCATAGTAACGTTCTATTTTTTCTAATTCACTATTATTCAAAGCTACCTTTGCAGCTCGTCCTTCATAAACGATTCTAACTGTGATCTCATCTCTTACCGATTCTGTCATGGTATATGCATCTACCACTTTTCCGAATACATCAAGGGTAGCATCTATGGGTGTTCCGGTAAAACCTACATAAGTTGCATTGGGTAAAGAGTCGTGAAGGTATTTGGCAAAACCAAAAGTTTTCTTCACACCAGTTTCGGTTATTTTTACTTTTAGGTCGAGATTTGTCTGACTTCTGTGCGCTTCGTCTGAAATGCAAATGACATTGTTGCGTTCTGTCAATAGCTGGGTATCTTCTGTAAATTTGTGTATCGTCGTTAAGAAAACACCACCGCTTTGTCTGCCTTGAAGTTTGGTTCTCAAATCGGCACGACTTTCTACACTTTCTACAGTGTTATCACCGATAAATCCTTTTGCATTGATGAATTGCGAAGAGAGTTGGTCGTCTAAGTCTGTTCTATCGGTAATCAAAACAATAGTCGGGCTTTCAAAGTATTCGCTTTTCATCAATAGCCTTGTCAGGTATAGCATAGTGAAACTTTTTCCGCAACCGGTAGCACCAAAATAAGTACCGCCTTTTCCATCACCTTCGGGTTTTTGGGCTTTTTGAATGTTTTCATACAAAGCACGTGCTGCGTAATACTGTGGATAGCGACATACTATTTTTTCTTCTTTCTTGCTATTGTCAGGAATGTAGATGAAGTTGCGAATAATATCCCGTAAGATTTGTTGATTGAGCATTCCGTGAATCAGTGTAAACATTGAGTTTATCCCTTGGGCTTCTCTCTGGGTTTCGACAAGCTGGGTTTCGGCAAGCTCCAGCTTGTCGCTAAGAGAATGAAGCTGGAGCTTCCTCTCACCCAGCGACTTCCTCTCACCCAGACGTCGCCAAGCGTAGAAAAAATCATACGGAGCAAAGAATGAACCGGCTTTGTTATTTACACCATCGCTGATGACACAAAAAGCGTTATATACAAATAGTTGTGGAATATCTCGTTTGTAGCGAACAGTCAGCTGTACAAAAGCATCGTGTATAGTAGCTTCCTCCCGAATGGCACTTTTAAATTCAAAAACTACCAAGGGCAAACCATTGATGTAGATCATGCCGTCCGGTATGCGTTTTTCGTTGCCAGTGATTTCAAGTTGAGTTACAAAACGATAAATGTTGTTGTCCCTGTGGGTTGTAGAAGTATCGTATTTCACTTCAGCTTCAGCAGAAATGAAAGGTAAATTTTCTTTATCAATCCGATGCCTTTCCAAGCCTGAAAAATCTATCAGGTTGATGTAAATATCTTTTTGGTTGCGGTCTTCTCTTTTGAGAATAAATCCGTCCGAAAGTAATTTGATAAACTTTTTGTTGCTTTCGTATAAATCCGATGCAGGCAAACTTTTCAGTTGCAAAATGATGGACTTTGCTTCTGTTTCTGTCAAGTTTTCAGCTTGGTATTGTTTGATCAAAAAGCGTTTTAAGTCGTCTTCTATCAGCACATCATCAGTCGCACGCACCAAGGTTTCACCCCAAGAGTGCGGATAGTTTTCTTGTGCCAAAAGTTCAGCAAATGCTTTTTCTAATTGTGCCTCGGTGAATTTCATATTATATTAAATTTATCATTCATCTTTCATCCATTTTGCAGGATTGTCAATCATGTATTGTGAAATGGTTGGATACGATTGTTCATTGCATCGTTGCATATCATTTTCCCATCAACAATTTTACCAAACAAACACGCCCTATACTGACAACAAATCGTAATAAAATACAATTCTGCTTGCGAATAATCATATCCTTTTAATCGGATGGACCTGCGGTGATGCATATTTGGGTTGTATTTTTTAATTTTTTTAATTTTCTATTGTTGCTAATTTAGAAAGAAGTAACCCTTTCAATTCTTCCAATTTTTGGTTTTCTTTTGATTTTACTAAAATCAATTCATAAATCACAGAAACTTTTGTATCAAATGCTGCTTGTAACTTTTCAGTAGGATAAATTACATTCTGTGAATCAAAATCTTTCGTAACTAATGCTGCGAATACAGCACCAACTGCTTCATTTTTCAATTTCTTAATTGTTTCTATAGTGAGTTGATGAGTAAAGAAAAGATATTGACCACTAATTGCATAACAACTTTGGTTCATTGTCATATCACTACCGGCTAAAGCAATCGCCCCAACTGTTCCTCTTGCTGTAACAAAAACTGTATTCTTAGGATACAATTTTGTGCTGCTATTTTTCAACCCTAGTTCTGAAACAGTTTTTTCTGTTTCTATGCAATAGTAACTATCAGAAATATCTGCCGGTGTAAAAAAGGGATATTGGCCATTCCAATATAATTCATTTGTTGTATCAGGTGTTCCACCTCCACTAAATTTCACAGCACTTGTAAAAGCTCTTATTTCCCACCCCTCCGGCAAATTCTCCTTATCAATTCCATCCACAAACCACTCCCTATAAATCGTCTGTGCGGTTTCTTCTAATTTCTGTATCAGTTGGTTATTGAGGTCTATTCGGTTTTGGATGGTGTTGTATTCGGCTACGATGGCTCTTTGCTTTTCGATGGATGGGATAGGGAGTTCAACATTACACATTTCATCCCAATCAAAAATCTCTCTCGCGCTTCCATGACTTTTAAATCTTGCATAACGGTCAAACTCTGGTCTGCGAAACCACATCATCAAATATTCAGGGTCTATTTTATTGAGGTCTGTTACTTCAAAAGGTGTATAAGCTTGTGAAATTAATGCTTTATCAAAATCGTAAAATAAAGCGATGGTAATTTTATCGCCATTTCTTGAAGTTACTGGTCCATAAGCAAATTGATTTCTTTCAATAACTCGATAAGTTGACATATCCGTTCCTATAGTATTAGCAATAGAAGAAATAAATTCTTTGGTAATACTCAAACCCATCAATGGCAAATCCTCCAAGTCTCTGTTTCGGATATCCACTTTTTGAATATAATCGCCTAATCGTTTATAGTTTGATTTCATAGCCCAAATCTTTAAAAACAGTTAGTAATTCAGTTGTTGATTTTGCTTCGGCTTTTAATAGTTCGGCAAATTCACTTTGCAGAGCTTTCATCTTTTCATCAAAATCAATATTCTCATCTCGGTTTACAAACTCAATGTATTTACTCGGTACTAATGAAAAATCCTTCTTAGCTACTTCATCAAAGGAAGCGGAATAGCAATATTCTGGAATGTCTTGGTAAGCTGGGTTGAGTAGATCTGGGTTGAGTAAAGCTGGGTTGAGTAAAGCTCCAGCTTTACCTATATCTGATGAAGCTGGAGTTTTACTTGATGAAGCAGGAGCTTCATCATACCCAGGAGCATACCCAGAAGTCTGCCATTGATGATAAGTGCCGACTACTTTTTGAATATCAGCATCCGAAAATTGTGTGTATTTTTTCTCAAACGGTTCGCCCATTTGGCGTAAATCCATAAAGAGGATTTCTTTTTCACGGTCCCGATAATTGCGGATTTCTTCTCCTACTTTTTTGCTCTGTGCTTTCTTGTTTTTGTTTACAATCCAAAGAGTAACGCTGATGTCGGTGGTGTAAAACAAGTTGCGTGGCAATACCAAAATCGCTTCTACCAAATTATTTTCAATCAACTTTCTGCGTATTTTATATTCTTCGCCACCGCCACTCAATGCACCATTCGCCAAGATAAAACCTGCTACTCCGTTTTCGGAAAGTTTACTCACCATGTTCAAAATCCAAGCATAGTTGGCATTGCTTTTAGGTGGTACATTGTAGCCTCGCCAGCGAGGGTCGTCTGTGAGTTCGTTTTCGGCACGCCAATCTTTTTGGTTAAAAGGAGGATTTGCCATTATATAATCGGCTTTTAAATCTTTGTGTTGGTCGTCTGCAAAGGTATCGGCAGCTTTTTCGCCCAAGTTTCCACTAATGCCTCTAATGGCCAAATTCATCTTTGCTAATTTGTAAGTGGTGTTGGTGTATTCTTGTCCGTAAATGGAAATTTCTTTTTTGTTGCCGTGATGGGCTTCAATAAATTTGATGGATTGCACAAACATTCCACCCGAACCGCAAGCAGGGTCGTAGATAATGCCTTTGTAGGGTTCTATCATTTCGGCAATGAGGTTGACGATACTTTTGGGTGTGTAAAACTCTCCTTTGCCTTTTCCTTCTGCCAATGCAAATTTCGATAGAAAATATTCATACACCTTACCTACTACATCTTGCTTGGGATCTTTGGTGGTGTCAATATCATTGATGGTATCGAGTAAAGAAGCTAATTTGGTAACATCCAAACCCAAACGAGAAAAGTAATTGTCGGGCAAAGCACCTTTCAGTGCTTTGTTATTTTTCTCGATGGTGTGTAGGGCAGTATCTATGAGCAGGGCAATGTCGTTTTGTTTCGATTTTTTTATGAGGAAACTCCAACGGCTTGTTTCTTCCAAAAAGAACACATTGTTCATATTGTAGAACTCTGGCATTTCAATGTATTTTTCTTTGCCATCGGCTATGAGTTTGGCTCGGTGTTCCTCAAATTTATCGCTGGCAAATTTTAGGAAAATGAGTCCCAATACAACATGTTTATATTCGGCAGGCTCTACGCTTCCTCTTAGTTTATTGGCAGCTTCCCAAAGGGTAACTTCAATGGGCTTTTCTTTGATTTCTTTCTTTGATTTCGCCATTTGTGTTATTTCAGTTATTCATTATTCAAATTTAATTAATTCGTTCAGAGCGTTGACAGCAAACTATCCCAATGTACTGTTGATATGTCGTTGACCTTTTTACATTACGTGCTAACACGCAAATATACGAAATAAATCCCTATGTTAATTTTTTATATCTTACCAATATACAAAATACGAATCAGCGCTTCCGACCTATTGCTAATACGATGTTTATATAGACTGTTAGTTTAGATTCAGCTGTTTTATAGCTTACACTTCGTCCGCCACGAAACCTTAGTTATCGTGCAATGTTGTTTTTTCTATCTTCTCTGATTCGATTGATCCTTTTGTTGACAACAAAAAAATCTTAATGAAATGCCGTTCTTTTTTCAAATCTCATCGTTAAAAATACGCACCATAGCTACCACTATGCCTGCGTTTTTTGCCTTGATCTTTTAAAAAAGAACTTCCATTATAATTTAAGTCTTTTTATAGACAGAGCACTAGCCAAAGGTTTGTATCATCCGACATCGTTAAGAATGCCTACTTAAAAAGGTGTATGTTCTTTTTATCCGGTTTTCCAAAGCGAATTTTATCCAGAAGGCTATCGTAGATTTGTGACTCCAATCGATATCAATATCCTAAATGACGCTAATCAGCCTCCTTCGTAATATTTTGACATAATTTTGCATTTTATTTTTATAGAGTTGAAAACATTTAAAAAATAATTTTATGGATAAAAATGTAATTGTAATTACCGGTGGTGCCGGAGGTATTGGTTCGGTAACTGCCTATTCTTTAAAAGATTATAAATTGGTCGTCACAGATTATGCGCAAGAGGCCTTAGATGAGACCGTTTTAAAAATGAAAAATGCCGGTTTAGATGCTGTTGGGTTTGTTTGTGATATTACCAATAAAGCTTCGATTGATGCTTTAGTTGAATTTACCCAAAAACAAGGTATATTTAAAGGATTAGTGCACACAGCAGGAGTTAGTGGTACGGTTCAGAATCCTAAGCGCGTTTTTGATATCGACTTATTGGCTACAGACATGTTGGTTCAGGCATTTTATGAGATTGCTGTTGAAAATTCGGTTTTGATTTTGATCGCTTCTATTATGGGTCATGTGATTCCACCCAATCCTGCCTATGACGGTGCGCTATTGAATCCACAAGATGAAAATGCATGGTCTATTATCGAGCCATTTTTAGAAAATAATTCGGACAACATGTATAACTTTGCTAAACGTGGTGTTCACTTAATAGCGAAGCATCATGCGATGAAATTTGGTAAAAAAGGCGCTCGTATCTTGTCGTTATCTCCAGGAGTTATTTTGACGCCTATGGCAGAAAAAGCGATAGCTGAACATCCGGAGCAGATGAATCAAATGCTAATGATGACGCCGGCCGGTCGTTATGGTAAGCCGGAAGATATAGCAGCAACGGTTCAATTTTTAGTGAGTGATGCTGCCGCCTTTATTACGGGAACGGATATATTGGTCGATGGTGGTGTTTTGACTCAAATGCTAAAACAGTAGGTTTTTATTGAAAATGAAAGTGGTTCTGTCTTCATAGAAAGGTTAGATGAATTTGATTATCACTTTCGTATAAATTTTTATAACAGCGCTTTATCTAAATTGAATAGTTGAAGATAAAGTGCTGTTTTTGTTGATGAAAGAACCTAAGTCTGATAGGCGCATTTATGATTTTAATAATGTTTCCATGGTATTAAATGCTTGGTCGATATCGGGATCCGGCCGATAAGTCATCTTTGATACGATGATGTGCACGAGACACGAAAGTATAAAACCCGGTATTAATTCATACCAATCTTTGAACGGATGATCAAAATATATCCATGCTAATACCGTAATTCCTCCGGTAATCATACCGGCCAAAGCACCTTGGACGGATGACTTTTTGTATAATAGCGAAAGCAAAATTAAAGGCCCAAATGCGGCTCCAAAGCCTGCCCACGCATTCCCTACCAGGTTTAAAATATTATCTCGGGGCGTCAATGAAAGCAAAATGGCTATGCCGGCTACAACAAGTACAGAAAGTCGGCTTACCAGCAATAAATTTTTTGGCGATGCTTGAGGACGAATGAACGCCCGATAGATGTCTTCGACAAGGGAACTCGAGGTCACTAATAATTGGGAAGAAATCGTACTCATGACGGCAGCAAGAATGGCGGATAGTAGCAATCCACCGATGAATGGATGAAATAATCGCCTAGAAAGATAAATGAATATCGTTTCCGCATCCCGATTGGAGGCGTCAAAGAGTTGCATGGTGGTTTGATCAAACTTCATGAGATAGGCTATTCCCGTTAATCCAATGATTAAGGCACCCGAAATGGCAAATATCATCCATGTTATTCCCACTCTTCTGGCTTTAACCAGTTCTTTGGCTTGATCGATTGCCATAAAACGCACCAAAATGTGGGGTTGCCCAAAATATCCCAGTCCCCATGCCATCAGCGAAATAATCCCGACATAGGATGTACCTTTAAAGAGATCCATATATTGTGGTCCTTTACTTTCAATGATGGCAACCGTATCGCCGACACCTCCAAGATGATATATGACTACAGCTGGTACGACCAAAAGCGCAATAACCATGATGGTTCCCTGTACAAAATCTGTCAAGCTGACGGCCAAAAACCCACCCATGAAGGTATATATCACGACGACTAGACCTGTAATCCATACGCCCGAAAGGTATTCTAATCCAAAGGCAGATTCAAATAGTTTTCCGCCCGAAACCATACCTGCAGAAGTATATAAAGTGAAAAATATCAGAATAAAAATAGAAGCCGTCACTTTCAGATAGTGTTTATTATCCTTATATCTATTTTCAAAAAATACCGGTAAGGTTATGGCATTTTGCGCTACTTCAGTATAAATCCGCAAGCGAGGAGCGACTAGAATATAATTCAAATAAGCACCGATAACAAGGCCTATTGCTATCCATGCAGCAGATAATCCCGAAAAATACATAGCTCCCGGCAAGCCCATGAGCAACCAGCCACTCATATCGGCGGCTCCGGCAGATAAAGCCGTTACAACTGCACCTAGTCGTCTTCCTCCGATTAAAAACTCATTGGAATCGGATGTTGATTTGATATATGAATAATATCCGATGGCTAGCATCAGCAGCATATATAATCCTATGGAAATGACTTCGTATATGTGCATTTGTTTTGATTTATATTTTGAATTCGTAAAACTAAAACATAAGCTGAAAATATACAATTTATGATACCTATTTTATGAATTATCGCTTAGGTTTTTTGAAGGAAGCAGGTATTATTGCTCTGTCCACAAAAAAATCTTAATAAAATGTCGTTCTTTTTCAAATCCCATCGTTAAAAATACGCACCATAGTTACCACTATGCCTGCTTTTTTTGTCTTGATTTTTAAAAAAATTACTTCCATTATTATTTTAGTCTTTTTATAGACAGAGCATTATATTGAAAATCTGATTTTTAGATTAGCAATGATTGTTTATCGTTTTGTTAAAAAAGTGTCAATGTAGCAACATATAACAAATCTATCTCGTTTGAATGAATATAAAACCATTTGGTATGTTCAGATACTTTCAGTTTCTTTTTCTGATGGCGTTTGCTGTTCACGTTCAGGCGCAAAAGCAAGTACCTAAACCCGAAAGCGCATCGGATGTTGAAGTGACTTTCAATGGTAAAAAATATAATGCTATCGTTACTCCAGACGGAGATACATTGATGTTGATGAATCTTCATGATGTCAATATTTTTGCCACGCGTTCTTTTGATAATGACGAGGATTATAAAAAATATCTGCGCATGCGTGCTTACGCCAATAAAGTTTATCCCTATGCTAAAGAGGCTATTCGGATATTCAGAGAATTGGAGTACGCATCTAATTATATGTCTAAAAAAGATAAGAAAAAAAAGATAGAAGAACTAGAAAAGGAATTGACTCGAGAATTTGAAGAACCATTAAAAAATCTTTCAAAATTGCAGGGTAAGATTATGGTTAAAATGATCGAAAAGGAAACCAACCAACCTATCTATAAATTGATCAAAGATCTTAAGGGCACCTTTAAGGCGTTTTACTGGAATACTTTTTCCAAACTATATAGTTACGACCTTAAAGAAGGTTATATACCAGGTCAATATCCGATCTTGGACGCGGTATTGATGGACTTTGATTTATCTTATCAGATAGAAAACGAAACCAATTTCAAATATGTCAAAATCAACCGATCTAAAAAATAATTTGTCTGTATCTTGGTCAAGTCCTTCTAATATCGCTTTAGTAAAGTATTGGGGGAAGCATGGCCGGCAATTACCTCGCAATGCATCTGTGAGTTTTACCTTAAATCAAGCGAAGACGATTACTCGCATAAGTGCTTCGGATATGCCCAAGGATGCGAGTACCCAGATTCAATTTACCTTTGAGGGAAAGGAAAATCCAACTTTTGCTCGACGAACAGAACAATTTTTTGATGCTGTTAAAGACGCTTATTTTCCATTATTGAAGCATAAGTTGCTCACGATAGATACTGAAAACACTTTTCCGCATAGTAGTGGGATCGCTTCCTCTGCTTCTGGCATGTCTGCCTTGGCATTGGGTCTTTGTGATCTCGAACAACAATTGTCCGGTGTTTCTACCTACGATGATACTTTCTATAAAAAAGCGTCGATGATTGCTCGTTTGGGTAGTGGCAGCGCTGCAAGATCGGTTTATCCTCATCTCTGTGTTTGGGGCAAACACGAACGTGTTCCGAACTCGTCTGACGAATATGGCATCGATGTATCTGCCGAATTACATCCGATTTTTAGGGATTTTCACGATGATATCCTGATTGTTAGTGATGAAGAAAAGCGGGTTTCCTCGTCCGCCGGCCATGGCCTGATGGATAATAATCCTTTTGCTAGCGTTCGGTACCAACAAGCAGCTACTAACTTAACTCAAATCATGCAAGCACTCCGAGAGGGAGATTTAGCTACTTTTGGTAAAATAACCGAAGATGAGGCGTTGACGCTGCATGCCTTGATGATGTGTTCTGATCCGTCTTTTATCTTAATGGCGCCGCAATCTCTAGAGGTCATTCAAAGAATCCGCAATTTCCGGCAAAATACCGGGATTCCGGTATATTTTACGTTGGATGCAGGGCCAAATGTTCATGTTTTATACCCACACGCTCATGCTCCAGCAGTTCGTCAATTTATAGACGAGTCGTTGGCAGGATTTTGTAAAAACCGTTATATCCTACACGATCAGGTAGGTAAAGGTCCCGAAAAATTGTTGTAATATCCGAAGCAAGATGAATGGCTAATCCATTGCTGGCACGGCCTCTATCTTGTAACTGACATCGCTATCGATTACCGAATCAAATTTTGGCTCGAGATGTAGGGTTTTGTTCAGATTACGGATTTTGAATGGGATAATTTGTTCGCCGATAAAATCATGGATGACCAGGTCGCGATCTTCAATATGTAATCGGGCTTCATCATTTTTACTGATATAAAACTTGATGTTTTTTGATCTAGGGCCTCGAGTATAGTAATAAGTATTGTCTATATGGTCGCCCCAAACCCATGTATTGGCGACAAAGATGCGGGTCGTAATGTCCGGCGGAATTTTACTGGCCAGCCCGAAATCCCATACTTTATTTTTTGCATTGAGTTTATTGACTTCAATAAATTCAATATCAACCGTTACTTGATATACAGATGGTTTTTGAATAGAAAATGGTCGCAGCGTTAACGCTTGGCAATAGGTAGGAGGATAAGGTCCTGTTGCTTCTATATTGATTGCAAGTTCTAAAGGGTGTTTTCCCGTTTTCAGCTTCATAGCCGCATAAGGAATGAATAAAAAACTATTTCTCTTTTCCGTATTGAGAAACGGCATGTCACTATGAGTATTGTGTACTTCTAGAAAACCTCGTTGATTGGTCAAGATATCGTATCCGGGATGGGTTTGAATCGGTTTATTGCCTGAAGTGATACTTGCCGATAAGAGGATTTTTGTTTTCTTGAACAAGCTATCATTTTGGATGGCTTTGCGCAAGGCTTTTGTGCTCATTTCGTACGTAATATACACACCGATTGCACCTTGATAGGTATAATCTTGGTTTATTTTGACATTGCTAATAAACGCAATCTCCTTCTGAGTTTTGGGATCAGGTAGAAAAATACTGTTAACTATTAACCAGAAAAATAACATCATCCTTTGGAGTACTTATGTGATTCTTCTGTTATAACGCAAACCCGTAGGTTTATATTCTTTCCCAAAGGCTGGCAGAGATATTCAAAAACTCTTTTTCAGAAATAAGTCCGACCAATTCATCGCCTTGTACTACTGGCAAACATCCGATTTTATTTTCTGTCATCAGTTTCATGGCGTCCATGATATTGGTATCTTGTGATACGGTGATTGGATTAGTAATCATGATTTCGGATACCAATGTTGCCTTCTTACTGTTCGTATTTTTACAACGCATATAGTGTCGAAGCAATAATCTCGCCGTGATAAGACCGATAAGCTTTCCTTTGCTATCTTCAACCGGCGTATATCGAATCGTATTCCAATCCATCAGTTCGGCCACGAGATCGACGATATCGTCTTTTTGAACCGTTGTCAAGTCCGTAAGCATAAAATCGGAGACTTTAAGGTGCGAAGGCCTATACATTTTGAGATCATTGGAGTTAGGTAATTCCCATTCGTGAACAGGTTTATTTGTTTGCTGATTCTGAATCATGGTTGCGGTCAATACGCTAAGTGCTTCATCCGTATTGACGCGTTCAGAAAGTTTGGTGAAAGATCGTAATAACCAACGAGCACCGGTCATATTCTTTTCAGCCCTTGCTTGGATGACACCGAGGTATTTGTCGATATCTTTCGTGCTAATCTTCTTCGCTTCCAACCCTTTTCGTGCAATCGGCAGCAATTCAAAAATTAAATCTTCAGCGGAGATTTTGCGATCATGAAACCACGTAAACTTCGTATCGATACCAAATTTAGCAGCTTTGCTGAAATTATCACGTGCATCTACAAAAGACATTTTATCTCTGATATCATCGACTTCCATACTCAACCCGATCATGGATCCCAACCAGAAACAAGCATTAGCTATTTCGTCAATAACTGTAGGACCAGATGGAAGAATTCTATTTTCTATGCGGAGGTGTGGTTTTCCATTTTCGCTGATTCCATAGCAAGGTCTGTTCCAACGATATACGGTACTATTGTGCACCTGCAATGCTCTTAATTTTGGTATGCCGTTATTTTTTAGAACCGCAAGGCTGTCTTCTTCTACATCACTACTTAACAAGACTCTAAATCTTGCGATATCTTCTTTGTATATTTCTAAAATGGAGTCTTTTAGCCAGTCTCTGCCGAAGATAACCCTTGGGCTACGCTCCCGCATGTGATCATGGCTGGTACGTGTGTCGAGAGATTGTTGGAAAAGGGCAATTCGGGTTTCATGCCACAAACGCTTTCCAAAAACAACGGAACTATTCGCAGAAATAGCCATCATCGGCCCGGCTAAAGCTTGGGCAATATTATACATTTTGACAAAGTCGTCAGGAGATACTTGAAGGTGCACCTGAAAACTGGTATTGGAAGCTTCCAATAGTGGTGAACTATGTTTTACAAGAAGTTCGTCGATACCCATGATGCGCAATTCATAAGACTCACCAATTCGCTGTTTGTTGAGGGCTTCCATCAGGGCAAAATATCGCTTCTTGGGCGTTAAATTTTCGAGTTCCAAATGGTATTTTCTCAATGTTGGTAAAATCCCGGTCAAGACAATGGAGGTATTTAAACCATCCAAAACCTCTTGGATTTTATTGAGCTTTTCGCTGTTTTCCTTTTCTAGCAGACTAAAGCAGTCTTTTTCGAAAACGCGAGGATCTAGATTGGTTTCGAGATTAAATTTTGCCAATTCTGTTTCTACCCAAGGGTAATGCTCCATTTGTTCTAATGCTTCCATGGCCACTAAGGAAGGTTTGAAATTATTCTTATCTACCATGACCATCTCTTGCTCTGCGCCTATTCTGTTAATACCGCTTTCGAAGAGGTTATTTTTTAGCATAAAATCCAATGCTTCTACATCATTGAGTAATGATTTGACAAACTTTTGCATTTGTTTTTGATCATCGACTAGTGATACCTTTTGTTCTCCCATGATATTTTTAATACTTTATATAGATTGCTTATACAAATATCGTGCAATATATTATACAAGTTGCGAATTATGGGCGATATATCGAAAAATATTTTTTCTTCCCTTTAGATCTGTAAATGGTAAAGCACTTTTTAAAAAAATACTTTTATCGTTTTCTTGGGCTTCCTTTAAGCAGAAACTCCATGTTTTACAGTGATTTCGGTTATAATTCGATATCTTTCATGCACTTAAAGTGGCCTTTCGGGCAATGGTCGAACCCAAGTTTAGAACAAGGCCGACAAGAGAGATTCAAGACTTCTTTGTTGGTATGCTGAGGTTTGTTTTTATGGCCATAGTATGGATACATACCAAATTGAGGAACAGTATTTCCCCATAAGACGATGATTTCTTTTTGCAAGGCTGCGGCGATGTGCATGAGTCCGGTGTCGCCAGTGACAACGCGTTGGCTATGACGAATGAGCGCAGCACTTACACCAAGGCTTACCTTGCCAGTCGTATCTATCGTCCGATCTGGATATAACGACGACAATCGTTCGGCCAAGGCACTGACATCTTTACCTCCTGTCAAGATAGTCGGATTGGGATAACGTTCGATGATTTCCCGGCATTTCTCTTCAGGTATTCGTTTTGTGAAATAAGTAGCACCGAGCACCAAGACTTGAAACGAGGTTTTTCCCGCTATTTGTACGGCTTTTGCATCTTCTTCAGCTGAAATAGTATAGTCCATACCCATTCCGTCATCTACAATACCGATTGGTTTTAATGCGTCAAAATATCGGTCTATCAGATGCTTATCCTTAGGTAGTAGATCCCATTTGAATTGTACATAAAGCCATTTTTTGAAATTGAGTTTATCGAATCGCACCGTTTTGACACCCAAGGCAAAGGAAATGCGATAAGAACGTAGGTTTTTCTGTAAATCAATGATAAGGTCGTAGTTTTCTTGTTTTAATGCTTGGATTGTTTCCTGTAAATTCTTTTTGAGCGAGATGCATTGATCGATATAGGGATTTTGCTCGATGACATGCGCAAAATTGGGTTTTACAAGATAGTGAATTTCCGCTTGGGTCTGTTGCTTGACGCACCTGATAACCGGAGTCGTCAGGATAATATCCCCAATGGAAGAAAACCTTATGATTAATATTTTTTTGATAATGACCAATGTTTGTACAAAGATAAGAAATCGTACAAATATGGCGTAATGAAGTCGTATTTTTAGTCTAAGCATAAAAAAAAAGCGAGACAAAATCATTGCCTCGCTTTTTCTTTATCCATGCCTATGGATGTGCGTGAAAATTCACTTTTTTAGAAGCTGTTTTCCCATCGTGATCCAAAATGGCGATAACCTCTAATTCTAAATCATAGTGATTATCTAAATTATTGACCCATTGCTCACTAAAATCAACGGTTTTTCCGTGTACGTGTTCGTCTTTTTGAAATAGAACAGTATTGTCGGCTTTTTTACGAATGAAAATCTGATATCCGTGTAAGCCATCTGCAAATTCGATATTACCAGTGATATGAATGGTTGCATTTTGCTCAAACGCAGCACCTTCAGTAGGTGCGGTGATGGTAATAATAGCTTCTGCGGCAACCGGATCTGTATTATTGTCATCATCTTTTGAGCAAGAAGAAATCAAAAGCGTTGCTCCGATTAGTAATCCGAAAGTTAGGGTTTTTAATATATGGTTTAACATGATTTTTTAATTTTTAAAATAAAGAAATAAATGAATTAAAATTGATAGGCGATACCCACGTTAAAACGAGGATTACCCGTAATTTGACCTTGAGCTATATCTTGATATAGCGGTAATTGATAGCTCGCATTGACAATAAATCGATCGAAATAAAAATCAAGGCCGGCACCGGCAAGGATGCTTTGGCTACCTGTATATTCGGCTTCAACGCCCTCGCTCTTATCCTTAAATCCGTATTCGTAATTTACACTTAAATGCGGAAGTAGGGTAAATTGATCATTTCCTAACCAATAAAAAGCGCGCAAAGAAGTAGAAATGCGATCACCAAACTTATAATCTCTTTTATTAATCAGATTCCATCTATAGTTGGCTTCTGCATTGATACCCCATTGGTCATTTCGTAGGGTATATATCATACTAAAAGGGATGTCAACAGCACCAGTTCCCGCTTGTAAACTCGGAATCAGCAAGCCACTGTGTTCTTGGATATTGTCACTTTTGCCTGTTGGCAATTTAATACCAGAACCTATTTGAAGGGCTTGTTTCCACGTCAGTTCATCCATATTTCCCGTATTAAATACGATGTAATGCGCCATGAGGCTGATATCACCGATACCGGAAACAACAGACCGAACGCCCTCTTCGTCTTTAGTATATTGATTATATGGAACAAAAGCGAAAAGGTGTACTTTTGGATGAGGTACATATCTGCCCCACAATTCAGCGGTATGAAACGATTCTTGAGTTTTTAACGGGATTTCACCGGGAAAAAGGGTTAAATGCTCAGATATGAAGCTGCGGTTTTGATACCGAACTCCAATAAAATTTTGATGAAAATGCGGTAATATCCCGAAGTAATTACCGCCTACAGAACAACCACAAACATCACAGGCAGTCGCTGTATTATTGGATATGGTTATACTCAAAGCTACTAAAACGACAACTTTGAGCCATTTTGAAATACGCATCATGATTTTATTTATTTTGTTTAACATGATTCAATAGGTAAGTATCGACCTACCCAATTACTAAGATTTTATCCTTTTTTGATAAGGATAAGGCAAATGATTGCGATATCTGATACGAAAGTGATTATTTGAATCAGCCATAAGACTCATGATAAAAAAGACCATTTTCGTATAAAGCCCAGTTCTTATAAGATACTTCATGAATTGCCGTTTATTTTCCGCAACCATCGTTGAAATAATGCACTAAACTAACCAGGTTAGGCGGCTTATTTCGCCTTGATTTTGAAAATAATCCTAGTGCTTTGTCTATAAAAGAACGACCTTTCATTAAGATCCTTTTGTTGACAGAGTACTAAACAAGATGAAGTTTAAGAATAAGCTTTAGGTTAAACCAAAATAAACTCGGGTGGATGGAAAATATCTTGTAGATAAGAAGTATAAACGAAGTCAATATGATCCGGTCGCATGGACTTTTGCTGGGTTATTTTGACCATATACAAAGGCTCGATGAGCGGAAGATGCTGACAAAACAGCGTTTCATATTTATCTTTTTGCTGATTAGGCGCTTGCTTCTTTTCTTGCTCGTCTGCTTTTTTGATTTCTTTTTTTAATAGACATTTACCTTGACAAGTATTGTGTTTTTCTTCCTTCTGGGAACAAAGTTTTTCAGCAATTTCTTTTTGATTGATTTTGAAAGAAAAAACGATAGATATCTTGCTAAAGGGTTGCAAGAGCATGAGCGAAACTAATACTATGATTGATACTTGTCTCATATTAACTGTAAAATTAATACTTTTTAGTAACTTCGGTATATTTATGGTCAAATTAATTTTTATAATTGATCGCAATCGAAGATGAATGGATTCAAAACTCATGTTTAGAACTCGTAAAAAGAGCTTAATATGGATCTACATCAATATTAATCCGAACGTTTTTGAAGGGTTCTATTTTTTTGATGGTGTCCGACGTGCTCAATAATAAATCTTTAATCTTAGCAGTTAGGAGGTTGTTTTTCTCCATTTTTACAGTGATGGTATTGATGTAATATCCTCGTATTCTAGCGACGGAAGGGACAGCCGGACCCAACACTCTTTCGCCTAATTGTTTTTTGGTAAGGCGTGCGAACTCTGCACTTGCTTTAGCTACAACTTCCGCGTTTTTGTGGAGAAATTCCAGCTGAATCATCCTATAGTACGGTGGATATCGGAACATGTGGCGCTCTCCGGATTCTCGTTTAAAAAATCGGCCATACAGGGATTGAGTTGTTTCGACTATGATTGGATGTCCTGGGCTGAAAGTCTGAATGATGACTTTACCTTGTTTTTGGCGACGTCCGGCTCTTCCAGCTACTTGAGTCAGCAACTGAAAAGCCCTTTCGTTTGATCGCAAATCAGGATATTTCAACAAACTGTCCGCATTCAATACGCCGACCAAGGAGATATTGTCGAAGTCTAGTCCTTTGGTGATCATCTGGGTACCGACGAGGATATCAATTTTTCTCAATTCAAAATCTACCATTATAGACTCTAGGGCGGTTTTTGTTTTGGCCGTGTCATAGTCCATTCTGGCTATGCGGGCTTCGGGAAAAATAGCGGCTAGACTTTCTTCTATTTTTTCGGTTCCCATACCGGCTTCACTGAGATGGGTATTGCCACAAGCGGGACACATTTCTGGCAATTTGCTTCTGCTGCCGCAGTAATGGCATCTCAACTCATTAAAAGCTTTATGTTTTGTCAGTTTTACATCACAGTTGATACATTCCGCTGTCCATCCACAGAGTTGACATTCTAGAATCGGTGCATATCCTCTTCGATTTTGAAAGAGTATCACTTGTTCCTTTTGTGCTAGCGCTTCCTCAATAGCAGACAATAGCGTTGGGCTAAAAATACCCTTAAAAGACTGGTCTTTATATGCTTCACGGAGATCGACGATTTGCATCTCAGGTAGTACAGATGTGCCATGTCGCTCTGTCATTTCTACGAGGCCATATTTTTCTGTCGTAGCGTTGACATACGACTCCATGCTTGGCGTCGCACTCCCTAGGATGATTTTGGCATGATTGCGGTTGGCTAGATAGATGGCAGCATCTCTGGCATTATATCGTGGATTTGGATCAAATTGCTTATACGACGGATCATGTTCTTCATCGACGATGATTAAACCTAGGTTGGTGAAAGGTAGAAATAACGAAGATCGGGCGCCAATGACCACTTTTGCACCGAGAAGGATGGCATTCCAGATTTCAACTCTTTCATGATTGCTCAAGCGGCTGTGATAAACGAGGATGTCTTGGCCAAGTTCGTTTTTTAGCCTTTCGACCATGTGGGTTGTGAGTGCAATTTCCGGCAATAAATATAGGGTTTGCTTTCCCGATTGCATGGTTTCGTTGATAAGTTCGGTATAAACTCGTGTCTTTCCACTGCCGGTTATACCGTGGATCAATACGGGTTTGTCTGCCTGAAAATGACCCTTTATCTCCTCCAAGGCCGTGATTTGCATGGGACTCAATGGAGGTATCGTAGGCCCTCCATCGGCAACATCGCTTTTGATACGACTGATTGTTTTCTTTTCTATCGTAAAAATATCTTTCTTGGCCATAGCGCGAGCAATGCTGCTATTTCCACCTGAAAGCGTGTAAATATCAGATGCCGGGATTGAAAAGGTTTTGTTTTTACTAAGCTGTACAAAAGCTAGAAGTAAGCGGGTTTGTTTTTCGCTTTTGGCTATTTTATCAAATACTTCCGTCAGTTTTTCAGGATTGGAACGGTAAGGCTCGTTTAATGTAAGAAAAGTTATGGATTTAGGTTTGTATTTTTCTTTCAATTCTTCCATGATGGCGATGATGCCTTGATCTATCAAGCCTCTGATAATCGGATAAATAGATTTTTTATTGAGTATATCCTGAATTTGAGAAATGGTAAGCTGATGTTGCACAGTGATTGCCTCAACGATGAGGTATTCTTCATCTGACAGGTTGAAGGTATCTATTTCGCTAGGATCTCCATTCAATAGAACCTTGGTTTCACTTTCTAATTTCAAACCAGAGGGTAGGGCGACTTTCATCACTTCTCCGGGTGTACAACAATAGTACCGTGCGATCCACATCCAAAATTGTAATTGCTTTTCGGTTATGATCGGGTTATGATCGATAACTGAAATGATGGGCTTGGTTTTGTAAGGAAGATCGAGGGTTTCGAGTGTCTCATAGACAATCGCAGAATACAACTTATTTCTTACGCCTACCTCCACGCGCATCCCGGGTTTTAACCCATTTTTCAACGACTCCGGAACGCTATACGTCAATAGTTCCGGGAGCATGAGCGGTAGAATAACGGTAACAAATTTGATATCCAAAATATTGATTTATTAAATGCAAAGATAGTTTAATCTAAATTAACTTTTATAAAATCTACAATAAGGAAGTATTATTGCCCTATCAAGGATTAAAAATAAGTTTTGGCACTCAATCATAGCGATTAATAGTAAATTAGTTTGAATATGCCGGTATATTTTATGAACCATCGAAAGCAAATCTTTCAACATTTTGGTAGCTTGACGTTTGTGGTAGATTTTTGCGATAAATTTCAATCGAAACACGTTACCTAACATAATGCAAACTGCTCGTATCGGTCAGCTTAGGACGAAAGTGTTCATTGAAAATATAGTCCTGACTACGGGACGAAAGAGACTAAGTT
Organism: Chitinophagales bacterium; assembly: GCA_026928325.1. GTDB lineage: Bacteria > Bacteroidota > Bacteroidia > Chitinophagales > Saprospiraceae > OLB9. The sequence goes on along the minus strand of JAIXKS010000058.1, from coordinate 20,385 downwards.
TAAAGTAACATTGACAGTTGAATTTGCATAGTCTGTAGTTGGAGTGACGACATTCTCCTCATTGGTAACAATGATGTTAATTCAAAACTTTACGACTATGATAAACAAAATCAAAAGTGTAGCAGTTGGGGTAGCTCTCGAGGTGGATATGATTCCCAACTCCATACTTTAAGACAATGAAACCAACAGTAAATTAATGTGAATTTGGGACAGAGAAAAGTGGTTCGAGTCCACCTCTACCCATCTTTTTTAATTTAAGAACGGCAAACTCTCAACTCAAACGCTATATTTTGTAAACGAATTACATTTTTTGAGCCATAAATAAACTTTATGTTATTTTTATCTCTAAATTTGCAGTCAATTTACAATAAAGGAACAAAAATGATTGTCAATTTTAGCGTTCAAAATTTTGGTTCAATAAAAGGCAAACAAACTCTTTCATTTGAAGCAGACAGATCAACGCACCTAGAAGATACTTATATCGTAAAATTTGGTGAACAAAGAATTTTGAAACTTGCCTTAATTTATGGAGCAAACGCTTCAGGTAAGACGACAATATTAAAAGCCCTTGATTTTTTACGAGATATTGTAATCAACCCTGAAAGGAAAAAGAACAACGAATTAAACTTTAATCCTTTTCTTTTTGACTCAAATACACCCAAAGAAAATTCAATTATTTCAATAGAATTTTTTCAAAACGAGATAAAGTACTTTTACGAAGTTGAGTTTTTCAAAAAAGCAATTGTTTCAGAGGAATTGTATTTTTACAATCCTAACAAAGCCAATCTTTTCAAAAGAAAAACCAATTTAGAAAATCAGTTTACTGAAATAACTTTTGGAAGTAAAATTACCACTGACAAAGTTTTCGAAAAGATACTTGAAGCTAACACACTTTGGAATAATACAGTTCTTGGCGGTTATTTGAAAACAAACATTGACTTCAAAGAATTACAAGAAGTTGTTGATTGGTTCGGTACTTACCTAAAACCACTAATTTATACAAGAACAGAATTGGAGCAATTTGTAACAACAGGGATTAGCAATAAAGAAATAGCCAAATCGGATGTAGTTACAATCTTAAAAAAAGCAGACTTTAATATTTCTGATGTCGTTATTCAAGAAGAAGAAAAAGACATTCCTGATGACTTTATTGAATTTCTAAAAAAGCAGGTTAAAGCGCCAAACGAAAAAATTAAGGAATTAGAACAAAAAGGGAAATTAACCGCTGTAAATATTGAATTTGAACATACAGTTAGTGACATTAAATATAATTTACCATTAGAATTTGAATCGCAAGGAACAAGGCGATATTATGGGTTTGCTGGTTTATTAGCTTTGCTTATAAAAAGCTCAACGGCTTTTCCAATTGATGAGTTAGAATCTTCTTTGCACCCAGATTTGTATTTGCATTTTCTTCTTTCTTTTTTGTTGAATTCTAAAAATTCTCAAATCATTGCTACAACGCACAACAGAGAAATTTTAGATAACAAAGATATTTTTAGAAATGACGCAATATGGTTCACGGACAAACAAGAAAGTTGTTCGACCGAACTGTATTCATTAGCTGATTTTGATAGTTCTGTTGTTCGCAATACTACAAACATACTAAATGCATATAAAAGTGGAAAACTAAGTGCTACGCCTAATTTGGGCGACACTTTTATTGATTTTGACCTATGAGAACACCCAGATTAAAAGCGCCCAAAACAAATCCTGCTTTTGCGGTCGTAGTGGACGGTGAAACAGAAGTTTGGTATTTGCAAATGCTAAAACGTAACGAAAGGAAAATCCGTGTCAGTATAAAACCTGAAATTCCAAACAAAAAAAGCATCGAAGAACAATACAATTTAACCTGTGATTTAGCAAAGAAAGAATTTACAAAAGTTTTTTGGATAATAGACCTTGATACGGTTATCAAAGAAGAAAATGAAGCACCAAAAGGAAAAAAATCTCCGCTTAAATCATTTGAAGATTACAGAACAGACCTTACTGAAAATTATGAGAATGTCGTTATAATTGTAAACAATCCTTGCCTCGAATTTTGGTTTCTGCTTCATTTTGAAAAAACATTAAAATATTTCAGTAACTGTTCAGGTGCGGAAACAGAACTGAAAAAGCACTTGAAAAATTACGAAAAGACACAAAAATTTTTCACGAAACAAAATGACGACATTTATTTGAAACTAAAACCAATGCTAAAAACGGCTTTGCAGAATTCCATTTCACTTGGAAGCTTTGACAATGAAAACCCCAAAAAAGCAATGTGCGAAATGGAATTATTATTTCAATCTGACGAACTGAAAAAACATTTTGAATAAAAAGCAGAACCGAACAAGGGTTTTGCAAGAGAGCGGGTTAAGTGCTTCGTATGAAAAATTTGTGCTATATTTGAAATTCGGTTCTTCACTTGGATTTTAGTGTTGAAAGTCTGCTACCTCGCAAAGCCTCGAACCGTTAGCTGCTGGCCGTTTTATATTCCTATATTTCCAAATATTCTTTGGTTGATTGTCCATCCCAATAGTGGCATAATTTTCGTTATCATCGGTCTTACATTACCGCATGTTGGGCGGGCGTTAATTTTTATATTTAGTATTGTATATTTAAATGCATCACTTTTGAATCTGGATGAAAAAAAACAAATAAATGTCCATAGTCTCCAAAACTTAAGTATTCACGTTTGTTTTCAATCCCGTTTTCATCCACTATGCATATTGAACTATCAGAGTTTATTGTACAAACAAATCTCATAACTTCTCCCGTTTTTGGACAAGTTGGAATGTCTGGTCCTTGATACCAAAGTGGAACTCCACATAATAATATATTGTCTTCATTTTTTACAAAATTATTTAAATCGATTTGAGTTTTTACTGAATACTTTTGTTCTTTGAACTTTACTTTGCCCAATCCTTTTAAAGAATCGAAAAACCAATAATCCTCGAATGTATCAGGATTAATTATCTCAGGATTTTGTGGATTACTATAATCTAAGAAAATTCCAGCATTGAACTCATAAATCGGGTATGCAATATCAAGTCGTGGTAAGTTTATCCAATCAAATCGTTGATCCGTTGTATCAATCGAACCCATGAAAATAAACGGAGTTTTTAAGTTATCGTGATAGGGCAATTTAAAACCAGGCGGACAATCACCGCAAATTTTATGATTACCATCTTGGTCTTTTGTGAGGAAAAATAATGCTCTATCGATCCAATCGGTTATTGGTAATCTGGCCTGAATATTTTCAGATTCCTTTTCAGATTCAGAATGATAATCGACTTTTATAATCGAGTTGTTTTCTATAAAAATCTCCGTAGCTGTTTGAACCGCTTCAAAAAAATCAAACCCATTCTTATCAATTCCTTGAGTCAAAAGAATCTTTTTCAACATATCAGGATTATTAAAATCAATTTCCCCACCAGCTATGTATCGAGAATTTGTTTTATTAAAAATCATATCGTATTCGTGTTTACAATGTTTTTTTAATGCCTCCCGACTATAGCATTGACGTAAGTTGAACGATTATAGCCATAGGAAAACTGTGTTTTATGCGGACAACGTACTTAATTTCAAGTAAAATGATGTGTGAAAAAAGCCCAAAGTAAAGGATTACTTCAGGCTTTTAAGCATTCTATTTTATTAACTTTATTATTTCGACTGATCAATAGTACCAAGTTTTTGATCTGTTGGTGCTTGGATTTTTACTCTAGGCTTTCTTTGTTCGCTTTTATCTTTAGGCGTTTCTTTAGATCTATCTACCTTTTTATTTTTTCTTTCTTGTGTCTTTTCAACCTCCATTTTTCGGGTTTCCTTAACGGGTTTTTCTTTTACCTGTTTAGGTGCATTCGCTTTTCTAACATCAAGCTCATTAAGGGGTACTCTTTCTTCGCCTTTTTTAATTTCTTGAGCTACCGCATTATTGCTAAACGCTATAGTAAAAACTCCCGCCAACAATAAATAAAAAAACTTTTTCATGGATTTAAATTTTTAATGATTTAATGGTATTCTTAATTTTAAGACTCAATAACCCAACTAAAGTTAAGTTTGATTTTACAATTTAACCCAAAATTAACAAGGTTTTTGTAATTATGGTAAGATATCTTATTTTTTTTATTAAAAATATCAAGTTACACAAACAAACGCTTTCCTTTAAACTGCTTGTTTTGTGCTTATGGTTTCCAATCAATTTAATATCAATTTTTGCGTACTATTAAAATCTTCATTCCATATTCTAACGAAATAAACACCGGATTTTGCTAAAATGTCAGATCGCAATATTTGAATCATAGGGTCTGAAGTGGTGGTGTTAAATAAGGATCGACCTTGAATATCTTGGATACTAATTTGGTATGGTTTGTTGGAAGCATGGGTTCGGATGGTTGCGTGGTCTGAAGCCGGATTAGGGAAGATTTGGAATTGTGGAAGGGAATTTAGATCTTTGGTGGCAACGGTGGATTTACCCGTTTGCAGGAAAAACTCCCATATTTTTCTAGAGTTGTCTTCTAGCCAAACGTGGTCTGCATTGATTTGTCTAAAGAGTTCGATATCTGCGCCACCATTGCTGTAAACAAAATGGTTTACTTGGATGGCCTTGTTGTTAAATCCATCTCTATCGGTATATTCGGAGGTTGATACTGGATTTTTATCACAATTGTTGTTCGCAATCCAAAAATCCATCATAGGCTCAACAGCCATTCCAAAAGTATTATTGAAGTATCCGACTGTTTGATCTACCGTGCCATGAAAATGAGCAAGTCGAATCGGTTTTCCCGGGTTTTTAGCGGTAATATTAGCGCCAATGGTACCACTAACGGAAGCAAAAGCCGCAAATCTTTCATTGTGTTCGAGCGCCAATCGGTTGGTCATAAATCCACCCATTGAAAAGCCACAAACAAAAATTTTGTCGGTATCTACAGCGTATTGATCTATGGTTTTGTCCAACATCGCATCGATAAAGCCAAAATCGTCTTTATCTGTATTTAGCGATAGACCGAGTAAACCAATACCGGCGAGAGAATTCCAAGCGCGCATACCCAAGAGGCCAGAATCTTCAGCTACGGGTGCTAAAAGGATGAAATTTGCAGTATCAGCCACCAGGATGAACTGGTTGGGCTCATAAAAATTTTGCATATCATCGATATTAAAAGCACCAAGTCCATGTAGCCAAACGACGATAGATGCCGGCTTAGAAGCGTTATAATTGGCCGGAACATGCATAAAATAGGTTCTTGTTTTACCGCCATGAGTCAACACTCGTTTGTCGAGTTGTGCATCAGCCCCGGTAAATGTCAGTAAACCGATAAGAAGAAGTAAATATCTATTCATGAGGGTCGTATTAGATTGTACAAATATAGCGTGCTTCCGTCGATTTGTCATCATAATCAAAGCCAAATTTTTAGATTTTGTTTTTTCCAACATGTCCCTTTTAGTGGTTTGGTAATAAATTTTGCGACAATGATAATTTGGAATTGAAGAATTTTGGAGGTGAAACCAACCAATTTTCACCATAAGTAATAATTGCCAATGCTTTGCTATTTTAAATTTTGCTCTAAAATCTAATCATAAGTTGTAGTTTCAACCCTTCTTTTCTTTTGTCTTGACACAAAAGAAACAAAAAGTCAAGGCTATACCGGCTCAACCTAAAATCATTCCATAAAAACTAAATTTAAAAAACTCGCCTTGGTGTGAATATCTTCGGTTGGACTTTTCCGATAACTTGGTCATGTTCTATTAATTTAACCAGATGTGGGCTCAAACAGTTTTAAATTTTTAACGTTTTTATTCCACGATTTCTTAACGGCTGACCCGCTAAGGCCGATATTAACCTGTAGAAATATATGTTTGGGATAATCAAAGCCAAATTTTTAGATTTTGTTTTTTCCGATTCGAACGCCTTTCCAAAAAGTAGTCGTATCTGGCAGGTCATTATCTGGAAATGCTAAGAGGTAATGATATACGTCCTCACGGGTAAATGATATTTTGTAATCATCTAGGAGATCGTTGTTTTGATTGGCAAAACAAACAGATGAATCACTGCTTGATGGTTCGTATATCAGCCCTGTGGATTTTTCGAGTTGACGGATGAAGGTTTCTGTTATCTGAGAATGGTGCATCACTTTTGATTTAATTGGGTGAAATTACATATTCTCGAAGAGTTTTAAAATTCTTTTATATTCATCCATCCAAGAGGTTGGCTGTACAAAACCGTGGTCTTCTACTGGATAACTCGCCATTTCCCAATTTTCTTTACGTAGTTCTATCAAGCGTTGTACCAATCTATAGGAATCTTGAATATGTACATTGACATCAACTTGACCATGACAAATCAACAATTGACCTTTTAAACCTTCTGCAAAAAATATCGGCGAACTTCTTCGATAGGCAATGGAGTCATTTTGTGGCTCGTTTAGGATATTGGCCGTATATCCTTGGTTGTACGCCGCCCAGTCAGTGACAGGTCGTAATGCTGCACCTGCTGCGAATACATCAGGTGTTGTAAACATGGCCATCAACGTGATAAAACCGCCGTAAGATCCGCCGTAAATCCCTATTTTATCCGGATTAATCCCGTATTTTTCAATCAAAAGGTGTGCGCCATCTACTTGATCATCTAAGTCTTTTCCGCCCATGTGTCTGTATATTCCTGTTCTCGTATCGCGTCCATATCCCGAACTTGCCCGATAGTCGATGTCTAGGACGGTATAACCCAAATCCACCAAGAGATTGTGGAACATATATTCTCTATAATATTGACTCCACCATTTATGGGCATTTTGAAGATAGCCGGCACCGTGGACGAAGATAACAGCTTTTTTGTTGGCTTCTTGTGGTTGGTAAATTCGAGCATAGACTTCATGCCCATCTCTCGCTGTAAATGATATAAATCCCGGTGTTTTCCACGGGTAGGCGTTAAATGCATCCGTAGTAGAAGCTGTAATTTTTTGAGCTTGCGCGCCTGCATGGTTTTCCATAATATAGAGTTCCCAAGGCGTAGTAGCATTGGAATACCGAAAGGCTAGGGTCTTTTCGTCCGGAGACAAGACTGTTTCGTGTCCGCCTTCCATCTGTGTTATTTGTATCTTTGCATCGCCAGAAACAGACATTTTATAGAAGTGCGTTTCTCCGGGATGCACTTCGTTGGTCGTCATGTAAAACCATTTCTTATCCTTAGAAAGTTGGATTTGTTGAACTTCAAAGTTTCCTTTCGTGATTTGTCGTTTTTTGTGGGTTCGAAAATTATAGGTATAGAGATGGGAATATCCAGTAGCTTCAGATTGAAAATAAAGTGTATGTTCATCGACAAACCCCATCATACCCGTACCTGAGTAATTGCCGATACCAGGGCCTCCTATCCAAGCTTCATCCCGTTGCCTGTCAATGAGCGATAAGGTGCCCGTTTCCGGGTGCAGTTGCATAATCCAGCGATCTTTGCGATCTTGAGCACGGACGACTACTACAGCATATTGCGCCAGCGGTGACCAGATAGGGCCAAAGATTTCGACTGCCCTATCTTCCGTGTTTTTGTTAACTTTGTTATTGGGATATTCCTGTAAATAAGCTGGCTGGTCTTGGATGCCTGGTATATTTCCAAGTTGTATTGCGATGCTGGTATCTGTTTTAAAATGATAGAGATAAGCAGTTGCGATTGGCTCTGGTAAGCCCACTTTGCTGCGTCCCTGAATGTCTTCTGTGTATCCCGACGCGGTTACATAATTTGGAATGATCGTGCCTTTATTGTTGGAGTCTTGGTCTCTTAATTTGTAGAAGACATATTGCAAGTCCGGACTTGTTGATGGACTGATAAGTTGCTTCTTGCCGATGACGATTTCTGACCACTTTTTCTGTTTCGTTTTCTCACGATAAGCATCAGTGGCTTCCTTTTTACTTTTTGCTGCTCGGAGTACCATGAACAGTTCTTGTTGATCTTGTTCTAAGACCTTATCTGCGGCATTATTAGGTATTTCCTTTTCATTTTTTCCTTCCACAAAGTGTACAAGTTGCGATATTAAGCCCGAGTCTAAGTGGATTGCAAAAAACTTATTGCCTTGTTTGTAAATTACCTGCGTTTCGTCCCTACTAAAAAACGGGTTACTCTTTTGTTCGGCAGTATTGGTCAATTGTCTTTCTGCGTAAGTTTGCAGATCTTTTAGGAAAATATCTCCAGCCCTCAAAAACAACATTTGAGCGCCATCTCGGGTATAAGTAGCCGAATATTTCTGAGGCAAGGTCTGTTGTTCTGATAGCGAAACGAGAGCTATACTTTGCGTTTTGATGTCATATTTATACAAAGAGTCAGCGCTATTCTGATCGGGATTCCAATTGAAATAAATCGTTTTAGAATCCGCAGACCAAAAAATATGGCTTGGTGAGGTTCCGATCCATTGGATAGGATCCTGCATGATTTTTTCTACGGTAAGTTGAGCTTTTAAGGCGACATTCGCCAACACCAAGAGACAGACTAAAGATATCCAACGCATATACAACACTTTGAATGTAAAATTACGGTTATTTTGTGGGAAATAGCTATGGTATTCTGAATTTTTTTAGAAATCAAGAAGTAAGCGACATTGCTAAAGGATAAAAAATCCCTTTTATAGCGCCATTGCGCTTCTGTGATTTTGGAATTTATGTTCTGTTTTTAAAAATTAAATATTATGATTTTTTACCCAATATATCTTCATCGGCCAATTTAAGGAAATCATGCTGTAAGCCGAGCACACTTAATACATTAAAATAAGCGCCAAAAGCCACGCCTGTTTCACCTTTTTCTACCAAATACAAGGTAGTGCGGGAGATACCTGCAAGTTCTGCCATTTGTATCGTGGTCATTTTGCGACGTCTGCGAGCCCTCTTGATATTCTCCCCCATTTTTGTTAGAAGCTTTTGGGATCGAGGCGTAATAATTCGTTTTTTCATATTAAAAATATATGTTTGTTAATTCATACAAAGATAATGAAGATAATTGAAATATAGGATAATTAAGGAAGGATATCTTGAAGCCCGTATTCATTCGAATTGATGGTATAAATAATAAATAACCCGTAGGGATTATCACTTGGTAGCAAGAAAAATATAAGTTATAAGCTTGCCATAGTTATGCCACCATCTCTCCATGTTAACACCGAATGGTGTTGCAAATTAATTTGCAAAGAGACTACATCTACGACGTTACCAATCGTTTCATTTCTATGGGAATGGTTTTTAAATAAGAAAAATAATTAAAAAATATCCCGAGGGATTACCGCTTGGTAGCTAAAAACATTATGAATATTGGTTTCAGCTTGCCATAGTTATGCCACCTTTTATTTCCATTCAAACGTAGAAAGCATAGTATCTATTTCTGGCAATAAAAACTGGAGCACCGCCGCTGTTGAATCGGGATTTACTTTGCTATTGAAGTAGAGAGAAGCTCTAAAAAAGTGCTTTTCTTCGTCCGTCAAAAAAAATTGGGTTGGACTAGCTACCGGACCGTCGATATCAAACATGACACCTTTGACACCGTGTTCGTTTTCGATGACGGATTCCTTGCGATAATTGGCTTTAATGTTGTGTTTGCCAGCTATTTCAAAGGCGTCATTGATTAAAGAAGAAAGCGACTTTTCCTTGGTAATATGGTAGTAACTGCAATGAAGTGTCGCATTAAGTGCCGGTATATCTATGTCGAACCAACACGGATGAAGCGGCGTATCTTCGTAAAAGAAAGAGTCTTGGACAATCCTGCTATATGCGGGATACTGAAAAGTGAAGCTACAAAAAGACGTATCGAAAGCGAGATACTTACCCGTTTCGGGATAGAAAACTCTTGGATACATTCGTGGCTTGGGTAGGCTGGCCGCTTCGCCGTCATTTCCACAAGACAGAATACCTGCGGCAAGGCTAAAAATCAGGAGGGTGATAATGACAGGATTAGTTTTCATATACTTGGAGGCTTACTTTTTCTATTCTTCTTTTGGTCGCGGATATCACTTTTAATCTTAGGTGTCCAATGGTTATTTCTTGGCTCGAGGGTGGGATCATGCCGGTCATTTCGAGGATGAGCCCTCCTATAGAATCGGCTTCACCACGAACCTCATCAAAAAAGTTGGTGCTTTCTCCGATAACGCGACAAACGTCGTTAAGGAGTGTTTTTCCTTCAAAAATATAGTGGTTTTCATCCAACTTGATAAAATCGGTTTCTTCGTCAATATCAAATTCGTCTTTGATATCGCCCACTACTTCTTCCATGATGTCTTCGAGCGTTGCAATTCCGGTAGTACCACCGTATTCATCGACGATGATGGCCATGTGCATCCTTTTCAACTGAAACTCCCGCAATAATTCATCAATTTTCTTGGATTCAGGAACAAAAAACACGGCATTTCTAATGAGACTTTGCCAATTGAAATCCTTGTTTTCATCGGTATAAGCCAAGAGGTCTTTGACGTAGAGAATCCCTTTGATGTGATCCAAATTCTCTTTAAAAACCGGTAATCGGCTGTATCCCGAATCTCGAACGATGTGCATCACTTCTTCGTAGTCACAGTCGATGTCAATGCCCATAATATCCATCCTCGAACGCATGATTTGTCGTGCCGATGTATCGCCAAAATTGACAATGCCTTTTAAAATGCCGGCTTCTTGAATCGAGGATTCGGATTGATTGGTGACTGCGAGGTCGATGGCGGTGTCAATGTCTTCTTTAGTGGTATAGGGTGTATTATGCGCCGTACTGATTCGGTTTTCAGTAGTATTGGACAGCCTTAAAAGCAGGGCATTCATGGGATAGCATAAAGTGTTGATTAAACTCAATGGCTTAACCATATATCGGATGACTTGGAGTTGATGTACTGCGGCGTGTTTTTCAGGCAATAACGTGCCGAATAAGGCCAAAATGAAGGTAATCACAATGGCAGAAATGATCATGACGACGATATTTCCAACTTCAATAGGATTGGCTGCATTTAGCCAACTTCCCATCATATGGATCCGATCAACACCTAACCAAAATTTCAAAATATAATGGCCAATAATAATGAGCGTGACATGGAGCAAGGTGGTCGCAATGAGCATACTTGCTTCTAACTTTTTTGGTCTTTTATTCAGCTCATGGACGATTTTAGCCTTGTCCGGATGATTTTTGTCGAGTTCCCGAATTTGTCTTTCCGTAAGGTCAAAAAAAGCGGATTTAGCAGCACTTATTAGGGCGTTAATCACAAGGATTACTAAAAACAAAACGACAAAAAACCATAGATTCCCGGTGGTTATTTCCGAATTATGTTCTATCAAGCTTGTTTGTAAAGGACTCGATTCAGGATCCAAGGTAAAAAATATTGATTTAAAAATAATCCGGTTTAAAATGGAAGATCGTTTTCCTCCGGATCGGTTTTATGTGATTTATTGTCCAGGCTTGGGGTTGAAAAAGAACCTTCGGACGTTGTTAATTTGTCTTTCTTGTCTAAAGAATAAAGATTATTGGCAACGATTTCAGTGATATATCTTTCATTCCCTTCTTTATCGGTATATTTTCTATACACGATTTTTCCCTCTACATATACACTACTTCCTTTGCGAAGGTCTCTTTCTGCCTTTTCGGCAAGATAATTCCAAGCTACGACATTGTGCCATTCGGTCAGTGTTTGCCAAGTGTTATTTTTATCTTTATAGCTTTCATTGGTTGCTAAGGAAAAGTTGCAACTTTTATTTCCAGATTCTAATGTTCTAACTTCAGGATCTTTTCCTAGGTTGCCGACGAGTATGACTTTATTTACCATGAATTTTGATTTATTAATCTAAGGAATAAAATTAATGATTTATAAGTTTGAGATAGTTTGTTAATATTTTTGGCATCGCAAAGTTCTGTATTTTAACACGTTCTACCAAATTAAAGTTTTTATTTATTTTTTGAGGCTTTGTTTTCATATAAACCTGATAGAAATCAGCGTAAATAACACGGTGCGTCAAAATTTGTTTCAGCGGCTTTTCCAAGGCCTTATGTATATTGAAAGCTAAATTTTCGCCAAAAAGTTCAAAAATCATTTTTTTCACTGCTGTCACCAAATCATTATTGGCTGCCGCTAATACGGGAAATAAATACATCCCTTTCCAGATATCGTCGGTATTTTGCCGCTGCAACAAGGTGTATTTTTCTGCTATGTAAAATTCTAAATAAACCACATGGCGTAGCGTTTTTTTGATTTTCTGCTTTTTTATCGGGATAAGTGCTGTTTTTCTTTGCAGCCTTGCGACACACTTTTCTGCGAATGGACATTGATCACAAAGCGGTGCAATGGGTTTGCAATGGGTAGCACCAAAATCCATAATAGCCTGGTTAAATAGCGAAGGTTGAGCCTCTAGAATGGCAGCTTCGACATAGGTTTGTATGAGATTTTTGCCTGCTTGAGTATCAATCGGCAATTCGGAACCCAATAGTCTGGCGATGACTCTCAATACATTTCCATCTATGACGGGAACTGCTTCGTCATAGGCAAAGGAAGCAATGGCAGCGGCACTATACGGGCCAATACCCGGCAAAGCCAACAAATCAGTATATTTTTGCGGGAAAATACCGTTGTATTGGTCGGAAACGATCTTCGCCGCCTTGTGCAAATTTCTTGCACGTGTATAGTATCCTAGACCTTCCCAAGACTTGATAATTTGGTTTTCACTTGCGGAAGCTAAGGTATGAATATCTGGATAAGTTTTTATAAATCGCAGATAGTAGGGCATACCTTGCTGTACACGAGTCTGTTGCAAGATGATCTCAGACAACCAGATTTTATAAGGGTCACGATCGGCTTTCCATGGCAAATCACGGACATTTTGCCGAGACCAAGCCAGTAAAAGAGCCGCAAATTGTTTGGGTTGAAGCAAGTCGTATATTTTACTATCTAATATCAAACGGAAACACGCCCATTTAAAGTGTTTTTATTTTAATGTTGCGATACCATACCTTATCACCATGGTCTTGTAAAGCGATATGTCCACCTTTAGCCAAGCCAAAACCGGACATTTCCTTAAATTTACTACGTGCAATCATGTCCTTCCAAGTATCATCATGCATCATAAAGGAAACAACTTGGGTACCATTGAGCCAAAAATCCACCTTGCCTCGATTATTGACGATGCGAACCTCATTCCAAGCTCCAGCAGGCTTAACTACCGGGTACTTACAAGCTATCATATCGTATAAATCTCCGGCTTTATGGGTGACGTACCGTGCATCCGGGTGACACGAATTGTCAAGAACTTGCATTTCAGGACCAGTTTCCCAGACGTAGTTGTACTTATCGTCCTCGACGACATTGAAGATTATTCCGCTATTGCCACAATTGCCAATCTTCCATTCGCAACGGAATTCATAATTCTCATAACTTTTGTCCGTGATAATATCTCCACCATCATCAACCTGCCAATTGCCATCTTTGGATGGTACGGCATTGAGATGAATAGCGCCATCTTGCACAATCCAACCGCTGCCAATAGTTTGTTTTTTATAATTGCGCCATCCTGAAAGGTTTTTTCCATTGAATAGCAGCTGCCAGCCGGCTTTTATTTCCGCATCATTGAGTGTATTCAAGGCGTTTGAATAAGGATTTTTAAGGATACTTCCAGGTTTATCTTTGGGAATCTGATTGAGGGTGTACCAGCTTTCACTACTCCACAATTCGTGATACAATTCGCTAACGAAGCGCTTTTTCAAATGGATATATACCACGTGATTGTCTTTAAGACCATCTATTTGAAGGAATACCTTGGTGCGGTCCTCGGATACGGAGGCACTTTTTATAGGCAGAGTTTGTTCATTCATCTTAGGACCACCATAATTTTCTGTTGGCAAATAATACCATTGTTTTACTTCATAATCAGCTAAATTCCATCCATCACCAGGCTCCAAAGGTTCCGTGAATTCAATTTCCATACCATTGGATTTGGCGCGTACAGCCAGCATTTCGAAGGTAGATCGTTGATTGAAAACTAATCGCTGGAGTCCATAGTACTGCTTGCCGGATTGTCCCCAATTGCCCGGATTGCCGATACCTCCGATGTATAATTCTTGATTCGGACCCCAAGCCAACCGATTGACGCCCGCTTCCAATCCTTGTATAAAACGAAATACAGCACCTTGCAATTGGCCATTGACTTCCTCTACAAAAACTCTTTTGACACCTCCGTGGGTGACTTCTCCGTGGATCATCTGACCTTTATAAGGCCCTAAATCGATCGCTAACGGTGTACTTGGAGAATTGCCGATTTCATCCTGGGGCAACCAAACCAAAGGCAAATCTTCTTTTTTGTCTTTGGTGCCTTCAGGGTCAACAGATCTCGATCCAAACCAAGCGCCATCGCGAACATGCACAATCTTGGAGGAAGGCAGCCAATCGCCTTGATTGTCTGCTACGAAGACTTCTCCTTGATATCCAATGCCAACTCCGTTGGGCGTGCGTAAGCCGGAGGCTACGAAAGTCAATTCACCAGTATTTTTGTTGACTTTGATTACTTTTCCTCGGTCCGGAATCTGAGGATTGACACTGGCACCTCCAGGAACAATAGCCGTCGCAAGTGTAGCATAGAAATATCCGTCTTTATAAGCCAACCCAAATCCAAATTCGTGGAAATTGGAAGATACCTTCCAATCATAACACAAGGCTTGGTACTCATCGATGATTTCATCGCCATCGGTGTCAATAAGTCTCGTGATTTCCTGCTTTTGCATAACGTAGATGGTATCGTTGACGACCTTAAGCCCGAGGGGTTCGGCAAGTCCGAAAGCGATGCGTTTATAAGACATTTTATCTGGATCTCCACTTTGAACATTCGTTACTTTATAGATACCTCCTACGGCATCCCAAGTACTGACAATCATACTGCCATCTGACATAAAATCCAAACCGCCAACCATAGGTTTGAAATCATCAGGACGGGCTTGGAATAGGTCAAATGACGGGTGAACATCGAGTAATGGATATTGGTCGCCCGGCACTTTTGTTGCATCCGCCATCGGCAATTTATAATTTTTGAGTAACTCTTTAACGTCGTTTTTATGATAAAAATAGAGCGCTGGAATCACTTCAAAATCCGTATCTCCTGGTTTTTTCCAGTTGAGTGAAAGGAATTGTCCTCCTCCGGCTTGGAAAAAGCCCATATCAAAGCGATAATATCCTTTTTTCATGGCGATGCTGGCATCTTTATATTCTGCGCCGTGCAGCCCATCATTATCGATAACCTGCTGACCATTGATCGCTAATTTGGAACCGTCGTCACTCCACAAATGAAAGGTGTACGTTCCCGCTTCCTCTATTTTTAAATAACCTTCTGCTTGTAAGGCAAAATTTTCATTCCATCCTTTAAAATCATTGCCTGAAAGGTTATCAAAATTGGATAAAATACCCGCTTCTTTCGGATGAACGGTTTTGCTAAAAGTGGGCAATGTTTTTGTATTGGCCGGTATCGGGTATATTTTAACAACACTGCCTGGTAGCAAATCCTCCTCGAGTATTTCTGTATCCGGATCCATTGTGATTAGAGAAGTGCCTTGTTGTGGTGCTTCATTATTTTTACTTTCATCTAGCGACAAAATATATTGAACCATTTCTTGGAGGACTTCGTCTTTGAGGTCGAGGTGAGGTGTCATCGTTTGGCTGCCCCAAATGCCCGAACCTCCTTGTTTGATTTTTGAGACTAGTAAACTGACATTTTCGGGCGTTTTCGCATATTTTTGCGCTATAGCGACATAAGCCGGTCCAATGGTTTGTCTAGTTTTGTTATGACAAGCTTTGCAATCGCTTTTTGCAATCAGTTTTAATCCTTCGCTGTGATCTTCTTCCTTGTCTTCTTCAGATGCCTCTCCGGCAATATTTTTATTTTCTATCACCGGTGTTTCCAAGAGTTGTAAGTTGAGCTTGGTCCACGCTTGATTTTTAAGCCATAAATAGCCATTTACTTTTAGGGATTTGACGTCGTCGTATTGAACTTCTTCTTTATTTGTAAGGGTCAATTGCCCGTCTGTTTGAATGGCGTCTTCATTTTTGATGGAGTTAAAATTAAATTTTAATCCGAGTTGGTAGCCATCAGGGATGTTTTCTGTACTAAAATTCCTTTCAAATACGGGATTTCCGCCTTTCATGGATGCGTCTGCTGCTTCAAAAATGCGGATGGGCGCCGGTAAGGATGGGCTGGTCAACTGGTACATCAATTGAACGCGCTCTTTGACAAACCGATGGCCTAAATACCGATAATCTACCGCTATGGTGTCGGTGCCATGAAGTAAAAACCACGGATTGGTGTACTCGTTTTCGAAGTAACTATTACCTAAACTTATGGGTTGTGGTCCGTGTGCCTTGGTGTAAACAGCGCCGTCAAAATATACACTGCCTTTCCATACTTTGTATAATCCTCCGGTAGAAGTATGGTAAGCTGCCCACACCTGATCGGATAGTGCTAGCGTAATCATCCGAGGATTCCAATCAAGGACAGACCGAAAAACCCAATTTTCGATAGGTCGTTTAGCGGTGGCGGCTTCTTTTGAGCAATGCTCAAAAATGAAGATTAAAAGGATGAAAAAAGTATATTTTAGAATGCGCATCATGCTGGTAATATTAGAAATTGTAATTAAAATCCAAAATTAAATGTTTTTTATAATTTTAGGGTTAATTTTAAACAAAAAGCCTTCAATAATGCTTCTAAAATTATACAGCATTTGCTATTTTATCGTGTATCTGAAATTATAATCATGATGTCGAAAACCATCCTTCAAAAATATGCGCACCTTTTGGTTCATTATTGTTTGGAATTAAAAAAGGGAGAAAAACTTTATATTACTACTACTTCATTGGCAGAGTCTCTATTGAGAGAAGTGTATCGAGCGGCGATTCGAGTGGGTGCACATGTAGAGTATCAAATGACTTTTAGTGAGCAACAAAAGATTTTTATAACAGAAGCCGATGACGCACAATTAGATTATGTCAATCCATTTAAAAGGGAGATGATGGAGACGTTTGACGCTTATCTTGTCATTCGAGCTCCTTTTAATTTGCGAGAAGACCAAAATAACGATTCTGCAAAAACAGCACGTAGCATGCAGGCCAACCAGGTGATCAATCAGATATATTCCGAACGGATAGCAGATCGAAGTTTAAAGCGATGTCTGTGTCAGTTTCCGACTCAAGCTTCGGCTCAAGAAGCGGGCATGAGCTTAGAAGAATACGAACATTTTGTTTATGATGCTTGTCGATTATACGATGAAGATCCTGCCCAGAGTTGGATACAAGTGCGAGAATCACAACAAAAAATAGTCGATTATCTTAATAAATGCGATCAAATTCAGTATAAAAACAAAAAGTCAGATGTGCGATTTAGTGTGAAAGATAGAATTTGGATTAATTCAGATGGTCGCAATAATATGCCTAGCGGCGAAGTGTTTTCCGGACCGATTGAAGATTCTGTCGAAGGATATATTTACTTTGACTATCCATCGATTTATTTGGGAACAGAGGTTGTGGGTATTAAGTTGGAGATAGAACAAGGTCAGGTTGTACGATGGTCTGCCGAAAAAGGTCAAGAAGTCTTGGATCAAGTGTTTGCAATAGAAGGTGCCAGATATTTTGGTGAAGTTGCTATTGGTACTAATTACCACATTCAGCGCACAACAAAAAACATTTTGTTTGATGAAAAAATTGGGGGTTCGGTTCATATGGCTGTAGGGCAATCTTATAAGCAAACAGGAGGAAAAAACAGTTCTTCTGTGCATTGGGATATGATTGCTGATATGAAGGATGGTGGTCAAATCTGGGCAGATGGCAAGTTAATCTATGAAAATGGAAAATTTTTGATTTGATTTTATGGAATGAGTTAAAAGCACATCCCTAATCATGAATCTTCTTTTTCAGTTTTGTATTTCTATAAGAATTTCCTTTAGATTCAACGCTACAATGTCGTAAATATTAGGCTATCATTCCTGCGATAAATTGAGAAGCTGTGGTATAAACTTCATCCATATCACCAAAAGTGCCAGCAAATCTTGCAAGTTCCGCTTGCTTGTGAATCCATTGATAATGGTCGATTAATTCTTGAGAAACACCCTTGGTTGTAAGCCATTGGACGATATTATTGACGGAAGCTTCACTATGCGGAATTGCATATTTTTTTATCACATATCCAGTTGTGGCAGATGCGATTTCTTCATAAAAGGCTTTAAAATCTTGATTGGATTTATACTCCGCAGCTTTCGCTAAATGTCGTTGCGCTACAGATTCAGCCTTGTTGAAGTTAGCGCGTTGCGTATCAACATGTTGTGCTTTTTTCTTCTTATAAAAAAGGCCACCTAAGGTTAATAAGGTTATCCCTAGTATGGACGAAACATAGAGCGGTGTTTTCCAACGATATTGTTCGAGATTATATACTTTGTAATTTTCGTTTATATCGGACAAACCCTCTTTTGAAAGGGTTAGAGGTTTTGAATCTGTTGCGTCACCTTCTGTGACATTGACCGTAAAACTACCGCCAGAAACGGTTTGATATGCTTTTTTTTCAGGATCAAAATAACTTAATTCTGGATTGAGCGTGTATATTTTGGGTTCCTTAGGAATGAAGATGTACTCGTATTTTTTGTGAACAAGAACGCCGGTATTAATCTGTTTAGACTCGTCTATAATCAAAGAAGGCTCATAGGCTTCGAGGCCTTCCGGAATTTTCATTTTAGGAGCTATTGTCGTTTTAGGATCGCCTTTACCCTCGATTTCTACAGTAAGGACGATGGCCTGGCCAACATGAACGGTTCCTTTTTGTAGGTTGGCTTTGATTTGGGTATCGCCGACAGCGCCACAGTAGTTTTCGGGTTGTGGTTCGGGAAGTGCCGCAATATTGATTTTTAGAGTATTGGAAGTAATCGTAACCGGTTTATACTCTCTGAAGAAAAAAGAGGAACCGCCGTTATTAACCGGGATATTGGCTCGTATATTAATCGGACCAATCGTGTATGTTCCTGTTTTTTGAGGGAAAAGTACTTGTCTGGCGACTACCTGATAATTGTAAGGTACGCCTTTGATGGTTTTAACCTGTGCTCGTTCTCGAACGTTATTAATCGGAAGTACGTAAAACCCATCTTCTTGTGGTTGATTTAAAAAATCGTAGGAAGCGATATTTTCCCGAGTATAGATGGCATAGTCTAAGACCAATTGTTGGCCGATATATCCTGTTGTTGACGAAATTTCAAGTCTTAGGTTGATATCTCCGGTTACATCTTCCGCAAAGGCAGCTGCTATATTTCCGGTAGTAACTTCGATGGTTAGATCATTAGAAAAAATATCTTTGGATCCGATTTTTGCGGAAGCAGGGCTTATTTTTATCTTGCCAGCTTCGGTCGCCATAAGGATATATTGATAAGCAATGGAACTCGTTTTTTTTCCGTTGATAATGCTGATAGATGACGATTTGCTCGGCCCGCTGACGATCTTAAAAGGTGAAAAATCTGGCATGGCGATGGTGTTCGAATTGATATTTTCGAGCGTTGCCGTTAAAGCTACCGTTTCTCCAATTTGTATTTTATCTCGATCACTTTCCATGTAGAATCTGGCATTCTGTGCGGATAGTCCCACGGGAATGATTAACAAAAGTAAGATAAGATGCGTGATTGGCTTGAGCATAACGGGATTCATATCAGAACTTCTTTAAAACTCTTTTGGATTTGACAGAAGATTGAGTCGGCGTATCGTCAGCATAGGTAAAGGTCTTGGGTTGCACTTTTAATTGGACACGCTTGTTTTCAGCATGTAGCACGACAATAGGGATTGGCTGAGAAGCAATAGATATGGATTCATTGCCAACAGCTATCGATCCAAGATATAAAGTCCCGCTATTTTTCGGTTGAAGGACGTAGCTAAAGGTTTTTTTTTGGCTTGTTACACCGTTTATCATGGTAAAACTAGAGGACGTATTAGGCCCGGATATAATCTTCCAATCGCTAAAATCAGGCGTTATAAAATTGCCTTCGAGATTATTTAAAGTAAATTCTACGCTGAGATAGTCGTCAGCATAAAGCGTATCCATACTAACTTTAACAATTAGCTGCTGGCTATTTGCCGAAAGGCTGAAAAAAAACAATATAAAAGCTATATACCAAGTCTTATGCATATCCATCTATTATATTTTCAAAATAATCCTTGCCCATTCACTGCACCTTTAATGCTCCGTCAAAATAAAGAAATTAATAAAATGTTGTTCTTTTTTCAAATCTCATCGTTAAAAATACTCGCCATAGTTACCACTATGCCTGTGTTTTCGCCTTGATCTTTAAAAAAACAACTTCCATTATTATTTAAGTCTTTTTATAGACAGAGCACAGTGCTCTCCACAAAAAAATCTTAATGAAATGTCGTTCTTTTTCCAAATCTCATCGTTAAAAATACTCGTCAT